>JAURVZ010000086.1 GCA_030655215.1 Pseudolabrys sp. | reverse complement strand
GATTGCGGATAGGTCGCGACAAGCCCCTCCTCGCCGAGCTTCTGCAACGCCTCGCGCAGCGGCGTCTGGCTGATCTGATAATGCTGCGACAGCTCGATGCGCGACAGCGGACGATCCAGCGGCAATTCCAGCGACAGGATGCGGCGGCGCAGATCCTCATAGACCTGCTGGGCCAGCGGCAGCCGCCGGTCGAATTCCCAACGCTGCGATTGATCGATCA
Source organism: Pseudolabrys sp. (assembly GCA_030655215.1). Lineage (GTDB taxonomy): Bacteria > Pseudomonadota > Alphaproteobacteria > Rhizobiales > Xanthobacteraceae > Pseudolabrys. The sequence continues at coordinate 211,746 of JAURVZ010000086.1, read as the reverse complement.
GGGCATTCATCGTCAATGTTTTCCGCGCGCCGGGGTCCGGCCGAGCGCGGGAAACTAATATTTTAGTTTGACGATAGCAAGGCGGTGGCTGATTCGTACTTACCCACCCTCGCACAGGTTCACAAATCTCTACTTGCTAGATCGCAGTGTTGGCTGCAGTCCCTTCAAAGGGTCATTTTCTTTCGGAAGACTCTAGAAGAGGAAGCGGCTTTGATAATCGGTTATCGAAACTCTTTAAGCTTTCGATCGATTTCAACTTCTCAATTGTCTGGCTAGTTCCAGCTGCTGCCTTCCGAGTATCGTTAGATGTGCTCTGAACATCAACCTTCCAAGCATCCGGACTAATTTGCTTGATCTGACACCGTGTCTCGCTTTCTGACTGGCACTGGCTTTGTATCTCCCCTTTCACGTCCGCGCCGGGCCGGGCCGGCAGAACAATTAAACTTCCTTGCGCAACTAAGCTCCCAATCGCACTCGGACCGACCACGATCTCGCTGCTACCGGTGCTGCTAACAGCCTCAGTAGGCGAACTGAGCTGCAAGATGTTCACTTTAGTATCAGTTCTTGGATCGATAACGACTTTACTCTCGCGTTGGAGCTTTCGTTCCAAGACCTTCAGAGACTCATTTGGAAACTCTTGTCTCAACAAAGCGAATGCTCCCGCCACATGAGGTGCAGCCATCGAAGTACCATTCAGTGCTGCAAATCCTGTTCCACTGACTGCAGAGACGATGGCTGTACCGGGCGCAGCAAAACGGACATACTTTGAAACATTCGTATAACTCGTATCGAGACTACCACTCTTGTTCAACGCAGACACGGCCACGGCGTGAGATATGCAAGCCGGCTCAGAAATCGCTTCGTAGTATCGGCTGTTGCCCGCTGCAATAACCGTCGGTATGCCCTTGGCCTTCAATCGCTCAATATATTCGGTCAATGGCGAGGTTAGATCGCAGGGCTCTTCGAAGAAGCCTCCGCCAAGGCTCATATTCACAGCGGCAATTTTGTAGGTCGCTCTATGCCTATAAACCCAATCCAGCGCCCTAAGTTGATCGGAAGTAAAACTTAACAAACATTTGTTTTGCGGTGCACATGCGTCGTCTTCGACTAGGCTGAATACTTGAATAGCAACAATGTTTGCACCTGGGGCAATTCCTGTAAATTGTCGGTTGTCGAAGGTTGCGAGTCTCCCTGCAATTATTCCCGCAACGTGGGTGCCATGTTCACAGCCTAACTCGCCAACGCAACCGGAAGCGGCATTTGAGAGCAAAGACACATCGTGTCCGTTGGGACAAAGCGTTGTTGATTTGGGATTTTCGGAAATCGATGAAAAACAAGCTTGCGCGGTAATCGCCCCGCTTAATGCTGGATGCTGATCGTTGATACCCGTATCGAGAACAGCTACTGCGGTCTGAGCGCCTTTGTGGCCGGCGCGATGATGCGCACCCGCGCCCACGATCTCAACGGAGTCCATCAGTGCAGGCGGAACGGCAACATCTTGGGTTACCCGAACTACATTTGGATCTTCGCCTAATTGATCGACTGCACCACGCGTCACTTCAGCACTCACCGCCAGAAGACCGCCTATCCGCGCAATCTTAGACGCTCCGCTGCCCAATATTGCAGTGACGTAAGCTGCAGGAGATGCACTTGAACTACCTCCGCCAATTAGCGAGGCGTCCGGCCTTGTTTGAATAATCACCCGAACGCGGGAAGCCTTATTTAAGCTCTTCAATATTTGCGGTTCGATCTTTGTCTGAGCTTCCGCCGCACCCTGCGCATCCGCAAAGATGCTGAAGAACGTGAGAACGCAAATAAATCCCTTGAACCTGACAAACTCGTTCACGAGCACCTCCCTAGAAAAATCTAGGTCCGCATGTTTTCACAACCTTAAGTAAAATGAAAGATCAAAATACCCTCAATGCGAGCTCAATAGAGCGATTGCCGAATACGGCATACTATTGCTCGCGAAGCACAATTTGTTGCTAGTTTTTTTAGACAAACCGTCCATGGCAATGCTTGAACTTCTTGCCTGAGCCGCACGGGCATTCCTCGTTGCGGCCAACCTTGCCCCATGTCGTCGGGTCGTTCGGATTGCGGTCGGCCGCGGCAACGACAGTGTCGCCCATCTGCATGGACGTCGCCGTCAGCGCGCCCTGCGGCATTTCCTCGTCGCCCGTCGTCGGGTTGACGTGGCTCGCCTCCATGAACGGCAACTGGCTCTCTTCCATCGGCGGCGGCACGATCTCGACGCGCATGAGCTGGCCGGTGACAACCTCACGCAGGTTCGACACCATGGCCTCGAAAAGGCTGAAGGCTTCGGCCTTGTACTCGTTCAGCGGATCGCGCTGGCCATAGCCGCGCAGGCCGACGACCTGGCGCAGATGCTCGAGCATGACGAGATGCTCGCGCCACAGATGATCGAGCGACTGCAGCAGGATCGACTTCTCGACATAGCGCATGGTCTCGGGGCCCCACTTGGCCACCTTGCCCGCCATGAACTCGTCGGCGCGGCGCTCGATGCGCTCGCGCACTTCCTCGTCGGCAATGCCCTCTTCCTTGGCCCATTCCTGGACCGGAAGCGACAATGTCAGCGTCTCGCGCAAGGCTTCGTCGAGGCCGGCGACGTCCCACTGCTCGGGATAGGCCTTTTCCGGGATGTGCTTGGAAACGAGATCGTTGATCACGGCATGACGCATGTCGGCCACGGTCTCGTCGACCGCTTCGTCGCGCATCAGGTCGAGGCGCTGCTCGAAGATGACCTTGCGCTGGTCGTTCATGACGTCGTCGTATTTCAGCACGTTCTTGCGCATGTCGAAATTGCGCGCTTCGACCTTCTGCTGCGCCTTTTCCAAAGCCTTGTTGATCCAGGGATGAACGATGGCCTCGTTTTCCTTGAGGCCGAGCTTGGTCAGCATGCCGTCCAGCTTGTCCGAGCCGAAGATGCGCATCAGATCGTCTTCGAGCGACAGGAAAAACTTGGAGTGACCCGGATCGCCCTGACGGCCGGAGCGGCCGCGCAGCTGGTTGTCGATGCGGCGGCTTTCATGGCGCTCGGTGCCGAGCACGTAGAGACCGCCGGCGGCCAGCGCCTTCTGCTTCAGCACCAGGATCTGCGCGCGGATTTCGTCAGCGCGCGGGCTGTGCTCGCGCTCGGCCCAATCCTCGATGTCGGTGATTTCCTGGCGGATGCGCATGTCGGCATTGCCGCCGAGTTGAATGTCGGTGCCGCGGCCCGCCATGTTGGTGGCGATCGTCACCGCGCCCGGCACGCCGGCCTGGCTGACGATGAACGCTTCCTGCTCGTGGTAGCGCGCGTTCAGGATCGCGAAATCCTTGTTGTTGGTCGCGGTGTCGTCGCCCGAATAAAGCGCGGCGAAGGCCTTCGGGTCGGAGAAGTCATGCGACCGCCAGCCGGCCTCGCGCAGCATGTCGGCAAGCTGCTCGGATTTCTCGATCGAGGTCGTGCCGACCAGCACCGGCTGGCCGCGCTTCTTGCAATCCTCGATCAGGGTGATGATTGAGCGGTACTTCTCGATATTGGTGCGATAGACCTCGTCATCGTCGTCCTTGCGGATCAGCGGATTGTTGGTCGGCACTTCGAGGACTTCGAGCTTGTAGATGTCCATGAACTCGTCGGCTTCGGTCAGCGCCGTGCCGGTCATGCCCGACAGCTTGTCGTACATGCGGAAGTAGTTCTGGAACGTGATCGAGGCCAGCGTCTGGTTTTCCGGCTGGATCGGCTGGTGTTCTTTCGCTTCCAGCGCCTGATGCAGGCCTTCTGAATAGCGGCGGCCCGGCATCATGCGGCCGGTGAATTCGTCGATGATGACGACTTCGCCGTTGCGCACGATGTAGTCCTTGTCACGCTGGAACAGTTTATGCGCACGGAGTGCCTGGTTGACGTGATGCACGACCGAGACGTTCTCGACGTCGTACAGCGACTCGCCCTTGAGCTCGTCGGCGGCGCGCAGGCGCTGCTCGAGCTTCTCCATGCCGGCTTCGGTCAGCGAAACGGTGCGCTGCTTCTCGTCGACTTCGTAGTCGGTCTTGTCGAGCGCCGGAATGTAGCTGTCGATGGTGTTGTAGAATTCCGAACGGTCGTCGAGCGGACCGGAGATGATCAGCGGCGTGCGCGCCTCATCCACCAGGATCGAATCGACTTCGTCGACAATCGCGTAGGAATGGCCGCGCTGGACCATGTCCTCCATGCGGTACTTCATGTTGTCGCGCAGATAGTCGAAGCCGAGTTCGTTGTTGGTCGCGTAAGTGACGTCGCGGGCATAGGCGTCCTTGCGCTGCGCGTCGTCGAGGCCGTGCACGATGTTGCCAGTGGTCAAGCCGAGGAAGCCGTAGATCTGGCTCATCCATTCGGCGTCGCGCTTGGCGAGGTAGTCGTTGACAGTGACGACATGCACGCCCTTGCCAGCGAGCGCATTGAGATAGACGGCGAGCGTGGCGACCAGGGTCTTGCCTTCGCCGGTCTTCATTTCGGAGATCTTGCCGTCGTGCAGGATCATGCCGCCGATCAGCTGCACATCGAAGTGGCGCTGCCCGATGGTGCGCTTGGCAGCTTCGCGAACCGTGGCGAAGGCCGGCACGAGGATATCGTCGAGCGTCTTGCCCTCAGCGAGCTGCTTCTTGAACTCGGCGGTACGCGCCTTGAGGCCCTCGTCGGACAGCGCGGACACTTCCGGCTCGAGCGCGTTGATCGCCTCGACACGCGGGCGATAGGCCTTGATCTGCCTGTCATTGGCAGAACCAAACAGCTTGCTAAAGAAGCCTTCGAACATCAGGGGAGCTCCAAGTCGTATGCCGGGCGCTTCTAACACGCCTCAGCGGCCGGTTTAGCCTCCGGCGGCTCCGGAAATGGGTTCTTTTCGGGCAAATTCGACGCGAACCGCGCCACCAGCCAAGGTTACGGGAGAGATAGGAGGGGGCCTGTTTATTGTCAATTGGCGGCCGCAAATGGTCTTAACCGCCAAAGGGCCCTGAACCGCGGCCTGTTGCCGCCCTCAGCCTGTCCGATAGACCGTCCTTCGGGCAGCCTGTCCCAATTGTAACGCGGTCGTTAGGTTCCGGTAACGCACTGCCATTGCAAAGCCTTGATTGTTGGGTGACAAGTGCCTCGTACGCCTTAGACGCGCACCACACCCTTTCCAAGGACTGCATATGACCCGCTTTTTTCCCGGCCTTTTGACCGCCATTGCATTGCTGACCGTTTCGGTCCCCGCCGTCCGCGCTCAGGACAACCCTGTTGTCGCCACCGTCAATGGCACCGAAATCCGCCAGTCCGACCTGGCCGCCGCCGAAGAGGAAGCCGGCCAGCTTCCGCAAATGTCGCCGGACGCCAAGAAGGACTATCTGGTCCAGTTCACGGCCGACATGATCCTGATCACCAAGGCCGCCGAGGACAAGAAGCTCGGCGACGATGCCGCCTTCAAGCGCAAGCTGGAATTCGCCCGCAAGAAGCTGCTGATGGAGAGCCTGCTGGCCAACGTCGCGACCACCGCCTCGACCGATGCCGCCATGAAGGCTGTCTATGACGACGCCGTCGGCAAGCTGCCGCCGGAAGAGGAAGCGCACGCCCGCCACATCCTGTTCCGCGCCGCCGCCGGCGACGACAAGGCCGCCAAGGAAGCCGAAGACAAGGCCAAGGCCGTTATCGTCCGCCTCGGCAAGGGCGAAGACTTCCAGAAGATCGCCAAGGAACTGACAGAAGATCCGTCGGGCAAGGAAAACGGCGGCGACCTCGGTTGGTTCACCAAAGAACAAATGGTGCCGGAATTTGCGACCGTTGCTTTCGCCCAGGACAAAGGCAAAGTCTCGGCGCCGGTGAAGACCCAGTTCGGCTGGCATGTCATCAAGACCGAAGACAAGCGCACCAAGCCGAAGCCGACCTTCGACGAAGTGAAGCCGCAGATCGAACAGTTCGTCGCCCGCAAGGCGCAGGCCGACCTGGTCACCCAGCTGCGCGGCGACGCCAAGATCGTGAAGAACTACACCGTCGAAGCGCCGGCCATGCCGGGCGCCCCGGCGGCTCCGGCCCCGGCGAAGTAAGCTTCCCGACTGTCACGAATTCTACAAATGCCCGGCCTTGTGCCGGGCATTTTGCTTATGTACCCAATGCACTCCCTCACGTCATTGGAAGCCGCCCGATGAGCACCGCCATCTCGCCACTCGCCCCCACCAACGTGCCCGACATGCCGGAAATCGCCGGCGTGCGTCTGGCGACCGCCGAGGCCGGCATCCGCTACAAGAACCGCACCGACGTGCTGCTGGTGCTGTTCGAGCCTGGCACCACGGTCGCCGGCGTCTTCACCAAGTCGAAGTGCCCGTCCGCACCTGTCGAGTGGTGCCGCGCGAATCTGAAATCCGGCAAGGCGCGCGCGTTGGTGGTCAATTCCGGCAATGCCAATGCCTTCACCGGCAAAAACGGCCGCTCCTCGACCAAGCTGACCGCGGACATCACGGCGAAAGCCGTCGGCTGCAAGACGAATGAGATTTTCCTCGCCTCGACCGGCGTCATCGGCGAACCGCTCGACGCCAGCAAATTCGTCCCCGTCATGGGCAGCCTGAACGAACGGGCCAAGGCGGGTGATTTCCCCCTCGCCGCCAAGGCGATCATGACCACCGATACGTTTCCGAAAGTGGCCACCGCCACCGCCAAGATCGGCAAGGCCAAGGTCACCATCAACGGCATCTCCAAAGGCGCCGGCATGATCGCCCCGGATATGGCGACCATGCTGTCCTTCATCTTCACCGATGCCGCGATCAGCGCGGCGGCTCTGCAGGCACTGCTCAAGGACGGTGTCACCGACACCTTCAACGCCGTCACCATCGACGGCGACACGTCGACCTCCGACACGTTGATGATGTTCGCCACGGGCAAAGCCAAAGACTGCCCGAAAATCACCCGCGCCAGCGACCCGCGCCTTAAGGCCTACAAGAAGGCACTTCAGGCCGTGCTCGCCGATCTGTCAGAGCAGGTCGCGCGCGATGGCGAAGGTGCACGCAAGCTGGTTGAGATCGTCGTGGAAGGCGCGGTGTCGAAAGCCTCAGCGCGCAAGATCGCCATGTCGATCGCCAACTCCCCGCTCGTGAAAACCGCCATCGCCGGCGAGGACGCCAATTGGGGCCGCGTCGTCATGGCTGTCGGCAAGGCCGGCGAGCCGGCCGACCGCGACAAACTCTCGATATGGTTTGCCGGCATCCGCGTTGCGCACAAGGGCATGCGCGATCCGTCTTACGACGAGGTCAAGGTCAGCAACGAGATGAAGAAACCTGAAATCTTCCTCAAGGTCGCGCTCGGCATGGGCAAGGGCACCGACCGCGTCCTGACCTGCGACCTGACCAAGGAATACGTCGCCATCAACGGCGATTACCGGTCATAACGGCATCCATCTCCGGCTGGCTTGTTCGCCCTTGTTGACCGCGTTTTAACCCCCGCTTGCGAGAGTTCCACGTGGAGTCGACCAGCGTCAAAATCGTCCTTGTTGCTGCCTGCGCGCTGGTCGATGCCGATGGCCGTGTCCTGCTGGCGCAACGCCCGCCGGGCAAAGCCATGGCGGGGTTGTGGGAGTTTCCAGGCGGCAAAATCGAAGCGGGTGAGAAGCCCGAGCAGAGCCTGATCCGTGAACTGAAAGAAGAACTGAATATCGACGTGAAAGAAGACTGTCTGGCGCCGCTGACTTTCGCCAGCCACAGCTACCCTGACTTTCATCTGTTGATGCCACTGTTCATCTGCCGGCGCTGGCAAGGCACCGTCACCGCATTGGAAGGTCAGCAACTGACCTGGGTGAAGCCGAACAGGCTGCGTGACTACGAGATGCCGCCAGCTGACGTGCCGCTGGTGTCTCACCTGATGGCGCTACTTTGAGACCAATCCGCTGAGCGGGAAAGAGATGCCGATGCCCTGCACGATGATGATCCAGCTTCGACGCTTCCTGCGCGACCAGAGCGGCGCGACAGCGATCGAATATGCGATCATCGCCGCAGGCATTGCTGCCGCCATTGCCGGTGCCATCTCGATCCTTGGCGTCTCGGTGACGGCCAAGTGGGAGGCCGTGTCGACGGCGCTGCGCTAGCCCTTAATTACCCGGTTTTTCGCCCGCCGGGATTTCCCTCGCGTTCAATGCATCGGCCAGACGCTGCGTCGCCGAGCCGGGCTTGAGCGGCTTCTGCTGACTTTCATGCGGCGCCCAACCGGTCAGCCAGACAATCTCGAACGTCGCGCGCAAACGGCCATCCGGGTCGGAAAAACGTCTCGCGTAAATCTCCAGCATCCGTTGCAACGTTGCGCGCTTTAGCGGCGTGCGCCGCCGTTCGGTCAGGATGTTGGTCGCGCCCATGGCGCGCAGGTCGCGCATCAAGGCCAAGGGATTGTCGTGGCGCACCGTCAGCCGGTCGCTGTCGATCACCGGCAAGGCAAAGCCGGCGCGCTGCAAAAGGCCGCCGAGATCGCGGATATCGGCAAAAGGCGACACACGCGGCGAGATGCCGCCTTCGACTTCGCTTTCCGCATCGGCAAAGGCCTCGCGCAATTCGATGAGGCTGTCGCCGCCGATCATCGCCGCGAGCAGTAGGCCGTCGGGCTTGAGCGCACGGCGGATTTGAATGAGCGTGCCGGGCAGATCGTTGACGAACTGCAAGGCCAGCGCCGAGACGACAAGATCGAGCGAGGCCTCGGCGAAAGGCCGCTCCGCATCATCGACAATGGTTTCCGCGGCGCCTGTTGATGTCGCCGCGACAATGTCACCCACCTTGCCGCTGACGCCGAGCATTTGCCGCAACGCGTCCGTCGGCGTGCCGAAATCGACGGCGCGATCGAACTGCCGCAACACCACCGACAGCCGCTCGCTCAATTCTTCCGTCACCCGATCAAGCAGAAATGTCGCCGGGCCGAGCGCCTGCGCGCGCTTTTGGCGGGCACGCAGCAGCTCTCGGTCGAATATGGTCGGGCTTTGGGACATCTGGTATCCTTGCAGCATGAACGAGCTTGGATCGGCAAGCGAAGAACAGGTGGCCACGCCAGCGCGCAGCGCAAGACTTGGCGCTGGCATGCGGGCGATGTGGCGCACCGTTCTCGACACCGCGCTGCCGCCGCTTTGCCCGTCCTGCCGCGAGCCGCTCGGCGATGGTGTCGGCCTATGCGCATCCTGCTGGTCGAAACTGTCGCTGATCGAGCCGCCCTACTGCGCCCGCCTCGGCATCCCCTTCGTCTACGATCCCGGCCCCGGCCTGTTGTCGATGGAGGCGATGGCCAACCCGCCGGCCTATGACCGGGCCCGCGCCGCTGTGCGTTACGATGAAGTGGCGCGCAAACTGGTGCTGGCGTTCAAATATGCCGATCGGACCGATTTCGCGCCGATGATGGGCCGCTGGATGGCGCGCGCCGGCCGCGAATTGCTCACCGACGCCGATGCGCTGATGCCGGTGCCGCTGCACTGGCGGCGGCTGTGGGCGCGGCGCTTCAACCAGGCCGCTGCCTTGTGCGGCGCTATTTCCGAGATCAGCGGCGTGCCGGTGCTGCACGACGTGCTGAAGCGCGTCCGCGCCACGCCACAGCAGGTCGGCCTCTCGAAGGAACAGCGCGCCAGCAATGTGCAGGGCGCTTTCCGTGTTCCCGATGGGCAAAAGGCCGAGGTCACTGGGCGCCGCATCATCCTGGTCGACGACGTGCTGACCTCCGGCGCTACCGTCGATACCTGCGCCCGCGCGTTGCTACGGGCCGGCGCCGCCCATGTCGATGTGCTGGTTTTTGCCCGGGTTGTCGCCCCCGTCCGCACTCCCATATAAACAGGGTCGCCCATCGATCAGCGGAACCCGCAATGCCTCCTGTAGAAATCTACACCACCCAGTGGTGCCCCTATTGCCGCATGGCCAAGTCGCTGCTCGAGCGCAAAGGGGTGCCCTTCAAGGAAATTGACGTCTCGGCGAGTTCCGAGCGGCAACTGATGATCCAGCGTGCCAATGGGCGCACCAGTGTGCCGCAGATTTTCATCGGCAAGACGCATGTCGGCGGCAGCGATGACCTGCACGACCTGGAACGTGAAGGCCGGCTCGATCCCCTGCTCGCTTCCGAAAGCAACGCATGAGCGCCTCGCCGGCGACCTTCAAGGCCGCGCTGATCCAGATGCGCACCGGCAAGACGCCGGCGGCTAATCTCGATGAGGCGGTGCGCATGATCGGCGAGGCGACATCCGCCGGCGCCGATTATGTGCAGACGCCGGAAATGACCAACATCATGGATGTGGATCGCACGCGTTTCTTCGCCTCCATCCATGAGGAAGAGGCCGATACCTCGCTCGCCGCCTTCCGCGAACTGGCGCGCAAGCACAACATCTTCATTCATGTCGGCTCGCTGGCGATCAAGGTCGCGCCGGAGAAAGCCGCCAATCGCGGCTTCGTCATCAATCCAAAGGGTGAGATCGCCGCACGCTACGACAAGATCCACATGTTCGATGTCGATCTTGCCGGCGGCGAGAGCTATCGCGAGTCGCGCAATTATCGCGCCGGCGACATCGCCATTAATACGACCCTGCCGTGGGGCGTGCTCGGCGTCACTATTTGCTACGACCTGCGCTTCCCGGCGCTCTATCGCGCACTGGCGGAAGCCGGCGCGACGATGCTGGCGATCCCGTCAGCGTTCACGAAGCAGACCGGTGAAGCGCACTGGAACACGTTGATGCGCGCCCGCGCCATCGAGAACGGCTGTTTCGTGCTCGCCGCGGCGCAAGGCGGCAAGCATGAGAACGGCCGCGAGACTTTCGGTCATTCGATCATCGTCGATCCGTGGGGCCGCGTGCTCGCCGAAGGCGGCACTGAGCCCGGTGTCATCATGGCCGAGATCGATCAGGCTTTGGTGACCGAAGCCCGCGCGCGCATGCCGTCGCTGCAGCATGGCCGCCGCTTCGAGATGTTCGAGCCGATGGCGGAGACGCCCTACCTGCATCTGGTGCCCGACCCGAAATGATCCGCTACACGCTCAACTGCAACAAGGGCCACAGCTTCGAAAGCTGGTTCGCCGATTCAGGCGCCTACGACAAGCAGGTCAAGCGCGGGCTGGTATCGTGTCCGATGTGCGGCTCTGTCAAAGTCGAGAAGGCCATCATGGCGCCGCGGCTGTCGTCGACAGCGAAGAAGCGCAAGGCATCGGTTGACGCGCCGGCGCCTGCCGCTGACAGCACGCCAAATAATCAGCCGGTGGCCATGATGTCGCCGCAGGAAATGGAATTCCGCAGCAAGCTGAAAGAGCTGCGCGAGCACATCACCAAGAACGCCGACGATGTCGGCCAGAAATTCCCCGAAGAAGCGCGCAAGATGCATTACGGCGAAACCGAGCATCGCTCGATCTATGGCGTCGCCTCCCCGGACGATGCCAAGGCCTTGGCCGAGGAAGGCATCGAATTTCATCCGATCCCGATTTTACCGGATGAGCGGAATTAGCGCGCGCTAGTGCGCCCAGACCAGCAGCGCCACACCGACCACAATCATGGCAATGCCGAACGCCTCGCGCCCTGTCGTCGGCTGTTTGAAGATGAATTTCGAAATCCCCTGCGCGAACAAAACTTCGACCAGCGCCAAGGTGCGCACGCTGGCCGCCGTGGTCAGCGCAAAGGCGAGAAACCAGAACTGCGACGCGAACGCACCCATGAAGCCGGCCATGATCGACGGCTTCCAGGCGCGGAAGATCGCCTTGAGCACGCCAACGTCGCGCCAGGCCAGCCATGCCGACAATGACGCGGCCTGCAGGACAAGGCCGACGGCCAAAGTAAAGGTCGCCGCCAGCACATAATTATCGCCGAGCTCCAGGCTGAGAATGGCGCCGCGATAGCCGATCGCCGACAGGCCGAACATGCCGCCGGCGACAATGCCCATGACCGTCGGCTTGTAGCCGCCGACCTGCGCCACGCCCGGCTTGTACGACATCACCACGACGCCGGCGGTGGCAATCAGGATCGCAACGGCGAGCAACGGCGTGATGTGATCGCCGAGCAGAATAAGCCCGAACAAAGCGGTCTGCACCGGCTCGGTCTTGATATAGGCGGTGGTGACGACGAAAGAGCGGCTGCTCATCGCCGACAGCATCATCGCCGTCGCGGCGATCTGCGCGACAAAGCCCAAGGCGATCCACGGCCAGTAAATCAGCGACGGCTGCGGCATGGCCGCGCCGGTCACCATCAGCACGCCGACCAGAAACAATATGGCGAACGGAAAGCCGAACAGGAAGCGCACATGCGTCGCGCCGACCGTGCCAAGTGTTGTCGTCAGTTCGCGCTGCATGGCGTTGCGCGCGGTCTGCGCGGCAGCGGCGATGATCGTGAAGGGGATCCAGAGCATTTCAGGATTTCATTTCGAAACGAAATTATTTGCGCGTGCCAACCATCATGTAATTAACATCCATATCCGACGACAACTGCCATCGATCCGCCAGCGGATTGTAGATGACGCCGCGTTCGCCGATGATATCAAGACCGGAGTCTTCGAACGCCCGCTCCAGCTCTTCCGGCTTGACGAACTTGTCCCATTGATGCGTGCCGCGCGGCACCCAGCGCAGCACATATTCGGCGCCGACAATGGCCAGCGCGAAGCTCTTCAGCGTCCGGTTCAACGTCGCCGCGATCATCAGCCCGCCCGGCTTCACCATAGTGGCGCAACTGTCGACGAAGGCCGGCACATCGACCACATGCTCGACCACTTCCATTGCCAGCACAATGTCGAATTTCTCGCCCGCTTCGGCCAGAGCCTCCGCCGTGGTGGCGCGGTAATCGACCTCGACCCCGGTCGCGTCGGCATGGGTACGAGCAACCTCGATGTTCTCTTCGGCCGGGTCGGCGCCGACCATGGACGCACCGAGGCGCGCCAAAGGCTCCGACAGGATGCCGGCGCCGCAGCCGATATCGAGAATGCGCAGGCCCTTCAGGCAGTCGAGCTTCTTCGGGTCGCGGTCGAAATTCTTCGCCGCCTGGTCGCGGATATAGCCGAGCCGCTGCGGATTGAACTTGTGCAGCGCCGACATCGGCCCTTTCGGGTCCCACCAGGTCGCCGCCATGCGGGAAAAGCGCTCGACCTCGGCTGAGTCGATGCTGGAAGCCCGGCCGCTCATCGGGAACTCCTAACCCATTGGAACTTCGTCACAAACACGTGCATTGACGTTTCTGGTGATCTAGAACAGACAGTGAACCGTATACGGGGAAACGGCAAAGAAGGCAGCATGTCCAAATCCATCCAAGCCAAGCTCGAAATCCTCGCCGATGCCGCGAAATACGATGCGTCCTGCGCCTCGTCCGGCGCGCCGAAACGCGACTCGAAGGGCAAGGCGGGCATCGGTTCGACCACCGGCGCCGGCATTTGCCATTCCTATACGCCCGATGGCCGCTGCGTGTCCCTGCTAAAAATTCTGCTGACCAATTCCTGCATTTTCGACTGCTCCTATTGCATCAATCGCCGCTCCAGCAATGTGCGCCGAGCCCGCTTCACGGTCGAGGAAGTCGTCAAGCTGACGCTGGAATTCTACAAGCGCAATTACATTGAGGGCCTGTTCCTGTCGTCCGGCATCATCGCCTCGGCTGACTACACAATGGAGCAACTGGTCGAGGTGGCGCGGCAGTTGCGCGAGGTGCACCACTTCCGCGGTTACATCCATCTCAAGGCTATTCCCGAAGCGAGCCAGGAACTGGCGGCGCAGGCCGGGCGCTATGCCGACCGGCTGTCGATCAATATCGAGCTGCCGACCGAGAACGGCTTAAAGGCCTTCGCGCCGGAGAAGCGTACGACGACGATCCGCAGCACCATGGCGGGATTGAAGCTGCGCATCGATGAGAGCAAGGACGCGCGCAAGACCCTGTTCAAGGCGCCGAAGTTTTCACCATCCGGTCAGAGCACGCAGATGATCGTCGGCGCCGACAGCGCCAATGACGCCACCATCCTCACCACCAGCGCCAACCTCTACGCGGGCTATGGCCTGCGCCGGATTTATTATTCCGCCTTCTCACCGATCCCGGATTCAAGCAGCGCCCTGCCACTGTCCGCCGCACCGTTGCAGCGCGAGCACCGGCTGTATCAGGCCGACTGGTTGATGCGCTATTACGGCTTTGCCGCCGACGAGATTACCGCCGGTGCGTCGTCGACCGGCATGCTCGATCTCGCCATCGATCCAAAGCTAGCCTGGGCCTTGCGCAACCGCGAGAAATTCCCGGTCGATATCAACACGGCCGATCGCGAAGTGCTGTTGCGCGTGCCGGGCTTAGGGGCGCGTACGGTCGACCGGCTGATCGCGGCACGGCGGCATCGCACCTTGCGGCTTGACGACCTGACGCGGTTGACCAGCGCGGTGCGCCGCGCCCGGCCGTTCATCATCACGCCGGACCATCGCCCGGTGCAGGACATCGACAGCGCGACATTGCATGCGCGCTTTGCGCCAAAGCCGGTGCAGATGAACCTGTTTGGGTGACGCGATGATCCGGCTGCGGATGAAGGATGAAACGTCGCTGGAGGAATTCCGCGATCATGTCCGCGGCCTGATTGCCGCCAAGATCAAGCCGCGCGACGTGACCTGGAGCGGCCCCGGAGACGCCGATCTGTTCGGCGACGCGCCGCCGCCCGACGTGAAAGTGCCAAAATTCACGGTGCCCGGCGCTTATGTCGATCTCGCCCGCAGCGTGCTGTGCCACCGCGATCCGGAACGCTTCGCGCATCTTTATGAACTGCTGTGGCGGCTGCTGAACGAAGACCGCATGCTGCTGGCGATCTTCACCGATCCGCTGGTTTACAAACTCAAGCAGATGGAAAAGGCGATCCGCCGCGACCGGCACAAGATGACAGCCTTCGTCCGCTTCCGCAGCGTCGAGGACAATGACGGCGAACGCTTCGTCGCATGGTTCGAGCCGCAGCATCTCATCCTGAATAATGTGTCGTCGTTCTTCGTCAAACGCTTCGCCAATATGCGCTGGACCATTTTGACGCCGGACGGCACACTCGACTGGGACCGCAGCAAGCTCACTTTCGGCCCCGGCGTGCCGAAGAGTCAGGCGCCGAGCGAAGACGCGCTGGAAGAATGGTGGCTGAGCTATTACCGTTCGACCTTCAATCCGGCGCGCGTCAATCCAACCATGATGCGCAGCGAAATGCCGGTGCGCTATTGGAAAAACCTCCCGGAAGCCGCGCTCATCCCGGGCATGCTGGCGCAAGCCGAAGAGCGCGCCAAGGCCATGATCCAGGCGATGCCGACGGCGCCACGCAAAGCCACCGGCTTCACCCTGCCGCCATCAACGGCCACCGCCGGTTCGCTCGCCGCTCTCAAAGAGCAAGCGCAAACCTGCCAGCGCTGCCCGCTATTCTGTAACGCCACGCAAACTGTATTCGGCGAAGGCCCAGATAATTCACCCGTTGTCTTCGTCGGCGAACAGCCCGGCGATCAGGAAGATCTCGCGGGCCAGCCCTTTGTCGGCCCGGCCGGACAGGTCTTCAACAAGGCGGCCCTTGAGGCCGGCATCGACCGCGACCGTGCCTATGTCACCAATGCGGTGAAGCATTTCAAATTCGAGCCGCGCGGCAAGCGCCGCATTCACAAGCGGCCGAACAATAATGAGGTCGAACATTGCCGCTGGTGGCTCGACCGCGAGCTCAACCTGATCAAGCCCAAGCTTGTGGTCGCGCTCGGCGGCACGGCGGCGCGCGCGCTCACCGGCAAGGACGTCAAGATCACCGAACTGCGAGGCAAGACAATCGACTACCGCGGCGGCCCGAGCATCCTGTTCACGGTGCATCCGTCCTATTTGCTGCGCCTGCCGGACGAGCAGAGCAAGCGCACCGAATACGCCAAATTCGTGCACGATTTGTCCCAGGTGACGAAGCTCCTTCCCCTTGCCGGCAAAGCCGCTTAAAGGCTGCGTTTCTATAGTGTTGCAGGCGGGCTACCTCGCCGCTATGACTACGCGCCTTTCGCTAAAGCCGGGATCTTCAATGCCTCGCCTCGTCATGAAATTCGGCGGCACCTCCGTCGCCGACCTCGACCGCATCCGCAACGTCGCGCGCCACGTCAAACGCGAGGTCGATGCCGGCTATGATGTCGCCGTCGTGGTCTCGGCTATGTCGGGCGTCACCAATCAGCTCGTTGCTTGGTGCAAGGATGCCGCTCCCTTGCATGACACGCGCGAATACGATGCCGTGGTCGCGACTGGCGAACAGGTGACAGCCGGCCTCTTGGCCATCGTGCTCGAAGGCATGGGCATCAATGCGCGGTCGTGGCAGGGCTGGCAGTTGCCGATCCTGACCGACAATGTGCATGGCTCGGCGCGCATCAAGGACGTCAACGGCGCCGAGCTGATCAAGCGCTTCGACGAGTTGAAGCAGGTTGCCGTCATTGCCGGCTTCCAGGGCAAGAACGAAGCCACCGGCCGCATCACCACGCTCGGCCGCGGCGGCTCTGATACATCGGCGGTGGCGATTGCTGCCGCCATCGGCGCTGAACGCTGCGACATCTACACCGACGTCGATGGCGTCTACACCACCGACCCGCGCGTCGTGCCCAATGCGCGCCGCCTCGAGAAAATCGCCTTCGAGGAAATGCTTGAGCTCGCCTCGCTCGGCGCCAAGGTCATGCAGGTGCGCTCGGTCGAGCTCGGCATGCTGCGCAATGTGCGCATCTTCGTGCGCTCGAGTTTCGTCAAGCCGGAAGACATCGATCCGAAGGCCAACTTCATCGGCACCCTTATCTGCGACGAGAGTGAGATCATGGAACAGCAAACCGTCACCGGCATCGCCTTCTCCAAGGACGAGGCGCAGATTTCCATCCGCCGCGTGCAGGACAAGCCGGGCGTCGCCGCAGCGATCTTCGGGCCGCTGGCCGATGCCAGCATCAATGTCGACATGATCGTGCAGAATGTCACCGCCGATGGCGCGACGACGGACCTCACCTTCACCGTGCCCTCGGCCGATTACGAGCGCGCCCGCGTCGTCATCGAGAAGGCCAAGGCGACGATCGGCTTTGAGCGGCTGGATGGCGCCACGGACGTCGCCAAAGTGTCGGTCATCGGCATCGGTATGCGCAGCCATGCCGGCGTCGCCGCCGAGGCGTTCAAGGCGCTGTCCGAGAAGAAGATCAATATCCTCGCCATCACCACATCCGAGATCAAGTTCTCGGTGCTGATCAAGGCCGCCCAGACCGACGAGGCGGTGCGGACCCTGCACGCGCTGTACGGGCTGGATAAGGCCTGATCCACCCCAAAACTTGCCCCTTACCGCCCCCATTCGCTATAGGCTGGCCTTAAGGCGGCGAACCCCGGATTCGCCGCCGGTTTAGGCCGCTAATAAGGGCTTCTCCAATGCGTGGCGCGCTGGGCGGTCCGCGCGTGCTGTTGCGTCGGCTTCGCGAGGTTATGGCGGAGCCGGTCAGCGCGCAGGATCGTCTCGACAAGGTGGTCGTCCTGATCGCCGCCAATATGGTGGCGGAGGTTTGCTCTGTCTACGTGTTGCGCGTGGACGGAACCCTTGAGCTATACGCCACCGAAGGTCTGAACCGCGAGGCCGTCCACAGCACCGTCATGGAGGCCGATGAAGGCCTGGTCGGTCTGGTCGCCAGCGAGGCGACCAAGATCAACCTGTCGGACGCGCAGAACCACCCGGCCTATTCGTTCCGCCCGGAGACCGGCGAAGAGATTTATCACTCCTTCCTCGGTGTGCCGATCCTGCGCGCCGGCAATACGCTCGGCGTGCTCGTGGTGCAGAATCGCGCCCGGCGGAACTACGTCGAGGAAGAAGAAGAAGCGCTGCAGACAACGGCGATGGTGCTGGCCGAGATGATCGCCTCCGGCGAGCTCTCGTCGATCGCAAAGCCCGGCGCCGAGCCGGCCGCGCGCCACGCCATTCACATCGAAGGCGTGTCGTTGTCCGATGGCATCGCGCTCGGCCATGTCGTGCTGCATGAGCCGCGCGTCGTCATCACCAATGTGATCGCCGACGACGTCCCGAAGGAGCTGAAGCGTCTCGAAGCGGCTATCGCCGCCTTGCGCGCCGATCTCGATCGCCTTGTCGAGCATCGCGATGTCGTCGACGGCGGCGAACATCGTGACGTGCTCGAAGCCTATCGCATGTTCTCGTATGACCAGGGCTGGGCGCACAGAATACGCGAAGCCGTTACCACCGGCCTCACCGCCGAAGCCGGCGTCGAGCGTGTGCAGTCCGACACCCGCGCGAAAATGCTGCGCGCCTCCGATCCGTATCTGCGCGACCGCCTGCATGATCTCGACGATCTCGCCAACCGGCTGATGCGCGTTTTGATGGGTCAGGATCACGCGCCGCGCAAGGACCAGTTGCCGGACAATTCCATCGTCGTCGCCCGTTCGATGGGGCCGGCGGCGCTACTCGACTACGATCGTAAGAAATTGCGCGGCCTTGTGCTCGAAGAAGGCGGCATGACCTCGCATGTCTCGATCGTTGCGCGCGCGCTCGGTATTCCGACCGTCGGTGACATCGCCAATGCCACCGGCCTGGTCGAACAGGGCGACGCCATCATTGTCGACGGCTCGACCGGCCACGTCCATATGCGGCCGCCGCAGGACATTGAGGCGGCCTTCGGCGAACGCGTCAAATTGCGCGCCCGCCGGCAGGCGCAATATCGCGCCGCGCGCGACAAGCCGTGCATCACCAAGGACGGCAACACCATCGCGCTGATGATGAATGCCGGCCTGACCATTGATCTGCCGCATGTCGCAGAGACCGGCGCCAGCGGCATCGGCCTGTTCCGCACAGAACTGCAGTTCATGGTGGCGCCGACTTTGCCGCGGACCGGCGAGCAGATGCAGCTCTATCGCACCGTGCTCGATGCCGCCGGCAAGAAACCCGTGACCTTCCGCACGCTCGATATTGGCGGCGACAAGGTGCTGCCCTACTTGCGCAACTTCGAAGAAGAAAACCCGGCGCTCGGCTGGCGCGCGATTCGCCTCGGCCTCGATCGTCCCGGCCTGCTGCGCAGCCAGGTGCGCGCACTGTTGCGCGCCGGTGGCGGCCGCGAAATCCGCGTCATGTTTCCGATGATCGCCACGGTCGAAGAATTCGATCAGGCCAAGGCGCTTGTCGAAGTCGAACTCACGCATCTGCGCCGCCACGGTCACTCGCTGCCGGAGCGCGTGCACATCGGCACCATGCTGGAAGTGCCGTCACTGCTGTTCCAGCTCGATGAGCTGCTCGAGCGCGTCGACTTCCTCTCGGTCGGCTCCAACGACCTCATGCAATTCCTTTACGCCGCCGATCGTGGCAACACACGCGTGTCGCAGCGTTTCGATCCTCTGTCGGCGCCGGTCTTGCGCGCGCTGAAGGAGATCGCCGACAAGGCCGCCAAGCACGGCAAGCCCGTGGCGCTGTGCGGCGAACTCGCCTCGCAGCCATTGGGCGCGCTGGCGCTGGCGATTATCGGCTATCGTTCGATGTCGTTGTCGCCCTCGTCCGTTGGCCCGGTGAAGGCGATGCTGCTGCAACTCGATTGCCAAAAAGGCGCCGATGCGCTGCTGCCGGCGCTGGCGCAGCCGGTTGGCAGCGTTTCGATCCGCCAGACACTTGAAGACTTTGCGACCGCTGAGGGACTCCCGCTTTGATTTCGCTTCCGCAACACCGTCTCGATGCCCTGCTCAACCGCCATGCCATGGTCGAACGCGAACTCGGCTCAGGCCTTGGCACCGATGACTACGTCAAACTGTCGCGCGAATTCTCCGACCTCGGCCCGGTGATCGACGCGATCAAGACCTATCGCGCCATGGGCACCGAGATCGCCGAGCTCGACGCGATGATGACCGATTCATCGACCGACGCCGAAATGCGCAAGATGGCGGAAGCCGAGAAGCAGGAGCTGATCCCGCAGCACGAGGCGCTGGAGAAAAAGATTCGTCTCGCGCTCATCCCCAAAGACGCGATGGACGATCACGACGCCATTCTTGAAATCCGCGCCGGCACGGGCGGTGACGAAGCGGCGCTGTTCGCCGGCGATCTGTTCCGCATGTATGAGCGCTACGCCGCCAAGCAGGGCTGGAAGACCGAAGTCATCACCATGAGCGAAGGCTCGAAGGGCGGCCTCAAGGAAGTCATCGCCGAAGTGCATGGCCGCGGCGTCTTCGCCAAAATGAAGTTCGAATCCGGCGTGCATCGCGTGCAGCGCGTGCCTGATACGGAAACGCAAGGCCGCGTTCACACGTCAGCCGCGACCGTCGCCGTTCTGCCGGAAGTCGAAGACGTCGACATTCAAATCAAGGACGACGATCTGAAGATCGACACGATGCGCGCGCAGGGCGCCGGCGGCCAGCACGTCAACAAGACCGAGTCGGCGATCCGCATCACGCACATTCCGACCGG
The DNA here is from genome assembly GCA_030655215.1 of Pseudolabrys sp. Lineage (GTDB taxonomy): Bacteria > Pseudomonadota > Alphaproteobacteria > Rhizobiales > Xanthobacteraceae > Pseudolabrys. Next base: position 191,400 of record JAURVZ010000086.1, on the reverse strand, counting down.
CACGATTGTCTTCGTGCAGGAGGAACGCTCGCAGCACAAGAACAAGGCCAAGGCGCTGGCTTACTTGCGCACCAAGCTTTACGACACACAGCGCCGCAAGCTGGATGCCGAGCGCGCCGCCGAACGCAAGGGTCAGATCGGCTCGGGCGATCGCTCCGAGCGCATCCGCACCTATAATTATCCGCAAGGCCGCGTCACCGACCACCGCATCAATCTCACGCTCTATAAATTGCCGGCGGTGATGGAAGGCGACGTGGACGAACTGATCGACGCGTTGGTCACCGAACATCAGGCCGAACTGCTGGCGGCCGAAGGCGCGATGTGAGAATTGCCCTTGGCGGGCGTTCCAAACTCCGTTCGTCCCCGCAAAAGCGGCGACCCAGTTCTTTCTTGATCGACGGCGTTTGTGGCCCTGGGTTCCCGCTTTCGCGGGGACGAACGGATATATGATGCCCGCAGTCCCCGGACTCACACCTGACTCATCAATCGCTGAAGCGCAGCGACTGATGGCCGACGCATTTAATCTCGCCCGCCTCGACAATGCGGAAACCGATGCACGCTTGTTGCTCGGTCATGCCTTGCAGCTGGATCGGAGCAAGTTGTTCTCGCAAGCCAATCGCTTGCTCACTGCCGATGAGGTCGCGCGAGTCTCTGCCCTCGCCGCCCGCCGACTCAAACACGAGCCTGTGTCGCGCATCATCGGCCGCAAGGAATTCTGGAGCCTGATGCTCGATGTCAGCCCCGCGGTGCTCGATCCGCGTCCCGATACCGAAACCATCGTCGAAGCCGCGCTTGCCTACATCGACACCCAAGGCGCGCGTGACAAGCCGCTGCGTCTGCTCGATATCGGCACCGGCTCCGGCGCATTGATGCTGGCGCTGCTGTCAGAACTGAAGAGCGCCACCGGCATCGCTACCGATATCAGCCCTGACGCGCTGGCCGTCGCGCGCGGCAATGCCGGGCGGCTCAATCTGGCATCGCGGTGCGATTTCATCCTCTGCAACATCGCCGATGGTGTCAGCGGCCCGTTCGATCTGGTCGTGTCCAATCCGCCCTATATCGAACATAGCGTCATCGCCACGCTTGACCCGGAAGTGCGCGATTATGATCCCGCGCTGGCGCTCGATGGCGGCCATGACGGGCTCGATTTCTACCGTGCCATTGCCGCTGAGGCGCGGCGCCTTTTGGCGCCCCGCGGCCTGCTGGTTGTCGAATTGGGCGCCGGACAGGAACCTGCCGTGCGCGATCTGTTTACCATGGCCGGACTGCATGTCGGCGATGCGCGGGCCGATCTAGGCGGCATTCCGCGTGCTTTAAGTGCCTCATCGCTGCCGGAACTGGCCATAACCACGAAAAAACCGCTTGGAAAGGCCTCCGGAAACGACTAGCCTCTTGGCAACGGAATCGACCCGTGACGGATGCATGGCCACGAAGCCCGGAGCATATGGCTCTGCGAGGCAGCACCGCAAAGTCGATCGCCAGGACGGCATTGGGGTTGCTGTAAGCATCGCGAATAACCGGCGCACAAATTTTACGACATTGGCGCGGGCAGCCTTTCAGGGCGCCCCGCGCGACGACACGCATATTGCCGATCTTAAGGACGCCACGGGACGTGTCTTCCCGGTCTAGTAGAGCAAGCGGCAGGTCCAAAGAGGCCTGATCGCGGAGAGCGAAGCAAGTTGGCGAATAACAGGGACATCATGAGAAACGGTCAGAAGCGTATGCGGGGTCGCAGCGGTGGCGGCGGCGGTGGTGGTGGCGGCCATAACAACAACAATAACAACAATAACCACCGCAAGAGCCAGAACCCGCTGACTCGCGTCTACGAGTCGAACGGACCGGACGTCAAAATTCGCGGCACCGCCTCGCACATCGCCGAGAAGTACATGCAGCTGGCTCGCGATGCGCAGACCTCGAGCGATCCGGTCGCGGCCGAGAACTACTTCCAGCACGCCGAACATTACTTCCGGCTCATTGCCACGGCGCAGGAACAGTTCCGCCAGCAGAACCCATATTACAACAATCCGGCGCCGACGCCGGGCGCGCCGACCGGCGCCGCCGACGACAACTATGATGATGGCGATGATGATGGCCAGCCCTTCGTCGCGCAGCCGGGCGAACAGAACTTCAACCAGCAGCAGCCGCAACAACAGCCGCAGCCGCCGCAGAACCAGCAGCAGCCTTATCTGCCGCGTGATGCGCAGCCCTTCCCGCCGCGCGATCAGCCGCAGCACAACCGGCCGCAACATCAGCACAACAACAACCAGCCGCGGCAGGATCATCAGCCGCGCCCGCAGCACAACAATAACCAGAACAACAACGTCCAGCCGGAAGTGACCGGCCTGCCCGCCTTCATCACCGGTGGCGGCCAGCAGCCGCAGCCGGTTATCGCCGGCGAAGGCGAAGCCAACGGACAAAATGGTGGTGAGCAAGGCGATCGTCCGGATCGTTTCGGCCGCCGCCGCAGGCGTCATCGCAGCGGCAGCAACTTCCGTCCGGACTTTAACGGCAATGTTGAAGCAGGCGCAGCGCCGGCTCCGGCCCCGGCGGGCGGCGACGAACCGCCGCGTCAGCCGGAATGATTGTCATTCCGGGACAGCGCGCAGCGCTGGACCCGGAATCCAACTGCAATGAAGATGTCTCTGGATTCCGGGTTCGCGCTTTCAGCGCGTCCCGGAATGACAGCTGCATTCACGTCCTCGCTGATGGCGCCAGCACCGGCTCAAGCGCTGGCACCAGGCTGCGCTTGACGCGACGTGTCGGAACGGCGCGATAGACCTGCTTGGTCGCGTCAACAATATGCACGCCGGCGAACGGCGCCGACAGGGTGGCGCCGGTGCGCTCCCATGCCACCGCCGAGCGCAAGAACCAGTTGCGCGGCACCGGCGGCACATAGAGTGCTTCGCTCCAGCCGCTCGGCGTGAACCAGGTCTCGCGCAAAAGCTGGTTGATCTGGCTGCGCGAATAAGGCCGGCCATGACCGAAGGGCGTTGTATCGGTCCGCGCCCACACACCGCGCCGGTTCGGCACTACCGCCAGAAGTCTTCCCCCCGGCGCCAGCACGCGCCACACTTCACGCAACAGCGCCGCCGGGTCGTGCGTCATCTCCAGCGCATGCACCAGCAAAACGCGATCGACCGCGCCATCGGTCAGCGGCAATTCATTCTCATCGACCAGCGCCGCCAAAGCCGGCCGCCCCGTTGGCCATTTCAGCACGCCCTGCCCGGCCGGCATGAAGGCCAGGCAGCGCTCGGAGTCCTCGCGGAACAGGCCGAGATAGGGCGTCGTATAGCCGATGCCGAGCACGCGCTGGCCTTCGGCCTCGCGCCACAGTGAGCGTATGCCGCGATTGACGAAACGGCGCGCCACCTTGCCCAATTGCTGGCCGTAAAAATTACGCAGATCGACGACATCGATTGACATAACGGCAAACTAACACGAAATGAGGGTCTTGTGTGCCGCCGATATGCGACACATTTTCAGTGTTCAGTTAAAGATTTCGTTGAGGAGACTTTCCATGTCCGCCCAGACCCGCCTGTTCATGTGCCGCTCCGACAATTTCGGCGTGCTGCTGCATGATCCGAAAACCGGCGCCACCGCCGCCATCGATGCGCCGGAAGCCGCGCCCATCGAACTGGCGCTGCAGCAAACAGGCTGGAAGCTCACCGACATTCTGGTCACGCATCATCATGCCGACCACACTGACGGCATCATGGCGCTGAAAGCGAAATGGAAATGCCGCGTCACCGCACCGGCTGCTGAAGCCGACAAAATTCCGGGTGTCGATGCCACCGTGAAGGAAGGCGACAAGGTCAAGGTCGGCACGTTGATCGGCAATGTCATCGAGACGCCCGGCCATACGCTCGGCCATATCGTCTATTGGTTTCACGCCGACAATCTTTTGTTCGCCGCTGACAATTTGTTCTCGGTTGGCTGTGGCCGCGTCATCGAAGGCACGATGGACCAGATGTGGTCGTCGATGCAGAAGATGAACGATCTGCCGGATGAGACGAAAGTGTTCTGCGGCCATGAGTACACCGCTTCCAACATCAAGTTCGCGCTGAGCGTCGACAAGGGCAATGCGGCGTTGCTGGCGCGCGCCTCGGAAGCGGCCAAGCAACTTGCGGGCGGTCAACCGACCATCCCGACCACGATCGGCGAAGAGAAGAAGGTCAATCCGTTCCTGCGCGCTGCTGAAGCCTCGATTGCCGCCAATCTCGGCATGGCCGGCAAACCGGCCAATGAAGTGTTCGCCGAATTGCGCGAGCGCAAGAACAAGTTCTGATGAGCAGCGCCGCCGACATCATCAAGAAGCTCGACCTCAAGCCGCATCCGGAGGGCGGGCATTATCGCGAGACCTTTCGCGATACGCACACCGTCAATGGCCGCGCGGCGTCAACTGCGATTCTGTTTCTGCTGGCGCGCGGCGAGCGTTCGCACTGGCACCGCGTCGATGCCGTCGAGATCTGGCACTATCATTCCGGCGCGCCGCTTGAGCTGAAGATCGTCGACGGAGCCAAGGAAGCCATCTTCAAGCTCGGCGCCGACATCCACGCCGATGAAGTCCCGCAAGTCACCGTACCGGCGCGCGCCTGGCAAGCGGCGCAATCGACCGGCGATTGGACACTCGTCGGCTGCACCGTGGCGCCAGGATTTTCTTTCGACGGCTTTGAGTTGGCACCGAAAGATTGGACGCCCTAAGGCGGCGTCTGCTTGCCGAGCATATCCTTGGCAGCAAGCAATCCACCACCGGCAATCAACAAAGCCGCGAACCAGAGCGTCACGCTCGCCTCGGCATAACCGGCCAGCACCAGAAAGAACGTCGACAAGATCGGCGCTGCATATGAGGCAACGCCGAGCAGCCTTATGTCGCCGCGCTTGACGCCAATGTCCCAGACATAAAACGCGATGCCGACCGGACCGATGCCGAGACCCCCGACCGCCAGCCATTGGCCTGCCGTTTGCGGCCAGACCGTCGTCTCGAAGGTGACATGACACAAAGCCGCCAGCAGCGCCGTGGCGAGGCAGAAGCCGGCCACCGCCGCGGTCGGCACGCCGACAAAGCGCCGCGACAGCACCGAGTAACCGGCCCAGACAAAGGCGGCGCAAAATGCCGCGCTGTAACCGACTACATAATCCAGCGCCGGGGCGATGCCCTTGCCGAGAAACAGGATCACCGTTCCGATCAGGCCGAGCAGCGCGCCGGCGATTGAATACCACCGCAGGTGTTCGCCCGGCAGCAGGCCGGAAAACAGCACGATCAAGAGCGGCCAGAAATAATTGAGCAGTCCGGCTTCCGCTGGCGGCGCCAGCCGCAGCGCGACGAAATACAGCGCGTGATAGCCGAACAGGCCGCTGACGCCGAGCAGCCAGACCTGCGGTGGCTGGCGCAGCGCGCCCCAGGCTTTGGCCCGCCAGACCCACACTGCACCGATCGAGCCTCCCACGGCGAAGGTTAGCGCCGCCAGCTGGAATGGCGGCACCTGGCCGGAGGCCACGGTCAGCAGCGCCAGCAGCGACCACATCAGGATCGCGGCAAAGCCGAATAGCGTAGCGCGTTGAACGGACATCGGTTTTTCCAAGGACGGGACCGAGCCAATAGACGATCCACAGCCGATTCGCACCGCCCGGCAGGGTTGTGCTAGAGTTCCCCGGGGCCGCTGCGCGCGGCAAGGGCTGGGTTAGGGTTATGCAACGACGCTTGGGCGTGGCTGTGTTCGCCGGTTTGATGCTGTCGCTGGCCGCTGTGCCGGCCGCCGCCGATTGTACCACCAGTGGTAATACCGTGACCTGCACGTCGAGCGGCGGTCCGCAGACGACGCCGGTCGGTACCGGTGCTGAAGACGGTGTAACCGTCAATATCCAGTCGGGCGCGACGGTCGACGTTTCGGGCACGCCGAACCCGGCCGCCGTGTTCCTCAACGACGGCGCCGCCGTCAACAACGCCGGCAACGTGATCAACGGCGACGGCGGCGTCGGCGTCGACGTCAACAACGGCGGCACCGTCAACAACACCGGCAACATCATCGTCGGCGATGGCGCTTTCGGTATCATCGCCTGTTGCGGCAACAACATCATGAATGATGGCCGCATAAATGTCGGCGACGGTTCGGCGGCTGTATTTGTCGCCGACACCAACGTTGTCGTGAACCGTGGAGTGATCACGGCTGGCGCCAACGGCGCCGGCATTACCGGCGGCGACAACAATGTCATCACCAACGTAGGCTCCATCACCATCGGTGGCGGCCTCGGCAGCGTCGGCATTGCCACGATGTTCGACAGCGTCGTTGTCAATTCCGGAATCATCACGATGGGTCAAGATGGATACGGCATTGCCGTCGCTGACAACGCCGTCCTGCCTCCGGCTGGAACCTACAGCGTCAACAACAGCGGCAGTATCATCACGGGCGACCAGGGCATTGGCATCGTCGTGACTGACAACCACCGCATTATAAACAGCGGCAACATCACAGCGGGAAATTCCGCCATCGGCATTTCCGCCAACAACAGCAACTTCATTACCAACACAGGTACAATTGGTGTTGGCGACAACTCGGCAGGCATCCAGGCTTGTTGTAATAACACAGTGCTTAACTACGGAACGATTACGGCCGGCTCCGGCAGCAGCGCCTACGGCATCTCGGTCGCAGACAATAGCTCGGTAACGAATTTTAACGTGATTTCCGTCGGCGTGGACGCGTCCGGCATCTACGCCGTCGGCGACGGCGGCCAGCAGACAATCACCAACAGCGGCACGATCTCGGCGCTGGGCGGCTCCAGTGCCGGTATTTTCGCCAACTTCAATTATAACGTCGTCAACACCGGCACCATTTTCGCCAGCAGCGGCGCCGGCATCCAGGTCGGCGGCGGCAATGCGGTGACGAATGCCGGAACGATCAATGTCGACGCAGCGGGGGTCGGCGTCTCGTTCAATGCGTTCAACGACAACACCGCCAACACATTCACAAATACGGGCAACATCTTTGCCAATGGCGCTTTCGCGATTTTCGGCGATTCGAACAACACGGTCACAAACAACGGATACATAAGAGGCCAAGTGACATTGGCCGGGTTCAGCGGCGGCAATAACACGCTCATTAACAATGGATACATCGTCGGTGGCGATGCTGCTGGTTTTTCAACGGCGTCAGGGGTTTTCGTCGCAGGGACACTGATCAACGGCCCGAACGGTACATTCGCGGTCCGTGTTTCGCCGACTTTCAATGACGGGTTTGTTGCCCCGACGGTGACGCTGAACGGCGGCACCTTATCGGCCGTTGTGACACCGGGCTTGTATGCTGGCACCACCGTTTATTCGCAGGCGACGACGTTTGGCGCGCCGGTCCAGATTTGCGGCAGCGGCTTCTGCACGCCCGGCGGCCTGTCCGGTCAATTCGGCGCCGTAACGAGCACATCGCCGTTTTTCTCTGCGACCGCCCTTTATGATTACACCGGCAATGGTGTCACGACGTTCGGTGAAGTCGATCTCGTGCTGACGCGCCTCGCCTTTGGCTCCGTCCCCGGCATGACGAAGAACCAGAGCGCCGTCGGCAACGCGCTGGAGCCTGGCTATTCGTCGACGCTCGATCCGACGAGTACTGTCGGGCAGTTCTACGTCAACATGCTGTCAGCAACGTCGCTTAGCGTGCTCGATCAACTGTCCGGCGCCGGCGCCGCCGCCGCGCAGGACGGCGCCTTCGCCGCCGGCAGCCAGTTCGGCAACATCATGTTTCAACAGGGCATGAGCTGGCTCAATGGCACATCCAGTGGAATGGGCGTCGGCTTCAGCGAACCGCTCGGCTATGCTAGCGCGCCGCGGAAGAAACTGGCCGATAGGCCCGGTTACGACGCTTTTGCGGCGATGACGCCGCAGCAAAGCGCCCCGGTCTGGCGCGCCTGGACGTCCGGCTTCGGCAGCCGGCGTTCAATCGACGGGCAGCCCGGCACCGCCGACCAGACGTCATCGACCTTCGGTGGCGGCTTCGGCGTCGACCGGCAGCTGACGCCGGACTTGCTGCTCGGTCTTGCCGCCGGCGGCAGCGGCTCGAATTTCTCCGTCTCCGGCCTGTCGACCAGCGGCCGTATCAATGCCGGCCATATCGGCGCCTATGCGGCGCAGCGGCTGGGCACAGCCTACCTCGCCGCCAGCGTGAATTATGCCCGCAGCGAGACAACAACAGACCGAACCATTACCGGCGTCGGTCCGACGGAGAACGCCAAAGGCCGCTTCGACAGCGACCAGCTCAGCGGCCGCATCGAACTTGGCCGCAAGTTCGGTTTCAACGGCTACGCCGTGACGCCCTTCGTCGCGCTGGAGCCGTCGGCCCTGTGGCAGAACGCCTATACGGAAAGCTCGACCACCCTCGGCGGCACGCCGGGCGTTCTCGGCCTGCGCTACAACGCCAACAAGGTGACGTCGCTGCCGCTGTTCCTCGGCGCGCAGATCGACGCCAGCTACGCCCTTGCCGGCGGGCAGACATTGTCGCCTTACGCGCGACTGTCCTGGGTGCATGAATTCAAGCCGGAGCGCAGCATCCAGGCGTCGTTTATCAACATTCCCGGGCCGACCTTCACTGTCGACGGCGCCCGCGCCGCATCGGATGCCGTGCGCCTCGACATGGGCGGCTCACTGGCGCTCAGCAAGCGCGCGGCATTGAACCTCAACGTCACCGGCGAATTCTCGGATCGCAGCAACAGCGTCGCCGCACTCGGCGGCCTGCGGATGAACTGGTAGAGCGGCGCGTCAGCCGAGCGCGTCGGCGACGGCCTTGCCGCACGTCACCGTATCGGCCGGGCCCTTCAAATCGCGCGTACGCAACTTGTCCTGCGACAGCACAAGTTCGATCGCCTTGACGATGGCCTTGGCGGCTTCCGGTTCGCCGAGATGTTCGAGCATCATCGCACCGGACCAGATCTGGCCAATCGGATTGGCAATGCCCTGCCCGTAAATATCCGGCGCCGAACCATGCACCGGCTCGAACACCGACGGGAAATGGCGCTCCGGATTGATGTTGCCGGACGGCGCGATGCCGATCGTGCCGGTGCAGGCTGGGCCGAGATCCGACAGAATATCGCCGAACAAATTGGAGGCGACGACGACGTTGAACTTGTCCGGGTTCATGACGAAGTGCGCGGTCAGGATGTCGATGTGAAACTGATTCCACTTCACATCCGGATAGTTCTTGGCCATTTCCTTCACGCGCTCGTCCCAATACGGCATGGTGATCGAGATGCCGTTCGACTTGGTCGCGGAGGTCAGGTGCTTCTTCGGCGTCGTCTTGGCCAATTCAAACGCGAATTTAAGCACGCGATCAACGCCGATGCGGCTCATCACCGTTTCCTGCAAGACGACTTCGCGGTCGGTGCCGGGAAACATCTTGCCGCCAATCGATGAGTATTCGCCTTCGGTGTTTTCGCGCACCACCCAGAAATCGATGTCGCCGGGCTTGCGGCCGACCAGCGGACACGGCACGCCGGGCATCAGCCGCACCGGCCGCAGGTTGATGTACTGGTCGAACTCGCGGCGGAACAGGATCAGCGAACCCCACAGCGAAATGTGGTCCGGGACTTTGTCAGGCATGCCGACGGCGCCGAAGAAAATGGCGTCGTGCTTGCCGATTTTCTCCTTCCAGTCCTCCGGCATCATGCGGCCGTGCTTCTCGTAATAGTCGCATGAGGCGAAATCGAAATCGTCGAAGGCCAGCTTGAAGCCGAACTTCTTGGCCGCCGCCTCGAGCACGCGCACGCCCTCCGGCATGACTTCCTTGCCGATGCCGTCACCAGGAATGACGGCGACACGGTGAACGCGATTGGTGGTCATGGGGCAAGCCTGCTTTGAGTTTGAATTTATGATCTTGGGACAGTGCGCTCCCTCTCCCCGTCGGGGAGAGGGTTGAGGTGAAAGGCGCTAGATCTATCGATTGACCACAACCCCTCACCCGGATTGCTTCGCAATCCGACCTCTCCCTATGGGAGAGGTGAAGAGCTAATGAAAATACTGCCCGCCATTGGCGGAGATGGTGGCGCCGGTCAACAGGCCCGCATCGTCGGCAGCGAGGAAGACAACGCAACGTGCGATTTCTTCCGGTTCACCAAGCCGGCCGATCGGGATCAGCGGCAGGATGCTCTTTTCCAGAACATCCTTCGGCACCGCCTGCACCATTTCGGTGTTGATGTAGCCCGGGCAGATCGCATTGACGGTGATGCCGGCCTTGGCCGATTCCTGCGCCAAGGCCTTGGTGAAGCCGAGCTCGCCGGCTTTAGCGGCCGAGTAATTGGTCTGGCCCATCTGGCCCTTCTGGCCGTTGATTGACGAGATGTTGATAATGCGGCCGAACTTGCGCGCGCGCATGCCTTCGATCACCTGACGGCACATGTTGAACAGTGAGCCGAGATTGGTGTTGATCACCGCGTTCCACTGCTCCGGCTTCATCCGGTGCAGCATGGCGTCCTTGGTGATGCCGGCATTGTTGACCAGCACTTCGATCGGCCCGACTTCGGCTTCGACCTGCTTGATGCCTTCGCCGCAGGCTTCAAAGGATGACACGTCCCACTTGAACACCGGGATGCCTGTCTCGTCCTTGAATTTTTGCGCCGCCTCGTCGTTGCCGGCGTAGCTCGCCGCAACCTTGTAGCCCTTTTCCTTCAACGCCTTCGAAATCGCCGCGCCAATGCCGCGGGTTCCGCCGGTTACCAAAGCCACGCGAGACATGTCCCCTCTCCTCCCAGAAGGCTGCTTTGCGCAGCCGTAATGTGCCATCGTACGTACGTGTATGCACGTTTCGTACCGGTATCTTGTAACAGTCATGGCCGGCTCCTGCGAGCCGGCCATTCGTTTAGATCAGGTTCGTTTGTTGTGCAGCGCGAAGAGCTTAGCGCTCAACGCACAGGGCGATGCCCATTCCACCACCGATACACAATGTCGCAAGGCCCTTCTTGGCGTTGCGCTTCTGCATTTCGAACAGCAGCGTGGTCAGGACGCGCGCGCCCGAGGCGCCGATCGGGTGACCGATGGCAATGGCGCCGCCATTGACGTTGACCTTCGAGGTGTCCCAGCCAAGGTCCTTGTTGACCGCGCAGGCCTGCGCGGCGAAAGCCTCATTGGCCTCGATCAGGTCGAGGTCGTCGTGCTTCCAGCCGGCCTTCTTCAGGGCCGCGCGCGAGGCCGGGATCGGCCCCGTGCCCATGATCGCCGGATCGACGCCGGCCTGCGCCCAGGAGACGATGCGGGCGAGCGGGGTCTTGCCGAGCTTGGCGGCTTCCGACGCCTTCATCAGCACGACAGCGGCGGCGCCGTCGTTGATGCCGGAGGCGGAGGCGGCGGTGACGGTGCCTTCCTTGTCGAAAGCCGGGCGCAACTTGGCGATGCCTTCAACGGTGACGCCCGCTTTCGGGTATTCGTCGGTGTCGACAACGACGTCGCCCTTGCGGCCCTTGATGGTGACCGGCGCGATTTCGTCCTTGAACTTTCCGGCCTTCATCGCCGCCTCGGCCTTGTTCTGCGAGGCGACAGCGAATTCGTCCTGCTGCTGACGCGTGATCTGGAATTGCTTGGCGACATTCTCGGCCGTGGTGCCCATGTGATAGCCGTTAAAGGCATCCCAGAGGCCGTCCTTGATCATGGTGTCGACGAGCTCGAACGAACCCATTTTCACGCCACCGCGCAGATGCTGCGCATGCGGCGCCATGCTCATCGATTCTTGGCCGCCGGCGACGACGATCTCGCTGTCGCCGTTCATGATCGCCTGGTAGCCGAGGGCGACCGCGCGCAGGCCGGAGCCGCACAGCATATTGACGCCCCAGGCCGGGGTCTCAATCGGGATGCCGGCGTTGATCGAAGCCTGGCGGGCCGGGTTCTGACCCTGACCGGCGGTGAGGATCTGCCCCATGATGACTTCGCTGACCCGCGCGCCTTCAACCCCGGCGCGCTCAAGCGCGGCCAGAATGGCGGTTTTGCCCAGCTCATGGGCCGAAACATTGGCAAATGCCCCGTTGAACGACCCGACCGGCGTGCGGGCGGCGCTTACAATGACGACATCATCTTTCATGGAAATCTCCTGTTGCGGGCAAGCGGGCTCCGGGCCTGTCCCGCGGTGCCGCATCCTCATCAGGCCGGCATGGCCTGTCAATGATCAGTCCGCTGTCATTTCTCTCGGAGAAATGGCCCTTTTTGGCTGACTTCGCAAGGGATGATGCGCTGCCCACGAAGTTTGCCGCGTTGCCACAAAACGACTCGCACCGGCCCGCTTTATCCGGCTATGCTGGGGTCAGGGCAGAGGAAACGAGTGGACACATGGCAGAAGAAAAAGAGCCAGTAACCATCAAGAAATACGCCAACCGGAGGCTCTATAATACCGGCACCAGCACTTATGTGACGCTCGAAGACCTCGCGGTGATGGTCAAGAACGGCGAGGACTTCGTCGTCTATGACGCCAAAAGCAGCGAAGACATTACCCGCTCGGTTCTGGCGCAGATCATTTTCGAGCAGGAAAACAAGGAAGGCCAAAGCCTTCTGCCGATCGCCTTCCTGCGGCAGCTGATCCGCTTCTACGGCGACAGCATGCAGATGATGGTGCCGAGCTTCCTGGAACAGTCGATGTCATCGCTGACCAGCCAGCAGGGCAAATTCCGCGAGCAGATCACCCAAGCCTTCGGGGGCGTCGGCGGCCTCGGCTCGATGGAAGATCACGTGCGCCGCAACATGGAAATGTTCGAGAAGACGTTCGCCATGTTTGCCCCGCCCTTCGTGCGCGGCGGCAAGCCCGGCGCGACGGCGGCCTCAGCCGACAAGCCGCAATCGGCCGGCGAGATGGACGACCTCAAGCGCCAGCTCGATGAGATGCAGAAAAAGCTGGATAAGCTGGGCAGCAAGGAATAGGCGGCGGTCGCAGGTGGCGGGTTAAACCGCCACCGCTTTGCTGTCCGCCACCCACGGCCGCTCAGGACAAGCAAGCCCGGTCAGCGCGCCTTGCAGATAATCGCAGCCCCACTCCTTGAGCATCTGCGCGGCGGCTTCGTCCTGCACCCATTCGGCGACCGTCTGCAGGCCGAGGCGGCGTGACAGATCGATCAAGGTCTGCACGAAGGCGCGATCATCATCCGACTTCATGATGTTCTGCACGAAGGCGCCATCGATCTTGATGATGTCGACGCCCAGCTTGCGCAGATTGCGGAACGAGGTGTTGCCGGCGCCGAAGTCATCAATGGCGATGCGGCAGCCAAGATCCTTGACGCGCGAGACAAAACCGCGTGCGTCATCGAGATCCTGGATCGCCGCGGTCTCGGTAATCTCGATGATCAAACGCTGCGCGGCGCTCGAATTGGCGCGCAGCAAGCCGCCCAAGCCTGTCCACCAGTCCGGATCGACAGCGGAAGCCGGCGAGACGTTGACGCTGGCCTGCAATGCCGGCGCCGCGGCCAGTTCAGCCACCACCAGCTCGAGCACGCGATAATCGAGCATGCGCACCAGGCCGACACGCTCGGCGACCGGGATGATCTCATTGGCATGGGCAATGCTGCCATCGGCGCGGTAAACGCGCATCAGGCATTCATAGAAAGACACGTCGCGCGTTTTCGCATCGGCGACCGGCTCAAAAGCCAGCGCAATGCGGCGGTCGTTCAGCGCGGCGACGATCTCGTCGGAGGCACGCAAGGATTCCTTGCGCATCGCATCGCGTTCGATGTTCGGCTGATAGGCGGCGAACGAGCCATGCCGTCTGTCACGCGCCGTGGTCAGCGCATCCTGCACACGGCTGAGAACTTCCGACACAGTGCGGGCAAAGCGCGGCGCGGTGATGCCGCCAATGGTCACGGTAACGGCAGCGGATCCCGACGGCGTCACGATCGGCTCGTCGCGCACGCCGGTCAGCAGGCGATCGGCGGCAACAGCCAGTTCATCCGGCGTGCAGCTTGTCAGCACGATGCCGAATTTATTGCCGGAAAAACGGCCGAGGAAATCCTTGCCGCGCAAGCGCGCACGCAAGCGCTTGGCGACTTCGGCAATGACATTCTCGGTGACGTCGAAGCCGTAAGATTCGTTGAGCCGGGCCAGATGATCGATGGTGACCAGCAGGAAGCCGCATGAGCCGCGATTGCGGATGGTCTCGTCCAGGGTCGACGTCAGCACTTCCAGCAGCGCAGTGCGGTTGAGTTCACCGGTCAGCGAATCGAACCGGGCGCGCTGCATCAGGTCACGTTCGCGCGCATGGCGCGCCTCAATGACACGCACCGTGCCATGCGCGCGCTGCGGCTTGCCATCGAGGCCGGCAAACCAGCGGCCGATGTCTTCGACCCAGACGCGCTCTTCAATGCCGCGCTTGAATGCGTATTGCGTTTGATAGGCGACGCCCTCGCCGCCATCGCGCGCGCCTGCTTGCTGAATGGCATCTAGCCGGCATTGTCCGCCGGCGCTGGCGTCGCTGCGCCGTGCATAGCTGGCGCCGCTTGAGAGATCGTTGATGTCGGCAATGCCAAGCACGGCGGCGGCGTTACCGCTCCAGGTCAGGACATCGGTGTCGAGACGCCATTCATAGGCGGCGTCGCCAATCGACCGCAAAATTTCCGCGGCGTCCGGGACACCGGCGGTTTGCTCGAAATGGGTCACGCTAGCCCCTTTTTGGAACGCCCGGCCAAACCCGGCGTTACCCTCTCACTGAATGTCGTGGCGGGAAACTAACGGGAATCCCTAAACAATTAGAGAAAAGGCACTTTGCGAGGCCTTAACCAGAGTTAACCGCCGGCGGCACGGCCCTTGCCAATTCTAAGTACGGGCAAGGACACCTTGGAGCGAATTGTCCCGAACTGAGACAGGACGTGCTTATGCGAGTCGAAGCAACCAGCCAAGCAGCATCAGCCCACCCGGACTTCAGCGGGCACTCGGAGCGTGAGCACGATCACGAGCTCAAGGAAACGGAAACCACGTTCGAGCAGGAAAGCCGGGCGCTGGTCGTGACTGAAATGGCAGCCAATGTACAGACTGCGCCGGTCTATCGCGAAGCCGCCTTCCTCGCCCACCTGATCGCCACGAAGGAGCACGCGCCGCAGACCCGCGAGCGCCGCCGGGCAGAACCGGCGGTCGCGATCGCTGCGTACCAGACGACCAAGGCGTTGATGAATTAGAATTCCGTCATGGCCGGGCTTGTGGCCGGCACGAGGCCGGGCATGACGAGTCTTACTGCGAGCCTTCGAGCTCAAGCTTGCGCACCAACGAGCCCCACTTCTCACGTTCCGACGCCAGGTAGGTGACCGTATCCGGGATCGAGGGCGGGTCGATCGGCAGCAGGCCGATGGCCGCCGCCTTGGCCTTCATCTCTGGATCGGTCATGATCTTCGACATTTCGGCGTGCAACTTGTCGAGCACCGGCTTCGGCGTCGCCGCCGGCGCGAACAGCATGTGCCACGACACTGCTTCGAAATCCGGCGTGCTGGCGGCTTCAGCGAAGGTCGGCACGTCAGGCAGGGAGGCGAGGCGTGTCGACGACGACACCGCCAGCGCGCGCAGCTTGCCTTCGCGGATTAATGGCAGCGAGGCGCCGGCTTCGGCAAAGCCAAGCTGAACGTGACCGGCAACGATGTCGGTGATCGATTGCGGCGTGCTGCGATACGGCACATGCGCGATGGTCAGGCCGAAGCGCTGCTTCATGTATTCCATCGACAGATGCTGCGCGACACCTGCGCCGGGCGATGAGTAGCTCAGCGGCGTGGCGCTTTCCTTGGCGAGCTTGATCAGCTCGGGAACGGTCTTGGCTTTCAAGTCCGGATTGACGACCAGGATGAACGGCGACTTCACATAGAACGACACCGGCGCGAAATCCTTCACCGCGTCGTAATTCACCTTCTTGAACAGGACGAGATTGATGGCCATCGCCGATGAGGTCGACACCAGCAGCGTGTAGCCATCAGCCGGTGCGGCCGCGACTTGCGCCGCCGCCAGCATCAAGGATGCGCCGGGCTTGTTCTCAACAACCACCGGCTTGCCGAGCGACTGCTGCAATTTGTCGGCATAGAGCCGGACCAGCGCATCCATGCCAGAGCCGGCGGCGAGCGGCACGACAATAGTAATTGGCTTGTTGGGGAAGTCCTGCGCCTGCGCCGGCGTTGTCACCGCCAGCAACGGAATCGCAAACAGGCCTGCGATCGCACTGAGTGCTCGTTTCATGAATCCCCCCGAAATATTTTTATGAAGGCCTAAAGCGGCCTTCTCCCGTCAATTATGGACGAGAATTTCGCAATAAGACAATTGCTGTTTTGACGCGGGCGCGAAAATTGCGCGCCGCGATTTCACGCTATGAACAGCGCGGCTTAGTAGCCGAGCGGCTTAATATCCGAGCGCCATGCCGTCCTTGCGCGCGTCTGAACCGCCTATCAGTACACCGCGATCCCAGTCGATCTTGATGATTTGCGAGCCGCCCCACGGCATGTCGGCCTTGGCGACCGTGTGACCGCGTGCGATCAGGCCGTCGATGGTTGCCTGCGATGTGCCGCTCTCGACCAGGGTCTGCTCGCCTTCAAAGAAGAAGCGCGGGCAATCGATAGCCTGCTGCACATCCATGCCGTAGTCGCGCATATTGTTGACGATCTGCACGTGCCCCATCGGCTGATAATCGCCACCCATGACGCCGAACGTCATGTCGCAACGGCCATCGAGCATGGTCATGCCGGGAATGATGGTGTGAAGCGGCCGCTTGTCCGGCCCGAACGTGTTCGGATGATCCGGCGCGAGCGTGAAGCAGGCGCCGCGATTGGTCAGCATGATGCCGCTCTTCTCGGTGCAAATGCCAAGACCAAACGCCGAATAGAGCGAGTTGATAAACGACACCGCGGTACGGTCTTTGTCGACAACGCTGAGATAGATCGTGTCGGTCTTTGGCGACGGCGCCTTCGGCAGATTGGCGCGCTTCTTCATATCGATCAGGCCGGCGAGCTTCTTGGCAAAGCCCTTGTCGAGCAGGTCGGCCACCGGCGTGCGCATATGCGCAAGATCGGCGATATGCGTATCGCGCACCGCATAGGCGACGCGCGCGACTTCCAGCATCAAATGGAAACGGTCGGCGCCATAGGGATCGAGCGCTGCGACATCGAAATGCTCGAGGATATTGAGCATGATCAGCGCCACCAAGCCCTGCCCGTTCGGCGGAATCTCGACCAAATCGATGCCTTTGTAATTGGTCGAGATCGGCGCCACCTCATCGCCGCGATGATTGGCGAAATCCTCCGCATCAATGAACGAACCCTTGGCGGCCAAAGTCTGCGCCATATCGTCGGCCAGTTCGCCTTCGTAAAAGGCGCGCGCGCCTTTGGCGGCGAGCGTCCTGAATGTCTGCGCCAGAGCCGGGAAGCGGATGACATCGCCTTCCTTCGGCGGCTGGCCGTTGAACAAATAGTGCTTCGATGCGCCGGCATCGCCCTTGAGCTTGTCGCCCCAACGGTTCCAGTCGAACGCAACGCGGGCGGCAATCGGAAAGCCGCCTTCGGCATATTTGATCGCCGCCTGCAGGTTGCGGTCGAGACCGAAGCGGCCGTGGTCCTTCAGGATGGCTTCCCAGGCATCGAGCGCGCCTGGCACGGTGACGGCGTGGATCGACGTGCCGATCTCGGTCATGCCTTTGGCATGCAGCGCATCGAACGAGGCCTTGCGGCCGGCGCGGCCGGAGCCGTTATAGCCCCACACCGGCTTGCCCGGCTTCGACACAAGCGAATAGCAGTCGCCGCCAATACCCGTCATCGCCGGTTCGACGACACACAGCACGGCGCAGGCGGCAACGGCGGCGTCGGCGGCGCTACCACCGGCGCGCAGGGTGTCGACAGCAGCCAGAGTGGCGAGCGGATGCGACGTCGCCGCCATGCCTTCGCCTGCGATGACCGGCGAACGGCCGGGCAGCTGAAAGTCACGGCTCATGATGAATTCCGAGTTCGGAGGATCAGGTAATGTGCGGCGCGTGTTCGACCGTAAGGTCGCGCTGCGACGAGCGCAACGTCACAGCGAAGCCGCCAAGCACATCGACGAGGCCGACAACCAGCAGCAGGAAATAGGTTGAGGTGGCGGCCTGCGGCACCAGCAGGAACTCGACCAGCATGCCAAGGAAAAGCAGAAGCGACAGGCCGTGATCGACGACGCTGCGC
Organism: Pseudolabrys sp.; assembly: GCA_030655215.1. Classification (GTDB taxonomy): domain Bacteria; phylum Pseudomonadota; class Alphaproteobacteria; order Rhizobiales; family Xanthobacteraceae; genus Pseudolabrys. The sequence continues at coordinate 173,280 of JAURVZ010000086.1, read as the reverse complement.
ACGCCGATCCGGGTCGACTTCATCATCTCGGCAAACAGCAGGAAAATCGCCAGCACGAGCAGCATGTCGCCAAGCGACATGGTCCAGACGCCGCCCGACATCATCGGCACGCTGGTAATGGTCGCGGTCCAGCTGACGCCGGGCATCAGGAAGGCAACGATATTGTAGATCGCGAAGGGAACCAGCAGCAGCGGAAAGCCAAGGATGAACATCAGTTTTCCGCCGCTAGCTACTTGGCTTACGCCTCGGTCTTCGCCTTGAGAACCTGACGGCCATTATACATGCCGGTCTTCAGGTCGACGTGGTGCGGACGGCGCAATTCGCCTGAATCCTTGTCTTCGACATAGGTCGGCCGCTTGAGCGCATCGGCCGAGCGGCGCATGCCGCGGCGCGACGGCGAGGTTTTACGTTTCGGCACAGCCATTGGAAGAAACTCCTGGAAAGGCGCGGATATCGGTTTGAATGCGGGCTTATAGAGGAAGGATGCAGCTTAGGCTAGGGCCTAATCCAGCCTTTATCGGACTGATTTGATACAATTGGCCGCCTCCGGTGAACGGCCCGCCCGGCCTTCATAAAGCCCAGCCAGACGCCGCAAACCCGGCCCCGGGCGCCTGGCGTCCCGGGTCACCGGGTTGGGCAGCATGGCGGCCAGCGAGGCCGCCTGGTTGCGGCTTAAACCATCGGCCGAGCGGCCGAAAGCCCGCCTGGCGCCCGCTTCGGCGCCGAACTCGCCGTCCGGGCCCCATTCGGCGATGTTCAGGTAGATTTCCATGATCCGCCGCTTGGACAGCACCAAATCGATCCACAGCGCCAGCGGGAACTCGAGCGCCTTGCGGACGATGCTGCGTCCACCCCAGAGAAAGAGGTTTTTGGCGACCTGCTGGGTGATGGTCGAGCCGCCGCGCATATCCTCCAGCCCCTCGGCATCCTCGATGGCATTGTTGAGTTCGGTGAAATCGACGCCGGCATGGGTGCAGAAGCGGCCATCCTCGGAAATCACCACGGTTAGCGGCAAAGCCGGGGATATGCGGTTGAGGGGCACCCATTGCCGCTCGACCCGCTGGCCGGTGACGGTCCTCCAGACCATCAAGGTCGAGACCGGGTTCACCACCGTGTAAAGCAGGGTCAGCAGATAAGGCAGCAGCAGCAGCGCCAGAACGGCGTAAAAAGCGAGCCGCAAGGGCCGCGCCAGGCTGGACCGCCGGAGCGGAGAGAAATCGGGGCGATACATCACGGATGGACCTTAGCGCATTGCTGCGACATTTGCGGCAATGACCGCGCTGGGGCAAATATGCCGCATGAGTGACTTCACCAGCCGCCTGACCGCCACTGCCGCCGAGACCGAAGCACTCCTCGCGCGCCTGCTCGGCAGCGCGACGCTGCCCGGCGAGACGGTGCGGCCGCAGCGTCTGCTCGAGGCCATGCGCAGCGGCGCGCTCGGCGGCGGCAAGAGGCTGCGGCCGTTTCTGGTCGTCGAGACCGCGGCCTTGTTCGGCGCGACGCGGGACGGCGCCTTGCTCGCCGGCGGCGCGCTCGAACTGCTGCATTGTTATTCGCTGGTGCATGACGACCTGCCGGCTATGGACAATGACGATTTGCGGCGCGGACGACCGACCGTGCACAAGGCTTTCGACCAAGCGACCGCCATTCTTGCCGGCGATGCCTTGCTGACCCTGGCCTTCGATGTGATGGCGCGCGAAGAGGTTCACGCCGACGCCAAAGTGCGTATCGCGCTGGTGCGCGGGCTGGCCCGCGCGGCCGGCGTCGGCGGAATGGCCGGCGGGCAAATGCTCGATCTCGCCGCCGAAGGCCGCTTCGCGGCCAAACGTGCACTCACCGAGAACGAGATCACCACGCTGCAGGCCATGAAAACCGGTGCGCTGATCCGTTTCGCCTGCGATGCCGGCGCACTGCTTGGCGAGGGCGATGCGCAAGCGCGCGCAAGCATCGCGCGTTATGGCGCGGCTATCGGTCAGGCGTTCCAGATTGCCGACGACCTGCTCGACGTTGAGGGCGACAGCGCCACGCTTGGCAAGGCCGCCGGCAAAGACGCCGCTGCGGGCAAAGGCACGTTGGTCGGCATCCTCGGCATCGCCGGGGCGCGCGCCAAGCTCGATAAATTGATTGCGGAAGCCGACGCCGCGCTGGCGCCGTTCGCGGCAAAGGCCGATACATTGCGCGACGCGGCGCGCTTCATCGCACAACGGCAAAGCTGAACATCATGGCCCGCAAGAAACCGAAGACCAGCCGCGCCGCGCCGGTACGTTTCGTCCAGTTGCACAACAAGCTGCTGATCGCCGCGGTCATCGGCATCGTCGTCAGTCTGCTGCTGCCGGCCAGCTTCAAGACTCCGGCCTGCATCCTCATCGGCTGGGACGCGGCTCTCATCATCTATCTGATCTGGACCTATTCGATGATGTGGCACGCTGAAGTCGCGCATATCCGCGAGCGAGCGGCGGAAGAAGACGAAGGCGCCGGATTTATCTTGCTGCTGTCGATCGCTTCGACCGCCGCCAGCCTCGTCGCCATTGCCTTCGCGCTTGGCGGCATCAAATCCGGTGATGGCGGTGTGTTGCCGGGCGGCGTGCCGGCGCATGTCGTGCTCGCGGTCTCGACTATCCTGTTGTCTTGGACCTTCGTGCACACGATCTTCACCTTCCACTATGCGCACGAGCATTACAGCCACGGCCATGACGGCGTTATTGGCGGGCTGGAATTCCCGCACGACAAGCAGCCGGACTATCGCGACTTCCTGTATTTCTCGCTGGTCATCGGCATGACGTCGCAGACTTCCGACGTGAACATCTGCAGCAAGGTTCAGCGACGCATGGCCGCGGTGCACGGCGTGCTGTCGTTCTTCTTCAATCTGACAGTGCTGGCGCTGACCGTGAACATGCTGTCGAACCTGATCTGAGCGGAAACGCCATGCAGTCGCCGGTCATCGAACAGCTCTCGGAAGAAGCCATTACGCGGCTGGTCAACGAATTCTATGCGCGGATCCGCAGGGACGATGTGCTGGCGCCGATATTCGCCCACGCCATTCCCGGCGACTGGGAGCCGCATCTGCAAATCATGCGCAATTTCTGGTCGTCAGTGATGCTGACCAGCGGCCGCTACAAGGGCAATCCCGTTGCCAAGCACAAGCGCCTCGAAGGCGTCGAACTGGATATGTTCAAGCGCTGGCTGGCGCTGTTCGACGAAACCTGTCGCGACATGTTTGCTCCGGCCATCGCGGCGGAATTCAAGGTGAAGGCCGAGCGTATCGCCGAGAGCTTGAAGCTGGCGATGTTCTATCGGCCCGACCGGCCATGGCCGCCGCAGGATGCGCTGAAGGGGATGACGTAAGAGGCTCGTGCCCTTACTTCACGTCCGGCTCGGCAATGATCAGCGCCCAATACACCTTGTACTTCGACTTCGGCGTATAGACCGCCGCGATGCCGATGCGCGTTGCGCCCTTGAGCAACATATTGGCTTTGTGCGGCGGTGAATCGCGCCAGCCGGAGAAGGCTTCCGCCAGCGTGTGATAACCGGCGCTGATGTTCTCAGCCGCGCCCTTGGCGTCATAGCCGGACGCGCGCAAGCGCCCGATGAATGGCTTGCCGGCCGAATGATCGAGCTTGTCACGCTTGGCCATGACTTCCGCCTGCGCCTGCGCCAGCCGCATCAATTCTGGATCGATCGTCACCGCCGGCAGACCGTTATTGCCGCGATAGCCGGAAATCATCGACGCCGCCGCCGCATCGTCGAGCTGCGCGCCCGGTTGCGCCATGCTCTTGTACATCGTCGGCTCGGCCTTCGGCACGAAGGTGTCGGGTGTCGCGGAGCAACCGGCGAGCGCGGCAACAGCAAACAGCAGCGCGCACAGGCGGTGCGAAATCATGGGAACTCTCCGAATCGAAAGACGACATGCAAGGCGTGACGACACTGGCCGGACCTTGGTGGCCGAACGGTGGCGGCAGCATCTGACGCCTTTGCCGTTAAGTTTGGGTTAACCATTTAAGCGCGGGAATTAACTGCATAAAAACCATGCAGCGATACCGTCGTTTCAAGCGGTAGAGAAAAACATGGCGGAAACGACATCAGCACCGACGACGGCGCGCGACTGGCCGCTGGTCGCTTTCCTTGGCAGCGCCGGCTTTGCCGTGAGCCTCGCGCTTTTTTCGGCAATGGCGCCTGACGTTTCGTTCGCGACGACAGCTGCCGCTGCAACGGTGTTTGGCATGGTCGGCATGGCGATTGCCGCAAGCCTGCTCATTCGCCGCACCTACCTGAAGAACAAGCGCATCCTGCTTGGCCTGGACAATATGGCGCAGGGCCTGTGCATGTTCAGCGGCAATGAGAAGCTGTTGTTCTGCAACGATCGCTATCGCGAGATCTACAAGCTGCCGGAAGCCATCTCGACACCCGGCACGCCGCTGATTGACATCCTCGCTTATCGCGCGGCCAATCATACGTTCCTCGCCGATCCCACCGAATTCCGGCGGCAACTCATCGCCGACATGAAGCAAGGCAAATTCACCAGCGGTGAGGTGCAAACCACCGATGGACGAACGCTGATGATCCAGAACCGCGGCCTGCCGGGCGGCGGCTGGCTCGGCAGCCACGACGACATCACCGAACGGCGCAATGCTTCGCTTGAACGCGAGGCGATCCAGAAGCAGCAGACGCGCCGCACCATGATTGAAGAAGCCATTGCCGCCTTCCGCCGCCGCGTCGAAGAGCACCTGCATGCCGCCAGCGCCGGCGTCACCGCCATGCGCGCCACCGCCACAACATTGCTGGCGACGTCCGAGCGCAGTTCGACAAGCGCCGATGGCGCGGTGTCGGCCTCCAATGAGGCCTGCGCCAATGTTGAGACCGCTGCGGTGTCGGCCGACGAATTGGCCCGCTCGATCGGCGAGATCGGCCGCCAGTTGTCAAAGACCACCGACATCGTCCGGGTTGCTGTGATCGAAGCGCAGGGCACCAACACGCAGATCGATGCCTTGTCGCTGGCGGCGAGAAAGATCGGCGATGTCATCAAGCTCATCCGCGACATTGCCGGGCAAACAAATTTGCTGGCGCTTAACGCGACGATTGAGGCGGCGCGCGCAGGCAACAGCGGCAAGGGCTTTGCTGTTGTGGCGTCCGAGGTGAAATCGCTGGCGGTGCAGACCGCCAAGGCGACCGAGGACATCGCCACATTGATCACCGCGGTGCAGACGGCGACCACAGGCGCGGTCGGCGCCATCGGCCGCATCTCCGGCCGCATGCAGGAGATCGACGAATGCGCCAGTGCCGTGTCGGCGGCGGTTGAGCAGCAGAGCGCGGCGACATCCGAAATTTCGCAAAATGTTGCCGGCGCCGCCGGCGGTACGCGGCTGGTCGTGTCCGGGCTTGGTGAAGTGGCCGGCGCCGCGACCGAAACGGCGCGCTCGGCGGAGAGCGTATTGTCCGCGGCTCAAGCGGTCGAAGCGGCAGCCGCCGAATTGCGCGGCGAGGTCGAAGGCTTCCTCTCCCGCGTTGCGGCCTAGCGGAGCAATCCCACCAGCCAGTAAGACGCGGCGGCGATAGCCGCTGACGCCGGGATCGTCACGATCCAGGCGATGACGATATTGTTGGCCACGCCCCAGCGCACTGCGGACATCCGCTTCGCCGCGCCGACGCCGATGATCGCGCCGGTGATCGTATGCGTCGTCGACACCGGAATGCCGAGATAGGTCGCGCCGAACAATGTAATGGCGCCGCCAGTCTCGGCGCAGAAGCCCTGCATCGGCGTTAACCGCGTGATCTTCGAGCCCATCGTCTTCACAATGCGCCAGCCGCCCATCAACGTGCCGAGCGCCATGCAGGCCTGGCAGGTGATTACCACCCAGAACGGCACGTAGAATTCGCTGCCGAGATGGCCTTGCGAGAACAACAGCACCGCGATGATGCCCATCGTCTTCTGCGCATCATTGCCGCCATGGCCGAGCGAATACATTGACGCCGAGACGAACTGCAAATAGCGGAATTTGTTATCGACGGCGAACGGCGTGCGGCGGATCAACACCCAGGACAGGATCAGCACCAGCAGCAGAGCGAGCAGGAAGCCGATCAAAGGCGACGCAACGATCGCCAGCGTCGTCGGCAGCAAGCCTTTCCAGACGATGGCCGCCGTACCGGCCTTGGCCAGGCCGGCACCAATCAGGCCGCCGACCAGCGCGTGCGAACTGCTCGACGGAATGCCAAGCCCCCAGGTGATCAGGTTCCACCAGATCGCGCCCATCAGCGCGCCGAAGACAACCTGCGGATCGACAATCGTTGCGGCGATGATGCCGGTGCCGAGCGTGTTGGCGACATGCAGGCCGAAGAACAGGAAGGCGATGAAGTTGAAGAACGCCGCCCAGGCGACGGCATATTGCGGCGAAAGCACGCGCGTCGAGACGATGGTCGCAATCGAATTGGCGGCGTCGTGCAATCCGTTGAGAAAGTCGAACACCAACGCGATTGCGATCAGCCCGAACAGCAACGGAAATGACAAAGCGACGTCCATGGGATCAGGCTCCGGGCGTCAAACTTTAAACATGCTCAATGACAATGCCGTGCATGACATTGGCGACGTCATCGAAGCGGTCGACGACCTTTTCGAGATGATCGTAGATTTCATTGCCGACAATGAAAGCCATCGGATCGGCATTGCCGGTCGCCTTGTACAAGGCTTGCAGGCCGACATCGTGCAATTCGTCAGCGCGGCCTTCGAGCGAGGAAATCTGTGCCGTCAGATCGCTGATGTGCACGGCTTCCGAACTGATTTTCTTCAGAAGCGGCACAGCCTCCTGCTGGAGTTGCGCGCATTTCACGATGATGTCGGCCATATGCTTCATCTGCGGCGTGAACTCGACCACCTCGAACAGCTTGATGCCCTTGGCCGTCTTCTGCATCTGGTCGATTGTGTTATCCATCGAGCTGATGAGGTCGCGGATATTGCCGCGGTCGAACGGCGTGATGAAGGTGCGGCGCACCGCGATTAGCACTTCGCGGGTGACGTCATCGGCGTCCTGCTCGCGGTCCATGACTGTCTGGTAGTTCCTGGCGATCGCGTCGCCGCCTTCGAGCATGGCCCGCAGCGCCTCGGCGCCCGCCAGAACGGCAATCGAATGGCGCGCGAACAACTCGAAGAATTTTTCTTCCTTCGGCATCAGAGCATGGAACCAGCGCATGGCGAACTCCGTCCCGAATCGGTGGCAGGCGCGGCCAATCTAGGCTGAGGATCCAGCTTTCGTCCCATCAAAATTGACCTTTGCGCACAACGCGATACGGTCAATCCACAAGAGCAGACACGGAGACGACGATGCGGTTGGGTTATTTCACAATGCCGGTGCATCCGCAGACGCGGGACTGGTCGGAAACATTGCGCGAGGACCGCGAGGCGATCATTCTGGCCGACAAGCTCGGCTTTTACGACGCCTTCGTCGGTGAGCATCTGACCGATGCCTGCGAACGCGTCACCAACAGCATGCTGTTCCTGGCGACCCTGATCCACTCAACGTCGACTATCAAACTCGCCACCGGCACAACCAATCTGTCGCAGATGCATCCGGTGGTGGTGGCGCAGAACGCGGCGATGTTCGACCATCTGGCGCAAGGCCGTTTTATCTTCGGCATCAGTCCCGGTGCGCTCGCGTCCGATGCCGAAGCGCTCGGCCTGCTGGAGGAAGACCGCAACAAGATGTTCGCCGAGTCGATCGACGTCATTCTCGAGATCTGGTCGCGCGACCCGCCTTACGACATCGACCTGCCCAACAATCGCTTCAAGGTCGCGATCAACAAAAACGCGACCTACAATCTCGGCACCGGCATCATGGGCAAGCCGTTCCAGAAGCCGCGGCCGGAAATCGTCGGCACCGTGGTGGCGCCATTCTCGCCGGGCTGCGTGCTGATGGGCAAGCGCGATTTCCATCCGCTCTCGGCAAACTTCCTGCTCGCCAACCATCTCAAGTCGCATTTCACCAACTTCGCCAAGGGCAAGGCCGAGGTCGGCGAAAAAGCCGACATCAATGACTGGCGCATCGCCCGCACCATCTTCGTTGCCGATGACGAAGCGACCGCGCGCTCCTATGGCCGCGAGGATGCAAACAGCCCGTATCGCTTCTATTTCGAACAGATGCTGGCCAAGATGAAACGCAGCAACCGGCTCTATGTGTTCAAGAGCCACAAGGAACAGCCGGACGAAGAGATCACGCTCGACTTCGTTATGGACCACTGCGTCATCAACGGTACGGTGAACAATGTCGTCGACAAGGTACTGGCGCTGCGCGAGCAGACTGGCGATTTCGGCGAACTGGTCTATGCCGGCATGGATTTCGTCGATCCGGCTTTGGCCAAGAAGTCGATGACTTTGCTGGCGGAGCAGGTGATGCCGCGCGTCAATGATGCGATCGGCAAGCAGGTCGCGGCGGAGTGAGACCAGCCTCATGGTGAGGAGCGCTGCGCAGCAGCGCGTCTCGAACCATGGGGCCGCCCATCCTTCGAGACGCATCGCTACGCGATGCTCCTCAGGATGAGGTGGTATGTGTGGCGGCGATCAAGGCCGCAACCTTCTCCCCACCCGCCACCACCTCATCCACCTTCACGCACGCCGCCACATAACGATCTGGCCGCAACAGAATGACGTGATCATCATACGTCGCGAGGCGCGGGTTCGGCGTCAGCTCAACCACATCGCGGCCGAACACAACAACCCGGTCAGTGATGTCCGACCACGGTGATTGCGCCAGCGCCGCCAGTGCAACATCCGCACGCGGCGAGCGCACCACAATCGAAAACCCGGTGCCGAGCAGTTCATCGAGCAACACCTCGCTCTCACCGGCACGCACAATCGGCTGCGGAAACAAGCGCCCGACCAATGTCTGCTTGTCGGCAACACCATCCGGCACCAGAAAGCCGTTGCCGAGATGCGGCGGCGGCTTGAACTTCATCTGCGCGACATAGTCGCGCCCCGCCGGGAAATAATCGAGCACGCGAAACAAAGTCTGAATGGCAAAGGCCGTCGCCTTGCTCTTGGGCCCAATCACCTTGCCCATGTTGAGCGCGAACTGGATCATCGCCCAGGCATGATCACGGCGCTCGCTCTCATAGGTCTCGAGCAGGCCGGGCCCGAGCGCACCGTTCACCACCGCAGCCAGCTTCCACGCCAGATTATTGGCGTCACGCAAGCCGGAGTTCATGCCCTGCCCGGCGAAAGGCGGCGACAGATGCGCGGCGTCTCCCGCCAACAGTACGCGGCCGTCTTTCCATGTGTCAGCAATGCGCGCGTGGAATGTGTAGACCACCTTGCGCACGAGCCGGCTCTGCGGCGCCGCCTCATGCGTGTCCATCAGATGCTGCACCCTGTCCGGCGCGAGAAAGTCTTCATCGCGTTCATACGGATGCAGCATGAACTCATAGCGCCGCGTCTCCTCCGGCCCGGGCAAGGCAATGCACGGCCGCGCCGGATTGGAGAACACCTTGGTGTGCGGCGAGGCACTGGGTGAATTCTCCAGATCGAGGATCAGCCAGCGTTCATTGAAGGTCGAGCCGACCATCTTGATGCCGAGCTGGCGGCGCACGCCGCTCGACGCGCCATCGCAGGCGATCAGATAGTCGCAGGTCAGGATGTGCTCTTCGCCATCAATATCGGTGAAGGTCAGCGTCACGCCATTCGGGTTCTGTGTGAACGATTTGACGTCGCACTGAAATCCGACAGTCACATGCGGAAAGCGCTCGAGGCCATGGCGCAATTGCTCTTCCAGGATCGGCTGGCGAAAAGCATTACGCCGCGGAAAACCGAAGGGCTGCTCGGTCGGCTGCACCTTGGCAAAGCAGCGGCCTGACGCCGAGAAATAATGCGAGCCATAGCCGGTAACGGTCTCCGACATCACCTCTTCAACGAGTTCGGCCGCCTGCATGGTGCGCAGACTTTCATCGTCGATGGAAACGGCGCGCGGCTCCTGCACGGTCGCGGCGTTGCGCTCCAGCACAAGCGCTTCGACGCCATAGACGCCGAGCAGATTGGCGAGCGTCAGCCCGGTCGGGCCGGCGCCGACAATGATGATGGGATAGTGCGTCGATTGTTCTTTCGGTAAGTCTTGCGTCACGTCTTCAGTCCTGTCCCGCCGCATTGCCGCGGCTTCGTTCTATTTCACGCGCCGCCGCCTGCACGGCGATGCTCAGCCGCTCGACCACCCGCGTACTCGCCGGCGATGACAGCAACACGATGCTGAGGCTGCCATTGACGCGGCCTGACGCATCGAAGATCGGCGCGGCGATGCCGGTGCGGCCTTCGTCAACCTCGCTTGAACTGACATTGACCGGTTCGCGGCGCAAGGTCCGCAAGTTTGCCTTGAAGTCCTCAAAGCCGGGGCCCATGCCGTTGGCGACAATGTCGCGGCGATGGTCGCGCCAAAGATTGACGATGGTACGCGGTGGCAGATGCGCCAGGATCACCTTCGAGGTCGCGCCGCGAAACATTGGCCGCAAGGCGCCGCGCTCATAGGAACTGACCGGCTCGCCGCTGCGGTTGGTTTCCTGATGAATGCACATCACCTTCTGCCGGTAATAACGGCACAGGAGAATAGCGGCCGGTTCGCGCAGGCGGCGCAGCAGGCGCTCCATCACCGGCTGCGCCAGCTTGAGCACCGGATCGGCAGCGCGCACCTTGCGGTCGAGTTCGACGATGGCGGGGCCGAGCACATATTGATTGCGGTTCAGCTTCTCCAGCATGCCGGAAGCCACCAGAGTGTTGAAGTAGCGATAACTGGTGGCGAGCGAAACGCGCTGGCGGCGCGCCGTCCGCTCCGGCGACCACACCGGATTCTCGGCGGTAAACAGCGACAGCACGCCGAGCACCTTGTCGGCGCTGGTGGGGCCGCGTTTCTGACCCTCGGTCATAACGTCAGATACGCATGATCGCCGGGCCCCATGAATTCAGCGTGTAGGGCTCATGCTTCCATTCCATCACCGGCCGGTCGCGGACATATTCGATCTCGGCCGAGATCTCGATCATGTTGCCATCCGGGTCCTTGATGAAGATAAAGAGATTGTTGCCGGGACCATGACGGCCCGGGCCCCAGACGATCGGCTCATGCAGCGCGCCAAGGTGGTCGCCCCAATCGCGGATCGTGGTCCACTCGCCGGCTTCATAGCTGTGATGATCGAGCCCGGCCTCGGGCTTGAGAAACATGCCGACCGTATGATGCTCATGCGTCGAGCGCACGAAGCAGGTCGTCATGCGGCCCTTGTCGTCCTTGACGCGATCGGACAGCGCCATGCCGAGCACCGAGACATAGAACTTTTCCATCGGCACCAGATCGGTGCTGCCGAAGGTGATGTGCTGCAATGGGCCGCGGATGTCGCGCGACGCCGCGCCGGCCGGTGTCTTGGCAAGACCGAAGACGATGGCGTTGCCTTCCGGATCGCGGACGGCGAAAGCGCGGTCGTCGAACAACGGCGAAGGCGACTTCTCGATTTTGCCGCCGGCGCGTTCGACGTAGAGCCGCACGCCCTCCAGCGCTTCGGCATCGCGGCAGGCGAAGGCGGCAAAGCCGAGCGCCTTGTCGCGGCCTTTGCCAATCAGCATCGTCCGGTCAGCGCCGCGGCAGATGAAGCGGTCGCCCTCCAGCTTCTCGGCCTTCAGCTTCTCGGCCTTCATCTGCATGACGCGGTCATAGAATTCGGCAAGCCGCGCCGGATTGGCGCTTTGCAATTCCATGTGGTGCAAATAGGCGGCTGCGGCGACGGCGGACATTGGCGCGGACATGGTTCACTCCCGGCGGGCTTCTTGTTCGACGCATCCTCAAAACCACGCCGCCGCGCGGCGGTCAAAGCGACTACACCTAATTCTCACTATGTGAGAATTTCGTTCGCAGACACAAAAAAGCCCGCGGGCCGGAGCCAGCGGGCTTTCCAGGAATGTGCGAGGCCTAGCGCACCGGCGGCAAGGTCGAGCCGGTGACACCGCCCTGATTATTCGCCGGGCCCATTTGCTGCTGCATCTGTTGCTGCTGGGCGCGGACGACGGCCGGCGGGGCCATCGGGTTAGCCGGCGCCTGGGGGCCTGCATTGGCCAAAGTGTCCGGCGCGCGGCCGGGCAGCACGACGACGCGGGTGCCAACCTGAACGCGGCTGAACAGGTCCTCGACGTCCTCATTGAGCATGCCGACGCAGCCCGACGAGACGTAGGATCCGATGGTCGACGGCTGATTGGTGCCGTGGATGCGGTACAACGTCGTGCCGAGATACATGGCGCGCGCGCCCATCGGGTTGCCGTTACCGCCGGCCATGAAGCGCGGCAGGTACGGCTGGCGCTCGATCATTTCAGCCGGCGGATGCCAATCCGGCCATTCCTTCATGCGCGAGATGCGCTCATTGCCGGTCCAGGTGAAGCCGTCGCGGCCGACGCGCACGCCGTAGCGCAGCGCCTTGCCGCCGCCGAGCACCAGATAGAGATGCGTGTTGGCGGTGTCGACGATGATGGTGCCGACCGGCTCCTTGGTCGAGTAATCGACCAACTGCTTCTTCAGGTGCGCCGGCAATTCCTTCGGAGTGCCCTGCTCCGGTTGTTCGTCAGCCGGCAGCGACATGACGCTGGCGTTCGGCGCCTGGCCGGGGGCCGTCGCCTGCGACGGGATTTGAGCGGGCGACTGAGACGGGCCGGAACCAATGCCGCCGGGCGGACGAATCGCATCGTCCTGCGGCGCGTACTGGGTGCGCGGCTGGTCGCTAAACTGATGGCCGCCCTGGTTGCCGAACTGCTGCTGACCGCCCTGGTTGCCATATTGCGGCTGGATATTCTGCGGCGCCAAACCGGGGGGCGGCAGGCTGTCGGACTCGATGTCCCGCGAATCGCGCTGCTGAACCTGGGCTTCCTGCTGGAAAATGCCCATCAGCCCCTGCGACGGCGTGTAGCGGTCGGAGGCCGCGCCGCGCGTCTGGGCGGAGGCGCCGACAGACAGCAGTGCAAGCATGGGGAGAGCCAGCAGCGAAGGGCCGAGGGGTCGATTCATTGCTCACCTTTGAAAACAGCGGCGAAAAGCCGCAAAATCAAGCCTCTCAGTGCCTTGGGATGAAGGCACTTTCAAGACAAAAACTCGGCTATCTCGGTATCGTGATTCCGGGACGGCGGTCGTTGCCGCGTATTTAATCGTTCCGGGCCGGCGCGCCAGCGCCAGACCCGAAATCCGGATACAAGTCCGGCTCTACGCTTGGGAAGGAAATTGGAATGAAAGTTGCGATTGTCGGGGGTGGGATTTGCGGATTGTCGCTGGCGCTCAATTTGCACCGGCGCGGCATTGCGGCGCGGGTCTATGAGCGCGCGCCGGAAATCAAGCCGCTCGGCGTCGGCATCACCCTTCTGCCGCATGCAATGCGCGAGTTTTCGGCGCTCGGCCTCGGCGACCAGTTGCTGGCCGCCGGCATCGAGAATCGCGAAAGCCATTTCTACAACCGCTTCGGCCAGCTCATTTACCGCGAGGACCGCGGCAAGTTTGCCGGCTACCAGTATCCGGAAGTCGGCATTCACCGCGGCACTTTGCACCTCATTCTTTATGACGCGGTCAAGAAGGAGCTCGGTCCGGACGCCGTGGTCACCGACCACGAATGCAGCGGCATCGAGCAGGATGAGACCGGCGCGACCGTCCATTTCAAGAATCGCGACAGCGTCCGCGCCGATGTGGTCATCGACTGCGAGGGCATCAACTCGGCGATCCGCAAGCAGTTCTATCCGGACGACAAGGTCGCCTTCTCCGGCATCAATACCTGGCGCGGCGTCACCCGGCACAAGCCGATCAATGGCGGCCGCACCTATATGCGGGTCGGCTCGATCAATACCGGCAAGATCGTCATCTACCCGATCGTTGATCATCATGATGATGATGGCCACCAGCTCATCAATTGGATGGCCGAGATCAAACGCGACACCACGATCCAGAATGACTGGAATAAGCCGGGCAATCTCGACGATTTCTATTCGATCTATCAGGACTGGCGCTTTGACTGGTTGGACGTGGCGCAGATGATCCGAGATGCAGATCAAATCCTCGAATACCCGATGGTCGACAAGGACCCCATTGCACAATGGACTTTTGGCCGAGTCACCTTGGCCGGCGATGCCGCCCATCCGATGTATCCACGCGGTTCGAACGGCGCGGCGCAAGCGGCCATCGATGCCCGGACGCTGGCCGATTGCCTGCGCAACAATGCCGATCCGCGCGACGCGCTGAAGGCCTATGAAGACGCCCGCGCGCAGGTCGCCGCCAAAGTCGTGCGCACAAACCGCGAAACGCCGCCGGACTTCATCAACATCAAGGTCGAGGAACTGGTCGGCGACAAGCCCTTCGACAATCTCGACGATTTCATCACCCAGGATGAATTGCGGGCGCTGTCCGACAACTACAAGCGCATTGCCGGCTTCGCGCTTACCGACGTCAGCGCGGCCAGCCGATGAGCGCGAAGATCCTCATTGTCGGCTGCGGCGCCATTGGCGGCCTGTTCGCCACGGCCCTGACGAAAGCAGCCGACGTCACCGGCTTCGACGCCAATGCCGAGCATGTCGCGGCTATCAAGCGTGACGGCCTGCGCGTCACCGGCAAAAGCGAACGCAGCGCCCGTTTCGACATCACCGGCGATATCGACGCCCTGCGTGGCAAGGCCTTCGACGCGATCTTCTTTCTCATCAAATCGAAAGCCACCGCCGCCGTGCTGGCGCAACTGCGCCCGGTGCTGGCCGGCAAGCCGATCCTCGTCACGTTGCAAAACGGCATGGGCAATGCCGAAGCCCTGCTCGACATGCCGGACGTCATCGTCGCCCGCGGCGCCACCATGAATGCCGGCCGCTATGTCGAGCCGGGCGTGGTCGAAAACCTGATCGAGGGCAAAACCTGGCTCGGGCCGGAGCGCGGCCGCGTCGACGACCTGACCGCCCTCGGCGCCACCCTCAACGCCGCCGGCATGCCGACCGAAATCCTCGCCGACCCGATGGGCGCGGTCTGGTCGAAATTCGTCTTCAACTGCGTCATGAACCCGGTCGGCGCCCTGATGATGGGCGACAATGCCGCCCGCTATAACGTGCCGGAAATGCGCGATTTGATCGACGATATGGCCGCCGAATGCATGACGGTCATAACCGCCCTTGGCGGCAGTTTCGCCTTCCCGCCCATGGAATTCGTCGCCAAGGTCCGCTCCGGCGCTGTCCCCTTGTCCAAACACGCCGGCTCAATGGCCCTCGACATTGCCCGCGGCGCCCCGACCGAAATCGACGAATTGACCGGTTTTATCGTCCGGGAAGGCACCCGGCTCGGGATTCCGGTGCCGAATTGCCACGCCGTCACGCGTTTGGTGAAGGGACTGGAGCTTGCCAGCCAGAGCCGGGTTGCATACCCGAGATAGTTCAATAGCTTAGCGTGCACAGGTTTTTGCCCACCCAGCCGTTCATTGAACAGACGACACACGAGAATGAACCGGTTTCCCCGATGGCGGTTGCCAGCACGACATGGATGACAGCGACGAAGTGCTTATGGGCCGCGTCGCGCGCGGTGACGAGGCGGCCTATCGGCTGCTCACGCGCCGCCATGTCCCGGCCATGCTCGGCCTCGCCCGCCGCATTCTCGGCAATGCCGCAGACGCCGAAGATGCCGTCCAGGAAGCCATGCTCCGGGTTTGGACCCACGCGCCGCGCTGGCAGCCTTTGGCCTTGTTCAAGACCTGGCTTACGCGCATCGTCGTCAATCTCTGCCTTGACCGGAAGCGCCGCGCGCCTTGGGTCGAACTGGAAGCTGCCGGCGACATCGTCGACCCGACGCCTGACGCTGCGGAACAGACTGAGCAGAGCGAGCGCGACAAACTTGTTGCCAAGGCGACAGCAGAACTACCGGTGCGTCAGCGCACTGCCATCGTGCTGACCTACGGTGACGGCATGAGCAACGCACAGGTCGCGGAAATTCTCGACACCACGGTGTCGGCGGTTGAAACCTTACTGGTGCGGGCCAAGCAGAATCTGCGCAAGGCGCTGAGCACGATCGACGGGGATGAGTAGATGACGAACGAACGGCAACCGGATTTCCTCGACGCCGCGCTGAAGCGCACGACGCAGGCCCAACCGGCCGATCAGATCGCGATCAATCGCGTGCTGGCGCGGCTTTCGGCGCCCCTGCCGCGACAGAAGGTGTCGCTGTGGCGCCTGCCCGCCGTGCTGCTCGACTGGCAGTTCATGCCGGCCTGGCCGCGCGTCGCGGCGCTGGGCGCTTGCGCCATGCTCGGCTTCTATGTCGGCATCGCCGGACTGGATCGTCCGTATGATCAACTCGACGGCCGTTACGCGTCGGTCAGCAGCGGCGACATTACCAGCGTCTTTGAATCCGATTCGCTGACCGGGGACCGTCCATGACGATTGCGCAATTGGCACCGTCAATGTCGCGCGGCTCTGGCCGCTGGCTGTTGCTCGGCTCGCTCGCACTCAATCTGTTTTTCGTCGGCGCGCTTATCGCCTTGGCGATCCGCCCGCCGGCGCCGGCGTCGAACTGGGATCGCGACGTCTTCGTCCGCGTCGAACGGATTGCGGAAACGCTGCCGTCCAGCGACGCGGCCATTTTGCGCGCGCAAATCAGCGCCAACCGCTCGGCCATCGAAACGTCGCAGGTTAACTACCGCGCGGCGCAAAACGCCGTTCGCGAAACATTGCGCGCGGAACCGTTCAGCGCCGAGGCCTTGCGCGCGGCAACAGTCAAAACCCGCGCCGCCCGGCAAACATTCGATCAGACCATTCAGGGCGTATTTGACGGCTCTGCGGCACAAATGTCGCAAAGCGGTAGACAAGCACTTGCCGACTGGCCTCCAGGCCGTAAAAGCGCAGGCGCCAAGCCATAATCTGGGCTAGCGTCCGCACTGGCCTTCAACAGTCGTTTCAAGAGTAAGTATAATGAGTTGCGGTGGTATTGGCGTGCGGTCGGGATCGAATGCATTGCGTCCCGGATCTGTGTTGCGTCCATTGCGGAGCATGCTGACGGGAACTGTCCTGATGCTCTCTCTTGGTGGCTGCCTGCTGACCGACAAGCCCGAGCCGGGGCTCGACATTCCGCAATCCTATGACCGCAGTTCGCCCAATCCGCGTATTGCCGAGGCGGCGCTGCCGTCGCTCGACTGGTGGCGCGGCTTCCGCTCGCGCGAACTGACCGAGATCATCGAGCAGGCGCGCGAAGCCAATCTTGATATCGCTGTCGCTGTCGCACGCATCACCCAGGCCGACGCGCAATCGCGCATCACTGGCGCCGCCTTGCTGCCGGATGTCGGCTTGAACGGCAGCGCCTCGCGCTCGCGCGCGTCGCAGAGCAGCGGCGTCTCCGCCGGCGGCGCATCGGAACGTGACTCGCTGTCCGTCACGATGAGCGCCAGTTACGAAATCGACTTCTGGGGCAAGAACCGCTCCGCGCTGCGCGCCTCGGAAGAAACCGCCGTCGCCAGCCGCTACAACCGCGACGTCGTCAGCCTGACCACAGTGGTGACCGCGGCCAATGCCTACTTCAACGTGCTGGCCGCGCAGGATCGCCTGAAGGCGGCGCGTGAAAATCTCGGCAGCGCCAACCGCGTGCTTGAACTCATCAGACAGCGCGTCAATGCCGGCACCGCCTCGGCGCTGGAGACCGCGCAGCAGGAAGCATTGGTCAATCAGCAGCGCGCCGCCATTCCGTTGCTCGAACAGACCGTGACGCAGAACCGCAATGCGTTGGCCGTACTGATGGCGCGTTCGCCGGAAAGCGTGCGCGTCCGCGGCGGATCTTTGCGCTCCATTTCCTATCCGCGCGTGACGCCGGGTCTGCCGTCCGAGTTGTTGACGCAGCGTCCCGACATTCGTCTCGCTGAAGCGCAACTCGCCTCCGCCAACGCCAATGTCGAAAACGCCCGCGCGCAGTTTCTGCCGTCCATCACTTTGAGCGGCGAAGGCGGCTATTCGAGCGCGATCCTGCGCACGCTGCTGCGGCCTGAATCCGCATTGTTCTCGTTCGGCGCCGGTCTGACGCAGCCGATCTTCGATGCCGGCCGCTTGCAGGGCAATCTCGATTTCCAGAAGGGCTTGCAGGACGAATTGCTCAATGCGTATCGCCGGTCGGTGATCTCGGGCTTCTCCGATGTCGAGAATGCGCTCGACGCCATTCGCCAGACGGCACTGCGTGAAAGACTGCTCGCCGATGTGGTGAACAGTTCACGCCGCGCCTTCGACATCGCCGAGCAGCGCCTCCGCGAAGGCACGGTCGATCTCGTGACCGTGTTGCAGACGCAGCAGACGCTTTACTCGGCCATTGACACGCAGGTGCAGGCGCGCCTCGCGCATCTGCAGGCGATCGTCAGCCTTTATCAGGCGCTTGGCGGTGGCTGGCTGCCGAAACCGGTCCTCGTCAACAATGCACGGTGAGATTCCAAAAAAGGATTCTCTCGTAACGCCGGCGCGAACGGGCAAGCGCCGGCGCTATATCGTTTATGTCATGGTGCTGCTCGGCATTGCCGGTGCGCTTTATTATGTGTTCGGCACCTCGGCGACACAGCAGCGCCGCATGGGCCGCTTTGGCGGCAATGAAGGCCCAGTGCCTGTGCTGGTGGCGACGGCCTCGCTCGCCGATGTACCCGTCTATATCGAGGCGGTCGGCACGACGCGCGCGCTCAACACGGTGACCGTGCGGCCGCAGGTTGAAGGCAAGTTGCTCAGCGTCGCCTTCAAGGAAGGGCAGGACGTCAAGAAAGGCGATGTGCTGGCGCGCATCGATCCGACCACCTATCAGGCCGCGCTCGATCAGGCGATCGCCAAGCGGGCGCAGGACCAGGCATTGCTGACCAATGCGCAGAACGATCTGGCGCGCTACGAACAGCTCGCCCTGACCAATGCCATCAATCGACAGCAGTCCGACACGCAGAAGTCACTGGTCGCGCAATACACCGCGCAGGTGCAGGCTGACCAAGCGGCCGTGCAAAGCGCGCAAGCGACTCTCGCCTACACGACCATTACCGCGCCGATCGATGGCCGCACCGGCATTCGCGCCGTCGACGAAGGCAATATCGTGCGTTCGTCGGACTCAACCGGCATCGTCACCATCACGCAGCTGAAGCCGATCTCAGTGCTGTTCAACCTGCCGCAGCAATATCTGTCGCAAGTGAACGACGCTTTCGCCAAAGGCCCGCTTAAGGTCGACGCGCAGCGTTCCGACAATGACGCGGTGATCGACTCAGGCGCGCTGACCGTGGTCGACAATCAGGTCGATGCATCGACCGGTACCGTCAAGCTGAAGGCCGATTTCCCCAATGCCAATCTGCAATTGTGGCCCGGCCAATTCGCCAACATCCGGCTGCTGATCGATATGCTGAAGCAGGTCGTCGTCATTCCGACCGGCGCGGTGCAGCGCGGGCCGACCGGCACCTTCGTCTATGTCGTGAAAGATGACAGCAGCGTCACCATCCGGCCCATCGTGGTGCAGAAGCAGGATGAGACGCAGACCGTCGTGAAGAGCGGCGTCACGCCGCCGGAGCGCGTCATCACCACCGGCTTCGCCCGACTTACGGAAGGTGCCAAGGTCGCGGTCAGCACCGGCGACGGCACGGCGGCGCCTGCTCCCGCGCCAACCGAGCAACGCCGTCGCGGCCAGCGCGGCACTGGCCTGCCTGGCGAACGCGCGCCGCGCTCGGCGGCGCCGACCGGGGTCGCCCCGCAGCAGCAATGAGCGTCTCCACCCCCTTCATTCACCGCCCGATCGCCACATCTCTTCTTGGCGTCGCGGTGATGCTGGGCGGTGCGCTCGGCTATTGGTGGCTGCCGGTGTCGGCGCTGCCGCAAGTCGACTTCCCGACCATCCAGGTGACGACGCAACTACCCGGCGCCAATCCGGACACGATCGCATCGCTGATCACCGCGCCGCTCGAGCGGCAGTTCGGCCAGATCCCGGCGCTGCAAGTGATCACCTCGTCCAGCTCGTTCGGCATCAGCCAGGTGACGCTGCAGTTCGATCTCAACCGCGACATCGACGCCGCCTCACAGGACGTGCAATCCGCGATCAATGCCGCCGGCTCGACGCTGCCGAAGGGCCTGCCCTACCCGCCGCTTTATTCGAAGGTGAACCCCGCCGACGCGCCGATCATTACCTTGGCGCTCACCTCGCCGAACATTGCGCAGCGCGCGCTCAGCGACATGGCCGACACGATCATGGCGCCGCGCCTGTCCGAAGTCAGCGGCGTTGGCCGTGTCTCGGTGCAAGGCGGCATTCGCCCGGCTATTCGCATTCAGGCTGACCTGTCGCGGCTTGCCGCCTATGGCATCGCGCTGGAGGATTTGCGCACTGCCATTGTCGGCTCGAACGTTGCCGGCGCCAAAGGCGCGCTCGACGGCGCCAGCCAGTCTTACACAATCGCCGCCAACGACCAGATTTCGTCGCCCGAGGCGTACAAGTCGATCACCGTCGCCTTCCGCAATGGCGCGCCGGTGTTGCTGTCAGACGTCGCCGATGTGGTCGAGGGTCTTGAGAACAGCAAGGTTGGCGCATGGTTCAAGGGCCAGCCGGCCGTTGTTATCGACGTGCAGCGCCAACCCGGCGCCAATGTCATCGACACAGTGACGCGCCTGCGCGCGGAACTGCCGCGGCTGCAACGGGCGATCCCGGCCGGCGCCACGCTGACCGTCGTAACCGACCGCACCACCACGATCCGTGCCTCGATCCATGACGTTCAGTTCACTTTGGTGCTCAGTATCGGCCTAGTCGTACTGGTGGTGCTGATCTTCCTGCGCACCATTCGCGCCACCATCATTGCCGGCGTGGCACTGCCTTTGTCGCTGATCGCCACGTTCGGCGTCATGTGGCTCTGCGGCTTTTCGGTGGACAATCTGTCACTGATGGCGCTGACCATCGGCACCGGCTTTGTCGTCGACGACGCCATTGTCATGATCGAGAACATCGTTCGCCATATCGAGGACGGCGAAAGCCCCTTCGAAGCTGCGCTGAAAGGCGCGCGCGAGATCGGCTTTACAGTTATTTCGCTGACGCTGTCGCTGATCGCCGTGTTCATCCCGCTGCTGTTTATGACCGGGCTGGTCGGCCGCATGTTCCGCGAGTTTGCGCTCACCTTGACCATAGCCGTGGTCGCATCGGCCGTCGTATCGCTGACACTGACGCCGATGATGTGCGCCCGCCTGTTGCGCCGCGAGAAAGAAGGCGGCGGCAATGCATTGTCGCGGCGTTTCGAGGATTACACCGACCGCACCATCGAAGTTTACCGCCGCAGCCTGGTCTGGGTGCTGCAACGCCAGTTCGCCACCCTAATTCTGACCTTCATCACCATCGCCATGACCATCGGCCTCTATATCGTCATGCCGAAGGGTTTCCTGCCGTTGCAGGACACCGGGCAGATCACCGCCGTGACCGAAGCCGGCGTCGATGTGTCCTTCCCCGAAATGCAGCGCCGGCAGGCGGAGGTCGACCAGATCGTCCGCGCCGATCCGGACGTCGCCAGTGTCATCTCGCTGGTCGGCGTATCGCCGCTCAACGCCACGCCGAATGCCGGGCGGCTCGCCATCAGCCTGAAGCCGCGCGACGAGCGCGTTGCCCGGGTCGGCGAGATCGTCGAACGGCTGAAGGAAAAGGTGTCCGGCATTCCCGGCATGACGGTCTATTTCCAGGCGACGCAGGACATCCAGATTTCCACCCGGGCCAGCCGGGCGCAGTATCAATACACACTCGCCGGCAGCGACGCCGCCGAGGTGGTGCTTTGGGCCGACCGGCTGACCCGCGCTTTGCGCGGCAATCCGGCTTTGCGCGAGGTGGCCTCCGAGGCGCAGGAAGGCGGCCCCCGCGTCCTGGTCAATATCGACCGGGAAAAGGCCGGCCGGCTCGGCGTCTCGATGCAGAGCATCACCGATACGCTCAATGATGCCTTCGGCCAGCGGCAGATTTCGACGATTTATGGGCAGTCGAACCAATACCGGGTCATTCTCGAGGCGCAGCCGCGCTACACCCAGGACCCGACCTCCCTGTCCAAGATCTACGTCACCGGTGCCTCCACCGCCTCCGGCACCGCCGCCACTGTCGGCAATACGGCGACGGGCACGACGAGCACAAATACAAGCGCGACGCCAAATGCGGTGACAGGATCCAACCAGGTGCCGCTATCGGCCTTCGCGCGCTTCGAGAATATCTCGGCGCCCTTGGCGATTGCGCATCAGGAGCAGTTTCCGTCAGTGACGATCAGCTTCGATCTCGCGCCGGGCTACGCACTCAGCGACGCGGTCGAACTCATCAATGCGGCGCAACAAGCGATCGGCATGCCGTCGTCGGTGACCGGCAGTTATGCCGGCGATACCGCCGAATTCGCCAAGTCGCTCGCCGGCGAGCCGTGGCTCATCCTCGCCGCCGTGATCGCCATCTATATCGTGCTTGGCGTGCTCTATGAGAGCTTCATCCACCCGCTGACCATTCTGTCGACGCTGCCGTCGGCCGGTGTCGGCGCGCTGCTGGCCTTGATGATGTTCGGCTACGACCTGTCGGTGATCGCGCTGATCGGCATCGTGCTGCTGATGGGCATCGTCAAGAAGAACGCGATCCTGATGATCGACTTCGCCATCGACGCGGAGCGCAATGAACGGATGTCGCCGGAAGACGCCATCATGCAGGCGGCGCTGCTGCGCTTCCGCCCGATCATGATGACGACCTTGGCCGCTTTGTTCGGTGCGCTGCCTTTGGCGCTGGAATCCGGCACCGGCTCGGAACTGCGCAATCCGCTCGGCATCACTATTGTCGGCGGGCTGATCCTGTCGCAATTGCTGACGCTGTACACCACGCCGGTCATCTATCTCTACATGGAGCGCCTGCGCGCGCGGTTGACATCGGAGCCGCCGCGCAAAGCGCGCCTGATGCCGGGACCGGCAGAATAACATGAACTTCTCCTGGCCATTTATCAGACGCCCCATCGGCACGACTTTGATGGCCGTCGGCTTATTCCTGACCGGCGCCGTCGCTTACGACTTCCTACCGGTCGCCAGCCTGCCGAGCGTCGAATTCCCTACCATCAGTATCAGCGCATCGCGGCCTGGCGCCGATCCGAACATCATGGCATCGACGGTGGCGGCGCCGCTCGAGCGCCAACTCAGCACCATTGCCGGCGTCACCGAGATGACCTCGACCAGTTCGGTTGGCTCGACGCGCATCTCGGTGCAATTCGACCTGTCGCGCAATATCGAGGGCGCAGCGCGCGACGTGCAGGCGGCGCTCAACGCCGCACTCACCGATTTGCCCGGCGACATGCCGACGCTGCCGAACTTCCGCAAGTCCAATCCTGCGGCGGCACCCGTGCTCATTCTCGCCCTCACCTCCAAGACCATGCAGGCGAGCGACATTTATGACGCTGCCGACAGCATCATTGTGCAGCGGCTGGCGCAGGTCGACGGCGTTGCCGAAGTCACCGTCGCCGGCTCAGAGCAACCCGCCATTCGCGTGCGTGTCGATCCGTCGCGGCTAACAGCGATGGGCCTTGGCATGGAGGACGTGCGCACAGCCATCGCCAATTCGAACACCGTCGGCCCGCTCGGCTCATTCGACGGCAACAAGCGCGCGGTATCGATCGCCATCAACGATCAATTGCGCGAGCCTTCCGATTACGACCCCATTGTCGTCAAGACCGTCAACGGCAATGTCATCCGCCTGTCGACCGTCGCGACCATTGAGCCGAGCGTGCGTAACAGCCGCTCGGCCGGCTGGTACAACCGCGATCCTTCCGTGCTGCTGATGGTGACCAAGCAGCAGGACGCCAATGTTATCGAGACTGTCGACCGCATCCACGAATTGCTGCCCGAACTGCGGCAATGGATCCCGGCCGGCCTCGACATATCGGTGCTGACCGACCGCACGCAAACCATTCGCGCCAGCGTGCATGACATGCAGCTGACGCTCGCGGCGAGCGCCGTGCTGGTGATGCTTGTGGTGTTCCTGTTCCTACGTCGCACGGCGGCAACGCTGGCCGCCGGCGTCACCGTGCCGCTGTCGCTGGCGGGCACCTGCGCTTTGATGTGGGCGGCTGGATTTTCGATCAACAACCTGTCGCTGATGGCGCTGGCGGTGAGCATCGGCTTCGTCGTTGACGACGCCATTGTCATGGTCGAAAACATGTTCCGCTCCATGGAGGAAGGCTACTCGCCCAAGGGCGCCGCCTTGCGCGGCGCCAAGCAGATCGGCTTCACCGTGGTGTCAATCTCGGTATCGCTGATCGCCGCCTTCATTCCGCTGCTGTTCATGGGCGGCATCGTCGGCCGGCTGTTCCGCGAATTCTCGGTGACCCTGTGCTTCGCCATTGCCGTCTCGACTGTGTTGTCGTTGTCGGTGACGCCGATGATTTGTGCCTATTTCGTCAAGCAAGCGCCGCATCCGAATGCCACATGGCTCGACCGGCTGGTCGAGGGCTCGCTGTCGCGCATGCTGCGCTTTTACGACCGCACCTTGGCGTTCATGATCGTGCACCGCGTCCTCGGTCTGATCATTTTCTTCGCCACCATTGCGCTGACCGGCGGGCTCTACATCAAGGTGCCGAAAGGCTACTTCCCGCAGGACGACACCGGGCTGGTGTTCGGCGGCACGCAGGCCTCGACCGACATCTCCTACGAGGCGATGCTGCAATTGCAGTTGCAGGCAATGGACATTGTCCTCGCCGATCCGGCCGTCGCGGGGCTCGGCTCGTCGATCGGTGGCGGCCGCGGCTCGGCCAATCGCGGCCAGTTTTTCATCAACCTGAAACCGCTCGCCGAGCGCGACAATGTGCCGACGCCCCTGGTGATCGCCCGGCTGCGCACCAATCTCGGCCGCATTGCCGGCATTCGCGTCTTCATGTTCGCGGCGCAAGATCTGCGCGCCGGCGCGCGGCAGAGCGACTCGTCTTACCAATTCACCCTGTGGAGCTCGGATATCGACGCTCTGCAAGCCTGGGTGCCGAAGGTGGTCGACCGGGTCAAGACGCTGCCCGATCTCACAGACGTCAACACCGACCGCGAGCAAGGCGGGCTGCAGGCCGACATCAAGATCGACCGCGAGGCGGCAGCGCGGCTTGGCGTGCGTATTCAGGACATCGACAATGCGCTCAACAATGCGTTTTCGCAGCGGCAGATTTCGACCATCTACACGCAGCGCAACCAGTACCGCGTCATTCTCGAAGTCGATCCGAAATATGCGCGCGACCCAACTGACCTTTCGCATGTCTATGTGCCGGGCAATGGTAGAACCATGGTGGCGCTGTCATCGGTCGCCAGCGTCCATCGCGGCATTGCGCCTCTGGTCGTCAATCATCAGGGCCTTTTTCCGTCGGTGACCATCACCTACAACATCAAGCCGGGCGTGCCGATCGAGGCCGCCACGGCGGCGCTGTCGAAAGCCGTCGCCAAGCTGCACATGCCGGAAGCGATCCATGCCGACTTCGCCGGCGACGTAAAGGCGTTCCAGCAGGCGACCAGCGCACAGCCGCTGCTGCTGCTCGCGGCGCTGATCGCGGTCTATATTGTGCTCGGCATTCTGTATGAGAGCCTGGTGCATCCGCTCACCATCATCTCGACGCTGCCGTCGGCGGGCCTCGGCGCTCTACTCGCTCTACAAGTTACCGGCACCGAGCTGACGGTCATCGCCTTCATCGGCATCATTCTCTTGATCGGCATCGTCAAGAAGAACGGCATCATGATGGTCGACTTCGCACTGGAAGGCGAAAGACGGCGCGGCCTGTCACCCGCGGAGGCCATTCATGAAGCCTGCCTGGCGCGCTTCCGGCCGATCCTGATGACCACACTCGCCGCTTTGCTCGGTGCGGTGCCGTTGATCATCGCTACGGGCCCGGGCTCCGAACTGCGCCGCCCGCTTGGCATCACCATCATCGGCGGCTTGCTTGTGTCGCAAATCCTGACGCTCTACACGACACCGGTGATCTATCTCTGGCTCGATAAATGGCACCACCGTTTCGGCGGCAGTGTGCCGAGCTTCATCCGCCGCCGCGCGCCGCTTGCGCCGAGCGTACAGCCGGCGGAGTAATCAGACGCCCAGATACCGGTGCTGCACATCCGGGTTGGCCGACAGCGTCGCGGAATCGCCGCTCCACACCACTCGGCCGCGCTCGATCAGGAAGTGCCGGTCGGCGACGCGCATCAGCGCGCCGACGTTCTTGTCGATCACCAGCACGGAGAGCCCCGACGCTTTCAGCTGCGCCAGGCAGCGCCAGATTTCCTGCCGAATCAAAGGTGCCAGGCCTTCGGTCGCCTCATCGAGAATGAGAAGCCGCGGATTGGTCATCAGCGCGCGCCCGACAGCGAGCATCTGCTGTTCGCCGCCGGACAATTGATTGCCCATGCTGGAGGCGCGTTCGGCCAGACGCGGAAACAGCTCGTAGACACGTTCAAGCGTCCAGTCGCCACCCTCGCGCTTCACGGCGGTGGCGACGAGATTTTCATGCACGTTCAGATTCGGAAATATCTGGCGGCCTTCCGGCACAAGACCGATGCCGAGCTGTGCCACGCGATAAGACGGCAGGCCACGGACTTCCTTGCCCTGAAACCGCACGCTGCCAGCGCGCGATGGCGTCAGGCCCATGATCGAGCGCACCGTCGTGGTCTTGCCCATGCCGTTGCGGCCCATCAGCGTCACCGTTTCGCCGGGCGCAATGCTGAGCGAAATGCCGAACAGCACTTGGCTCTGGCCGTAGCAGGTCTCGACGCCGTCGAGTTCGAGGATGGCTTCAGACATGCGCCACCTCAGCTTCGCCGAGATAGGCTTCGCGCACTTGCGCGTTGGCGCGGATTTCGTTCGGCGTGCCGGAGGCGATGACGCGGCCATAGACCAGCACGGTGATGCGGTCGGCCAGCGCGAACACGGCTTCCATATCGTGCTCGACCAGCAGGATTGTCAGCTCGGCCTTCAGCGCGCGCAGCATCGCCACCATGCGCGCGGATTCTTCCGGGCCCAAGCCCGCCATCGGCTCGTCGAGCAGCAGCATGCGCGGCTCGCCGGCCAGCGCCATCGCCAGTTCAAGCTGACGATGCTCGCCGTGGCTGAGCGCCGCTGCCGGCCAGTCGGCGCGGCCTATCAAACCGGCGCGCTCCAGCGCCGCGCGCGCCGGGATGCGCAAGGCATCTTCCTTGCGCGCATTTTTCCAGAAGTGGAACGAGTGCCCGGCATGCGCCTGGACGGCGAGCGCGACATTGTCGAGCACGCTGAGATCGAGAAACAGCGAGGTGATCTGGAACGAGCGCGCCAGGCCGAGGCTGCTACGCTTGTACGGCGCCAACGCTGTGATGTCATCGCCGGCAAAATAGATGCGGCCACTGTCGGGCTTGAACTGGCCGCTGAGCTGCGCGATCAACGTCGTCTTGCCGGCGCCGTTCGGTCCGATGATGGCGTGCAACTCGCCGGCGGCGACATTGAGCGACAGATCATCGGTGGCGATGATGCCGCCGAAGCGCTTTTGCAGATTCTCGACCTGCAGGATCGGATCGGTTTTGCGCTTACTCATGGGACGAATGCTTTCCGCCGAGCTTCTTCAGCAAACCGTCAATGCCGCCGCGCGCGAACAGAACGATGAAGAGTAGCAGCGGGCCGAGCACAAGCTGCCAGTATTCGCCGGCTTTGGCGGCGCCGGCCGGATTGAAGGGACGCACCGCCATGTTGATCAACGTCGGCAGGAATTGCTCGAGAAAAAGCAGCGCCAAAGCGCCGAAGACCGGCCCGAACAACGTTCCCATGCCGCCGAGCACGACCATGACGATGAGATCGCCGGAGCGCGTCCAGAACATCATTGACGGGCTGACGAAGTCGGTATGGTTCGCGATCAGCGCACCGGCGAGCCCGCACAGAGTGCCGGCAATGACGAAGGCGGTCAGCTTGTAGCGGAAGGTCGGGTAACCTATCGCGCTCATGCGCGACTCATTCGAGCGCACGCCCTGCAACACCATGCCGAAGCGCGAATTGGTCAGTCGCCAGACCAGCAGGATCGTGCCGAGAAGCAGCGCAAGGCAGACGTAATAGAATGTCGTCTTGTTCGACAGATTGAGTAGCCCGGCGAAAGTGCTGCGGCTCTCCAGCGAGAGGCCGTCGTCGCCGCCGTATCGCGCCATGCCGGACGCCATGTAATAGGCCATTTGCGCGAAAGCGAGCGTGATCATGATGAAATAGACGCCGCGCGTGCGCAGCGACAGCGCGCCGACCGCGAGCGCAAACAGTGCCGACACCGCGATCGCGGCGGGCCATTGCAGGAAACCGCTGTGCACGCCCTCGAAACTCAGGATCGCGGTTGTATAGCCACCGAGGCCAAGAAAAGCGGCATGGCCGAAACTCATCATGCCGGCATAGCCGAGGATGAGATTGAGGCTGACCGCGGCCATCGCCAGGATGACGATGCGCGTGAACAGGATCAGCACGAAGCGGTCGCCGGTCAGCGCTACATAAAGAGGCAGCAGCACCAGTCCGATGACGAGAGCGGCGGTCACGATGTTTCGGAGCGTCAGCGCAGACCTCATCGGGAATTCGCCGAAAACAGGCCTTGCGGCTTCACGACAAGGATGACCGCCATCAGGATATAGATGAGCATCGAGGACAGTGCCGGTGCGGCGGTGGAGCCGGCCTGTCGTCCAAGCAGCTCAACGAGAATTTGCGGGAAGAAGGCGCGTCCCAACGTGTCGATGAACCCGACCAGTAAAGCGGCGACCAGCGCGCCACGGATCGAGCCGATGCCGCCGATCACGGTGATAACGAAAGCGAGAATGACGATGTTCTCGCCCATGCCGATCTGCACCGTCAGGATCGGCGCCTGCATAAGCCCGGCAAGACCGGCGAGCGCGGCGCCCAGGCCGAACACCAGCGTATAGAGCAATTTGATATTGACGCCGAGTGCGCCAACCATCTCGCGGTTGGACGCGCCGGCGCGGATCAGCATGCCGATGCGCGTCCGCATCACGAGGATGTAGAGAAACGCCGCGACAGCCAATGTCACGACAATGATGGCAAAGCGATAAGCGGAATATTGAATGCCCGGCAGGATTTCGATCGAGCGATTGAGCCATGACGGCACCGGCAGGCTGAGGCCGCCCGGACCCCAGATCAGACGCACACCTTCATCGAAGAAGAGAATGAGGCCGAACGTGCCGAGCACATGATCGAGATGGTCGCGGCCATAGAGCCGCCGCATCGCGACAACCTCCAGCACCATGCCGACGATCAATGTGGCGACCAGCGCCAGCACCGCGCCGAGCAGGAAGCTGCCGGTCCATGCCGCGAAAGTCGCGGCGAAATAGGCGCCCAGCATATAGAGCGAACCGTGCGCCAGGTTGACGAGGTCCATGATGCCGAAGACCAGCGTCAGCCCGGCCGCCAGCAGGAACAGCAGCAGGCCGAATTGCAGGCCGTTCAGGCACTGCTCAATGAAAAGCGTCATCGTCTCCCCGCAGGCGAAAACGGCCCGGCAATTTGCAAGCAAATGGCGGCAGCCGCAGCCGCCGCCATTTGTTCGTCGTAAAAGCCTACTTCATCGAGCACTTCGACGCATGCGGATTCGGCACATCCTTTTCCGCGGTAGCGATCGTCTTCTGCGTATAGGCGTCGCCAACCTTGACCACTTCCTGCATGTAGAAACTCTGCGTCGGGAAATGGTTGGAGCCGAACTTGAAGTCGCCACGAACCGAATTGAAATCCGCCTTCTCAAGCGCTTTCTGTGTGGCGGCCTTGTCGCTGAGGTTGCCCTTGACGCCGGCAACCGCCGAATTGATCAGCATCGCCGCGTCGTAGGTCTGCGCCGCGTAAAACGATGGCTCGGTGCCGAACTTCGTCTTGAAGTCGCCGACGAACTTCTTGTTGGCGTCGTTCGGCAAGTCCGCGCCCCACTGCAGCGCGCTGATCACGCCGAGAGCCGCGTCCTTCTGCCGCGGCAGGCTGAGCGAGTCAATCGAGAACGTTGTGTAGAGCGGGATCGAACCCTTGAGGCCCGCCTGCGCGTACTGATTCAAGAACTGAACGCCGGCCGCGCCCGGATAGAACATGTAAACCGCTTCGGCCTTCGAGTCCTTAGCCTTGGCGAGTTCGGCGGCGAAGTCGAGCTGCGACGGCCACGTCGTGTAATCCTCGCCCAGTATCTTGCCCTTAAATTCCGACTTAAAGCCGCCGAGATTTTCCTTGCCGGCCGCATAATTCGGCCCGATCAGATAGACCGACTTGACGCCCTTCTGGTTCATATAGTCGGCGACGGCGATCGGGTTCTGGTCATTGGTCCACGACGTCGAGAAGATGAAGGGCGAACAATTCTCGCCGGCGATGCGGGTCTCGCCTGCGTTGGAGACGATGAGGAAGGTCTTGGCGTCAACGACCGGCTTGTATGAAGCGTACAGAACGTTCGACCAGATAAAGCCGGCGACGAAATCGACCTTGTCGCTTTCAACCAGCTTTTCGGATTTCTGCTTGCCGACTTCCGGCTTAAGCGTGTCGTCTTCATAAATCACTTCGACCGGCAGCCCGCCCATCTTGCGGCCGACATGGTCGAGCGCGAGTTCGAAGGCGTTGCGCATGTCATCGCCGATCGACGCAGCCGGCCCGCTGAAGGTCGACACGAAACCAATTTTGACGGATTTCTGCTGGGCAGCCGCCGGCGCGGCGGCGAACAAAAGTGCAGTACTCGCCAAAAACAGCGCTTTTGAGAGTCGCATGGTCTTCTCCCCGTTTTGGACCCTTTGGGCCCTCTTGTTTGATGGGTCCTAATCTAGCGGGATTGCAGCCCAAAGGTCCACTGCAATGACGCCGCAACCGGGACGCCATTGACCGCCTCCCCGCCCTCCCGGCACTGTCGGCGCAACGATAAACAATCGAAATATAATTCTTGAGGAAATGACCCAGTGTCCAAACCGACCCACGCGCTCGACAAATCCTATGACGGCATCATCATCGGCGCCGGCCACCACGGCCTGATCCTGGGCAGCTATCTGGCGAAGGCCGGGCTGGACATTCTTCTGGTCGAGCGGCGGCTCACTTATGGCGGCGGGTTGTGCACGCGCGAAATGACCGAGCCGGGCTTTTACCACAACCTTCACTCGATCAATCATTTCCACATCAGCGAAACGCCGTGGTTCAAGGATCTCGAACTCGGCACCACCGTCAATTACATCACGCCGCGCTACGAATTCGGCCAGGCGCATAATGACGGCACGGCGCTGGTGCTTGGACGCGATCTGGAAGAGTCCTGCGCCAACATCGCGCGCTTCTCGAAGAAAGATGCACAGACCTTCCGCGAGTGGAACCTGCGCGCCGAGCGCATCACCCGCGACATCTTCATGCCCGAACGTTTCTCCGAACCGATGCCGCAAGCGGAGCGCGATGCGCTCTTGAACATGACCGCCGATGGCCGCGAATTCCTGCGCGTCGCCGCGCATCAACCGCTCGATCTGGTGCGCGAGCTGTTCGAGAACGAGCACGTGCAGTTGCTGTTCCTGTTCAAGGTGTCGCTGTTCGGCACCTGGCTGGTCGACACCACGTCAAAGACCTCCCCGATGGGCTCGCTGATCCGCGCCTTCGATCTCGAGAGCGGCTACCAGCTGTGCGAAGGCGGCTCGTTCAATCTGGCGCGCGGCCTGATGGAAAGCTTCATCGCCAATGGCGGCCATTATCAGCCGCAGGTGAATATCGAGAAGATCGTCATCGAAGGCGGCAAGGCAACCGGCATTGAACTGGCCGATGGCCGCACCGTCCGCGCCAAGCAGTTCGTCGCCTCGACACTCGATGTGCACCAGACCTTCGAGAAGCTGGTCGGCCGCGACCAGTTGCCAACGCCATTCCTCAACAAGCTCGACAGCTTCCAGTACACGGCGTGGAGCCTGTTCGGTGTGCATTGGGCGCTCAATGAAAGCCCGCGCTTCGCCGCGGAGAAGTTCGATCCCAACATCAACCGCGCGATGAAGTGGTCGCTCGGCGCCGAGACGATGGAAGATTTGTTCGAGGCGCATGAGGACACCAAGGCCGGCCGCGTGCCGAAGCTGGTGCAGTTCGGCTCAGGTCCCTTGAGCTTGCTCGATCCAACGCAGGCGCCGCCCGGCAAGCACACGACCTATGCCTGGCACGTCATGCCGCTGAACCCGGAACTGAACGGCCAGAGCTACAACAACTTCAAGGAAGAGTTCTCCGACAAGATCGAGGAGACCTTCGCGCGCTATTGCCCGAACATGAATCAGGACAACATTATCGGCCGCTACATCTACACCGGCCGCGAATACACCGAAGAACTGGTCAATATGCGTGGCGGTGACATCTTCATGGGCGCGTTCAACGCCGAGCAGGTGATGTACAATCACTTCGGCTATCGCACGCCGATTTCCAATCTTTACACTGCCGGCTCCGCCAGTCATCCCGGCGGCGGCATATCCGGCGGCTCCGGTTACATCACCGCCGGCATTATCGCCGAAGAACTCGGCATCAAGCCATGGTGGACGCCCTGGAACGCACGCCAGGCGCTCGACACACTCGCCAAGAATGAGAAAGCCAAATGACCGACTTGCAGAACATCGTCTTCCCGTCGTTGAAGGATCGTGTCGTCATCATCACCGGCGCCGGGCAAGGCATCGGCCGTGAATTCGCCAAGGCCTTCGGTCTCGCCGGAGCGCGCGTCGTCATTGCCGAACGCAATGAAGAAAAAGCGGCGTCGGTGTCGGCTGAAGTCATGAAAGCCGGCGGCCAGGCTTTGGCCATCACCACCGACGTTGCCGACGAGGCGTCGATCAAGCAAATGGTCGAACTCACCACCGATGAATATGGCGGTGTCGATGTGCTGATCAACAACGCCGGCATTTTCTCGACGCTGGAAATGCGGCCGTTCGACCAGATCCCGCTGGAAGAATGGGAACAGGTGCTGAAGGTCAATTTAACTGGCCCGTTCCTGTGCGCCCGCGCGGTGTTACCGGCGATGCGCAAGGCCAAATGGGGCCGCATCATCAACATCGCTTCCGGCGCGGTCCGGCTCGGCCGGCCGAATTATCTTCACTACATCGCCACCAAGTCGGCCTTGATGGGCATGAGCCTGTCGATGGCGCGCGAGCTCGGGCCTGACGGCATTACGGTCAATGCTATTTTGCCGGGCGCCACCTTCACCGAGATCGAACGCAAGACGGTGACGCCGGCGCAGAAGGAACGCATCGTCGCATCGCAGTGCATTCCGCGGCCGTCCGTGCCACAGGATCTCGTCGGCGCTGCATTGTTTTTGGCGTCGGATGCGTCGGCTTTCGTGACCGGGCAGAGCCTGAATATGGATGGTGGCGTGACGGGGTCGTAATCCCGTCATTCCGGGGCACGCGTTAGCGCGAACCCGGAATCCAGATACGAAGCAGAGCGCTGGATTCCGGTTTCGCGGCCAAGAGGCCGCGCCCCGGAATGACAGCTACGCCCGCTGCATCTTCCGCATATCGCGAAACGAGATCAGCTTCTTCGCATTCTCGTCCCACAAAACCAGGCGCACCGCTTTGACGCTTTCCCACATCGTGACGCGGCCGATCTCATTGAGCTCCGGATTTTCCCTCAGCACGCGGCCAAGCCGGTAATACGGAATGCGGCTGCACAAATGATGCACGTGGTGGATGCCGATATTGGCCGTGAACCAGCGCAACACGCCGGGCAGCACGTAGTGCGAGCTGCCATGCAGCGCGACCTCGTGCAGGTTCCACGTCGTATTGTCTTCCCATGACGTATGTTCGAACTGGTGCTGCACGTAGAACAGCCAGACGCCCATCGTCGCCGCCAGGATGGTGACCGGCAGATGCACAAGCAGGAACGCGCCGATGCCGATCTGCCAGATCAACAGTCCAGCAATCAGCGCCGCAACGGCATTGGTCGCCTGCGTGCTCAGCCAGGGGCCCCAGCCGGCGCGCATCATGCCGACCGGCAGGCGGTGCTGGATGATGAACATATACGCCGGGCCGATGCCGAACATGACAACCGGGTTGCGATAGAGCCAGTATTTCACCCGGCCCCACCGCGACAGCGCCAGATATTCGTTCACCGTCAGCGTATCGATGTCGCCGATACCGCGGCGTTCGAGATTACCGGATGTGGCATGATGAATGGCATGGGTGCGGCGCCAGAAATCGTACGGCGTGAAGGTCAGCACGCCGAGCGCTCGGCCGGTCCAGTCATTGAGAAAGCGGTGACGGAAGAAAGATCCGTGGCCGCAATCGTGCTGGATCATGAAAAGCCGCACGAGGAAGCCGGCGGCAGGAATCGACAGCAGCAATGTCACCCACCAGAAGCCGTAACGATAAAACAACCACATCGCCACCCAGAGCGCCGCCAGCGGCACAATGCTGATGCCGATTTCGA
This sequence comes from Pseudolabrys sp., assembly GCA_030655215.1. Taxonomy (GTDB): domain Bacteria; phylum Pseudomonadota; class Alphaproteobacteria; order Rhizobiales; family Xanthobacteraceae; genus Pseudolabrys. The sequence goes on along the minus strand of JAURVZ010000086.1, from coordinate 138,955 downwards.
CAATGCTGCGCCAGTTGCTCGGTTCGCGATAGCGCAGCAGTCTCTGGGTCCAGGCGCGCGCATCCATCGGGCCGGCCGTCGGGGCCGGCGCTTTATCTTGCTGCAAGCTGATGTCCTTTGCGTCTAAATGTGCGGTACAAACCGGCTGGCTGGGGTGTCCTGGCTGCCGTCCACGCACATTCGCAATGTTGAGGATTGAAGAACTTGATCGACTTCCGGGGCTTTTTTATGTCGGCGGTTCGACATTACAGTATCTGCACTCGGTTTCCAGCATTCGCTGAAGGAGTTTCCACGTGACACTGACTGTCGCCATCATCGCACCGGGCAACATGGGCAGCGGTGTGGCCAAACGCCTCACGGACAATCGTGTCAAAGTACTCACCTCTTTGACGGGACGCAGCGCGGCGAGCGAGAAACGCGCCGCTGAAGCCGGCATGCAGGCCGTTGACGAGGAACAACTGGCGCAAGCGGATTTCATCTTGTCGATCGTGCCGCCCGGCGAAGCGCTGGCCTTGGCGCAGAGGCTGGCGCCGATGCTCACCGCCGCCAGTCACAAACCAATTTACGTCGAATGCAATGCAATTAGCCCACCGACCATGCTCAAGGTCGCGGAGGCGATTAAACCTTCCGGCTGCAATTTTGTCGGCGCCGGCATTATCGGCCCGCCGCCGAAGCCGGGCTCCAGCAACACCAAGATTTATGCGGCCGGACCTTTCGCCAGGGATGTCGCCACCTTGAACGATTACGGCCTGATCATTCGCGTGCTCGACGGCCCGCTCACCGCCGCGTCGGCGCTGAAGATGTCCTATGCCGGAATCACTAAGGGCTTCACTGCACTCGGTGCGGCGATGATGCTGGCGGCGACGCGTGGCGGCTCGGCAGAAGCGCTGAAGGCTGAACTGGCCGAAAGCCAGCCCGAACTGTTGAAGTATTTCGAGCGCGCTGTGCCCGGCATGTATACCAAAGCCTATCGCTGGGTTGCCGAGATGGATGAGATCGCCGATTTCATCGGCGAGGAATTCGCCGAGAGCGAGATGCTGGCAATGTCGGCACGATTCTATGAACGCATGGCGGACGATCAGGCAGGCCATAAGGAAGAGATCGCGGTGCTGAACGCCTTTCTCGGCAAGAAGCCATGAGCGAACCCGCCGTCCTTACCCAGATCGAAACCGGCTACCGCGTCATTACGCTGAACCGGCCGGACAAGCTCAACGCCTTCAATGACGAAATGCATGAGGCGTTGCGCGCCGCGATCGACGAAGCGGAGGCGGACGAGAACTGCCGCTCGCTGCTGCTGACCGGCGCCGGCCGCGCTTTCTGCGCCGGACAGGATTTAGCCGACCGCGTGGTGAAGCCGGGCGAAGCGCCGGTGCAGCGCAATTCGCTTGAGTTGCAGTACAATCCGCTGGTGCGAAAGCTGCGCGCTCTGCCCTTCCCGGTTATCTGCGCCGTCAACGGCGTTGCCGCCGGCGCCGGCGCCAACATCGCGCTGGCCTGCGACATTGTCATTGCCGCGAAATCGGCGCGCTTCATCCAGTCCTTCGCCCGCATCGGTCTGATCCCGGATAGCGGCGGCACATGGTTTCTGCCGCGCCTTGTTGGCGATGCGCGCGCCCGCGCGCTGGCGCTGATCGCGCAGGACCTCGCTGCCGAGAAAGCCGCCGAGTGGGGCATGATCTGGCGTTGCGTCGACGACAAGATCCTGATGCCCGAGGCGAAGCGCACCTGCGAGCACTTCGCCATCGCGCCGACGCAAGGGCTGGCGCTGATCAAGAAGGCGCTCGACGCCTCGATGACCAATTCGCTCGACGAACAACTTGATCTTGAGCGCGACCTGCAGAAACAGGCGCAGCTGCTGCCAGATTACGCCGAGGGCGTGCGTGCCTTCGTCGAGAAACGAATCCCGAAGTTCAACGGCCGAAAGAAGACCCCATGACAGACAAATCCCTCCGCATCGGCGTCGCTGGCCTCGGCGCCGTTGGCCTCGATGTTGCGCGCCGGCTGATCGATGGAGTCATCCCCGGCATGACGCTCACCGCTGTTGCCGTGCGCGATGCCGACAAGGCGCGCCGCTTGCTGCCGCAGATTGGCGACCTGATCGCGCTGCGTACGCTCGAAACTTTGGCTGACGACTGCGATGTCGTTGTCGAATGTCTGCCGCCGGCCATGTTCCGCGACATCGCCATTCCGACCATCGACAAGGGCCGCATCCTGATGCCGCTGTCGGCGGCGCAGCTGCTGCACCATGGCGATCTGGTCGAACGCGCCAAGGCGACCGGCGCCCGTATCATCGTGCCGACCGGCGCGCTGCTCGGCTTCGATGCCGTACGCGGCGCCGCCGAAGGCACAATCCATTCGGTGGAGATGGTGACGCGCAAGCCGCCGGCCGGGCTGGAGGGCGCGCCGCATCTCGTCGACAACGCCATTTCGGTGAAAGGCCTGACCGAGCCGAAGAAGGTGTTCGACGGCTCGGCCCGCGACGGCGCCAAGGGCTTCCCGGCCAACGTCAATGTCGCGGCAGCGCTGAGCCTGGCCGGCATTGGCCCTGATCGTACCCGGCTGCAGATCTGGGCCGACCCGACCGTCACCCGCAACACCCACACCATCACGGTCGATGCCGACACCGCCCGTTTCACCATGACCATCGAGAACGTGCCCTCGGACAATCCGCGCACCGGCAAGAGCGTGGCGCCCTCGACCATCGCCGCCTTGCGCGGGCTGGTTTCGGAGCTGAAGATCGGCAGCTAAGGCTCGTTGACGAGGGCGACCCGAGATCGTTAGCATACAAGCGATTTCGGGACCGAGCCCCCAAGGAATTCCCAGGAAATCCTATGAAGCCAGCGCCCTTCGTCCGCCATGTGCCGCGCACGCTCGACGAGGCGCTGGGCCTGCTGTCGCAGCTGGCGGGCCAGGAAGGGCGCATCCTGGCCGGCGGGCAGAGCCTGGTGCCGATCATGGCGTTCCGGCTGGCCAAGCCCGCCCACCTGATCGATATCAACGAGGTGGCCGGGCTGGACCGGCTGGAGAGCGACGGCAAGGCGCTGTCCATCGGCGCACGGGTGCGTCACGGCGCGTTCCACAAGCTTGCGGTCGACAACCCGCTCGGCGCGCTGCTTACCTTCGTCGCCCGGCACATCGCCCATTACCCGATCCGCATGCGCGGCACCTTTTGCGGCAGCCTGGCGCATGCCGATCCGGCGTCGGAATGGTGCCTGACCGCGGCGACGTTGGACGCCACCATGGTCGCCAAGAGCAGCCGCGGCACGCGCGAAATCGCCGCCCGTGACTTCTTCGAAGGCATCATGTCGACCGCCTTGGCCGAGGACGAGTTGCTGGCCGAGGTGCGCCTGCCTTTGCTCGCTCCCGACGCCAAATTCGGCTTCAACGAATTCAGCCGCCGCGCCGGCGATTTCGCCATGGCGTCGTCGCTGGTCACCTATCGGATTGTCGGCGGCAAGATGACGGACACCCGCGTCGGTGTCGGCGGTGCGGAAGCTGCACCGCGCCGCATCACTGAGGCCGAAGCCACCCTGAACGGCCAAACTCCAAACGACGCCGCCTTCCGTGAAGCCGCTCGGGTAGCCAGCGACGCCCTCGATCCGCTTGAAGATCACCAGACCAATGCCGAGTACCGCCGCGATCTTGTCCGCGCCGTTGTGCGGCGGGCGCTGGAGAACTCTCTCCCATGAACGCGCCGACCAAAGGCACCGGCATGAAATGGGTCGGCCGCTCGATCAGGCGGCTGGAAGATCCGGCTTTGGTGCGTGGCGAAGGCCACTTCACCGCCGACCTGCCCGCCACGCATTGGGTGCGTTTCGTGCGCAGTCCGATGGCCGCCGGCGTCATCAACAGCATCACAGCGCCGGACGGCGCGATGGTCATCACCGCCGCCGATCTCAGAGGCGTAAAGAAGATCACGCCGATGCTGTATAAATTCAACTACCGCCCGGTCGGCCAGCCGATCCTCGCCGAAGGCGTCGTGCGTTTTGTCAGCGAAGCCGTAGCCGCCGTTGTCGCATCGAGCGAAGAAGAAGCCGAGGACATCGCCGATCTCGTTGAACTCGATATCAGCGAGACGCCGCCGCTGGTCGATGCGCATGACGCGCTGAAGCAAGGCGCGCCGCAAATCCACGCCGAGGCACCCGGCAACATCATCGTGCACGGCGCGCACAAGACCGCCGGTTTCGTTGACGCGTGGGCCAGCGCTGACAAGATCATCAAGGTCGACGCCCGCTCGCACCGGCAGAACGCCACGCCCATGGAAGCGCGCGCCGCGCATGCCGCCTTCGACAAATCAACCGGCCGCGTGACGCTCACATGCACCACGCAAATGCCGCATGTCGCACGCACTGCGATTGCCGATCTGCTTGGCATGCCGGAATCCGACCTGCGCGTCATCGCACCCGATGTCGGCGGCGCCTTCGGCCAGAAAATGTCGCTGTGCACCGAATATGTTTTGCTGGTCTGGCTGGCGCGCAAACTCAAGAGCACAGTCGCCTGGACCGAAGACCGCCGTGAAAACCTGATCGCGTCGTTTCATTCGCGCGACCAGCACGTCACGCTCGAAGGCGCCTTCGACGCCAACGCCAAATTGCTCGCACTGCGCGCCGATGTCGTCGCCAATATCGGCGCCTATTCCTGCTATCCCAACACGGCCGGCATGGAGCCGCTGATGGCGATGGCGGAAATGCCCGGCCCTTACGACGTGCAACAGTATCAATGTCTGGCGCGCGGCGTGCTGACCAACACTTGTACCATGGCCGCCTATCGCGGCGTGTCGCGGCCGGTCATCACCTTCACGCTCGAACGATTGATGGACCGCGCGGCGAACGCCTTTGCCATCGACCCGGTTGATATCCGCCGCCGCAATTTGATCGATACATTTCCTTACACCTCCGTCACCGGTCTTGTGTTTGACGAAGCCACGTACAAAGGCACGCTTGAAATGGCGGTGAAGGCCATCGACGTACCGGCGTTTCGCGCGCGGCAAAAGGAAGCGCGCGCCAAAGGCCGTCATCTCGGCATCGGCTTTGCGACGTTCTCCGAGCGCACCGGCTATGGCAGTCCGGCTTTTGCCGCGCGTGGCATGGCGATCACGCCCGGTTGGGAAACCGTGCATGTCAGCGTCGATCCGTCCGGTTATGTCGAAGCGCGCATCGGCGCCTCGCCGCATGGCCAGGGCCTGCGCACGACGCTCGCGCAGATCATCGCTGATGAACTCGGCATTCCGCCGGACATGATCAAGGTCGTGCATGGCGACACCGACACCGCGCCTTATGGCTGGGGCACTTTCGCGAGCCGCTCGCTGGTGATTTCCGGCGGCGCCACTTTGATCGCCGCGCGCAAGGTGCGCGCCAAGCTTATCCGAATCGCCAGTCATATGCTGGAAGCCGCCGAAAGCGACATCGTGCTGGAAGACAACCGCGCCAACGTCGCCGGCACCGACCGATCGATACCCATCGCGACGATGGCGCGCGAGATCTACACGCAGGCGCATCGTTTCAATGGCGAGATCGAGCCGGGCTTGAGCGAGAGCGGCACTTACGATCCGCCGGGCACATTCTCCAATGCGTGCCACGTTGCTGTCGTCGAGCTCGATGCAGAAACCGGCTTCGTCAAGATCGAGCGCTATCTGGTGGCGGAAGACGCCGGCCGCATTATCAATCCGATGATCGCCGATGGCCAGGTACATGGCGGCGTCGCGCAAGGCATCGGCAATGCGCTGCTGGAAGAAATCATCTATGACGAGAGCGGCGGCATTCTCACCGCCAATCTCGCCGATTACATGCCGCCGACAGCGCATGAAATGCCGACGATCGAGCTGCATCACATTGAGACATTGAGCACGCAATCGATCACCAAGGCCAAAGGTCTCGGCGAAGGCGGCGCCATTGGCGCGCCGGCTGCTGTGCTCAACGCGATCAACGATGCGCTGACGCCCTTCGGCGTCGAGATCGACACCATTCCGGCAACGCCGCAGCGGATCCGGGCTTTACTGAGAGGCGCTCCAAACTCCGTTCGTTCCCGCGAAAGCGGGAACCCAGGAGCCACATCATGATGCGATTGAATTTGCAGCTTCTAGGTCCCCGCTTTCGCGGGGACGAACGGATCGACTGATGACCCACAAATCTGCCATAACCCTGACCATTAACAACCGCGATCACGCCATCGCCGTCGAGCCACGCCGCACATTGGTCGATGCCATCCGCGAAGATTGCGGCCAGACCGGCACGCATATTGGCTGCGAGCACGGCATCTGCGGCGCCTGCACCGTCATCATCGATAATGAGCCGGTGCGCTCCTGCCTGATGTTCGCCGTGCAGGCGGAGGGCAAGAAGATCCGCACGGTCGAAGGCTTGGCCGACGGCGAGACGTTGCACGTCATGCAGCAGGCCTTCATGGATCATCACGGCCTGCAATGCGGCTTCTGCACGCCGGGCTTTCTGATGCTGGCGGTTGGCGTTCTCGAGCGCGAGCCGGATATCAGTGATGACGACCTACTCGATGTGCTGTCGTCAAACCTGTGCAGGTGCACAGGGTATCAGAACATCATCAAGGCGGTGCGTGCGGCGGCCCAAAAGATGAGGAAGTAATGTTTTATCCGTTCGTTCCCGCGAAAGCGGGGACCCAGGAGCGGAAAATACCAGCGCTGCCGTCTTGGCACTGGATTCCCGCTTTCGCGGGAACGAGCGGATGGGGCAGCCCACCAAAATGACGGCATCCAAACAAAAATTCGTCGGCCGCTCCGTCGCCCGCCTCGAAGATCGCCCTCTCCTGCTCGGACAAGGCCGCTTCGCCGCCGACATCTCCTTCCCCGGCCAGTGGCACATGCGCGTCGTGCGCTCGCCAGTCGCGCATGGCAAACTGCTCGGCATCGACGCGAGTGCGGCGCTGGCTTTACCCGGCGTGCATGCGGTGTGGACATATAAAGATGTCGCGCACATCCCGCCGATCCCGTTTCGCCTCACCGGCCTCGTTGAACTTGAGCCTTATCGGCAATTCATATTGGCGAACGATACTGTCCGCTATGTCGGCGAACCGGTGGCTGTCATCTTCGCCACTGATCAATATATCGCCGAAGACGCAGCGGAAATGGTTGAGCTGAACATCGAAACCCTGCCGCCGATCCTCGACGCTTCCGGCGACACCGGGCCGTTCGACGCCGAGCGCGCCACCGAGCCGAGCATCATTCGCAAATCCTTCGGCGACGTCGATTCCGCGTTCAAAGCCGCTCATGACGTCGTGTCGCTGGAGTTGTCGGTCGGCCGCCATTCCGGTGTGCCGATGGAAACGCGCGGCGCCATCGCGCGCTACGACGAAGCCCGCGACATTCTCGAAATGCACGGCGCCGCCAAGGTGCCGTGGTGGAACCGTGACCACATCGCCCAGATGATCGGCCGCACCCGCACCAACATGCATCTGCTTGAGGGGCATGTCGGCGGCGGCTTCGGCATTCGCGGCGAGATCTATCCAGAAGATGTGCTGGTCTGCGCCGCCGCTTTGGTCTTCAAGAAGCCGATCAAGTGGATTGAGGACCGCCGCGAACATCTCATCTCCGCTAACCACTCGCGCCAGCAGCAGCACCGTATTCGCGCCGCCATTGATGCTGACGGCCACATCCTCGCCATCGACGACGAATTCTTCCACGACAACGGCGCCTATATGCGCACGCATGCGGCGACAGTGCCCGACCTCGCCGCAGCGATGCTGCCGGGGCCGTATCGCGTGCCGGCTTATCGCGCCGTCGGCCACATCCGCCTCACCAACAAGACGCCGTGCGGCACCTATCGGGCACCGGGCCGTTATGAATCGACTTTCATCCGCGAGCGACTGATGGATGCGATTGCCGCCAAGGTTGGCGTCGACGGCGTCGAGATCCGCCGCCGCAACCTGATCGCCAAAGCTGAGATGCCTTATGACCTGCATCTCGACACGCTCGGCACGCACATTGTCTATGACTCCGGCGACTATGCATTGCTGCTCGACAAGACTTTGGCGCTGGCCGGCTGGCCCGAATTGCAGGCGAGCCTAAAGAAGCGTCGCGCCGCCGGCGAACTGCTCGGCGCCGGTGTCGCCATGTTCGTCGAGAAAAGCGGCCTTGGCCCCTCCGACACCGTGCGCGTCGATATCATGAGTGACGGCAAGGTCGAGGTCGTCACTGGCGTTGCTTCCATCGGCCAGGGCGTTGAAACAGCGATGGCGCAGATCGCCGCCGACGCGCTCGGTGTCGATTATGCCTCGATCAATGTCGTGCACGGCCAGACCGACCGCATCGATACCGGTGCCGGCGCCTTTGCATCGCGCGTCACCGTCATGTGCGGCGAAGCCACACGGCTTGCTTCGGTGAAACTGCGCGACAAGGCGCTGAAGCTTGCCGCCGAGCTGATGCAGACCGACGCCGCATCGCTCGACATCGTCAATGGCGAGATCGTCCGCACCGGCAGAATCGGCTCGTCCATGACGCTCGCTGAGCTGGCGCAGGCGTGGCCCGGCGAACTCACCGCCACCGACACTTTCCTGTCCTCGCACATGGTCTATCCCTATGGCGTTCACGTCTGCGCGGTGAAAGTCGATGCCGACACCGGCGCTGTCGCCATCGAGCGCTATGCCATCGGCTATGACGTCGGCAAGGCGGTGAACCCGCGGCTCGTCGAATCGCAAATAGCCGGCGGCTTTGCACAAGGCCTCGGCGGCGCGCTGCTGGAAGAATTCGTCTATGACGAAAACGGCGAGCCGCTCTCCGTCACCTTCGCCGATTACCTGATGCCGACATCGCGCGAAGTGCCGCCGGTATCTATCCTTGTCACCGAGGACGCGCCGAGCCCGCTCAATCCGATGGGGCTGAAAGGCGCCGGCGAAGGCGGCACCAATCCTGTTGGCGCGGCCATCGCATCTGCTATAGACGATGCCTTGCAGCAGCCCGGTGCGATAACGGACCTGCCAATATCGCCGCAACGCCTGAAGGCGCTCTGCCAAAAAAACTGAATAAGGGAAACGACCAATGACCGAACAGAGCGCGCCCAAGCTGAAAGCGCCGCGCAATTCCTGCGACTGCCATATCCATGTTTACGACGCGAGCTATCCGACCGCGCCGACCGCCAAGGTTCTGCCGCCGCCGGCTTCCGTCGAAGATTATTTGCGTGACCGCAACGCGCTCGGCATTGACCGCACCATCGTCGTGCAGGCCTCCGCCTATGGCAAAGACAATTCGCTGCTGCTGAAGACGATGCAGCAGATCGGCCCCGGCGCGCGGGGCATTGTTGTCGTCGATGACACCGTCACCGATGCGGAGCTTGATCGCCTGACCAAGCTTGGCGTGCGCGGCATCCGCTTCTTCATGCTCGCCGGCGCGCCGTTGCCGATCGAATTACTCGAGCCGATGGCGGCGCGCGTTGCGCCGTTCGGCTGGACCGTCAACTTCCAGACCGATGGCCGCATGCTTGGCGACTTCGAAGCGCAGCTGAAGCGGCTGCCGACCACCGTCACCATCGATCATGTCGGCAAGTTTCTTGAGCCGGTCGAGCCGGATCATCCGGGCTTCCAGGCTTTGCTGCGTCTGGTCGACACCGGCAAGGTCTGGTTCAAGCTTGCCGCGCCGTATGAGACGTCGAAGGTCGGCCCGCCGTTCTATGATGACGTCGGCAAGCTGGCGAAGATTCTGGCGAAGCATGCGCCGGAGCGCGGTCTGTGGGCGAGCAACTGGCCGCATCCGATGGCCGGCGAACGCACGCCGCAACACGCCTGGATGCTCGACATGTTGCTCGACTGGGTGCCGGATGAAGCGACGCGGCATAGCATCTTGGTCGATAACCCGGCGGAGCTGTACGGGTACTGATCGTCATGGCCGGGCTTGACCCGGCCATCCACGACTTCCTTCTTAAGATAACTTCTTCAAAAGCTCACACACCACGCTGCGCTCTTGCGCCGACAATGGCGCGAGCGTCGCCGTGGTGATCTCAGCGGCAATGACGACCGCGGCCTGCGTCACTTCACGGCCGCGTTCGGTCAAAGCCACAGCACGGCGGCGGCGATCCTTCGGATCGGCCAAAGCGGTGACGAAGCCGCGCACGCCGAGGCGGTCGACCACGCCCTTGATCGTCGCGGCATCAAGATAGATCAGCCGGCCGAGATGGTTTTGCGAACAGGGCCCGACTTCGTAGAGTTTCGCTAGCGCGGCGAACTGCGTCTGCGTCAAACCCTCAATCATGCGCGATGTGAAAATCGACGTGTGCCGCTGCACGGCAACGCGCATCAAAAAGCCGACCTGCTCGTCGAGCTGATAGCCGGTGGCGGGCTCTGCCGCGGGCGTAAGCACCTTCAATTTATCGCGCGGCATTCCAAAACCCCGTTTTGCCAATCATGGCCCCTGAACCTCAGACGGTCAAATAGCGCCGCTGAATATCAGGGTTGCTCGCCAGCTCGGTCATCGCCCCGTGCCACTGGATCTGGCCCTTTTCCAGCACATAGACCCGGTCCGACACCAGCTCGGCGAAATGAATGTTCTGCTCGGACAGCAGGATCGACAGGCCCTCTTTCTTCAGCTCAATGATCGTGTTGGCCATTTGCTCGACAATCAACGGCGCGACGCCTTCGGACGGCTCGTCGAGCAGCACCAGCAGCGGATTGCCCATCAGCGTGCGGGCGACAGTGAGCATTTGTTGCTCCCCGCCGCTCATGCGGCCACCGGGGCGGTCCGGCATTTCGGCGAGATTGGGAAACAGCTTGAACAGCCGCTCCGGCGTCCATAGCGGCGCGGGCTGACCATCCAGAAACTGGCGCGGCGGCTGGCGGCCAATGTCGAGATTTTCGGTGACGGTCAAATCAGAGAAGATGCGGCGGTCTTCCGGCGTGAAGCCCAAGCCCCGCCGCGCGATCTGATACGGCTCGCACTTCGAGATGTCGTCGTCGTTGAAGATGATGCGGCCCTGGCGCTGCGCGATCAGGCCCATGATCGCCTTCATCGTCGTCGACTTGCCGGCGCCGTTGCGGCCCATCAGCGCCACGACCTCGCCGCGGCCAACTTCGAAGGAGAGATCGAACAGGATTTGTGCTGCGCCATACCAGGCGCTCAATTTATCAACGCTGAGCATGGACTGGCTCATGGGGCTGCCCCCGCGAAAGTCTTGCCGGTGCCGAAATAGACTTCCCTCACCTGCGCATTGTCGCGAATGGTCGCGGCATTGCCATCGGCAATCAGGCGCCCACGCGCCAGCACAATGATGCGGTCGGCGAAGGCGAAGACGACATCCATCGAATGCTCGGTGAACAGCACCGATATGCCGCGCTCGACGACCAGGCGCTTGACCAACTCAATGAGGCCATGCCGCTCACCCGCACCCATGCCAGCAGTCGGCTCGTCCATCAGCAGCAGCTTCGGATCGTTGGCCAGCGCAATGGCCAGCTCGACACGCTTGACGTCGCCATAGGCAAGTTCGCGCGATGGGCGGTCGGCGGCGTCCTGCATGTTGACCTGGGCCAGCAACTCAAGCGCCCGCGCGCGGTGGTGCGAGGCCGCTGGCCGCCAAAGCCGATAGGTCTCGCGCGCATGTGAGATGAGCGCCACTTGCACATTCTCGATCACCGTCATCGAACCAAAGGTCGCCGCCACCTGGAACGTGCGACCAACGCCGAGCCGCCAGATATCGCGCGGTGCCAGACCTGCAATGTTGCGGCCCTCGACCAGTATCTCGCCACTGTCCGGCGCGAGCTGGCCATTGATCATGTTGAAGCAGGTCGACTTGCCGGCGCCGTTCGGGCCGATCATGGCGAGAAACTCGCCTTTGCCGATACTGAAGCTGACATCGCGCACGGCATGCACGCCGCCGAACGACTTGGTCAGCCCGCGTAGTTCGAGAACGCTCATAGGCGTCCTCCGGCCTTACGCCACAGCGACGCAAACGCGCCGACAATGCCCTGCGGGAAGGTCAGCACCAGCAGCAGAATGATCGCGCCCATCAGCGCGCGCCAATATTCGGTCTGCCGCATCACCGTGTCATGCAGCACCGCGAACACCGAGGCGCCGGCAATCGGCCCGGTCAAGGTCTGCACGCCGCCGAGCAGCACCATCACCAAGCCGTCAATCGAGCGGTTGATATGAATCGTCTCCGGCGAGATCGAACCCTTGGCGAAAGCGAACAGCCCGCCGCCAATGCCACACACCAGCCCGGCAACACCGAAGGCCAGCCAGTGCACGCGCTTGACGTCGATGCCGATGGCTTCGGCGCGCAGCGGTGAATCGCGCCCGGCCCGCATCGCATAGCCGAACGGCGCAAACAGGAAGCGCCGCAGTAGCAACACCGCCGCCACCGCCAGCACCAAGGTCAGCAGGAAATAGGCCCACGACTTGTCAAACGGCGCCGGCGGCCAGACGCCGATGACGCCGTTACTCCCGCCGGTAAAACCTTCCCATTGAAACACCGCGGCCCAGACGATCTGCGCAAAAGCCAAAGTCAGCATCGCCAGATAAACGCCGGACAGCCGTACAGCGAACCAGCCGAACAGCAACGCACCGCAAAGCGCCAGCAAGGGCGCGGCAATCAGCGCCACGCCCATCGGCAGCGCCAGCCACTTCACCAGCAGCGCCGCGCCATAAGCACCAAGGCCGAAGTAAGCGGCATGGCCGAACGAATGCATGCCGCCCGGCCCCATGATGAAATGCAGCGAGGTCGCGAAGATCACCGCGATCAACACATCAATGCCGAGCACCAGCAGATAAGGCGAGCCCTGCGCCAATAGCGGCAGGCACAACAGCCCGACCAGCACGACAACACCGAGCGCTTTCAGCATCGGCGTCGCCGGGCGGATCGGCTCTTCCGGCTCAGCAATGGAACGCACCGCGCCTTGCGCTTTGCCGAGCAGACCGAACGGCCGCACGATCAGCACGATCGCCATCACCAGGAATTCGGCAACAAGCGTGAACTTGGAAAAATTGATGGTGACGAAACCGAAATCCACCGTGCCGATGCCGACGCACAGCGCCCTCACTTCGGCAATGATTACCGCCGCCAGATAAGCGCCGGGGATCGAGCCCATGCCGCCGACGACGACCACGACAAAGGCGTCACCGAGCGCGATCAAATCGGTGGCGAGATTGGCCGGCTCACGCGCGATCTGTAGCGCGCCGCCCAGTCCGGCCAAAGCCGCGCCAAGCGCAAACACAGATGTGAAGAGGACAGCCTGATTGACGCCGAGCGCGCCGACCATTTCGCGGTCTTGTGTCGCCGCGCGAATGAGCCGGCCGAAGCGCGTGCGCGTCAATGTCAGGTGCAGCGCCAGCAACACCAAAGGCCCGATGACGATCAGGAACAGATCATATGTCGGCAATCGCCGGCCGAGAATTTCAACAGCGCCGCGAAAGCCCGGCGCGCGGGGCCCGAGCAAATCCGCCGGCCCCCACAGCCACAAGGCCGCGTCATTGATGACCAGCACCAGTGCGAAGGTGGCGAGCAGTTGAAACAGTTCCGGCGCGCGATAGATGCGCCGCAGCAGCACGATCTCGATTAGCGCGCCAAGCAAACCAACAATCAACGCGGTGGCAATGATGCCGCCCCAGAAGCCGGTGACGCCGCCGATCTTGGTCGCAAACGTATAAGCAATATAGGTCCCCAACATGTAAAGGGACCCGTGCGCCAGATTGACGATGCGCGTGACGCCGAAGATCAGCGACAGCCCCGCCGCGATCAGGAACAGGCCCGATGCGGAAGAGAGGCCGTTGAGGATCTGGAACAGGAAGGCGTTGAGGGTCATCTGTTCTTTTCTTCCCCTCTCCCCTTGAGGGAGAGGGTGGCTCGCGCTGAGCGCCAGCGAAGCGCGAGCCGGGTGAGGGGTCGGAGCATGATGTCTGGCACTGACCCCTCACCCGCCTCGTTCGCTTCGCTCACTCGGCACCCTCTCCCTCAAGAGCCTGCCACCGGGCCGGCCGCGCCAGCGGCGCGACCCGGTGGGGAGAGGGAAGAAAGCGCCGAGCGCGATATGTTCAATCACTCCGCCGCTGGTCTTAGCTTCTTCGTCTCCGCATCGTTCGGCAGCACGGTCGCGCCGTCGACATAGGTAAAGTCGACCATCGTGCCCTTGCCCTTTTCCAGCGCCAGCTTGCCGACATAAGCGCCCATCGTCGCCTGATGATCGCTGGCGCGGTATTCAAACGCACCGAACGGTCCATCGACTTTCAAGCCCTTGAACGCTGCGACCAGTTTCTCGGTGTCGGTCGAGCCGGCCTTGGCGATGCCCGCCGCCGCAGACTTGATCGTGGCATAGCCGACGATCGAGCCGAGCCGCGGATAGTCATTGAACTTCTTCTGATAGGCGGTGAGGAAGGCGACATATTCCGGCGTCTTGATCTTGTCCCACGGATAGCCGGTGGCGATCCAGCCGACCGGCGTTTCCTCGCCAAGCGGATCGAGATATTCCGGCTCGCCGGACAGCAGGCTGACGACAGTGCGGTTCTTGAACACGCCGCGCGTATTGCCTTCGCGGACGAATTTGGTGAGGTCGGCGCCGAACAGCACATTGAAGATCGCGTCCGGCTTGGCGTCGTCGATCGCCTGCGCCACCGCGCCGGCATCGACCTTGCCGAGCGGCGGCGCCTGCTCGGTGACGAATTCAACACCCGGCTGCGCCTTCTTCAACATCTCCTTGAAGGTGGCTGCGGCTGACTGGCCATATTCATAGTTCGGATAAACGATCGCCCACTTCTTGGCGTTGGCGGCAATCGCCGCCGGCATCAGCATCGCCGTCTGCATGTACGTCGAAGCGCGCAAGCGGTAGGTGTATCTATTGCCATCCGCCCAGGTAATCTTGTCGGTCAGCGGCTCGGAGGCGAGGAAGAACACTTTCTTCTGCCCGGCGAAGTTGGTCACCGCCAGGCCGATATTGGACAGGAAGGTGCCGGCCAGCATCGCGACGCCTTCGCGCGTCACCAGCTCTTCCGCGACGCGCACGGCTTCGCCCGGATTGGCGCCGTCGTCGCGCACGATCAGCTCCAGCTTCTTGCCGAGCACGCCGCCCTTGGCGTTGATCTCTTCAAGCGCAAGGTCCATGCCGCGCTTGTAAGGCTCAAGGAAAGCCGGCTGCGACTTGTAGCTGTTCAGCTCGCCGATCTTGATCGTGTCCTGCGCAAAGGCCGGCGCGGCAAAGGCGCTCGCCAGCAGCGCGGTGAGAGCAAGCACGTGACGTGTCGGTTTCATTGCAAACCTCCCTGCGAAGCGGCAGCCGCATGATGCGGCGCCGCGTGTCCCAAATGTCGTGTCTTGCAGACGTTCGTTGCGGTCGAGTGTTTGTGCACAAATAGTCCGACTCTCTGGCGCATATTGTCAAGCAAGCTCAGCAAAGGCCTATGACACATAATGCGGCACGACAGCGCATTTTGTTTGCATGAGCCTTGTTCGAAAAATTCAATTCCATGTTTGTGTGCGTTCGGATGAGAGCCCGTCACCCTGAGGTGCGAGGCGTCTTCGCCGAGCCTCGAAGGGCGACGGCCCGTGACAGCGCGGCCGTCTCCTTCGAGGCTCGCCATAGCGCGTAAACGCGCAATGGCTCGCACCTCAGGATGACGGGTTTGATGGTGGCGCGCGTCGTCCATAGAGCGACTTCTACTTCGGCCGATCCCGAAACCGGTCCATCAGCGCCTTGTCCTGCCCGCCATCGATCTCGATCATCGTGCCGTTGACCATTTCCATCATCGGCGACGCCAGCATGACAACCAGGTTGGCCACCTCCTCCACTTCGGCGATGCGCCCCATCGGGATCGAAGCCGGCGCCAGCTTGTCGGCCTGCTCGCGCGGCATCTTCATGTCGCGCGCCATGGCGTCGACAAGTCCGGCCCAGCGCTCGGTCCGCACCGGCCCCGGATTGACAGCGACGAAGGAGATGTTGTCGCGGCCATATTGCCCGGCGAGCGAGATGGTCAGGTTCTGTCCGGCGGCATTGGCGGCGCCGGGGCAGATCTCCCAGTAGGACGGTTTGACGCCGTCATTGCCGATCAAATTGACGACGCGGCCGCCGCCTTGCTTGACCATGATCGGCAGCGCATAACGCAGGCAGCGCACATAGCCCATGAATTTGAGCTGCATGCCCTTTTCCCAGTCATCCTCGGTCAGATGCTCGATAACGCCGCCGGCCGCCGAGCCAGCATTGTTGATCATGATGTCGACGCGGCCGAGGGCCTTGTGCGCTTGCTCAATGAAATTTTTGGCGTCCGCGTCTTTGCGCAGGTCAGCGGTAATGGCGACGATCTTGCGGCCGGTCGCTTTCGCGATCTCAGCCGCTGCCGCTTCCAGCGGCTCCTTGCGCCGCGCGCAAATCGCGACGTCAACGCCTTCCCTGGCCAGTGCGAGCGCGATGCCCTTGCCGATGCCTTCAGAACCGCCGGTAACAAGTGCCGTCTTGCCTGTGAGCTTCAGATCCATCGTGCGTACTCCATTGCAGAATTACGGGGCGCGGTGATTCATCCAACTTCCGGTTTCGACATTGGTGATCAGGTCAGCGAGCGCGGCATTGAAGGCCGCCGGCTCTTCGCTGGTAATGGTGTGGCCGGAGCGCGGAATGACGACGAGGCCCGCCGTCGGCACGGTGCGCTTGAGAAACACGCTGCTTTCGAGACACCAGTCGTCTTCGTCGCCGACCAGCACCAGCAAAGGCGGCTTGAACGCTTTCAAGCCCGCTTCCATGTCCCAAAGCGTTGGCCGCTTGGCCTGCACATGCAACATGGTCAGCGCATGGCCGGTGGCCGAGTGCTCGCCAAGCATCTGCACGAATTCGGCATAGCCGCGCGGGTCTTTATATTTGTGCGTCTGCCGCGTCGCGCCGTCGGCATAGCGCGGCGCCATCACCGCCATACCTTCCTTGGCAAAGGCTTCGCCGGTGGCGCGCGATGCGGCACGGCCTTCCTCGACGACTTTTACATCAGGGCTCGAGCCATAACCGCAACCGGCTGCGGTCACCGACAGACAGCGGTCGGGATAATGAATACCGGCATGCAATGCGGTCGCCGCGCCCATTGAGTGGCCGACGACATGCGCCTTGTCGACGTTGAGCGCATCGAGCACGGCAATGATGTCGTCGCGCGCAATGTCCTGGCTGTATCTGGCGCCGTCATCGGGAATGTCGGAGGGCGGATAACCGCGCTGGCTGAAAGTGATGCAGCGGTGCGAGCGCGAAAAGAACCGCATCTGCGGCTCCCATGTGCGGAAGTCGCCGGCATATTCATGCACAAAGATAACAGGCGAGCCCTGCCCCGCCTCTTCGACATACAGCTTCGTGCCATCTCGCGCGGTGATAAGCGGCATCGTACCCCACTCGCCGGTACTGAATTATATGCACGCAAACGAATTTGCGTAAAGACGGTAAAATTTGCGGATTGCCCGTCGCAGCAAGAAAAGTTTCTTCTTCACGCGTGAGGCAGCTGGAACTGTATCATTCGATATAGAGCGCTGTAATTTCTGCTGGAATCACCGCGTGATAGTTCAGATCACAGCGGATTTATCTGTAATTATCATGACCTTAGCCACTTTTTTCACGGCGTTGTGATGATGACAGCGAGTGCTCCTACGAACTGCACGTCGAAATGTCCGTTGGACAATAGAGACGGTGGGTGAGTTCGCTTTTTAGGAGCAGTCACATGAACGGTCGAAACAATTCCAGACGTATCGCGCGACTGCACGCCAGCGTGGCGACCGCCGTCCTGCTCGTAATGGCCTCACCTGCTTATGCAGGCGGCATCAATGTCGGACTCGGCGGAAAGACGATCATCAGCACCGGCGGCACAGGCGGCGGTGCCCTCGGCGGACTTGGCGGCTCGGTCGGCGGCGCGCTCGGCGGTGTCGGCAGCGGCCTCGGCGGCGCGCTCGGCGGTGTCGGTAGCGGCCTCGGCGGCGCCGTCGGCGGAGTTGGCAGTGGACTGTCCAGCGGACTGGGTGGTGTCACTAACGGCGTCAGCAACACCGTCAATGGCCGCGGCGCACCGGCCGGCGGAGGCGCTGCCAGCCCGAACTTCTTCTCCGGCGCCGCCAACTTCGGCGAGCGCACGACGTCACGCACCATCGGGTCATCCGGCGCGGTTGCTCCGGTGCGCAGTGCGGTGAAGCGAACGACGACGCGCGCCGCCAAGGCGATCCCGACGCGGTCAATCGGCCGCGAAGGCGTGGTCAAGGTCACCACCAGCCCGGCGCAGGAAACTGTCAGCGTCGGCGGCAAGAAGGGCGTCAACGTCAAGGTGGTCAACGATCCGGAAGTCCAGGTGAAACTGGGTGACGGCAAGACGCGCGGCGCCACTGTCGACCTGAAGGTCGACGACACCGGCACCAAGACTCCCGTAACCGCCACGGTGCAGGGCCTGAACCACCCGACCAGCACCACGGGCTCGACCGGCAATGCCGGTATCGCCTCGACCAATGTCGGTCTGCTGAACGGGCCGAACACCAAGACCGGCAGCACCAATACCGGCGCCGGTCCGCTCGCCGATACCAATGTCGGCATTCTCAATCGCGCCGGCGGCACCACCGGCAGCTCGGGCAATAGCGATAACCCGACCGCGGGCACCAATCTCGGTGTTCTGAACGGGCCGAATAACACTACCGGTGATACCGGCAACACCGGCAATGCCGGGCTTGCCGCCACCAATGCGGGCGTCCTGAACTTCTCCGGCAACAAGACCGGCCAGAGCGGCAATGCGGGCAATGCCGGTGCGGCAACGACCAATGCCGGCATCCTCAATGGGCCGAACAACACCACAGGCGACACCGGCAATGCCTCGTCGCCTGGCGTGGCGGCGACCAATGCCGGCGTTCTCAACTTCGCCAATGGCCAGACCGGCCGCAGCAACAACACCGCCCGGCCGGGCCTAGCGTCAACCAACGCCGGCATTCTCAACCGGGCCGGCGTCGGCACGGGTGATACGGGCAATAGCGGACAGAGCCCGCTTAACTCGGCCAATGCCGGCATTGCCAATTTCACTGGCGGCAGCACGGGCCAGAGCGGCAATACCGGCTCCGGCGGCCTTGCGGCCACCAATGGCGGCATTTTGAATGGTGCTGACACCAAGACTGGTGACAGCAACAACACCGGCACCTTGCCGCTGAATGCCGCCAATCTTGGTATCGCCAATTTCTCCGGCGGCAACACTGGCGACGTCGGCAACTCCGGCAACGGCGGCGCTGCCTCCACCAACGCCGGTATCCTCAATCTCGGCGGCTCATCGACAGGCGATAGCGGCAATGCCGGTCCGGCGGGTCTGGCGTCCAGCAACGTCGCCGCGCTCAATCAGGCCGGTAACACGACCGGGCAAACCAGAAACCCGGCGGGCGGCGTCATTCCGGCGGCGACCAGCAACATCGCGGCCTTGAATGGCCCGAACGCGATTACCGGCGACAGCACCGGCGGCAGCGGCAACTCCACCACCGCCACCAATGCCGGCATTCTCAATGGCGGCAGCACTGTGACCGGCTCGACCAGTGACGGCACGCCGAGCGGCCCGTCGCTGGCCTCGGTCAACACGGGCATTCTGAACACTGTCTCGCCCGGCACCGACAATAGCGGTGGCGGCGGCGGTGACATCATCGGCGGCAACACGTCTGTGCTGAACCCGATGGGTGACGGCACCGGCACGCCGACCGTCCCCGGCGTGCCCGATCCCGGCAACATCAATGTCAGCGTGACCACGCAGCCGAGCGATCAGCCAGTCTCGGCCGTTGTCGACCAAACCGGTAATAACACGACCGTCAACGCCAATGTCGACCTCGGCGGCCTGCTCGACACGGTCGGCGACACCGTCAATAACGTCACTGAGAACCTCGGCGACACCGTAACCAACGTCACTGAAAACCTCGGCGATACCGTCAACCTCGGCGACACGATCAACAACATCACCAACAACTCCGGCACCACTGACGGCTCCGGCGGCAACAACATCGGAAGCGGCTCGGAAGCCAGTGGCGGTGGCGGCGGCGGTGTCGAGATCGGCGGCTTCAGCGGCACCTATACGGAAGAAAACTGGCGCGATCGTTGCGCCGCGGTCTTCAAGGATCCGAAGAAGTACGCCAAGCGCATCGTCAATATCTGCCGCGAATATGTGAAGCGCGAGATGAAGGGCAAGGCAGCGTCAAACGAGCGAATGTAACGCCTCGCCCTCCGACAAATGAAAACACCGGCCTCGCGGCCGGTGTTTTTATTGCCGCTTCGCTGGCGCCTAAATACGGGCGTTCAGTGAGAACAGATAGACGTTGCGATGATAGGTCGGCACGCCGGTGCCGGCAGAGTCGAATGAGACGTTGCGATAGTCAAAGCCCAGGGTCACGAACGGATTGACCAGATACTTCACCGAAACCAGCGGGCTCAGCGAATGATCGGTGCGGTTCGCGCCCTTGAATTCGTCAACCAGATAGCTGGCGCCGACGCCGACAATGAAGTTACGCGCCACGGCATAATCGAGACGAGCGGCAACAAGTGACTCGATCAGGCTGACGCCGCCGTTCAGGTTTGACTCCAACGCATTGCGGCGGCCTTCCGCCACTGCGGTCCAGCGCGGCGTGATGAGCCAAGCGAGTTGTCCACCATAGGTGAAGCTCGAAATCGTCTCGAACGATGCACCCTCATAGTTCTGATGCATGTAGCCGGCGAAGACTTCGCCCTTCACGCGGGCGCCCTCACCCGGCTCGAGCAACAAGCCGCCGACCACGCGATAACCACGCGAGTCAAAAATGTCGACCTCAAAGTTACGGCGATTACCGGCGACTTCGACAAACACGCTGGTCAGCGGGGCGACGACGTAACCGAGACGGCCGGACAGCACGCCGACATTGCCGTCACGATAGGTCTGCGGCACCGGGATGCCGCCAATGCTCGGCGTGTCATAATTGAACCACGAGCCGG
This sequence comes from Pseudolabrys sp., assembly GCA_030655215.1. GTDB lineage: Bacteria > Pseudomonadota > Alphaproteobacteria > Rhizobiales > Xanthobacteraceae > Pseudolabrys. The sequence continues at coordinate 118,090 of JAURVZ010000086.1, read as the reverse complement.
CAAGACCGACCGATGTCCAGACGCGGCCGAAGCGCTTGTTGATCGCGCCCGACGCTTCCCACGTGTTGTAACCGAGCGGGCCGTCGAAGCTGTTGATCAATGACTCGCCGCCGCCACGCTCTTCGTTGGCGCGCGCGTAACGCGCCTTGCCGACGAGCTGCGTGTTGGGATCCAGCATCACAGTGCCGGCAACGCCGATCGCACCATTGGTCTGGTCTTCGTTTGAGAAGCGTGAATACCATTTGCGCTCGACGAAGCCGCGAGCCTCGAGCGTGTAATTCGAACCGGCCGTGGTCAGGCCAAGTTCGGGGCGAACCAGACCGCCCCATGAACCCTGGCGGTTTGTGCTCGTGGCGAAGACGTTGTCATCGTAAAAGGCTGCGGCCGTCACCGAGGGATAGACCATAAAGGCGCCGGCCCTGATGCCGGGCGTCACCGGTGCGAATTGCTGCCAGGGATCGACGGGTTGCCGGTCGGCGGCCGTCTCTGAAGGTTGCGCTGTCGTGGGTGTCCAGCCTTCGACCGCTTGCGGCGGCGCGGCGCGCTGTCCGGGCGCTTGCGCCAATGCGGTTGCGGAACACAGCAGTGACGCTGCGATAAGCGATAAGATTTGTCGCACCATGGTCCGCCTTTGAATTTGATAGGATTTCCGAAACGCGAGACTCGAAAAACTCAAACGCAACACGGACTTGCCTAACGAAAACTTCTCTCCGCACTAATACCGAGCATGGGAGAATTTGTTGCAACTCCTAACTTTACGGAACCGCCAGACGTTCAATGAAATAGGTATCTACATGCTCGCGCCGGATTTAACCGGCGGTTGAGCGACAGGGAACTTGTTTACAACCGTTTGATGAGATTCAAATTTTTTAGATGATGTCTGGCACGCGAATTGGCGTCACGCATCTAAATACCGGAGCTAGTTTTCGGTGGAAAACTTTTGCGCGCCACCGTTTGGTCGGCAACAACGAGAGCACATCGCACTTCACTCCGAATCAATCGGCAACCGTTTACAGCAGGCCGCGCAAAGCGAGATGACTGCCGAGCACCAACAGGCCGAGGAAGAAGCACAGCCGGAAGGTCTGCGGCTTGATCAGGCCGCGCACCACTTGTCCTAACCCCATACCGGCTGCGGCAACCGCGAGGCCGATCAGCGACGGCAGCAACAGCGACGTGTTCATCTCGCCGGCATGCGACAGGGCAATCGCCAGCGCTACGGTCGACACCGTGAAGGACAGGCCGAGCGCCTGCACCATGCGGTCGCGCTCCATGTTCAGCGCCTGGATGTAAGGCGTGCCCGGCAGTGCGAACACGCCGGTGGCCACCGTGACCGCGCCGGTGACAAGGCCGATCAGCAGGCCGAGCCAAACCTCCGCGCGCGGCGGCACTGAGAAATTGACCTTGCAGAGACCGAGCCCGGCGTAGACGACGAGCGCGACGCCGAGCCACATCGTCGCCTGCCCGCCGCTGCTGTGCGGTAACAGCACCGCGCCGATCCATGTACCGATGCAAGTGCCGAGCAGCATCGGCCATAGTCGCTTGACCAGCGCGAGCAGGTCGCCGCCGGCAAGCGTCTGCCAGACATTGGTGACCAACGAGGGAATGATCAGGATTGCCGCCGCCTGCGCCGGCGACATCACCAGGCCGAGCAGACCGACCGCCACCGTCGGCAGGCCGAGCCCGATGACGCCCTTGACGAAGCCGGCCAGCAAATAGGCGCCGGCAATGGCGAGCAGCATTGAAGTGGAGTCCACGCCGGCAACCTTTCCAAAGAACGTTGCGGACCATGCGTGACACCACGCCGCCGCACAATGCGGCTGTGCGCAAGGCTGAGTCTATGAATTGCGAAGGCTCAGTCGCTGTCGTCCTTCGCGAGGACGACAAAAGAAAGTGCGCAGGCTCTTCTTTCCCTCCCTTGCAAGGGGAGGATGGACGCGAGCACTTGCGAGCGGCCGGGAGGGGTTTGGCGAAACATAGAGACAGGACCCCACCCCCGGCGCATACGCGTCGGACCCTCCCCTTTCAGGGGAGGGATAAATTGTTGCCGCCATCGAAGCGCCGCAGCACAATGCCCACCTGTTGCGCCTCAACGACAACAACATTCCGGGAAGAACGCCATGGCCAAGTTCATCATCGAACCGCATTTCCGCCTGCAGGAATGGGTGGCGCAGGAGAAGGACTATTTCAACAAGGAAGGGCTCGACTATGAATTCCGCGAGCTGATGCGCGCAACCGACGGCAAGCAGCACGACACCGGATCGAAAGGCGCGTTCCAGTCTTTCGAGGCGGGCCGCAAGGCCAATGTCAGTTGCGCCTGCCACTGGACGGTCAACGTCGCCGCTTCCAACGGCCACGGCAAGATGATGACCGACGTCTACTCAGTGGCGCCGGCCGGCGTATTCGTGCCGCCCGATTCAAAGATCATGACGCCGGCCGATCTCGCCGGCGTGCCGGTATCGGTCGGCTTCCAGTCCGGCAGCCACTACGCCACGGTGCAGGCGCTTGAGACCTATCTCAAACCGGACGAGATCAATCTCAACTATGAGACCGGCATGCTGTTCAAGCGCATGGAGCATCTTTTCGACGGCAATGCGCCGGCGGTGCACCTGTTCAACGGACCTTATTATTTCGCCGAGCAACTCGGCTATCGCAAGATAATCGACACGACCTTCATGATCGGCACCATGATCCACGGCGATCCTGATCCGGAAGATCTGCGCAAATTCTTCCGCGCGCTGCGCAAGGCGCAACGTGATATCGACCTGCGCCCGGAGCTCTACACGCACTATTACAAGAACGAGTTTCCCGACCGCTTTCACGCCAGGATGGATACGCGGCGCTGGGGCCCCGGCGAACGGCTAGTGTTCGAGCCCTATACAAAAGAAACTTACGAGGAATCCTTCGAGTGGATCGCCGCGCACGGCATTTTCCCCGAGGGCACAATGGGCGCCGGACAATATGAGAAGGCAACGCTGACTTTGGGGTAATGCGAACGCGCGCGGCGACTATCGCTCGAGGTTCACGATCAGCTTGGCCAGTGAGCCGCGCAAGGCGGTAACTTCGGCCGTGCTCATGCCGCGCGACGCGCGGCCGTTGATCCGCGCGCTGCAGGGCAGGATCTTGTCTTTCAGTTTCTTCGCAGCTTGCGTCAGCGTGATGTTGATTTTGCGCCGGTCCTTGGCGTTGCGCGTGCGCACGATCAAACCCTTCTTCTCCATGCCATCGAGCACGCCGGTCAACGATGCCTTCTCGACCTGCATGCGGTCGGCAAGCTCGACCTGTGTCAGCCCGCTTGCGCCCCAGAGAATGCGCAGCACCGACCATTGCGAGGTCAGGATGCCGTGCGGCTCCAGCTCGCGCGCCAGCGCCTTGACGAAAGCGCGGTGCGCATAGCGAGACAAATAGCCGAGGCTTTGCGTGGTTTCGCCTCGGCTCGCGGCCTTGCCCTGCATCGGCATTCTGGAATGGATCCAATTGACATTATTCGTAAGGCACCATACCATTTTTACCAGACCGGCGAAACAAGCACGGCATTCTTTTCTAGGGTCCATCAACGGAATTGGGCGGAAACATCACAAGGCCATGCCGGAAATCCACGTAGCCAAAATCGCGCAATTTCCTGACGGCGACCGCCGTATCGTCTCAAGCGGCGAGACTGAGATCGGCGTCTTTCATTGGGGCGGCCAGTTCTACGCCTATGAAAACCTCTGCCTGCATCAAGGCGGCCCGGCTTGCGAAGGCGTGATGATGCACAAGGTCGAGGATGTGCTGGCGCCCGACCGCACCTTTCAGGGGCAGCGCTTTTCCAAGGACGAGATGCATTTCGTCTGCCCATGGCATGGCTACGAATATGATGTGAAGACCGGCGAATGCGCCGGCGACCGCAAGCTGAAGCTGCGAAGTTTCGAAGTCGTCCGGCGTGGGGAGGACATCTATGTCGTCGCAGATTGACGCCGTGCGATTGAGCGACGCCGACATCCAGGCGCGGCTCGCCGAAGCGGTACGGCTCTATGCCGAGCGCGTTGAAGAGAATGGCGCCATCGCTGCCTTTCCGGTCGAAGCGCCGGTGACCGCGACCGAAGTGATGATCACGGTCACCGCCATGCTCAAGGCGGTGAACCTGCAGGTGTTTGAGCTCGGCATGTGGCAGAGCTGGGCGGGGAACAGGTAATATGGATCTCCCTCTTTCCGATTTCCGAAAAATGGAAGTCGCGGAGTTCGACACCAGCAAGCTGCTGGCGAATGCCGCCAAGCAGGCGAAGCAGCGCGGCTATCACCGCTTCCCGATCGTCGATGTCGACTCGCATCACTATGAGACCGAGGCGATCGACGAGATCCTCGAATACATGGATGACCCGGTTATCCAGCAACTGGCGCGCAGCGCGCGTCAGGCCACCGCAAAAGGCAACGGAGCACTGTCGGTCGGCGGCGTCGGCTATCAGGACATGGGCGGGCGCGTCATGCGCTATTCGGTACGCGGCATGGAGAAGACGCCGAAGGACCGCCACCGCGACATTCATCTGGCGATGCGCTGGATGGACGCGATCGGAATCGACATCGCCATCATGTTTCCGACGCCGATGCTGCAGCTCGGCCTGCACCCGCAGGTCGAGGTCGAAGTGGCTTTGGCGCGCGCCTATAATCGGTGGCTGTGCGAGCGCGTGCTGGCACATGAGCCGCGCATACGCTCGATGTTGTACCTGCCGTTCAACGACGCCGAAGCGTCGTACAAGATGGTGCAGGAATTCGGCGGCACCAAAGGCGTCGTCGGCTTCATGGTGACGTCGGCGCGCTACCGGCCGGTGCATCATAACTCATACATGAAGACCTATGCGCTGCTTGAAGAGATGAACCTGCCGCTCGCGTTTCATGCCGGCTATAACTGGAACGACCAGACCGTCGGCATGATGAACAAGTTCATCTCGGTGCACGCGCTCGGCTTCGTGTTCTACAACATGGTGCATCTGGCCAACTGGATTACCAACGGCCTGCCGGAGCGCTTCCCGAAACTGAAAGTGCTGTGGGTCGAGAGCGGGCTCGCCTGGGTGCCGTTCATGATGCAGCGCTTCGACAACGAATACATGATGCGCACCTCGGAAGCGCCGGCGCTGAAGAAGCTGCCGAGCGACTACATGCGCGACATGTTCTTCTCGACCCAGCCGATGGAAATCACCGACATGGGCATGCTGGAGCAGACCTTCCGCATGCTGAAGGCGGATACGCAGTTGCTCTATTCGTCGGACTATCCGCACTGGGATTTCGACCTGCCGTCGACGATCTACGACCTGCCGTTCCTCGACGAGACCGCCAAGCGCAACATCCTCGGCGGCAATGCGATGCGGCTGTTCAACCTGGATATGCCGGCTCACAAGATGGCGGCGGCGGAGTAGGCTGCTTCCCCGCCCACCTTTGTTGGGCGCACTCCAAAATGCCGCGGCTTTTGGGCATCTTCTGCCCGCCGCCGCGCTTTTCTTTAACGCCAAGCTCGGGCATTCTACCCGCCAACGATACGCATGAGGGTATCGCAGGGGAGGACAACCATGAATCGTCACTTTATCGCCGGCGCGGCATTGCTCGCAGCGGCCACTTTGCCGGGCACCGCCAGTGCGCAGAACACCGTCAAGATCGGCGTCATCAGCGCCTATTCCGGCCAGTTCGCCGATACCGCGGCGCAGATCGACAACGGCATCAAACTGTACATGAAGCAGCATGGCGACACGGTCGCCGGCAAGAAGATCGAAATTATCCGCAAGGATACAGGCGGCCCGAACTCCGATGTGGCCAAGCGCCTGGCGCAGGAACTGGTGGTGCGCGACGGCGTCGACATTCTCGCGGGTTTCACGCTGACGCCGGAGGCGCTCGGCGCCGCCCAGGTTTCGGAAGAAGCCAAGAAGTTCATGGTCAACATGAACGCGGCGACCGCCATTGTCGTCACCAAGTCGCCCTACATGGTGCGCACCTCGGTGACGCTGCCGCAGATTTCGGAAACGGCCGGCACCTGGCTCGCCACCAAGGGCGGCGCCAAGAAGGTCTATACGATGGTCAGTGACTTCGGCCCCGGCATCGACGCCGAGACCGGCTTCCAGCGCGCCTTCAAGGCGGCGGGCGGCGAAGTCGTCGGCTCGGTGCGCATGCCGGTCGCCAACCCGGATTTCTCGGCCTTCGTGCAGCGCGCCAAGGACCAGAACCCGGAAGCCGTGTTCGTCTTCGTGCCCGGCGGTGCGCAGCCGGCGGCCATCGGCAAGGCCTTCGCCGATCGCGGCATGGACCCGACCAAGATCAAGATCATCTCGACCGGCGAAGCAGTCGACGAGACCGCGGTCAAGGCCATGGGCGATGTTGCGCTCGGCCGGCTCTCGGCCTGGCACTACGACTATAACCAAAAGTCGAAGATGAACGATGAGTTCGTCAAGGCGTTCAATGCCGAGTTCAAGCGCAACCCGGACTTCTTCGCGGTTGGCGGCTATGACGGCATGCACGTCATCTACGAATCGCTGAAGAAGACCAGCGGCAAGGCCGATGGCGAGTCGCTGGTCGCCGCGGCCAAGGCCATGAAGTGGGAAAGCCCGCGCGGCCCGGTGTCGATCGATGCGGAAACCCGCGACATCGTGCAGAACGTCTATATCCGCAAGGTGGAGAAGGCGGGCAGCGCAATCGTCAATGTCGAGTTCGACAAGGTCGAGAACGTCAAGGACCCGACGCACGGCAGGAAGTAGGCACAGCTAAGCTAGCAGATTGCCGGATGGGGCGGTCGAGCGGATCGCCCCATCCGCATATTGCAGGCTTCCCACTCCGCTCATTCCCGCGTAAGCGGGGATCCAGAATGACAGTTTATTTTCGGCTATAGAGAAGAACTGGGTCCCCGCTTACGCGGGGACGAGCGGATTAAAGCTGCCAACGAACCGGATAGACTATGCTTCCTCCCATTTTCGGTGTCTTGTTCGACGGTGTTGCCTACGGGATGCTGCTGTTCGTTCTGTCGGTCGGGCTGTCGGTAACGCTCGGCTTGATGAATTTCGTCAATCTGGCGCACTGCGCCTTCGCCATGCTCGGCGGCTACGTCACCGTCGTGCTGATGCGCGACTTCAACTGGCCGTTCTTCGCGACGCTGCCGGCGGCGTTCTTCGCCTCGGCCGTTGTCAGCATCATCGTCGAGCGCACATTGTATCGCCGCCTCTATCGCGCCACCGATCTCGACCAGGTGCTGCTGACCATCGGCCTCGCCTTCATCTCCGTTGCCGTCGCCGCCTGGTTCTTCACCACGCAGCAGCAGCCGATCACCATGCCGGGCTATCTGCGCGGCTCCATTGATTTCTTCGGTCTCAATATCGGCCTGTATCGCCTGTTCCTGGTCGTGGTCGGCATTGCCGTGACCATCCTGCTGATCGTGACCGTCGAGCACACACGTTTCGGCGCCCAGGTGCGCGCGGCGGTCGATAACCAGCGCATGGCGCGCGGCCTTGGCATCAACGTCGATCGCACCTTCGCCATCACCTTCGCACTCGGCTCCGGCCTTGCCGGGCTTGGCGGCGCGCTGGCCATCGAGATCGTCGGTCTCGATCCGCAATTCGCGCTGCACTATCTCGTCTATGTGCTGATCATCGTCTCGGTCGGCGGCCTCGGCTCGATCCTCGGCTCGTTTGCCGCAGCCTGCCTGATCGGCATCAGCGACATTGCCGGCAAATATTACGTGCCGGAGCTGGGCGCATTCCTCATCTATCTGGTCATGGTTGCCGTCTTGATGTGGCGCCCGGCCGGCCTGTTCGGGAAGCGCTGACATGGCCCCTCCTCCCGCCAATCCGCAGGCCTACCTTCAATCGCTGTCGCGCTGGCGGCCGCTCGAGATCGCCTTCTGGCTGGCGACGCTGCTGCCGTTCTGGCTATTCCCGAATTATCTCGGCCTCGCCAACCAGATCGCGGTCGCGGCTCTGTTCGCACTGTCGCTCGACCTGATCCTTGGTTACGCCGGCATCGTCTCGCTTGGCCATGCCGCGTTCTTCGGCGTCGGCGCCTACACCGCCGGACTGTTCTCGAAATTCGTCTGGGGCGAAGTCTTCACCGGCCTGATCGCCGCGGCGCTGATGGCGGCTTTGTTCGGCTACGTATCGAGCTTCATCGTCGCGCGCTTCCGCCATCTCACGCTGATCATGATCACGCTCGGCCTCGGCCTGCTGCTGCATTCGGCGGCAAACAGCGCTCACTTCATCACCGGCGGCTCGGATGGCTTCCAGGGCATCAGCATGTGGAAGGTCGCCGGCCTGTTCCGCTTCGACCTCTATGGCCAAACCGCCTACGCCTATTCGCTCGGCGTGCTGTTCATCGTCTTCCTGTGCGCGCGGCGGCTGATCAATTCGCCCTTCGGCCTGTCACTGCGCGGCATTCGCGAGAACTGGGTGCGCATGCCGGCAATCGGTGCCGACAGCCGCGCCCATATCCGCAAGGTCTATACGATCTCGGCGGCCATGGCCGGCATTGCCGGAGCGTTGATTGCGCAGACGACGCAGACCGTGTCGCTCGATGCGCTGAGCTTCGAGCGTTCCGCCGACGTCGTTGTCATGCTGGTGCTTGGCGGCGCCGGCCGGCTGTATGGCGGCATCGTCGGTGCCAGCATCTTCCTGATCGCGCGCGACCAGTTCTCCGGCATCGCGCCGCAATACTGGTACTTCTGGATCGGCGTCCTGCTGGTGATGGTGGTGATGCTGCTGCCGAATGGCATCCTCGGCGGTCTGTCTGCATTGCTCGCCAAGTGGAGGCGCAAATGAGCGTCGCCGACACCAACGCGTCATCCGGTTTTGCGCTGAGTACGCGCGGTCTGTCGCGCTCGTTCGGTCAGCTGGTCGTGGCGCGCGACATCAATCTCAATCTGCCGGTCGGCGCGCGCTACGCGCTGATAGGCCCGAACGGCGCCGGCAAGACAACGCTGATCAATCTGATGACCGGCATGTTGCCGCCAAACCACGGCCAGATATTGCTTGGCGGCGAGGACATCACCGCATTGACGCCGCAGGCGCGCGTCAAGCGTGGTCTCGCCCGCACCTTTCAGATCAATTCGCTGTTTGCGCATCTCAATCCGCTCGAAGCGGTGACGCTGGCCGTGTGCGAGCGGCGAGGCATCTCACCGAAGTTCTGGCAGAACATCGCCGTCAACAAGGAAGCGATCGAGGAAGCCTACGACATCCTCACCAGGCTCAAGCTCGGCGACGTTGCCTATCAAACGACGCGCGAACTACCTTACGGACGTCAACGCCTCCTTGAAATCGCGCTGGCTTTGGCGACCAAGCCGAAAGTCCTGCTGCTCGACGAACCGGCCGCCGGCGTGCCGCAGGAAGAATCCGGCGATATCTTCGAAGTTGTCGCCAGCCTGTCGAATGACCTGACGCTGCTGTTCATCGAACATGACATGCATGTCGTGTTCCGCTTCGCCACGCATATCATCGTGCTGGTTGGCGGCGCGGTGTTCACCGAAGGCTCGCCGGCGGAGATCGCCGCCGATCCGGGCGTGCGCGAAGTCTATCTCGGGAAGCGCCATCATGGGTGATGCACTGCTCAAACTGCAGCAGGTCACCGCCGGTTACGGCGACGCCGTTGTGCTGCACGACGTGTCGCTGGAACTGCCGGCGCATGGCTCGCTCGCCGTCCTCGGCCGTAACGGTGTCGGCAAGTCGACGCTGCTGCTCACCATCATGGGCTTCACGCAAATGCGCGCCGGCCATATCTACTGGCGCGGCAAGGACATCTCCAAGCAGCCGCCGCACTGGCGCGCCAGCAATGGCATTGCCTGGGTGGCGCAGGAGCGCGAAATTTTCCCGTCGCTCTCCGTTGAGGAAAACCTCACCGTCGCCGCGCGCGCAGGCGAATGGAACCTGGAAGCGATCTACAAACTGTTTCCGCGCCTCAATGAGCGCAAGCGCAACATGGGCAATCAATTGTCCGGCGGCGAACAGCAGATGCTGGCGATTGCGCGCGCGCTGATGACCAATCCGTCGCTGCTGTTGCTCGACGAGCCATTCGAAGGTCTGGCGCCGGTGATCGTTGATGAACTGACCGCGGCCGTAAAGCTGATGCTGTCCGGGCAGAAGATCGCTATCGTGCTGGTCGAGCAGCACACCGAAGTCGCGCTGGAGTTGACGGCGGACGCTGTCGTGCTGGAGCGCGGCGCCATCGTGCACCGCGCTGCCTCCCCGGCATTGCAGGACGACACCGCGACGCTTGAGCGGCTGGTCGGTTTGCGCGTGGCGGCCACGCCTTAAGCGGCATTGTGCGACCACGCCTGCGCGTGAGATGGTTGCGCCTGCAATGCAGGAGCACGCCCTATGTCCCCCATGATCCCGCGCGAACGTTCCGACTATTCCGCCATTGTCGACCGGCCACCGCTGAAGCTGCCCGGCAAGGCGCGCATCGTGTTCTGGTCGATCGTCAATTACGAGGTCTGGGACATCCATAAGCCAATGGCGCGGCAGCAACTGCCGGCGCCGACCGGCGTACCGCTGATGCCGGATGTGGTGCACTGGGCGTTCCATGAGTACGGCATGCGCGTCGGCTGCTGGCGCTTCTTCGAACTGTTCAAGCGTCTCGGCATCAAGCCGACGCTCTCGGCCAATGCGCGCATCTGCGAGGACTATCCGCGCGTCGCGGCGGAAGCACGCGACGCTGGCTGGGAGTTCATGGGCCATGCCTATGAGCAGGGCCCGATCCACAAGGAAGCCGACCAGAAGGCGATGATCCATCGCTCGATGGACATCATGGAGAAATTCTGCGGCAAGCGGCCGGTCGGCTGGCTCGGACCCGGCCTGACGCAGACACTGGAGACGCCCGACCTGCTGACCGAAGCCGGCGTCAAATATATCGGCGACTGGGTCTCTGCCGACGAGCCGACCACAATCCGCACCGCGAATGGCCCGCTGGTGACCCTGCCCTACACGATCGAGCTCAACGACATTCCGTTGATGCTGATCCAGCACCACAACAGCGACTACCTGCTGCAACTGGTGAAGGACCAGTTCGACCGGCTTTATGCCGAGAGCGAGCACCGCGCCAAATTCGTGGCGCTCGCCATCCACCCCTACATCAGCGGCCAGCCGCACCGGATCAAATATCTCGAGGCGATCTACGACTATGTGAACAGCCACGAGGGCGTGGTGCACTGGAACGGCGAGCAGATTTTGGACTGGTATCAGGGCGAAAAGCGGTAATCCACACGCCGTCATGGCCGGGCTTGACCCGGCCATCCACGTCTTGTTTATCGACGAAAGACGTGGATGCCCGGAACAAGTCCGGGCATGACGGTGGAGAGGCTTTCCCAGTCATGAGTTCAGAAGCCCATTTCCTCGACAAAAAGACCATCGCCGAGCTGACCGCGCGCATGTATCTCGACACCGGCGCGGTGCGGTTCATGACCGACAAGCCCTTCATCTTCACCAGCGGCTGGGCGAGCCCGGTCTATAACGACTCGCGCTGGCTGATCTCGTTTCCGGATGTGCGCTCTGCCATCATGGGCTACGCGATGAACGCCATCGACCGCGACATTGGCCGCGCCAATATCGACGCGGTGGCCGGCGGCGAAACAGCCGGCATTCCCTTCGCCGCCTGGGTCGCCGACCGCATGCACCTGCCAATGCAATATGTGCGCAAGAAGCCGAAGGGCTTCGGCCGCGGCGCGCAGATCGAAGGCCAACTTCTGCCGGGCCAGCGCGTGCTGCTGGTTGAAGATCTCGCCACCGATGGCCGCAGTAAGGTCAACTTCGTCAAGGCGATCCGCGACGCCGACGGACACTGCGATCACTGCTTCGTCGTGTTCTTCTATAATATTTACAAGGAAGGCGAAAAGATCCTCTCGGATCTCGGCGTCACATTGCATGCGCTGACCACCTGGCGCGATGTGCTGGCGGTGGCCAAGAAGATGGACAAGTTCGAGCCGAAGATGCTGTCCGAGGTTGAGAAGTTCATCGACGATCCGGCCGGCTGGTCGAAGGCGCATGGCGGCGCCACGGGTGGGGCTGAGTAAGATTTCGCGAACGCGTCACCCCTCTCCGTTCGTCCCCGCGAAAGCGGGGACCCAGTCCTTCAGCCAAAGAACTAGGTTCCCGCTTTCGCGGCAACGAACGGAGTGTGAGGCGGCGCTCTACGCCTGCCCCGCCATTTTCCTTTTCACCCTTACCACCGCCAGATCCAGCGCCGACAAGAACCGCGATATGTCCTGCCGGTTCAGAGGCGGCGGGCCGCGCGTGACGGCGCCGGCCGATCGCAAGTCGGTCATCAGGTCGCGTGTCGCCAGTGCCATGCCGATCGAGTCATTGTCGAACATCTTGCCGGTCGGCGACATAACGCTGGCGCCCTTCTTCACGCTTCGTCCGGCCAGCGGAATGTCGGACGTGATGACGATGTCGGTCTCACCGACGCGCTCGACAATCCAGTCATCGGCGACATCGGGGCCTTGCGTCACGATCACCCGCTCGATCATGTCTGAGCGCGGCACATTCATGAACGAATTGGCGACGACGAACACCTTCAGGCCGTAGCGCTCGGCCACCCGGTAGACCTCGTTCTTGACTGGACAAGCGTCGGCATCGACAAAAATACGTATGGCGGGCTTGGTTTCGTCTTCCATGCGTAGGGCCGTCGTGGTCAAATTGATGAAAATTCAGGGGACATCAATGGCCAAGGCACGCAAGAAGGCAAGCAAGAAAGCCCAGCCGCGCAAGGCGGCGCGCAAAAGCAACGTGCGCGGCGCGGTCAAATCCAAGACGCGGGCCAAAAAGCTGCACAAGCAGAAATTCCACGTCAGCCAAAATAATGAGGCGGACTTCGATCAGGGCCTGCGCACTTATGCCAAGTACCGCGACCTTGGCCTGGCGGCCGCGACCGGCGGCATGGTGCAGGCGCATGTCATCCGCTTCATTCCGCCGTTCACGCCGAAAGATGTCTCGACGCCGCATTTCCACGATGTCGAGCTGCAGATGATCTACGTGCTCAAGGGCTGGTACAAGACTGAATTCGACGGCGAAGGCGAGCACACCTTCCATGCCGGTGCCTGCTGGCTGCAACCGCCGAAGATCAAGCACACCGTGCTCGGCTATTCCGACGACTGCGAGTTGCTCGAGATCGTGCTGCCGGCGGAATTCGATACGGTGATGCTGAAGTAAGGCGCGCCGCTTTCTCCTTCTGAAACTGTGGGCCAAGAGTGGGCAACGAACACGCGCAAATGAATTGCGCGGCGAATTCGTTTGGCGTTAGCGTCGCCGCATCAAGCCGGAAAACCGGCGATACAAATCATCGGGGGAAGATACATGGCCAAGGACAAGCAATCGCTGGCGATTGATCGCCGCACCGTACTCGCCGGCACCACCGCCCTCGCCGCTGCAACCATTTTGCCAAGCCGCACGCATGCGCAAAGCGCTGCAGCGCCCGCATCATTGCCGGCGCGCGGCGAGTTCGTCATTCGCGGCGCCTATGTGCTGTCGATGGACGCCGCTGTCGGCGATTTCCCGGTTGGCGATGTGCATGTGCGCGAGGGCGCAATTGTTGCTGTTGCGGCGAATGTCGCGGCACAGGGCGCGCAAGTGATCGACGGCAAGGGCATGATTTGCATGCCCGGCTTCATCGACACGCATTGGCATCACTGGACGACGTTTCTGCGGCCGGCGATGCGCGCCGACGATCCGAAGAAGACGTATTTCCCGGTCACCGCCGCGGTCGGCACGCATTATACGCCGGACGACAGCTATCACAGCGTGCGGCTCAGCCTGGCCGAAGCGCTCGCCGCCGGCGTCACCACGACGCATAACTGGGCGCACAATGTGCGCAGCCCGGCACATGCCGATGCCGAAGTGAAGGCGATGCGTGACAGCGGCCTGCGCGGCCGTTTCGCCTACGGCCCGGCGCAGGGCATGCCGAACGACCAGCCGATGGACCTCGCCGACTGGGCACGCATGAAGCGCGATCTCGGCAACGACCCGATGATCGGCCTCGGCATCTGCTCGCGCAATGTCGACGCGGCCAATGCCTCGCGCGGCGCCATCAATGCCGACATGGCGAAGAAGGAATGGGGCGCGGCGCGCGAACTCGGCATGGGCATCACGCTGCATACCAATGGCAGCGCCAATATCCAGTTGCTCGCCGCAAACAACCTGCTCGGCAAGGATGTGCAGCTGGTGCACCCGCTCAATCTGGCGCCGGGCGATTTCGAGGTGCTGGCGAAAGCGGACGTGCGCTATAGCATCTCACCGGTGGGCGAAGCCGGCCGTACCGGCGAGACGCAATTGTCAGAACTCCTGCAAGCCGGCGTCAAGGTCAGCCTGTCGATCGACAATGTCACCGCCGACAGCTGCAACTGCTTCGGCTGCATGCATCTGATGCAGACGCTGAACCGGCATCGCAATGCCGGCAAATACAGCCTCACCACCAAGCGGCTGGTGCAAATGGCGACGATCGATGGCGCGGTCGATCTCGGCCTTGCCGACAACACCGGGTCGCTGACGCCGGGCAAGCGCGCCGATATTATCCTGGTCAAGACCGGCACGCCGAACATGCGGCAGATCGGCGATCCGTATGACGCGCTGGTGCATCAGGCGCAGCCGGCCGATGTCGACACGGTCATCGCCGATGGCCGCGTACTGCTACGCAAGCGCGAATTCACCGGGCTGGATTTCGAGAAGGTGGCGGCGGAGTCGAATGCGGCATTCGAGGCGCTGAAGGTGCGGGCGAAGTTTAGTTAAACACCTCGCTCCCCGTCACCTCACTCGGGCCGAACGGCTTCCAGCCATTCGCCTGCAGCCGCACATCATGCACGGCCGGCAACACGGCGCCGCGGGCGCGGTTGATGCCGCCGAGCGGCGCATGCGCCTTGAGGCCCTGATACGGATTGTAGGCCAGCCGCTCGCAGAACTGCTGCTGCGCCATCGAAGTAAACGCCTGCGGATAAATGTCGATGCGCGCCACCTGCTGCCATCCGGTCACATCGCCATCCCATGGCACCAGCGTATTGTCGATCGGCTGGCTTGGCGGATCGTTGCGCACCTGCACCCGCAGGTCGAGGCAGACATGATTGTTGTTGGCCGGATCGAGCCGCGCCTGCAATCGCTGCTGCAAATAATAGGGCGTATCGCCGCGCCTGCCATATTGCGCCTGCTGGTCGCACGGCGTCGCCGCATATTTCACCTGCGCGTCGCCAAGCGCGAACGGTGTGACGCTCGACCACGCCACGCTTTGCAATGTCGGATAGGCCTTGCTGCCTTTCCAGAAATTATAGGCGCCGCGCGGATGGGTGATGACATGCCAGGCGAAGTGCACATTCCTGAAAAAGCTGCAGCCGCCCCCTTTGTCGCAGGCTGAATAGAAACCGTAAAGCTGCTGCGGATCGCCGGCGAAGTAAGCGGCGTGACCGTTGAACAGCAGGTCCTGCGTATTGCCCTCGTCATTCGCCACCGGGTTGCGTTCGCCGCTGACACCGATCAGCTTGACCGCCATGCTGCGAAAGTCCCGCCTCCGGTCATCGCTGGGCGTATCGCGCGCATTGGCGAAACGCACCCAGGCTTTGTAGGTGCGCTCGCCGTTCGGCACGCTGGCCAGAAACCCGACATTGAGCCGCGGCGGCAGATACTGGTTCACCGTGACATTCGCCTTGACGCAGGCATTGGCCGCCGGCGCCGCCACGCCGCGCGCCTTGTCAAGCGCCTGCTGCTCGGCAACCGCGAGCGTCACCAGATTGCCGATCGCCCGCTGCTCCTTATTGGCATTGGGCACTGTTGGCGGTACTTCAAACCAGAACCAGCTGGCCAGCACGATCACCGCCAGCACCGCCGCCACCGCGCCAACAACACCGAGCAACGCCGTGATCGCCGGCGCCAGGAACGCCCACACGGCGGCGATGCCATCGGCGGCGCGGCACAAGGCGCGGCGCAGCTTGCACCAGAAGCCCTCGCCATAGATGCATTTGTTCAGCGTGCCGTGGCCGGCGGCGGTGAGGATCGCGTCGGCCGCCTTCTCGGCAATCATGTAGACAGCCGAGACAATGAACATGCCCGGTATCTTCGGAAACGCCGACGCATCGACCACGCGCAGATTGCTGGTGCCATAAACGCGGAAGTTCGAATCGAGCACCGCCTGCGGATCGCTGCGTGGACCGATGGCGCAGGTGCACGAAGCGTGATGGCCCCAGGCATTGTCCTTGACGAACTGGCCGAGCTGCTCGCGCGTTTGCAGCGCCTTGCCCGGCAGTTCCTCCTCTTCGATGAAATCGGCAATCGGCTTGGTCAGCGTGCGGATGAACTGGATGCCATCGACCACCGAGTCGAGGTCCTCGCCGTCCTTGTCGGTGCCCTCCTGGAAATAATGAAAGTTGATCGCCGGCGGATCGAGCGGGTCTGTTGATCGCAGCTTGACGGTGCCGCCGTGGTTCTCGGTGTGCGCCTTCAGAATGCACCAGGTCAGCACATTGAGATTGTCGGCGACCACTTTCGAGAAACCGGGGAAATAGCCTTTGAACTTGCCGAGCAGCGCGAACAGAAACAGGTCCGGCACCGGCCGCGACGCTTGCGAGCGGTTGATGATGGCGATGGCGGCGCCATTGGTGGTGTAGACGCCCTTGCGCCACCATTTATTCCAGTGGCCGTATTGCGGATCGCTGGTTGTGAAAGTGGCGTCCTTCAGCACCGACCATGGCTTCTTCAGCCGGTTGACGACGCCGACCTCGTAGCGGTCCTGCAGGTTCTTGCCGACGCCTTGCAGATTGACGCGGGTCTTGATGCCGAGCGCTTCGAGATCCGCCTTCGGCCCAATGCCGGACAGCATCAGCAGTTGCGGCGTGTTGAAGGCGCCGCCGGCGAGAATAACCTCGTGCCCGCAATAAGCCTTGGCCGGCGTGCCGGGCGCCGTCGAAGGTTGCCAGGCCGCACGATAAAGCTTGGCGCCTTTCAGATAGGCAACGCCAATGGCGCAGTTGCGCTCGTCGAACAGCACTTCGGTCGCCAGCGCGTTGAGTTCGATCTTCAGCCGTTCGGGATAACGGCGCGCCACATCGAGGAGGAATTCGCGCGTGCCGTTGCGCGCGTGGTTGCGCGTGCACAGCGGCGGATAGTGCACGCCGAAGGCGTTCTTCTTCACCAGCCGCCAGTCATTCGGATCGCCCTTCCCCTTGAAGAACCAGGTAATGCGATCCCAAATCCCGGACAGATTCCAGAACGTGGTCCACACCGACTTCTCGATGATGTTGACCAGTTCGTGATCCTTCAGCGCCGATTTCGGAATTGCCTTCTCGGTCGAAAGCCAGCCGGAGAAACCATGCCGGCTCGGATTGATGCGCGTCAGCTTGTAGAGCCAGCGCAGGAAGAAACGATGGTTGCAGTCTTCCAGCCGCTGGAAATAGCGACGCATGGCGCTTGCCGACCACGAGTCATCGTCCATCAGCTGCGCGACATGGTTCCAGTCCTCATTATTCGGATACACCATGATCATGGCGTTATGCGCAGTGCAGCCGCCGAGCGTGCCGGCGCGTGGATAAAGCACGCCGTTCTCCGCCTTGACGAATTTATCGTCGCGCTCCTGCTGCGCGTCGTCGGCGTAATGGCGGACGAAGAAGTCCCACTTCATCGCTTCGTTTTCCGCCGCCATCGCCTGGAACGACGGCACCTCGTAATCGGCGGGCAAGCGGTCCTTGCTCACCGGCCCGTCGCCTTGCAGCATTTTCGGATCGCCGCCGGCTTCCAGCAGCAGCACAGTGTGCCCGGCCTCGGCCAGACGCGCGGCGACGACGCCACCGCCCGCGCCGGAGCCGACAACGATATAGTCGTAACCAGGCGATTGCGCGCTCACCGACCTCTCCTTGAGTTACATGGTTTTCAGGAACTCGATCAGCGAGCGCTTGTCTTCGTCTGCCAGGTTGCTGCCGAAGTAGTGTCCCTTGTTGACGATGAAGTCGGGACACTTGTTGAGCGCCAGCAATTCCGGCACGCGCTTGACGAAGACTTTTGTCGCCTGCGCGTCGGTCGCGTTCGGCGGCAACGACTTCAGGTCTTTCTTCAGCTTGAACACCAGATCGACAAGCTGCTTGGTGTGCGCGGCGCGGGCTTTCAGGTCGGTGCTTTCCGACAGCGGGTTGAGGTTGGCGAGCAAATTGACCGGCGTTCCTTTCGGAATTGGACCGATCTCGATGTCACCAATGTCGGTGAACAGCCACGGCGCCAGATAATGCAGCCAGGCGCCCCAATTGCCGGCGATGGTTGAAAGATCGCCGGGCAGATAACCGGCCGGGACTTTCAGATAGCTCGTCCCCGTGGTGCGCAGGATATGACTTGGGCCCGACACCTGCCCGCCGATGAACGGATCCTTGGCGCGCTTCTCCGGCCACAGCATCTGCTCGATGGCCTGGTTGAACGCTTTCAGCCGGCCATCGACAGATGGATCGCCATTGAAATCGCCGACCGAATTGTTTTGCAGGAATGGCGCCGAGGTCCAGATGCTGGTCAGCGACGCCGGCCGCACATAGCCACGGCCACCACCCGGCATGTCGTAATCGAACGGCGTGCCGTCGATTGGATTGTAGAACGTCACCTTGCCGGTCGCCGGCAGCGTCTTGTAGGTCTCGGACGAGAAGTTGTCCCAGATGTTGTCGCGAATGGCATTGGTCGCCAAAGGCGAGCAGGCATTGATGCCGATTTCCTGGATCGAAACGCGGCGGTCGGTCGACAGGAAGTTGTTGTCGAGGAAGTCCGGTTTCTTCACCTCATTGCGCATCCACTCGAAATACTCGCCGGTGTTCTCGACGATGTGGCCGCTGGTGCAGGGCTGACCGGCGAGGCAGACATTGGCCGGCTGCTTCGATGAATGGCAGCGCGCGCAATTTTCCGCGAACACAGTCTTGCCGCGGTCGAGCTTGGCCGCATCGGGCGGGCTGGCTTTGCCCTCTGGCGTATCCGAGAGTTTGTCGGGCCTGCCGGTCTTGAGGAAGAACAGCGCCAGGTCCGCGGTCTGGTTCTCGGTCGCTTTCCAGTACGATGAATTCTTCTCGTTGGTGGCGATCGGGATCGGCGTGATGCGCTTGCCGCCGACCAGCGGATTGAAGTGCAGCAACCACTCTTCGCTGAACAGGCCGATGTTCAGATAGACGCGGTTGAGCGCACCGAGCGCGCCGACCGAATCCGAGCCGTCCTTGAGAACGCGCGGTGTGTAGACCGTGTCCTTCGGCGTGAACAGGCCGGGTGGATGGAATGGCTGCGTCGCCACCTTGGTCTGCGGGTAATCCTGGAACTGCTTGTTGTTCAGCCCGCCACCGGCGAGCTTCTCTTTCCACGCCTCACCCGCCTTCAGGCGCGCGCCGAGGCTGTACACCGCATTCATGGTGCGCGGATTGTTGATGTTGTCGGTCGACACGAAGGACGTATCGAGCGCGCCCGGCTGCGACGTGTGGAAGAGCTGGAAGATGAAGTTCGATTTCACATCGACCGGATTCCAGATGAAGATGCGGTCAACCCAGAAATACTGCGCGCCGGGATTTGAATTCAGGTTGGCCCATTGCGGATTTTCCGGATCCTTCGGCGCATTGGTCGGCGCTGGTCCGACATGGCAGAAGCCGCAGGACATGCCGACGCGATAGGGCCGGATGACGTCCTTGTTGTTGTAGAATTTCGGATCGCTGTAATAGGCGTCCTGGTTCTTGGCGATGGCGTCGAGCCACTTCTTTTCCGCCGCCTCATCGAACGCAGGGTTGGGAAACAGGCGCAGGCCGACGACGCCGGTCGGCTCGCCATAGAACGAACCGACCGGCATGTTCTTGCCGCGCGCGCCGAATTTGACGCCCGGATATTTCTTCTCGTCGGCAAAGGGATCGGGCTTGTCGCAACCCTCGCCGGTGCCATTGCGGATATCGAGCCAGAGGCCGTATTTGTCCGGCTTGGTGGCTTGCGTGAAGCACGGCTCGTTGATCAGGCCGTACCAGCTGAAGCGGTTGCTGCGGTTCGGCGTGAACCAGGTAAATTTCTGGTCCTTGCATTGCTGCTCGCTCAGCGAGGCGTAGTCCGAATAGGCATTGTCCTTGCCGTCCGGACCCTTGCAGAAGCCAATGCGCGGCGACGACGAGATGATCTTGAGCAGGTCGAAGGCACCAAACGTGTTGTTGGCCATGTAGTCCCAGAAGCGGTCATTGCCGCCGGTCCAGACATTCCAGTTATTGCGGCCTTTCACTTCATGTTCGTTGAGCACGACGCTAGGATCGCTGGCGCGCTTGTAGCCGCCATCCATATCGGCGAAATAATCTTCATTGGCAGCAGGAAAACTGGCCGCATCGCGGCCATTGGCGGCGGCTTCGTCCTGAACCGTCCCCGGCGCCGGCTCGTTGCCGCAGCCGGACAGTGCGAGCAGCGCGGCGAAGGCGGCGACAGCGAGAACAGGACGGCGAACCATCATCATCGCATCCCCCATTTTCCGGCGCGCTTTGCCGCTTAGCCCTTTGAAAACGCGTAAGTTTCGTAAGTAGCCCGATGCAACCTAAGATGGCGCATCCTGATACAAACCCGCATTCCGTGCAACCGGTGATTTCACAGCCAGTGACTTTCGCGCGGCGCGGGCTAGCGAACAGTCGGCGCCAGCGAGCCAAGGAGGCTACCGAGGCTCCTGCTGCCAGGGGCCTTTGACCCCTGCTCTTTCGCGGTTGCCACTTCTCTCTCAGAAGGCGGAATGATCTTCTGGCCCTTCATGAAGGTGCGGGCGATATCGAAAGCCAGCGAGCGATAGCTTTCGAATTGCGACTCGGTGAACCACTGGTCGCCGGTTGGCTCGTGCGGGAAGCTCTGGCTTTCATTGGCATAGCTGCGCACGCCGGCATCCTCGACGCTGCTGACGCCGTGATAGGCCGGCTTGACGTAAAGCAGCACGCCGTCCTCGCATTCATCGCCATCGGCTTCCCGGTAGCCAATCGTGCCGACCGCAAAGTACGGGATCGGCGGTTTGTCTTTCTCCTCCGCCTCGCCCAGCGCTTTTATCGCCACGGCCAGCACGTCAGCGGTCGGCCGGTTTCGCAGCTGGTCGAGGTCCTTGATGAAAATGCGAACGCCAAGATCGATGTAGATCTTGCGAATGGCGTTGCCGAGATCCTCGAATTTGTAATCCGGATCGCAGCCGCCATCGACGACAAGGATAAAGCGGTTGCGCCGCCGTACCATTTCGTAGATGCCGAGATTTTCGAAGTGACCGCCGTCGGACAGATAAACCCAGGGCTTGGTATCTGTGGTCAGACCGAACGTCTCTTCGACCAGGGGTCGGATGGCCGTCGACGGGCCTTCTTCCTGATAGGTGCTCTCGCCTTCCTTGCCGGGATTGCCGAGCCACCAGCCGAGTCGCACATTGAAAAGCGCAAGCAGCAGCGTTACCGATGTGGACGAGTTGTAGCCCATGTTCGGGCTTGCCGCCGCGCCGGAAATTGCCATGGCGGTGCCGAGCGAGATCCCGCCGCGCGGGCTGGCGTATTCAATGCTCGGCCGGTAGCCCTTGTGGAACGTGCCGGAGTGCAACGGCGTGACGGTGAAGGATTCAGCCTTGCGCTGCTGCCAGGCAAGGCGTGTCGCCTCGACGATGTTGAGCGTGATGTTGACAACGTGGAACAGGCAATAGGTGTTCTTCTTGCTCGGCTCGATCGCCTTGGGCGGCCAGAGTTCGTGAATGTCCGGGTTGTCGTCTTCGTCGAAACCGGTGAAGCGGTCCGGATAACGATCCGGGCGCGATGCACCGAGATAGCCGCGCACCAGCCGGTTGCGATACAGCGCATGGATCGAGAAGCGGTTGATGTTGACGTTGCGCGATGCAATCCAGGCAATGACAAAGGCGACCGCAAGGCCGATCGAAAGCCAGATGAGAATATAGCTGGTCGTCCAGGTTTTCTCGGTCAGCCCGAGAAGCAGGGAGCGGCCGAGCAACAGCTTGTCGAGCACAACGGATATGCCGACCACAAGCAGCGCGGCGAAGACCGGACCTGCCAGCGCCATGCCGAATTTCTTGGCGATGGCCGAGGCCGGTTGTTTCTCCAGCTTCGGTTTGGCGTCGCCGGAGCCTTTCTTGCCGAGCCATGCGGTCAGCGCACCGGAGATGCCGCCGGCGGAAACGAGATAGGGAGCGATGTGTTTGCCGTAGACGTCGTCGAGAAGGAAATAGCCGCCGGCGAAGGTGATGAAGGTCGCCAGAATCCAGATCACCGCCGTGGCGGCCTGCCACCCGGCAGCGCGGCCAAGCCATTCCCGGTCGGAGTCCGAATTGGCCTCATAGCTGACCAGCCCGACGAAGATCATGTCGGCGGCCAACTGCGAGAACAGCACCCACGGCACGCCGAAGACAATGGGAATGAGCAGGTTCCAGATCGACCGCGGGCAAATGTCGGCATAGGGCATCATCAGCGTGAAGAGATAGGCGCCGAGACCGACAAGCCCGCCATAGACCGACCCGGACGCCGACCAGCGCAGAAAGTCCTTCAGCCGGTTGTTCTCCGGCAAGCCGGCAATCCAGCCTAAGGCGTAAATGATCATTCCGGCGACAGCGCCCAATATAAGCGCCCCCCCGCTAGAAGCGTCGCCAGCGAGCCTTACGCCAACCGCGGAAGTCAGCGTGCTTGTCACCAGCAATGCCGAGAGCAGGCTCCAGATCAGGCCATTCAACAGATAGCGCGTCTGGTCGATGTTGTTCGGATCGACGCGCTCGGCGGGTGGCTTCGGGAGAGGTGGCGGTGGCGGCCGCCGCGTCGGGCGATAGTGCGTGGCAAATCTCTGCGCCAAGATCAGGCAGGCGATGCCAGCCAGCAAACTAAGCGCATGCGGCCACCAGACCTGATCAATGCCGGCAAGCCAGACCGAACCGGTGACGATCATCTTGAGAACGGCGAGCACAACGGCTACCGCCGGAATGATCACCAGCCAGTTCAGCAATAAATTTCGGATGTAGATGGCAATGCCGGTCCATGTATCTGCGGAGAACAGGCCAACTTTGGGCGTCAGGTAATTGCTGTAGGCGCGAAGCCACGAAATCTCAGGCGCCTCGACATCCGGCCCGTCTGGCCGGCTCGACAAATTTCGCCACACCGTCGGGAAGTCGTTGCGCTGCCGCCATGCCGACAGCCACGAACCGATATAACCGCCGCCCGACACCGTCGACAGATAGTGAAATCGGCTCAGCAGGCATTCGTTGGCATTCGCCTCGTACGCATCGCGGGTGATGCGCTTCTCCGCCGGTTCGCCATCCAGCCTGTATTGCGCCAGCGCCTGGATGATGCCGAGGCCAAACGTGGCGCTTCGAATTCCGCCACCGGACAGGCAAAGTGCCGCGCTCCTGAGTTTGCCGAGTTCGCGATAGAATTCCCTGCGATCGCGCACCACCTGCCGTTCTTCCTCAACGCCGCTGCGTTCATCCGAATCCTTCTGCGCGCGCTTGCTGTCAGGTTTTGCCGCGGCCGCCGCGAGTTGATCGAGCCTATCAACGACCGCCTTGATCTCGGGATTGCGCAGGTCATGGATGGCTCTGGCTTCCGCGGCCAGGACTTGCTCGATCGACAACGGCCCCACGGTCGCCCCCCCTGAGTTGCCTCAGTGCCATTATGCCCTTTTAGGTTGCGTAATCTACGATGGACACGTTGCCGTCGGCAAGCACGGAGTGTCCCGCCTTAACGGTATACAGTTCGGAAATTATGCCAATTAAAACGGCATTTGCATCGCTACTGTATGCAATAGCCTATCCTTTTGTCGGCTGATTAAAGCCGCGCCATTTGAAGTTTCTTATTCTAGATCAACGAGATAAGCGGCCAATATGATCGCTCCGCACTTGGCACGACCTTTGCGCTTATCCCGATAGTTCCATCGGGAGGGTTTTGTCATGAAGCGTCGTGAATTTCTCAAAAAGGCTACTGCACTGGCGGCAACAGCCGCGGTCCCGGGGCCATCCGTTATCAATTCGGCCAAAGCGCAGTCACGCAAGGAGACGCTGCTCATCGTCTCCGAAAGTGGCCCCAACAACATCGATATCCACGGCGTCGGCACCAACGTGCCCGGCTATGAGGTGTCGTGGAATTGCTACGACCGGCTGATAAGCCACGAGATGAAAGACGTCAACGGCACGCCCTATTACGACCGCGACAAGTTCAAGATGGAATTGGCCGAGGACATGAATGTCGGCGACATGTCCGCCACCTTCAAACTGAAGAAGAACGCGAAATTCCAGGACGGCACGCCGGTCACCGCCAAGGACGTCAAGTGGTCGCTCGACCGCTCCGTCAGCGTCGGCGGCTTCCCGACCTTCCAGATGTCGGCCGGTTCGCTGACCAAGCCGGAACAGTTCGTCGTCGTTGACGACAACACGTTCCGCATCGACTTCGCCCGCAAGGATCGCCTGACGATTCCCGACGTGGCGACCATCGTGCCCTGCATCATCAACTCCGAACTGGTGAAGAAAAACGCCACCGAGAAGGATCCGTGGGGCCTCGAATACACCAAGCAGAACACCGCGGGCTCCGGCGCCTACAAGGTGACGAGCTGGGTGCCCGGCACCGAAGTCATCATGGAGCGCAATGACGCCTGGGTCGGCGGCAAGCTGCCGGAGACCAAGAAAATCATCTGGCGAATCGTCCCGTCCGCCGGCAACCGCCGCGCGCTGCTCGAGCGTGGCGATGCCGACATCTCCTACGATCTGCCGAACAAGGACTTCGTCGAACTCAAGAGCGCCGGCAAACTGTCGATCGTCTCCACGCCTTATTCGAACGGCGTCCAATACATCGGCATGAACGTGACGCAGCCACCGTTCAACAATCCGAAGGTGCGGCAGGCGGTGGCTTACGCCATTCCGTACCAGAAGATCATGGATGCGGTGCTGTTCGGCCTCGCCAAGCCGAGCTTCGGCGCGGCGCCGGATGCGCCGACGCAAGTCGCTTGGCCGCAGGCGACCAAGTACAACACCGACATTGCCAAGGCCAAGGCGCTACTCGCCGAGGCTGGCTTCCCGAACGGCTTCGAGACAACGATCTCGTTCGACTTGGGCTTTGCCGGCGTCAACGAGCCGCTCTGCGTGCTGGTGCAGGAAAGTCTGGCGCAGGTCGGCATCAAGGTCTCGATCAACAAGATCCCCGGCGCCAACTGGCGCACCGAACTGAACAAGAAGACGATGCCGCTTTACACCAATGTCTTCTCCGGCTGGCTCGATTACCCGGAGTACTTCTTCATCTGGTGCTATCACGGCAAGAATTCGATCTTCAACACGATGAGCTATCAGTCGGCAACGTGCGATGCCTTCATCGACGGCGCTGTTACCGCGGCGGCGAACGGCGACAAGGCGAAGTACGAAGCGGACGTGAAGGGCATGGTCGATACGGCTTTTGCCGACATGCCACGCATTCCGCTGTACCAGCCTTACGTGAACGTCGCGATGCAGAAGAACGTCACCGGCTACCAGTACTGGTTCCACCGGCGGCTTGATTACCGCACCTTCGTCAAGGGTTGATCCACTCTCCGTTGTCGTAACGATCCCGGGTCAGCAGCGCATCAAAGAGTGCTGCGCTGCGCCCGGGACAAGCAGAGAACCAACATGCTGACCACCATCGGCAAGAGACTTCTCACCGTTCTCCCGACTCTGATCGGCGTCATCATCGTCACCTTCCTGCTGACGCGCGCATTGCCCGGCGATCCGGCGGCTTATTTCGCCGGGCCCGCCGCGAGCAAGGAAGCGGTCGAACAGATCCGCGTCTCGCTCGGCCTCGACAAGCCGCTACCGGAGCAGTTCATCCGTTACGTCAAGGATCTGACGCAGGGCAATCTCGGCAATTCATTGTCGACCGGCCGCCCGGTCACCACCGAAATCGTCAGCCGCCTGCCCGCTTCCGCCGAACTGACATTGCTCGGCCTGATCCTTTCGATGATGATTGCCGTTCCACTCGGCATTCTCGCCGCGGTCAAACAAGGCTCGTGGATCGACCACACCTGCCGCGTTGTCGCCACTGCCGGCGTGTCGCTGCCGGTGTTCTTCACCGGCCTGCTGCTGGTCTATGTCTTCTATTACATTCTCGGCTGGTCGCCGGCGCCTATCGGCCGGCTCGATGCCTTCACCAGCGCGCCGCCGAATTATACCGGCTTCTATCTTATCGATAGCCTCGTCACCGGTAACTGGGAAACCTTCCGCGCCACGTTGAGTCAGTTGATCCTGCCGGCGGCGACGCTCTGCATCTTCTCGCTGGCGCCGATCGCACGCATGACGCGCGCCTCGATGCTGGCGGTGCTGGCTTCGGAATTCGTACGCACCGCGCGCGCCTCCGGCCTCGACGGTCGCACCGTCATCATCACTTACGCCTTCCGCAACGCGATGCTGCCGGTCGTCACCACGCTCGGCATGGTGTTCTCGTTCCTGCTCGGCGCCAACGTGCTGGTCGAAAAAGTATTCGCCTGGCCGGGCATCGGCTCGTACGCGGTCGAGGCACTGCTGCAATCCGACTTCGCGCCGGTGCAAGGCTTCGTCCTGACCATGGCGGTGCTCTACGTGCTGCTCAACCTGCTCATCGACATTCTCTATGGCGTCATCGACCCACGCGTGAGGCTTGAAGGATGACCGAAACAGTGACCATCGCCCCCGTCGCCGCGCCGAAGCACAGCTCCAACTCTGTCCTGAGCCACGCACTCTACATCATGAAGGACAATCCGGTGACCGGATTAGCCTTCGGCCTGTTCGCGCTGATCGCGCTGCTGGCTTTGTTCGGGCCCTACATCGTCCCCTACGACCCGCTGGCCAGCAACACCGCGCAGGCGTTGAAAGCGCCGTCCATGGCGCATTGGTTCGGCACTGACCAGCTTGGTCGCGACATTTTCAGCCGCGTCATTGTCGCCACACGGCTCGACTTCATCATCGCCATCGCCTCGGTGATTTTGGTGTTCATCATGGGCGGCTTTGCCGGCATTGCCGCCGGCTTCTTCGGCGGCTGGACCGACCGCATTGTCAGCCGCATCGCGGACACGATCATGGCCTTCCCGCTGTTCGTGCTGGCTATGGGCATTGTCGCCGCGCTCGGCAACACGGTGACCAACATCGTCATCGCCACCGCGATCGTGAACTTCCCGCTTTATGTCCGCGTCGCCCGCGCCGAAGCAAACGTCCGGCGCGAAGCCGGCTTCGTGCAGGCGGCGAGGCTCTCGGGCAATGGCGACTACCGCATCCTGCTGGCGCATATCCTGCCGAACATCATGCCGATCATGATGGTGCAGATCTCGCTGACCATGGGCTACGCCATCCTCAATGCGGCGGGCCTCTCCTTCATCGGCCTCGGCGTCAAACCGCCGACGCCGGAATGGGGCATCATGGTCGCCGAAGGCGCCGCCAACATCATTTCCGGCGAATGGTGGATCGCGCTGTTCCCCGGCGCCGCGCTGATGATCGCGGTGTTCACCTTCAACCTGCTCGGCGATGGTTTGCGTGACCTCGTCGACCCGCAGCGGAGGACGTAACATGCTGAAAGCACCAACTCCCGAAGTCGATGTCGGCACGGCGCTGCCGCTGCTCGACATCCGCAACCTGACCGTCGAATTCGCCACGCGGCGCGGCACCGTGCAGGCCGTGAAAAAGGTCAACATTACGCTCGCCAAAGGCGAGACGCTCGGCATTGTCGGCGAGTCCGGCTCGGGCAAGTCGGTCACCTCCTACGCGGTGATGCGCATTCTCGACCGTGCCGGCTCGATTGCCGAAGGCTCGGTGCTGTTCTCCGGGCTTGACCTCCGCGCCGCGCCGGAAAGCGAGATGCGCGATTTGCGCGGCCGCGAAATGTCGATGATCTTCCAGTCGCCGCGGCTGGCGCTTAATCCGATCCGCAAGATCGGCCATCAGATCGAGGACGTGCTGCTGCAGCACGCCCAGGTCGGCAATGAATCTGTTGCCGACAAAGCGATCGAAGTGCTCGAGCAGGTACGCATCGCCCGGCCGAAGGAGCGCTACCACGCCTATCCGTTCGAACTGTCGGGTGGCATGTGCCAGCGCGTCGTTATTGCGCTGGCACTGGCCTGCCGGCCGCAGCTGCTCATCGCCGACGAGCCGACCACCGGCCTCGACGTCACGACGCAGAAGGCGGTGATGGACCTCGTCGTCGAACTGACGCGCGAGCGCGGCATGTCGACCATCCTCATCACCCATGATCTCGGCCTCGCCGCAGCCTATTGCGACAAGGTCGTGGTGATGGAGAAAGGTCTCGTCGTCGAGACCTCGCCATCGGAAACGATCTTCAAGGCGCCGGCGCATGCCTATACGCGCAAGCTGATGCGCGCGACGCCGCGGCCCGGCATTACCTTGCGTGACCTGCTGCCGGAAGATGAAGCGGCACGTGCGCGGCCTTTGGCGAACAAGCCGGTGTTGGCCGATGAGGCGCCACTGCTGGTTGTCGAGAATCTGGTGAAGGAATACCCGCGCAAGGGCGTCAGCACATCGATTAAGAAAATGTTCGGCACGACGCCGGTGCCGGAGAACGAAGTATTCCGCGCCGTCGACGGCATCAGCTTCACCATCGGGCGCGGCGAGAGCGTCGGCCTGGTTGGCGAATCCGGTTGCGGCAAGTCGACGACGTCGATGATGCTCATGCGGCTGATCGACAAGACCTCCGGGACCATCGCTTTCGGCGGCGAGGACATCGGCGCCATTCCGGCGCGCAACTTCGCCACGCTGCCGCAGCGCAAGAAGATCCAGATGGTGTTTCAGGATCCGACTGACAGCCTTAATCCGCGATTCACCGCGGCGCGCGCCATTGCCGATCCGCTCTTGCGGCTCAGCGACATTTCCCGCGGCGCGTTGCGCGCCAAATGCGAGGAACTGGCGACGCAAGTCGGATTGCCTCTGCAGTTCCTCGACCGCTTTCCGCATCAATTGTCCGGCGGACAGAAGGCGCGCGTCGGCATTGCCCGCGCCATTGCGCTGAAGCCGGACCTGATCATTCTTGACGAGCCGACCGCGGCGCTCGACGTTTCGGTGCAGGCGGTCGTTCTCAACCTGCTGCAGGATCTCAAGGATGAGCTGGGGATGAGCTATCTTTTCGTCTCGCACGATCTCAATGTCGTCCGCTTGCTGTGCGACCGTGTCATCGTCATGAACACGGGGCGGATTGTTGAACAAGGCCCGACCCAGCGCGTTATGGAAGCACCGGAAGCGGCCTATACGCGTGATTTGCTGGCGGCGATTCCGCACCCGCCGGTTTAAGAGACGAGAAGACGCCGGATGACTTTGACGGGCGCGGATGCGCAAGAAGTGTCGTGGCCGCGCAAAACGCGGTCGGAAGAATTGCGGCTGCAACTCGCCGACGAGATCGTGCGCGGTGTTTATGCGCCAGGCGCGCCGCTCGATGAGACGAGCATCGCCAACCGCTTCAGCGTGTCGCGTACGCCGGTGCGCGAGGCGATCCGTTCGCTGGCAGCGAGCGGATTGGTCGAAGTGCGACCGCATCGCGCCGCTGTTGTGGCGCGGCCCGATGCCAGCCAGCTCGCCGGCATGTTCGAGGCGATGGCCGAGCTTGAGGCTTTATGCGCCGGCTTTGCCGCCGAACGCATGACCTTGATTGAGCGGCAGGCGCTGGAAGACATTCATGAGAAATTGCGTGTGCTGATCCAGAGCGGCGATCCGCAGGAATATCATGAGGTCAATGAGGCGTTTCACAACGCCATTTATGACGGCGCGCATAATGCCTATCTCGCCGATTTAACATTGGCGACACGCTCGCGCGTGCAGCCGTTCCGACGTGCGCAGTTTCGCAATCTCGGCCGTCTGGCGAAATCGCATGTCGAGCATGATCGGGTTGTTCAGTCGATCTTGCGCGGCGAACGCAGTGTGGCTGCCGCGGCAATGGTCGCGCATATCGCGACCGTGCGCGAAGAGTACGAGCATTATACGGAGACGATTTAGGCTTTTGCTTGCGCCAGATAGGCACGCCAGCCGCCGAGGCTGGAAATGTCTTTCGCATCTGACGCTGCCGCCGCTTCCATCAGGAAGCCTTTGACGCCACGGCCATCGGCGAGAATGACAGTGCCGATTGATAACGGCGCACCAACCGTATCGATAAAGGCGCCGAACGCGGTCTTCGGCAAGGCCCAGACTTCAACGTCGATGGCACTTCCCTTGCCGCTTTCGACACGCAGCAGGCCGGGCTTCGGCGGCACCGTGCCGTTGAGCGCGTAGAATGTGTAGTCCGGCGCGGTCTTCGTCGCTTCGAGCAAGCGCCCACCGAGCGAACGCAAATCGCCATTGAGCGGCAGGCCGGACAGATGTGCACCGACCACCGCAATGGAAATCTCATCAACGCCCGCTGCATTCGGCACGGTAGCAAGCGCCGGCTGCGGCACATTTAATGCGCCCATCGGCAATTGCGTGTCAGCATGAAAGATGCGGCCGATCTCGGCGAGCCGCGCATCCTGTCCGCCGGGCGCCAATAGAGTAATGCCGAACGGCAGGCCTTTGCTGGTTAGCGAGGCCGGCACGGCCAAGCCGCACAGATCGAGCAGGTTGACGAAGTTGGTATAGGTGCCGAGCCGGCTGTTGAGCTGGATCGGATCGGCCTGCAATTGCTTGACCGTGTAGGTAGTCGGCGCGGTTGGCAGCACCAGCGCATCGACTTGATGGGCGAAAACACCATCGGACACGCGGCGTAGCCGTTCCAGCTTGTAGAAGGCCGAGAAGGCATCCATCGCCGTCGGGCGCAGGCCTCCAATGGTGATTTCGCGTGTCACCGGGAAAATGGCGTCGGGATCGGACGCGAGCAGATTTTGCGCAACAATGGCGCGCTCGGCCACCCACGGACCTTCGTAGAGAAGACGGGCGGTTTCATAGAACGGCTCGATGTCGATCTCGACGATCTCGCAGCCGAGCTTGGCCAGCTTTGCCAGTGCCGCCTGGTAACCGGCCTCATAGTCCTTATCGCCGAAGAACAGAGCCTGCCCGGGCAGCGGCGTGCCGAGCCTGACGCGCTGCGGCATGGCGCCGGGCGTGCCCGTCGGCCGGTTGCGCGAGTAACTGTCGGCGGCGTCGGGCCCGGCGACGGCGGCAAGCGCGGCCCAGGCATCATCGACGGTCAGCGCAAAGATCGAGATGCAATCGAGCGTGCGGCAGGCCGGCAGCAGGCCATGCGTCGAAATCAGGCCCAGGCTGGGTTTGAGCCCAACGATATTGTTGAAACCGGCCGGCACGCGGCCGGAGCCGGCAGTGTCGGTGCCGAGCGCCAAAGGCACCAGGCCGGCAGCAACAGCGACCGACGAACCGGAACTGGAGCCACCGGGGATCAGCTCGGCGTCGAACGTGTTGCGCGGCACGCCATAGGGCGAACGCACGCCGACAAGGCCGGTGGCGAACTGGTCGAGATTGGTCTTGCCAATAATAATCGCACCGGCGGCGCGCAGCCGGGAAACTGCCGTCGCGTCATGAAGCGGCATGAAGCTGAAAGCCGGGCACGCCGCCGTGGTCGGCAGGCCGGCGACGTCGATGTTGTCCTTGACCGCGACCGGCACGCCATAAAGTGGAAGATTGGTGTCGCCCTTGGCTTCCAGCGCCCTCGCCTCGGCCACGGCATCCGCCTCGTCACGCAGCGAGATGAAAATGGCCGGGTCATTATGGGCGCGGATGCGGGCATAGGTCCGCGCCATGGTCTCGGCGGGCGTCGCCGTTCCAGACCGGTGGGCAGCGACAATTTCGAGGACAGTTTCAGTCACGACGCCTGCTGACACAATGAGTTAGCGGTCACGCCGCACTGCAGCATCCTAGGGCTTTTGCTGCATGCACACAAATGTTCCCGTTGCCGCCAACCGAGAATTGCGGTCAACTTGTAAAAGGTCTCAACAAGGCCGTTGATAAGAAAAGCGCAGGGAGAGACCGTGATGAAGAAGCCGGGATCCGAGAAGCACCCGAAGGGCCGACAACTCCGCTCGCAGCTCTGGTTCGACAATCCCGAAAATCCCGGCATGACCGCGCTCTATCTCGAGCGCTATCTAAATTGGGGCCTGACCCGCGCCGAATTGACCGCCGGCCGCCCGATCATCGGCATCGCGCAAACCGGCAGCGACCTGTCGCCCTGCAACCGCCACCACATCGAACTGGCTGACCGCGTCCGCGCCGGTATCCGCGCCGCCGGCGGCATTGCCTTCGAATTCCCGGTCCATCCGATCCAGGAAACCGGCAAGCGCCCGGGCGCCGCGCTCGACCGCAACCTCGCTTATCTCGGTCTGGTCGAATTGCTGTTCGGTTATCCGCTCGACGGCGTCGTGCTGATGACCGGCTGCGACAAGACAACGCCTGCCTGCATCATGGCGGCAGCAACCGTGAACATTCCGGCCATCGTCCTGTCCGGCGGGCCGATGCTCAATGGCTGGCGCGGCGACAAGCGCGTCGGCTCCGGTATGGTGGTGTGGGAGGCGCGCGAGGAGCACGCCGCCGGCAAGATCACCTACAAGGAATTCATTGACCGCGTTGCCGACTCGGCGCCATCGATCGGCCATTGCAACACGATGGGCACGGCCTCCACCATGAACGCCTTGGCCGAAGCGCTCGGCATGTCGTTGCCGGGCTGCGCAGCGATCCCCGCGCCGTACCGCGAGCGCGGCCAGATTGCTTACGAGACCGGCGTGCGTGCGGTCGAGATCGTGCATGAAGACCTCAAGCCGTCGGACATTCTCACCCGCAAGGCGTTCGAGAACACCATCGTCGCCAACTCGGCGATCGGCGGTTCGACCAATGCGCCGATCCACATCAATGCCATTGCCCGGCACATCGGCGTCAAGCTCGACATCAATGACTGGGAAAAGCACGGCCTCGACGTGCCGCTGCTCGTCAACATGCAACCGGCCGGCTTCTATCTCGGCGAGGAATACTACCGCGCCGGCGGCCTGCCCGCGGTGATGAATGAGTTGCTGAAGGCCAAGCGCATCCATGCCGACGCGATGACGATCAACGGCAAGACGATGGGCGAAAACGTCAAGCGCGCCAAGGTTACGAACGAAGACGTCATCAAGCCGTACAAGAAGCCGATGATGCAGAATGCCGGTTTCAAAGTGCTGCAAGGCAATCTGTTCGACTCGGCGATCATGAAGCTCTCGGTCATCTCCGACGAATTCCGCAACCGCTATTTGTCGAACCCGAAAGACCCGGATGCCTTCGAGGGCAAGGCTGTTGTTTTCGAGGGACCGGAGGATTATCACCACCGCATCGACGATCCGAAGCTGAAGATCGACGAGAACACGATGCTGTTCATCCGCGGCACCGGCCCGATCGGTTATCCCGGCGCCGCTGAAGTGGTGAACATGCAGCCGCCGGATTACCTGATCCGCAAAGGCATTCTGTCGCTGCCGTGCATCGGCGATGGCCGTCAGTCCGGCACGTCCGCTTCGCCATCGATCCTCAATGCCTCGCCTGAAGCGGCGGCCGGCGGCGGGCTCGCCATTCTCAAGAGCGGCGACCGCGTCCGCATCGACTTGAAGAAGGGCACGGCCGACATCCTGATCTCCAAAGCCGAGTTCGCCACGCGCAAAGCCACGCTAGAGAAGCAAGGCGGCTTCCCGATGCCGGCGAGCCAGACGCCATGGCAGGAAATCCAGCGCGGCATGGTCGATCAGCTGTCCGACGGCATGGTGCTCAAGCCGGCGGTCAAATATCAGCGCGTCGCGCAGAAATCGATACCGCGCGATAATCACTAGATTGCACTCAACAACACATCACTGAAGAGGTTCTATTGTGAGCAAGCGTTTAAAGGGCAAAGTCGCGTTCGTCACCGCGGCGGGTCAAGGCATCGGCCGCGCCATTGCCGAAGCATTCATCGAGGAAGGCGCCACCGTTATCGCCACCGATCTCGACGGCAAGAAACTGAAGGGCCTGAAGAAGGCCACCACTTTCGCGCTCGATGTGCGCGACACCGCCAAGGTCGAAGCGCTGGCCAAGGACGTCATCAAGAAATTCGGTGCACCGGACATCATCGCCAATTGCGCCGGCTATGTGCATCAGGGCAGCGTGCTGGAGTGCTCGGAAGAGGATTGGGATTTCTCCTTTGACCTCAACGTCAAGTCGATGCACCGCACCTTGCGCGCCTTTGTGCCATCCATGCTGAAGAAGGGCGGCTCGATCATCAACATCGCCTCGGTCGCATCGTCGGTGCGCGGCCTGCCGAACCGTTATGTCTATGGCACGACCAAGGCGGCAGTGATCGGCCTGACCAAGGCGATGGCGGCAGACTTCGTCCGCAAGGGCATCCGCGTCAATGCGATCTGCCCCGGCACCATCCAGTCGCCGTCGCTCAATGAGCGCATCGAAGCCAACGCCAAGAAGTTCTCGAAGTCGGAAAAGGAAGTCCGCAAGGACTTCATCGACCGTCAGCCGATTGGCCGTCTCGGCACGCCGGAAGAAATCGCCGCCGGCGCGGTGTGGCTGGCTTCTGACGACTCCAGCTACTTCACCGGCCAGACGCTGCAGATCGACGGCGGCATGACGACTTAAGCGGTGGGCCGTCGCCCTTCGAGGCTCGCCATAGCGCGTCACGGCGCTATGGCTTCGCGCCTCAGGTGACGGAGTGGGCGCGTGGGGCGCCCGCCGACAAGTCGTTTGCACACACACTTGCTTGATCCGGTTTCGTATGATCGAATGATTTGGAATTCGGCTGTTTTCTGAGTTTGTTACAGCGAATGACGATGAGACGCGCGAGAGGGAAAAATCCCCCGCGTGGCGGCGCTCCAAAAGGGCGTGATGGGGAGGATGATGTATGGCTTCTGTCGCTATTCGCGACGTGCGCAAATCCTATGGCGCCACCGCCGTCATTCACGGCGTCGATATTTCTATAACAGATGGCGAATTTGTCGTGCTGGTCGGCCCGTCGGGCTGCGGCAAGTCGACGCTTTTGCGCATGATCGCCGGGCTGGAAAACATCACCGGCGGGCAGATTTCAATCGGCGACCGGGTGGTGAACAACCTACCGCCGAAAGAGCGCGACATCGCTATGGTGTTCCAGAACTACGCGCTTTATCCGCACATGACCGTGCACGCCAACATGGCGTTCTCGATGAAGTTGCGTGGCGCGCCGAAGGAAGAGATCGACACGCGCGTGCGCCGCGCCGCCGATATTCTCGACCTCGGTCCTTATCTTGAGCGCTATCCGCGCCAGCTTTCCGGTGGGCAGCGGCAGCGCGTAGCGATGGGCCGCGCCATTGTGCGCGATCCACAGGTGTTCCTGTTCGACGAACCTTTGTCCAATCTCGACGCCAAATTGCGCGTGCAGATGCGCACGGAGATCAAGGAGTTGCATCAACGGCTGAAGACCACCACGGTCTACGTCACGCATGACCAGATCGAAGCCAGTACAATGGCCGACAAGATCGTCGTCATGCATGACGGCATTGTCGAGCAGATCGGCACGCCGCTTGAACTCTACGACAAGCCGGCCAACCAGTTTGTTGCCGGCTTCATCGGCTCACCGTCGATGAACTTTCTGCAAGGCACGGTGCGCGTCAATGGCAGCGCCGTGTTTGAAGGCCCGAACGGCGTGCAATTGCCGATCGGCAATGCGCCGGCCAGCGCCAATGGCCAGGCCGCGGTCTATGGTATTCGCCCTGAGCACTTTACCCTCGCCGATGACGGCACTGAGGCGGAGATCGTGGTGATCGAGCCGACAGGCTCGGAAACGCAAGTCTTCGCCAAGCTCGGCGGTGAGGAAGTCGTCGCCGTGTTCCGCGAACGCCATCAATTTCAGCCGGGCGAGAAGATCAAGCTCAAGCCCGACCCGAAGCTCGTTCATCTGTTCGACGCTGCGACAGGCAATCGCCTGAATTCCTAAAACCAAAACCAAAACGAAGACCACCAGGGAGGAGACGACGATGACGGATTTTACTCGCCGCGCGCTCGTGAAAGGCGGCACCGCGTTCGGTGCAGCCAGCGCACTGACCGGGCCGGCTTTGCTCGATTGGGCCAAGGCCTGGGCGCAGGCCGCGCCGTGGAAGCCGGAAAAAGGCGCCAAGCTGTCGATGCTGCGCTGGAAATATTTCGTCCAGGCGGAAGACGACGCCTTCGTCAAGATGATCGCCGCCTTCACCAAGGCCACCGGCGTCAATGTCGACATCTCGCGCGAGTCGTATGAAGACGTGCAGCCGAAGGCCTCGGTCGCCGCGAACACCGGCACCGGCCCGGACCTGTTCTGGGGCCTGTATTCGCTGCCACATCTCTTCCCGCAGAAGTGCATGGACGTCACCGACGTCGCCGACTACCTCGGGAAGAAATACGGCGGCTGGGTCCAGAGCGCGCAGCAATATGGCAAGGCCGGTAACAAGTGGATCTGCATCCCGATCTGCTATTCGGGCAACATGCTGAACTACCGCGTCGCCGCCTCGACCAAGGCCGGCTTCTCGAAATTCCCGGACACCACCGCGGCTTTCCTTGAATATGCCAAGGCGATGAAGGCGCAGGGCACGCCCGGCGGCTTCCCGCTTGGCCACGCTTCGGGCGACGGCAATGGCTGGGTGCACTGGGCGCTGTGGTCACATGGCGGCAATGTCGTCGACAAGAGCGACAAGGTCGTTATCAACTCGCCGGAAACCGTGAAGGCGCTGGAATACGCCAAGGAGCTGACCGCAGCGATGATCCCCGGCGTCGGCTCGTGGAACGACGCGTCGAACAACAAGGCCTTCCTCGGCAATGAAATCTCGTGGACCGATAACGGCATTTCGATCTACGTCGCCGCCGGACGCGATGCGACCAAGAAAGACATCGCCGAAGACATGAACCACTCGTTCTGGCCGGTGGGTCCTGTCGGCAAGCCGACCGAACTGCATCTGATGTATCCGGTCCTCGGCATGACCTACACCAAGTTCCCGCAAGCGACCAAGGCGCTGATGGCGTTCATGCTCGAGGCGGAGAACTTCAACCCGTGGATCGAGTCGGCGCAGGGTTACTTGACGCACTGCCTCAACACCTACGATGCCAACCCGGTGTGGACGGCGGATCCGAAGCGCCTGCCTTACCGTGAAGCGGCCAAGCGCTCGCTCACGGCCGGTGGTCTCGGATCGGTCGGTGAGAAGGCGGCAACCGCCATTGCCGACTTCGTCGTGCTCGACATGTTCGCGAACTACTGCCTGGGACGCGAAGACACCAAGGGCGCGATCGCGGTCGCCGAACGGCAACTCAAGCGCATCTATCGCTAGCGACAATCGTCCCGGGTCCGCCTCGCGGGCCCGGGACATCTCTTTCCGGCCATACAAGGCTTCATCCTGATGACCGACGCCGTTCTCAAATCGCGATTGGACAAGAGGCCGATCCAGGAGCCGACGGCGTGGGACCGGCTCAAGGTCAATCGCAACTGGCTCGGCGTCTGGTTCATGGTGCCGGCGGCGGCGTTCCTCATTCTATTTCTCGCCTACCCGCTCGGCCTCGGCGTCTGGCTGTCCTTCACCGACGCCAAGATCGGCCGCACCGGCGAATTCGTCGGCCTGGAGAATTACGAATGGCTGATGGACGACTCGACGTTCCTGTTGTCGGTCTTCAACACCATTCTCTACACCACCGTCGCCAGCGTCATTAAATTCGCCGTCGGCCTGTATCTGGCGCTGCTGCTGAACGAGCGGCTGCCGTTCAAGGCGATCCTGCGTGCCGTCGTGCTGATCCCGTTCATCGTGCCGACCGTGCTGTCGGCCATTGCCTTCTGGTGGATATTCGATCCGCAGTTCTCGATCATTTCATGGTCGCTGAAGAAGGCGGGCTTGATCTCGACCAATATCGACTTCCTCGGCGACATCTGGAACGCGCGCTGGTCGGTGATTTTCGCCAATATCTGGCGCGGCGTTCCTTTCGTCGCGATCACGCTGCTCGCGGGATTGCAGACCGTGTCGCCGTCGCTCTATGAAGCCGCCACCATTGACGGCGCGACGACATGGCAGCGCTTCCGCTACATCACCTATCCGCTGCTGACGCCGATCATCGCCGTGGTGATGACCTTCTCGGTGCTGTTCACCTTCACTGACTTCCAGCTCATCTGGGTGATGACGCGCGGCGGTCCGGTCAACGCCACGCATCTGATGGCGACGCTCTCCTACCAGCGCGCCATCATCGCTGGTTCACTCGGCGAAGGCGCGGCGATCTCGACGGCGATGATCCCGTTCCTCCTGGCTGCGATCATGGTGTCGTGGTTCGGACTGCAACGGCGCAAGTGGCAGCAAGGTGGCGACAATGACTGATCTCCTCGCCAACAAGGTCGCCGATCCGAAAACGACATTGCACGGCTCATCGGCCGCGGCGGATGACGCCTCGGAAGGCATGAGCTATCTCGAAAGCCTGCCGCGCCGGCTGGTCACGCTCTATCTGCCGCTCGGCATCATCATGGTCGTGCTGCTGTTCCCGTTCTACTGGATGGCGCTGACATCGATCAAACCGGACGAGCAGTTACTCGACTTCGAAACCTACAGCCCGTTCTGGACCTGGAACCCGACGCTCAAGCACATCGCCAAGCTGCTGTTCGAGACCGAGTATCCAGTCTGGCTCTGGAACACGATGCTGATCGCGACCTGCGCCACGGCACTGTCGATCTTCGCCAGCGTGCTCGCCGCTTACGCCATCGTCCGGCTGCGCTACAAAGGCGCGCAATGGGTCGGCGGCGCGATCTTCCTCGCGTATCTCGTGCCGCCGTCGATCCTGTTCATCCCGCTGTCGACGGTCGTGTTCCAGTACGGCCTGTTCGATACGCCGTTCGCGCTGATCCTGACCTATCCGACGATCCTCATTCCGTTCTCGACCTGGCTGCTGATGGGCTACTTCAAGACGATTCCCTTCGAGCTTGAGGAATGCGCGCTGATCGACGGCGCCAGCCGCTGGCAGATCCTGGTCAAGATCGTGCTGCCGCTGGCCATTCCCGGCCTGATCTCGGCCTTCATCTTCTGCTTCACTTTGTGCTGGAACGAATTCATCTACGCGCTGACGTTCATCTCATCAACGCAGTATAAAACCGTGCCGGTCGCCATCGTCACGGCGCTGGTCGACGGCGATATTTATCGCTGGGGTTCACTGATGGCCGGCGCGATGATCGGCTCGCTGCCGCTGGTTATCCTCTACGCCTTCTTCGTCGAGCACTATGTCTCGGCCATGACCGGCGCGGTGAAGGAATAGCTAGCGGCGGGCTTGTCCCGCAGCTTTGCCGACAACGGCCGGCAACTGAAAGCTGCGCCGGTAGTCGCCCGGCGCGATGCCGGTGACCTTCTTGAACAAGCGCCGGAACGACGCGACATCCTCGTATCCCACCTCACGGCCGATTTTCTCGACCGCCGCTGCGCTCGTTTCCAGCAACTGCTTCGCCTCCTCGACGCGCAAGGTCTGCACGTAGGACAAAGGCGAATAGCCGGTCGCGGCGCGAAAACGCCGGTCAAAGCTGCGCTTCGCCAGCCCCGATTGCCGCACGCATTCGCCGACGATGTCCTGCCGCTCATAGTGCTGCGCGATCCATTGCTGGCAATGCAGGATGACGGCATCGCCGTGATCACATTCTGGATCATGGACGCATAGGGCAATTGGCCGTCGCGGTGCCATTGATAGAGAAACAGCTTGGACATGCGGATCGCTTCTTCGGTGCCGCCGTGCTTGGCGACCAAGAGCAGCGCCAGATCCTGCCATGACGACGCGCCGCCGCCGCACACCAGGCTTTGCGCGGCGCCGCTCTGCACCAGGATGCGCTCGACCCGCAACGTCACAGTCGGATAATGCTTGCGAAACAAAGGCGCGTAGGACGAATGCGTCGTCGCCTCCTGTCCGTTCAACAAGCCGGTCTCGGCCAGAACGATCGCGCCGCCGCATGCCGCATAAAGCTGGGCGCCCT
Source organism: Pseudolabrys sp. (assembly GCA_030655215.1). Taxonomy (GTDB): domain Bacteria; phylum Pseudomonadota; class Alphaproteobacteria; order Rhizobiales; family Xanthobacteraceae; genus Pseudolabrys. The sequence continues at coordinate 78,300 of JAURVZ010000086.1, read as the reverse complement.
GCTGGTGCATGCGCTTGATCCAGGCAATCAGCCGGCGGTCGAGCAAGCTCGGCGACTGCGCACCACTGATCAGCACATTCGGCACAAAGACGATATCGGTCTTCTTCACCGCCTTGATCGTGTCCTGCGGAATGATGCTGACACCGGTAATCAACTGCAACGGCTTGTCGTCAACGCCGACCAGCCGCGGCTCGAACAGCGCATCCGGCCCGCCCCCCGGGAAGTTCTCCCACGCGCGGCCGGCGGCCCACAAAGTGTCGAACACGCCGTAGATGATCGACGGGTCGCACTCGGCAAACACCGGAATGCTGACGCTGACGGGCTTCTGGCGCATGCGGCTTTGGCTCAAATGGCACGGAGGCGGCCATTCTGCCTCTCACCCCGCCGCGGCGGCAAGCGCTAAGCCCTGCCGCAACGGCGCGACATGACGCCATCCCCCATTGAGGTAGAGACGATGAATCTGGATATGAGCAAGCTCGAGCTGTTGCTCGGCACCGTGGTCAACGAACTCGGCGCTGCGTCGAACGGCGCTTTGGTGATCCTCGGCGACAAGCTCGGCCTTTTCCGTGCGCTGGCCGAAGCCCCTGCGACACCGGACGAACTGGCGACGAAAACCGGCACGCATGAGCGCTATGTGCGCGAGTGGCTTTGTGCCCAGGCGGCATCGCGCTTCGTCGATTACGACTGGGAAACCGGCAAGTTTTCGATGTCGCCCGAGCAGGCGGCGGTGTTCGCCATCGAGGACAGCCCGGTCTTCATGCTCGGCGGCTTCAATGTGATGTCAGCCGTCTACAGTGACGAACCGAAGCTCGCCGAGGCGTTCAAGACCGGCAAAGGCATTCACTGGGACGAGCATTGCAACTGCCTGTCCTGCGGCATTGCCCGTTTCTTTGAGCCCGGCTATCGCGCCAACCTGATCGGTGAATGGTTGCCGGCGCTGGATGGCGTGATTGCCAAGCTGCAACGCGGCGCCAAGGTGGCCGATGTCGGCTGCGGCCACGGCATCTCAACGCAGCTGATGGCCAAGGCCTTCCCAAACTCGGAATTCATCGGCATCGACTATCACGAGGGTTCGATCGCTCATGCGAGCGAGCGGGTGAACGGTGAAAAGAACATCCGCTTCGAGGTCGCCAAGGCACAGGACTTCGCTGGCGGCGATTTTGATCTGGTGACCATGTTCGATGCCTTGCATGACATGGGCGATCCGGTCGGTGCGGTCGCGCATATTCGCAAGGCGTTGAAGAAGGATGGCACGCTGATGCTGGTCGAGCCGGCGGCGGGCGATAGCCTTGCCGACAACCTCAATCCTGTCGGCCGCGTCTACTACGCCGGCTCGACGCACATCTGCGTGCCGACCGCTCTCAACCAGGATGTCGGTCTGGCGCTCGGTGCGCAGGCTGGCGCCAAACGCATCGGCGACGTCGTGCGTGATGGCGGCTTCTCGCGCTTCCGCAAGGCGGCGGCAACGCCGTTCAACATGATCCTGGAAGCGCGGCCGTAAACGGCGTGAAGGCCGCCGCGCCTAGACGCTCTTCTTGCGAAAGGGCAAAGCGGCCTTCAACGCGCGCCATGCCGGCGCGATGACATGCTCGACCACCGGCAGCAGTGCTGCGCCGATGATAAGACCGAGCACGCCGGAGATGGCGGCAACAACGGCCCAATGCAGGACACCGGCCATGGCCGGCACCGCCTGCGCCACGGCATTGGCGGCGCCTTCGACCGCATGATGGATCGCCGGCGGGCCGTAAGCCTCGATGCCATGCAGCACGATACCGCCGCCAACCCAGATCATTGCGGCGGTGCCGACAACGCTGAGGACTTTCAGAAAATACGGCATGCCGAGCACAAGGCCGCGGCCGAAGCCCCGGCTGATACTGCCGAGCGCCGAGGTCGACGTATTTTGGGCGAGATGAAGGCCGACATCATCGGCCTTCACGATCAGCGCCACCACGCCGTAGACCGCAACAGTGATGCCGATGCCGACGACAGCGAGCACCAGCGCTTGCGTCCAGACATTGGACACCGGCAGCGCAGCCAGCGAAATCGCCATGATCTCGGCCGACAGGATGAAATCGGTCTTGACCGCGCTGGCCACTTTCTCGTCTTCAAGCGAGGTTGTATTCAGCGCCACTGTTTCCAGCTTCGCCTCATGCGCATGCGCGCTGTGCGGCCAGATCGCTTCATAGACCTTCTCGGCGCCTTCATAACAAAGATAGGCGCCGCCGAACATGAGCAGCGGCGTGACCAGCCATGGCAGGAAATAGCTGAGGCCCAAAGCGGCCGGCAACAGGATCAGCAGCTTGTTGCGCAGCGAGCCGGCGGCGATCTTGCCGACGATCGGCAATTCGCGCTTCGCGGAAAACCCGATGACATAACCCGGCGTCACCGCCGTATCGTCGATCACGACGCCGGCCGCCTTGGCGCCGGCTTTGACTGCCTGGCTGGCGACATCGTCGAGCGAAGCGGCCGCCACCTTGGCCAGCGCCGCAATATCGTCGAGCAGCGCAATCAGTCCAATACTCACGGGCAATACCTTTGGCGTGCAGGCGGCGCCGGCCGGGGCTCCGGAGGAGCGGAGGCTGGCGGAGAGAGCGGGACCCTACAGGCGCACTAGGTTATTGTAAATCAACAACAATTCCAAATTGCTGAGACGCAAGCGGACCGCAACAATTATCGCGGCCGCCAGCGGCGTTAGTTGGGCGCCTTCACGTCAGCCATGCGCAGGCTCAAGCCAAGATCGCGGCTGAGCGCATTCAGTGTGTCGGCCAGAGAGCGCGGCACAGCAAAGCCTTGGGCCTTCTGGTGCCGGCTCTCCGCATTGCGCTGCCCCGGTGTGCGGATACTCTCGCCCGGAGACCGCGACTGGCGCATCCGGTTCAGCGCTGCGCCGACATCGACGCGCAGACTATCGACGCCGCGGAAGTGCGCGATGTCGAAAGCAATGAACAGAAGCGAACAAACAAAAGGCTTGGCGAGATCGTCATACATTGACGGCACGTCGTCGCCACCGGGCCCCTGCGCTAGCCCGCTGGCCAGAAGATTGATGGCCAATGCGAGGCCGAAACCCTTGGCGCCGCCGGCCGGTAGCATCATGCCGGCAATCGCCGCCTTGGCGTCGGTTGTCGGCGTGCCGTCCTTGTCGACCGCCCATGTCGCCGGGATCGGCCGGTTCTCACGGTCGGCAATGCGCACCTTGGCCAAGGCGGCTTCGCTTAATGCCATATCGAGCAGGAAATCCGCGCCGTCTTTCGCCGGAATGCCGACGGCAAGCGGATTGTTGCCGACCAGCCGCTCGGCGCCGCCCGGCGCCGGCATCATCGGCTTGGTGTTGCACATGGCCATGCCGATGCAATCGCTGTCGCTGGCCTGCTGGGCGAAGCGCCCGGCGGCACCGAAGTGAAAGCTGTTGCGCACGGCGACAACGCCAACGCCGAAACGCCGGCTCTTCTCAATGGCGATCTGCATCGCCTGATCGCCGGCCAATTGTCCGAACATGCCTTGCGCATCGAGCACGGCAATCGCATCGCGATCTTCGACAATAACGGCGCGCGACGCCGTCGACACACTGCCGAGCTGCAGCCGCCGGACATACATCGGCAGCTGAGACAGGCCGTGCGACGAAAGCCCGGCAAGTTCGGCATCGACGATGGCGCGGCTGACGCCGGCCGCTGCGGCATCCTGCAGGCCGGCTTTGCTCAGCAGAGCGGTGACAAAAGCTTCCGCTTCCGCCGCAGAAACAGTATTTTCAGTCGCGTCGATGCTCAAGCTGCTCCCTCCCCGCCGGCTGGCGGCATTGTTGCCGCACGTTGCCTTGTCGCGGCCCGCTACTCGGGCAGGTCGAGCATCTTGGCGGCGTTCGTGCTGATGAGCTTCTTGATGTCCGAATGGCTCATTTGCAGGTCGAGCAGCAGTTGCGTGATGCTGCGGTAGCCGTCGACCGGCCGCTGCGAATGCAGCAAGCCGAGGTCGGAACACAAGATTGTATTGTCGACGCCGGCAACCTCGATGAGATGCGCCATATCGCCGGCGCTGAATTTCTTCGATTTGCCGTCGATGAACATGCAGATGGAATGCTCCATCTTGACGCCCTTCCCGGCCAGCTGCCGGATGTCCTCATCCTTGAAGCCGACGATATAGGTCGGGTGATTGACCAGCATTTTCTTGACGCCGCGCTTGATCGCTTCGTCAAACATCTTGTGCTGCTCGCTGACATGCAAATGGCCGCCGGCGAGAATGATGTCACCCTCGGCAATCAGGTCGATGACCTTCTTGGTCTCGTCGGTCAGATTGCCGTTGGCGTCCAGCACGGTCAGCGGCTCGGCATCGAGCATTTTCTTCGAAGTCTTGGGAAAGGTCTTGGCCTTGCCGCTCGCGATTTCGTCGAGATGATTCTTCGCCGACAGGGTCGGCATCCAGACGATCTTGCCGCCCAGCTTGATGGCATGATCGACGGCATGCGGGTTGATGCCGCCCGATGCATTGTTCAATGCCACGCCGGAGAACAGTTTCACGCCGAGTTCAGGAAACAGCTTCTCGAGAATGATCGCGTGCGCCATGCCGGGGTAGAAGTGATCCTTGTACAGAACGGCGCTGAACTTGGCCTTCGCCGCATCCAGCAGCTCTTCATGATGGTCGAGAATGCGCGGCATTGCCGCTGGGCCGCTGTGGCAATGCAGGTCAACTGCGCCGACAAGCAGCGCTGCCACCTCATCCGGCCGTGTCAAAGGCGGCATCGGCACTGTATCGGGGTATGTGGTTTGGGCTTCCGCCATGGCGCACCTCTTACTTCGGTTCTCTACGAACAGGCATCGGGTAATCCGCCTCGTTCAACACCGAGCGGTCCGGGACCGCCGCAGAATGATTGCAGTGGCATCCGGGTTTCGCCATAGCCAATCCACGCCGTTCCGCACAGCGAAATCACATTCATGCAGCCGAGGCCAGGCCGAGTAGAGCGCTGCCGGGCCTTACAGTTTAATATTCGCGGCCTTGATCGCCGCGCTCCACTGCGCGATGTCGGCGGCAATGGTCTGGGCGAACTCGGCCGGGGTCGAGCCGATCGGATCGACGCCATAGGTGTCGAGGCGTTGCAGCGTCGTCTGGTCCTTCAGCGCGACCCTGACTTCCGCGGCGACGACATCGACAATGGCCTGAGGCGTGCCGGCCGGCGCGATGATGCCGTTCCATGTTTCCGAGCGGAAACCCGGAAAGCCGCTCTCGGCAATGGTCGGCACATCGGACAATTTCGACGCACGCTTCTCGCCGGAGACGGCGAGCGCGCGCAGGCCCTTGCCGGCTTGCGGCAGCGCCTCGGACAGATTGCCGAAATAGACCGGCACGTGGTTGCCCATGACATCGGCAATCGCCGGCGCGCCGCCCTTGTAAGGCACGTGCACCATATCCAGTCCGGCGCGTTGCAGGAACAGAACCATCGTCAGGTGGCTGAGGCTGCCACTGCCACCCGAGGCATATGACAGTTTGCCGGGACGCGCCTTCACATAGGCGACGAAGTCCTGCAGCGTCTTCGGCTCGAAGTCCGGATGCGCCACCAGGCAGAACGGATTGCTGGCGACATTGCTGATCGGCGTGAAGTCCTTCACGGCATCGTAGTCGACCTTCTCGATCACCGGCAGGATGGCGATCTGCGGCAGCGCCGCCATCAACAACGTATAACCATCCGCTGCCGATTTCGCGACCATGCTGGCGGCAATGATGCCGCCGGCGCCGAGGCGATTTTCAACGACGAAGGTTTCGCCAAGCTTGGCGCTGAGATGCTGGCCAATCAGGCGCGCAATGCCATCCGTGTTGCCGCCAGCGGCGAAGGGCACGATGAGCTTGACCGGGCGCTTCGGCCAATCAGCGGCGAAAGCGGGCAGAGGCAGCGCCGCAGCCATGCCGGCGGCCAATGTGCTCTTCAAAAAGATGCGTCGCGTCGTCATGTGCCGCTCCATTGACAATCAAGCGACCTTTTCAGCCGCCCAGATTCCTTCAAACATCGCCGTGCGCAGCAGGAAGGTGCGCGCCTTGGCGGGGTCCTTCGCTGTTTCGCGCATTTCATTCAGGCGCATGTCACGCTGCACCGGGTCTTTCTCTTCCAGCACACGCTTGTTCTGGATCGTCATTGCCTGCAGGAACGCATTGGCGACATGGCGGCGCTGCCGATCATAGAGATTGAGCAACTCATCGCTCTCGCCGTTGAGCACGCGGGCAAGCTTGGTGGCGACGCTGACGGCGTCGTGGATGCCGAAATTCATGCCCATGCCGCCGAGAGGATTATTGACATGTGCGGCGTCGCCGGCGAGCAGAACGCGGCCGCTGCGATAAGTCGACGCAACGCGCTGATGCACGGTGTAAAGATTGGTGTGGACGATGCTGTAGGGCTGCTCGCGCGGGATGAAGCCCTGCAAGCGCTGCTGCGCGGAGGCGAAATCGAGCAATTCCTCCGCCGTGTGTTCCGGCTTGGTTGGAAACACAACGCGCCAGATGCCCGGCGGGCCGGCGCCCGGCACCTTGAACAGCGCGCACCATTCGGCCGGATCCGACACGTAGCAACTAAGAGCAAAGCCCTGCTGCTCGAAGTCGGTCGGCGTCGTGATGACGAGAAAGCGCTCCTGATAGGTGAAGCCGGCGAAATCGATGTCCTGCGACTTGCGCACGACACTGCGGCCACCATCGGCGCCAATGACATATGCACCCTGATACTCTGTGCCGTCGGCAGTCGTGACCGTCACGCCGTCAGAGGTCTGCGACACAGTCTCGACGGTCGCGCCATAATGAATGTCGCAGGTGCTGAACCCGGCCAATATGTCGGCGAGGACAGCGACCAGCTTGTGCTGCTCGCATTGCAGGCGATACGGATACGGCGTAACGTCGGCGAGAATGCCGAGATCGAATTCAGCGATGATGCCCTCGTCGCGGCCGCGGAATTGCCAGCGCGGACACAGGATGCCGAGTTCGTGCAGGCGCTTGGTGACGCCGCTCTCGGCGAACATTTCCATCGTCGGCGGATGAAACGTTGCCGCGCGCGGGTCGTCATACAGCCCCTCGCGGCTCTCCAGCACCGTCACCGGCACGCCGGCCCGCGACAGAAACAAGGCCGCAGTCAGTCCGGAAGGACCGGCACCACAAATGATTACGCGCCGGTCTGACATTCTGCTTCCTAAAACTCTTCCAGGACACGGCCGTGGCCGTAGACCCGGTCTTCAATGCCGCAACGGCGCAGCGCATCCCAATAGGTCACGACATTCATCGACAGCACGGGTTTGTTGAACCAGCGCTCGGCCTCCGCCGCCACCGCTGCATTCGCAAGATTCGTGCCGACCTGCAGGATCGCATCGACATCGTCGCCATTGATCTCGGTGAGAACCTTGCGCAACTGATCGGGCTGGATCTCGGCAATAGCGAAGGGCGATGCGCACTTCATGCCAATGAGCCGGACGATCTCGAAGCCGGCCTCGAGCAAATAGGTACTGACAGTCTCGTCGCCCTTCGGTTGATGCGGCGTCAGAACCGCGATGCGCTTGGCGCCAAACTTGCGCAGCGCAGCGACCCCTGCGGTCGAGCCCATCGAAACGCCGACGCCAGCGCGCGTCTCGAGTTCCTTCTGCAACGCATCGCCGCCGGCGACACCACCGGTGAAGGCCTCGATTGCGACGCCCATGATCACGTGATCCGGCTTGCAGGTCATGACCTGATCGATCGCCGGACCGATGCCGTCGCGCATGGCCTGGACGTGGGCGAGATAACCCTTGTCGTCGGCCTGGATAGTCTGCGGCTTCAGCGTCAGGCGCGCGACATGATTGGTGACGCCGCGCGGGCGCAGATCCTCGCACTCAGGACCGACAATCGTATTGGTCGACGGCACGACGATGCCGATCTTCTTGCGGTAGGCGAGCGCATCCATGGGCAAACCTCTTAACGGGCCGGCTGAACTTTGGGCTGCGGGCGGTGACCGGATGGTCCCTGCCCGGCGCGATAAACCAGAAGTGTGCGATTGAACGAGATGACGACATCGCCGGTCTGGTTGTAACCGATGGTCTTGACCGTCACGACGCCGACATCGGGCCGCGATTTCGACTCGCGCTTGTCCAGCACTTCGCTTTCGCTGTAGATCGTGTCGCCTTCGAAGACCGGCAGCGGCATGCGGACATCATCCCAGCCCAGGTTGGCAAAAACGTTCTGCGAAATGTCCGACACCGACTGTCCCGTCACCAGCGACAGCGTGAAACAGGAATTCACCAGCGGCTTCTTGAACGCGGTGTGGCTCGCATAATGATTGTCGAAATGCAGCGCCGCGGTGTTTTGCGTCAGCAATGTGAACCAGGAATTGTCTGTCGCGGTGATGGTGCGGCCGAGCACGTGCTTGTAGACATCGCCGACCACGAAATCTTCGAAGAAGCGCCCGTTCCAGCCGGGCTTGGATTTGTCTTCACTCACAATGATCAACCCGTGTAGCTCTGGCCGCCATCGGCGTCGATGACGGTGCCGCTGATATAGGACGCCTTCGGCGACGCCAGCATCACCGCGAGATCGGCAATTTCCGACGCTTCGGCCAGACGGCCGAACGGCAAGGCGGCAAGGCCGTCCTGCCAGTTTTCGGAGTCACCGGAATTCGCCTTGGCCTTGGCGCGCAGCAAGGTCTCGATGCGGTCCGTCCGCGTCGGCGACGGGTTGATACCGAAGATGCGCACGCCCCAATCGACGCTTTTGCCACCGGTTGCCCGCGTCATCGCGATGAGCGCCGCATTGCCCATGCCGCCGCAGACATAGTCCCAGCGCGGCTCCTGCCCGGCCATGCCGATGATATTGACGATGACGCCGCTCTTCCGCTCGCGCATCGCCTCGAGATAAAGCTGCGTCAGATGAATGTAGCCGAAAACCTTGAGCTGCCAGACTTCAAGCCAGCGCGTGAGGTCGATGTCGAAAATGCTGCCGCCGGGAATGGCGCCGGCATTGTTGACGAGGATGTCGACCGCCGGATGCGCCGCAAACAGCTTTTCGCGATCGGCGGATAGGCTGAGATCGCCGGCAAACGTGACGATATCGGCGCCTTTCAGTGTCTCCGCAGCCGCCGCCAGGCGCGCTTCGTCGCGGCCGGTAATGATGACCTTGGCGCCCTCGGCGGCAAAACTCTCCGCGCAAGCCAGGCCAATGCCCTTCGACGCGCCGGTGATGAGGACCGACTTGCCCTTCAATTTCAGATCCACGTTAGACCTCCTTCGGCTTCGGCATGGCCGCGGTGTACCAATCGGCCAGCTCACTGCCGGTAAAGAAACCGACATCCGATGACGCGGTCAACATGTCGAGCATGCCTTCCAGCTCGTGGATACGGTGCGGCACCGAAATCAGGTGCGGATGCAGGCCGAGCGCCAGCACAATCGCGCTGTCCTTGGACTCGCGCTGGAAACGCTTGAACGTGTGCTCGACGCGCTTGAACATCTCGCCGGTGGCGTGCCGTTCGATGGCGTAGATGATCGAGTCGTTCAGCTCGATATTATACGGCATGGCGATCATCGGGCCCGCCGTCGTGCGCATCCAGGACGGGCGATCATCGACCACCCAGTCGCAGACATAGTCCATGCCGAGTTTCTTCAACAAGTCCGGGGTGTCGAGCGTTTCGCGAAGGCCCGGCGACAGCCAGCCGCGCATCTTGCTGCCGGTAAAGCCGTCGATCTTATCCATGCAGGCTTTGATCAAAGCCTCTTCGCCGCCATCGACGTGGTTCATCGCCTTCTGGTGCATGCCGTGGCCGATGAACTCCCAACCGGCATCACGCATGGCAATCGCCGCCGCTGGATAAGCGTCGATGACGCCGGCATTGAAGCTGGTCGAGGCCGGCAGTTTGCGCGATGCGAAGGCTTCGAGAATGCGCGGCAGGCCGGCCCGCATGCCATAATCGGCCCAGGAGAAATTCGGCACATCCGGCACCGTCTCCTTGCCGTGCGGCGGCGTGATGATAGTGCGTGGCATCGGCTGATCGAACTGCCAGTTCTCGACGTTGACGACGAGATGAACGAGAATGCGTTTGCCGTTGAGCGGCGGCAGCGGCGCGCGCGCCGAGGACAGCTGATACGGAATTCGCGGATTGGCCATTCGAGTTGCCTTCAGTGATGGTCGGTAATGCGGATGTCAGACATGATCTCCGCCTTGTAGGCGACGAATTCCGGGCTGGTGAGGCTGGCAATCGAGCGCGGCCTCGCAAGTTCAATCGGGATTGTCTTGATGATGCGGCCGGGCCGCGCCGACATCACGCAGATACGGTCGGACAACAGGATCGCCTCGTCGATATCGTGTGTGACGAACAGTACCGTCGTGTTCAGCTTCTGCCAGACATCGAGCAGCAATTGCTGCATCGACAGGCGCGTCTGTGCGTCGAGTGCGCCGAACGGCTCGTCCATCAGTAGTGCGCGCGGGTTCATGACCAGAACGCGGGCGATGCCGACGCGCTGGCGCATGCCGCCGGACAATTGCACCGGCAGCGCATCGGCAAAGCTGCTCAGGCCGACAAGGTCCAGCAACTGGCGCGCACGCGATTCGTAGTCGGCGCGCGCTATTCCTTGCACCTGCGGCCCGAAGATGACGTTTTGCCAAACAGTCAGCCACGGAAACAAGGCGGCTTCCTGAAACACGACGCCGCGGTCCGGACCCGGCTTGCTGATCGGCGTGCCATCGAACAGCAACTTGCCGCTCGAAACTTTTTCGAATCCGGCGAGCACATTGAGCAAGGTCGACTTGCCGCAGCCCGAGGGGCCGAGCAGCGCGACGAACTCGCCTTCATTGATCGTCAGGCTGACATCTTCAAGCGCACGGACCTCGCGCTGCCCGCTGTAGATTTTCGAGACGTCATTGAATGTGATGGTTCCCATGACGCGCCTCAGGACTGATATGATTGCAGGCGGCGCCAGTTCAGCACCCAGCGTTCGATCTGCAGAATGACGAAGTCGCTGAGCAGGCCGAGCAGACCGATGGACACCATATCGGCGATGACGACATCCATGCGGCCGACATAATAGGCATCCCACAGCACGTAACCGAGACCGGATTTCACCGCGACCATTTCGGCCACGATGACCGCGGTCCAGCCAATGCCGAGACCAATACGCAAGCCGGTAAAGATCGACGGCAGCGAGGCCGGCAGCACAACGCGGCGCAGCACGGTCCAGCGCCCGGCCCCCATCATCAGCGACGCGCGGATGAGATTGCGTTCGACGTCGCGTGCGCCCTGCGCGGTGTTGAGCACGATGGGAAAGAACGCGCCGAGCGAGATCAGGAAGATCGCGCCGACATCCTTGATACCGAATACGGCAATCGAGAACGGCAGCCACGCCGTAATCGGGATCGGTCGCAGCAACTGGATTGTCGGGTCGAGGGCGCCGGCCGCAATGCGGTTCCAACCGATCGCAATGCCGACCGGAACGCCAACCAGAATGGCAAAGAGAAAGCCTTTGCCGACGCGCTCGGCGGAGAACAACACATTGGCGAGCCAGGTGCCGCTATACGGATTGAGCCCCATGCCGGTCGGACCAAAGGCCCAGATCTGCCAGGCATTCCAGACCCGGTCCGGCGTCGGCAATACGCCGCCGAACAGGTTACCGGTGCCCTGCCCGGCGAACTGCCAGATAACAATGACAGCCAGCGGCAGGATCAGCGCCAACGCAATCCTGCGCGCGCCACGGCCGGCGACAAGCGACAACCCTGTCCACGATGAGACAGCTTTGCGCTTATCGCCGGTGTCTGAGCTGATGCGCTCAGTCGGGCTCGACATACTCGTACTCCTCTACCGCTCGATGAGCGGCTTAGCCTAACTTACTTACCGAGAGCCTTGGCGACAAACGAACCATCCCAGCTCGCGTCGATCTGGCCCGAGACGTCTTTCTGAATCACGCCGAGATCGGCGAAAGCCTTGGCCTGGCGCTTGATCTGATCCGGCGACACGACTTCACCGAGCGTGATCACCTTCGCGGCTTCGGCGGCAATCTTCGCTTCCATGCCGGAGAGCTGCGCATAGGCATCGGCGAACTTCGACGGCGACTTGGCGAGTTCTTCCTGCGTCTTCAGATAGGCCCAGACGAAACGCTCGACGGCGTCCTTCTTGCTGGTCGTTGCTGTCTTGGTCGCAACCAGAAGACCGAGCTCGGCGCCGACCGCTTTCGATGAACCATATTCCAGGTTCTTGGCGAAGAAGCCGTAGCCTTCCATCACCGGGATCGATTCAAACGGCTCCCAGGTCACGATGCCATCGACATCACCCTTCTTGAGAGCCTGATCGAAGTTGGCGCCGCCGCCCTGAATGTTGACGGCCTCGAAGCTGTTATACGGAATGTTCTTTTCCACTAGCGTTGCAGCAAGCTGGAACCAGACCGCCGAGCCCGGCGCAATGGCGATCTTCTTGCCCTTGATGTCTTCCCATGAATCGAACTTGGTGCCGGTGCGGCCGATGACATATTTTGGCGAAGAGCCGACGCCCATCAGGCCGACAATGTTGGTGGATCCTTGCGCCAGCGAAATCGCCAGATCGGCCGGGCCGACAGACGCGATATCGAGCGAACCGGCGAGCAGCGCCGTGCGCGCATCGGCGTAACGCACGAACTCAACGAGCTTCAGCGTGACGCCGAGCTTCTTCAGTTCGTCATTGATCAGGATCATCGGCGCAAGATGGCCGACCTTCTGGTAACCGACGGTCAATTCGACCGGCGCCGGCAACGGCTTCGGTTCCGGACCAACTGCCTTTGCCGGCAGCGACAGGACAGCGAGAGCGGCGGCAGCGAGACTTAGTTTCTTCAGCACGTTTGGCATCTTCATCTTCGATCTCCGTTGGATGAGGAACAGTCCCGGCAATTTCGTTGAATCTAGATCACGCGATCCCGGCGCAGGGCATCGAGTTCATCGTCGCTAAAGCCGATGTCTTTCAGAACGCTGTTGTTGTCCGCACCGGCGTCGGGCAACAAATTGGTGAAAGCGGAAGGCGTGCGCGACAGGTCGACCGGCTGACCGACCAGCGTCAGTCCGTTGGCCTCGCCTTCGGCTTTCGGCACATCGACTGCCATGCCGAGGTGCTGCACCTGCGGATCGGCGAAGACCTCGTTCATCATGTAAATGGGGCCGGCCGGCACGCCGACTGTCTCGAGTGCGGCGAGCCATTCGGCCGACGGACGCGCGGCGAAGATGCGGGCGAGCACGGCATTCAACGCTGGACGATTCTTGAAGCGGACATCCTGCGTCGCGTAATCCGGATCGTCGCGCAGGTCCGGCCGCGCAATGGCGTCGCAGAACACCTTCCACTGCCCTTCTCCGCCGACCGCGATGTTGATGAAGCCATCGGACGTTTTCACCACACCCATCGGCGTCGAATAAGGATGATCATTGCCGGCCTGCTGCGGCACGACTTTTTCCACGAGGTATTTCGCCGCCTGGAAATCCATCATTGCGATTTGCGCCTGCAACAAGGAGGCAGATACCCACTGACCCTGGCCTGAACGCTCGCGCTCCGACAATGCGATGAAGATGCCGATAGCGGTGTAAAGCCCGGCGGCGGTGTCGGCGACGGCGATACCGGCACGCACAGGGCCCTGCCCCGGCAAACCGGTGACGCCCATCAAGCCGCCCATGCCTTGCGCGATCTGATCGAAGCCGGCGCGGCCACGATACGGCCCGGACTGACCGAAGCCGGAGATCGAGGCGAGAATGATGCGCGGGTTGATCGCCTTGAGATCCTCATAGGCAATGCCGAGACGGTCCTTCACGTCGGGACGGAAATTTTCGACAACCACATCTGCTTTCGCCACAAGCTTCTTGAACACGGCAAGGCCGGCGGGCGTCTTCAGGTTGAGCGTGATCGAGCGCTTGTTGCGATGCAGGTTCTGCATGTCGGAGCCTTCGCGGGCGCCGCTCATGCCTTCATTCGGATCGACGCCCGGAGGCGCTTCGATCTTGATCACATCGGCGCCGAAGTCTGCGAAAATACGGCAACAGGTCGGGCCCGAGCGCACGCGCGTCAGATCGAGAATGCGCAGATTGCTCAGCGCCGGCGTTTGTTGCTGCGCGCTCATACGATTACTTCCTTCTCGGCAGCAATGTCGGCCGAAACGCCGCATGGTATCCGGCCATGCCAATCGGTTGCCGCCTGAAATTTCATCGCGATGCGCAGCAGCATCGCTTCGCTGTTCGGTCGGCCGATGAGTTGCAGGCCGACCGGCATGCCGCGGTCGTCAAAGCCAACCGGCAATGCCAGCGCCGGCAGGCCGAGATAATTGACGAAGCGCGTGAAGCGGCTCAGCGCATACAACGTGCGCGCCTTGAAGTCTGGCGACGCCGGATTGACTTCGGTAATACGCGGCGTGCGGATCGGCATTACCGGCAACAGCGCGACATCGGCGTCGCCGAGATAATGCGAGATGAATTCGGCGCGCCAGGTTTCACGGCTGTGTAGCGAAGCGGCGAGTTCGGCGTCGGCGATGGTCAGGCCTTTGCCAAGGCGCTTTCGCAAGGTCGCATCGATGCGTTCGTCGTCGAGACGCGCAGCGTGCACGCGTGCGGCCTCAGCCTGCATCACCAAGAGCGAGTTGCGATCGGCGTCCTCGGGAAATCCGGCGCGCGCGACAATGGCGATGCCTTGCGTCGCCAGAACATCGATAGCCTTGCGGCACAGAGCCGCAATCTCCGTTTCGCTTTCGGCGAAAGCGCCTTCCAGCACCACGGCATTGCTTGCCTCTGTTGCGGGGACGGCTTCATTCGCCAGCGCATCCCACACCGGCGCAATATCCGACGCTGACCGCGCCATGATACCAATCGTGTCGAGACTCGGCGCCAACGGCATCGTGCCGTCGACAGCAATGCCGCCCCAACTCGGCTTCAACGCCGTGATGCCGCAGCAATGCGCCGGTATGCGCACCGAGCCGCCAGTGTCCGACCCGAGCGCGACAAAGCAACAGCCGGACGCGACCAATGCCGCCGAGCCGCTCGACGATCCGCCGGGCGCGAAATCGGCATTCCAGGGATTGATGACATTGCCGCGCGCAGCATTGATGCCGGACGGTTCGTAAGCGAACGTTGTCATTTCAGCGGCGGCGACAAGTTGCGCGCCGGATGCGGACAGACGATCAATGATGCTGGACGGCGCGCCGATCTCTTCGAGAGGCGTTGCGCAGCCCCAGTTCGGCGCGGTCACGCCCGTCGCGATCATGTCCTTGGCCGCATATGGCAGGCCGGCGAGCGGGCCGGGATGACGCCGCTGCAGCGGCACCTCCGCGGCGACGGCGTGCAGTTCACGGCCGATCCCGCTCACGCGCGTGCGGCAGAGGTCGGCCACCGACGCGCGCTCGCGCTCCGGCACTTGCGACCAATCTGGAAAACGTGTGGCGGCCATGGTCCACGGTAGGAGGCTTTGGCCGCGCCCGGTATTACAATTCCCCGGATACTGATTTCGCCAAATGCGAAATCAGCGGCGGCGCGGTTTTCGCTTGGCTGGAGCGTCTGCGCCGGCGTCCTTCTCGACGCTCGACGTCAAAAACGCGATCAAGCGGCTGCTCGGCGCCTCGATGTCTTCAAATGAACGCACGCAGATCGAGTAGTTCCGTTGCGCCCACGGCTCCGCCAGCCGCACCAGCTTGATGCCGAGCGCTTTTGATAAAGGCCGCGCGCCGCGTTCCGGCAAGATGCCGATGCCGAGGCCCTGATTAATCATCAGGCACATGACTTCGAAGCTACGCACCTGAACGCGCACCTTCATCGGCCGGCCGAGTTCGATTGCCCGCGAGGTGAGCAGCTTGTTGGTCGCCGTGCCGCTTTCCAGTGCGACGACATCCTCGTCAAGGATGTCCGCGAATTTGAGCTCGCGGCGTTTGGCGAAGCGGTGATCGTTCGGCACGGCGATCGCCAGACGGTCGCCGGAATAGGGGACGATCTTCAGTCCCTCGATCTGATTATCGTGCACGATGATGCCGATATCGGCCTGCTTGCTCAGAAGCGCGGAGACTGTCGCCGAACTCGGCCGCTCTTCGAGGTCGAGCTTGATCTGTGGATTTTCGTGGACGAATTGCGACAAGTCCTTGGCCAGCCGCTGCACCAGCACCGAACTCGACGCGCTGACGCGGACATAGCCCCTGATCCCGGAGCGGTGCTCGTCGAGGCTCACCTTCAACCGGTCGCCGAGACGAAGCACGTCGCGGGCATAGTTCATCATGGTGACGCCGGCAGCCGTCGGCTCAATGCCGTGCGGCCGCCGCATGATGAGAGGCGTACCAAGCTCGCTTTCCAGAAGACTCAAGCGGCGGCTTGCTGCCGAAAGCGCAATGTTGAGGCTCTCCGCCGCCTTGCTCATGCTGCGCATCTCGCACGCAGCGAGGAAAATGCGCAGGCTTTGCAGGTCGTGATACAGCATCCGTAGGCCGTGTTGATTTCATACGCTTCATCGACGCAGCAGGGCAACGACGGGCGCGGACTACCGCGGATTGAAGGCTGGCGGAGAGAGTGGGATTCGAACCCACGTTACGGTTTCCCGTAAACACGCTTTCCAAGCGTGCGCCTTCAGCCACTCGGCCACCTCTCCTGCGCCGTTAGCTCATGGCGGCGCCAGCCGGCTTTTGCAAGCCAAGATGACGCCAAACCCGCCATTGCTTCGGGAAGTGCCGTTTGCGTAAGGCAAATCGAGTGACTTGCCAAGTTCTGATTGCTTTCCTCTATCGTCTGATAGGGTTCTACCTGTTTTCATTGCCGGATTTGGCCTCTATGCAGGAGGTCCCTTCGTGGCTCGCAGCCCGGGACTCGGACGATGACCGGCGATACCTCCGCCCTGCAACTGGTCCTGACCGGCGATCCCGGCCTCTATGCTATTGTCTGGTTGTCGCTCTTGGTCAGCCTGAGCGCGGTGGCCTGCGCCGCCGTCATCGGCGTGCCGCTCGGCGCCCTCATCGCCCTCACCCGGTTCCCTGGTCGCGAAGCCATCATCGTCGTGCTCAATGCACTGATGGGACTGCCGCCGGTCGTGGCGGGGCTCGCCATTTATCTGCTGCTGTCGCGCTCCGGGCCTTTGGGCTCATGGGGGCTGTTGTTCACGCCGGCCGCGATGATCATCGCGCAGACCGTGCTGGTAACGCCAATCATCGCCGCGCTGACGCGGCAGACGGTCGAGGACCTGTGGCTCGAATATCGGGATGAGCTGGCGGCGCTCGATGTTGGGCCGATCGGTCGGATTGCCACATTAATCTGGGATGCGCGGTTTTCGCTGGTGACCGCGTTGCTGGCCGGCTTCGGCCGTGCGGCGGCGGAAGTCGGTGCCATCATGGTGGTCGGCGGGAATATCAATAACTTCACCCGGACAATGACGACGTCGATTGCGCTGGAGACGTCGAAGGGCGACCTGCCGCTGGCCATCGGGCTGGGCATCATACTCATCATGATCATCGTCATGATCAACGCCTTGGCCTGGACCGCCCGCCGCGCCGGTGAACGGTACGCCGGATGATCATCTTCACCGACGCCACGGTCGCCGCCGGCAAGGTTACGATTTTAGACCAGGTATCCGTCGCGTTTGCGGCGGGACCGCCGACCGTGCTGATCGGCCCGAACGGCGCCGGTAAAACGACTATGCTTCGCGCCGCCATGGGGCTGGTGAAACTGAACAGCGGCGCCATCAGCTGTCTGTCATCGGCGCGGCGCGCCATTGTCTTCCAGCGGCCGGTCATGCTGCGCCGTTCAGCCGCCGCCAATATCGATTACGCCCTCGCCCGCGGCGAAGCGCGCACGCAGCGCATAGAGGAACTGCTCAACTTGGTCGGCCTCGCCGGCTTTGGCGACCGCCCGGCGCGACGCCTGTCCGGCGGCGAGCAGCAGCGACTCGCTCTGGCGCGGGCATTGGCCCGCGACCCGGCCATCCTGTTTCTCGACGAGCCGAGCGCCAGCCTCGATCCGGCCTCGACCAAGGCGATTGAAGACATCATCCGCGCGGTCAGCGCGCGCGGCGTTAAAGTCGTGCTGTCGACGCATGATCTCGGCCAGGCCAAGCGCCTTGCCGGCGATGTTGTGCTGCTGCATCGCGGCCGCGTCATTGAGCACGCGCCGGCTTCAGAATTCTTCGCTGAACCGAAAACCGATCAAGCCCTCCGTTTCATGGCGGGTGAACTTCTCGTCTAGCTCAAGAAAAATCATCAGGAGGAACATCATGCTCAACCGCCGCACATTACTCACCGCTGCCCTGCTCTCCGCATCCATCGCCTTCGCGCCCTCAGCGTTCGCGCAGGACAAATCGATCATCGTCGCCTCGACAACATCGACGCAGGACTCCGGTCTGTTCGAATATCTGCTGCCGCTGTTCAAGACTAAGACCGGCATCACCGTGAAAGTCATTTCGCAAGGCACCGGACAGGCGCTCGACACTGGCCGCCGCGGCGATGCCGATGTCGTCTTCGTGCACGCCAAATCGGCGGAAGAGAAATTCCTCAGCGAAGGCTTTGGCGTGAAGCGCCATCCCGTGATGTATAATGACTTCGTGCTGATCGGGCCGAAGAGCGATCCGGCCGGCATCAAGGGTGGCAAGGATGTCGCCAAAGCGCTGGTCGCCATCAAGGACAAGAACGCCAGCTTCATTTCGCGCGGCGACAAGTCGGGCACGCATGCCGCCGAGCTCGCTTTGTGGAAGGCCTCCAACGTCGATGTCGAGAAGGAAACCGGCGGCTGGTACAAGGCGATTGGCCAGGGCATGGGCGCAGCGCTCAACACCGCCGGCAGCAGCAATGCCTATGTGCTCTCGGATCGTGGCAGTTGGATCAACTTCAAGAACAAGGGCGACCTTGGCATTCTGGTCGAAGGCGATAAGCGCATGTTTAACCAGTATGGCGTGACGCTGGTGAATCCGGCCAAGCATGCGAATGTGAAGAAGGATCTCGGCCAGTCCTTCATCGATTATCTGATTTCGCCGGAAGGCCAGAAGGCCATTGGCGATTACAAGATCAATGGCGAGCAACTGTTCTATCCAAACGCCGAAGACACCGGTGCGTGAGGTTCGACTCTACGCCGCCGGCAGCCTGAAGGCGGCGCTCGGCGCGGTAGCGAAAGCCTATGAGGTGGCGGGCGGCGGCACAATTGTGCCGACGTTCGGCGCCTCGGGGCTGCTGAAAGATGAGATCGTCAGCGGCGCGAAGGCGGATGCTTTTGCCTCGGCCAATATGGAGCATCCGCAGGCGCTGCACGATGCGGGCCTGAGCGGCGACGTGATTCTGTTCGCGCGCAATACGTTGTGCGCTTTGGTCAGGCCGGGCCTGCAGATTGATCCTGAAAGCCTGCTCGCGCGCATGCTTGATGCTAATGTAAAGGTCGGCACATCGACGCCGAAGGCCGATCCATCCGGCGATTATGCATTCGCGGTGTTCGCCAGAGCGGAAGCGGTTAAACACGGCGCATGCGCGGCGCTGAAAGCCAAGGCGCTGAAGCTGACCGGCGCCAAGGACAGCGCCACAGCCCCGCCCGGCCAATCAGTCTATGCTTGGCATGTGCTGGAAGGCCGCGCCGACATCTTCATCACCTACCGCACCAATGCGCTGGCAGCGCAGAAGGAAAATCCGGCGCTGCACATCGTCGATTTGCCGCCCGCGCTGGCGGTCGGCGCCGATTATGGGCTGACGGTTTTGAACGGCGCTTCAGAAGCCGCCCGAGCCTTCGCGCAATTCATTCTTGCGCGCGAAGGCCAGGGCATCCTCACAAGTCACGGCTTCACATCCGCCAAATAAGTCTAGTTCGCCACAAACGTCGAATGCTGGCTCTGGCCTTCGGTTAGGTGCCGATCCTTCATCCAGTCATAGGCGCGGCCGAACGTCGTCTTGTCGTAATAGTCGACGTGCTTGTATCGCACGAAGGCCTTGAGCAATTCGTCCGGCTCAAGCGCGCCCTTGGCATGCGCCGCAACGTGGTGCGCATATTTGTAGAAGTCCTTGTTGATCAGATCGACGGCCAGGTTCTCCGCATCGTAATAGGCCTTGCGCTGTTCGTCGGTGAGATCCTTGGAGATGACCTCGCCGCCGCGATAGAACGCCGAGGCGATGATGTGCGCGCCTTCCTTCAGCGCCAGCGAGATGAACGGCTCCATGATGGCAATGGCGCGCACCTTGCCGGCCTTCAAGTCGGCGTAACGCTGCTGCGGCAAGCCGCCGGCATGGATCTTGACGTGCTCGGCGCCGAGCGCGCTCTCCAGCAACTGCACGGTCGTATAGTGCGAACCTGTCAGTTCCTGCACCGACACCGGTACGTCAGCGAGATCGCGCGGCACTTGCAGCGTCTCGTCGAAAGTGATGATCGCCTGCGCCGCTACGGCCGCGCGCAGCGCCGCAATATCGCCGCCGCGCTCGCCCTTCTCAAGACGATCGATGCTGGCCCATTCGCAAACATTGTAGCTGTCGGCGCAGCCGGTATCGAACAGCTGTTCCTTCAGGCGCGCCATCACCGGAAACTCGGCCTTGTCTTTCTCGCGATCGGCATAGGTCGCCGAGAACTGCACATCGAGACCGGCCTTCTCGAACAGGCCCTCTTCAATGCCGACGATGACCGGCAGATCGAACACCGGATTATTCGGCGCGATGCGGACTTTGATTTTTTCGCTCATGGCTTCTTCCTTCGTGGTCGTGATTTATTGCGGTGTCAGGCCGGCAGCTTTGGTCAATCCGGCGTTCAGCGCCAGCTCATCCTTGACGAACTGGGTGAACTCCGCAGTGTTCATGGTCATGGGTTGAACGCCGAGCTCGGCGAAACGTTCGCGCACGCTAGGCACCTGCAGCGCCTTCTGGATTTCAGTGGCCAGCCGGGCGACGATTGGCGCCGGCGTCTTGGCCGGTGCAAACATGCCGATCCAGAATTGGTAAGCCGAATTCTTGTAACCGGCTTCTTCGGTCGTCGGCACATCGGGCAGCGATGCGACACGTTGCGGGCTGGTGACCGCGAGCGCCAGCAGCTTGCCGTCACGAATGAGCGGCAGCGCCGTTGACACCGGCGACATATAAGCATCGATGCGGCCGGTCACGGTTTCCAGCACCGCTTCCGGCGCGCCCTTGAACGGAATCGCTTGCGCCTGGAAACCGGCGCTCAAGCGAAAGCGCTCCCAGGCCAGATGCACCGGGCTGCCGACACCAATAGAGCCAAAGGTCAGCGGCTGCTTCTTGCCGAGCGCCACCAACTCCTGAATGGTCTTGATGTTCTTCGACGGCGCAACGACCAGCACCAAAGGCACATTGGCCAGCGGCACGATCGGTGCGAAGTCCTTGATCGCGTCATACGGAATGTTGGCGAAGGTCGCCGGCGCAATGACATGCGCGGTCGAATGCGCCATCAAGGTGTAGCCATCGGCATCGGCTGTGGCGACAGCGCGGCCGGCAATGGTGCCGCTGGCGCCGGCGCGGTTTTCAATCACCGCGGTTTGCTCGAGCTGCTGGCCAACCTGTTCGAAGACAATGCGCGGCACGATGTCGGCGGCGCTGCCGGGCGAGAGCGGCACAATCACGCGGATCGGCTTGCTCGGCCATTCATCTGCGCCCTTGCTGCCAGTGGCGGCGAAAGCGGCGAGGCCAACAAGGGCGATGGCGAAACCGGCGAAAAGGCGTGTGTGCATGGCGTTGTTTTCACTGTCTGTGGCTAGCCAGCTTAGTTACGCCAATATGTCGCAGCTTCAAGAGAACGGGTTTTCAAGTGAGGCGTGGGGGCAGTGACTTTGTGCTGCACTGTGATCGGAGCGTGGAAGATTCCACCATCTCAACAATTCTAAGGCAATTGATGCCGTGTCCCGGACGCGGTGCAGCGTGAGCGCTTGCGAACGGTGCACCGCAGATCCGGGACCCCGGTTGTTTAAAGAAGTAACCGGGGCCCCGGATCTGCGAAGCAGCACTTCGTGCTGCATCGCGTCCGGGGCACCAATCACTGCTTCTCCAAATTCAACTCTCTCGCGGTCTTCTCCCACGACGCCAATTGCTGACTGAGAAACGCAGCTGCATCTTTCGGCGACCCGACACCAGCGGGCGCCAGATCGAAACCAAGCTTCACCGACAGCTCCTTGATCTGCGGATCCTTGGTCGCAGCATCGACAGCGGCGTTCAGCTTGTTGACGATCTCCGGCGAGGTGCCGGCCGGCGCCATCAGCATGAACCAGCCCTGGAAATCGAAACCGGGCAACGTCTCGGCCGCGGACGAAACCTCCGGCAAGGCCGCGGCGCGGCCGCTCGAGGCAATGGCGATGGCGCGCAGCGAGCCGGCGCGCACCAATTGCTCGACAATCGAGATCGAGAAGATGCCGGCCTGCGTGCGGCCGGTCATCACATCCTGCACGCCGGCACTCGGATTGGTCGACGGGATCAGCACGAATTGCGTGCCGGCAAATTTGTTCAGTCCTTGCGCGGTGACGCCGGCGAGATTGCGCGGGCCATCGACGGAGATCGAGAACTTGCCCGGCGTCTTCTTCTCCAGCGCGATCAGCTCCGGCAATGTCTTCGCCGCGACATCGGGATGCACGACGATGAGCTGGAAGCTGCGCGTCACCAAAGCGATCGGCGCGAAGTCCTTCACCGGATCATACGGCAAATTCTTCATCATGAAGGGATTGGTCGACAGCGCCGCCGATGTCGCGAAGAACAGAGTGTAGCCATCGGGCGCGGCCTTCGCGACAGCGCTGGCGCCGATGACATTGCCGGCGCCCGGCTTGTTCTCGACAATGACGGTCTGGCCAAGCGACTTGCTCATGCGATCGGCAATCATGCGTGCCATCACGTCGGGACTGGCGCCGGCGGATTGCGACACTACAAGCGTCACCGGCCGCTGTGGCCAGTCTTGCGCCTGTGCGGCTTGCATGAAAAGAGCGGCTGCAAAGGCAGCGCTGATTGTCCGCACCATGGCCCAACCTCCCATTTATATTTTTATCAGCGTTGACGCGTATTCTGAGCGCCCCGCCTGCAATTCACAAGACGACGATTTAAGCCCATAATGTGGTACATGACCGCTTTCGCTTCGCACGGCAGACACTTAGATTAGGCGCATGAATTCAGACAGCTACATCATCAAGCCCGATCCGCTCGACAAGCGCCTTACCGAGCGCGTCAGCGGCATCGACCAGACCGGCGCGCGGATCGACACCTCGGTGACGGTCGAGCGCGCCTTGACGATTTTTCTCAACAGCCAGGAAATCGTCACCGCCATGACCATTGGCGATTATCCGGAATATCTCGCGGTCGGTTTCCTGTTGAACCAGAACATGCTGCTGCCGGACGATGTCGTCACCGGCGTCGACTATGACGAGGAATTGTCGGTCGTCGTTGTGCGCACCAAGCGCAAGACCAATTACGAGAAGAAGCTGAAGAAGAAAGTGCAGACCTCCGGCTGCGCGCAAGGCACCGTGTTCGGCGATTTGATGGAAGCGCTGGAGGGCGTGTCGCTGCCGAACACAACGCTGCGCACATCATGGCTCTATGCGCTGACGCACAGCATCAACACGACGCCGTCGCTGTATCTTGAGGCCGGCGCCATTCATGGCTGTGTGCTGGCGCATGAAGACAAGCCGCTCATCTATATGGAAGATGTCGGCCGTCATAATGCGGTCGACAAGATTGCCGGCTGGATGTTCAAGGAGAAAGTGTCGCCGAGCGACAAGATTTTCTACACCACCGGGCGATTGACGTCGGAGATGGTGATCAAGACCGTGCGCATGGGCATTCCGATTCTGATTTCGCGTTCCGGCTTTACGGCGTGGGGTGTTGAGCTGGCGCGCAAAGCCAATCTCACATTGATCGGCCGCGCCCGCGGCAAGCGCTTCGTCGCATTGGCTGGCGAAGATCGGATCGTGTTCGATCAGGATCTCGACAAGGTCGAAGAAGAAAGCTCGAAGCACCGGCGCAAGGCGGCAATTGATAATGACTGACTTCCCTGTGCCGGCGACCTTCGGCCTCGTTCTCGCCGGCGGCCAGGCGCGCCGCATGGGCGGCGGCGACAAGGCGCGCATCAAGATCGGCGGCGCTACCATACTCGATCATGTGCTAGCGACATTGTCCGGCCAGGTGCAAGGCATGGTGATCAATGCCAATGGCGATGCGTCCCGCTTTGCCGATACCGGGCTTGATGTCGTGTCCGACAGCGTGCCGGATTTTGCCGGGCCTTTGGCGGGCATTCTCGCCGGGCTCGATTATTTGGCCGCGCAGGATAACGGCATTGAATGGATGCTGAGCGTGCCGGGCGACTGCCCGTTTTTGCCGGATGATCTCACCGAGCGTCTGCACGAAGCGCGGCGCAAGATGGGCGCCGGCGTGCCGCTCGCTTGCGCGCGTTCCGGCGAATGGCGGCATCCGGTTGTTGGGTTATGGCCGCTGGCGCTGCGCGAGGATTTGCGCAAGGCGCTGATGGTCGAAGGCCTGCACAAGATCGAGATATGGACATCGCGGCATGGCATCGCCATTGCCGATTGGCCGGATACGCCGGTCGATCCGTTCTTCAACGTCAACACGCCGGAAGATGTCGCGCGCGCGGAGAAAATCGCGAAGGGCGTTAGCCCATGAGCGCCGCGTAAGAGAGGAAGCCGACGCGATCGCCGGGCGCGATCTCGGTGACGTCTTCGGCGAACTCCAGCAGGCCATCGGTTTCCGTCAGCGATGTGAGAATGCCGGCGCCATCCTGCGGATGCTTGACGGCTTCGATCTCGCCATCGGCACCGCGGCGCAAGGCGACGCGGACATATTCGCGGCGGTCTTTCTTTTTCTTGTAGGCAAAGGCGGCGCGCACCGGCACAGGCATCAGTTTCTGCGGCCGCGCGCCGCCGAGCTGCAACAGCAGCGGCTTGACCACACGCACGAAGGTGACGAAGACCGCCACCGGATTTCCGGGAAGTCCGACAAAGGCAGCGCCGGAATGCGCGGCGCGATCCTTGCGCGCGGCGGCGCGGATGACACCCATCGCCACCGGCCGGCCGGGCTTGATGGCGACGCGCCAGAACGTCAGCGAACCAATGCGCTCGACCGCGCCACGCACATGATCGGCTTCGCCGGTCGATACACCGCCCGATGTAATGACCAGGTCATGCCACGCTGCCGCTTTTGCCAAAGCGCGGGCGAGTTCGTCGGGATCGTCGGCGAGAATGCCGAGATCGGTCACCACCGCGCCGAGCCGCTCGAGCAAGGCGCTGAGCAGATAGCGGTTGGCATCGAAGATCGCCGCGCCGCCGCGCGTGCTGCCCGGCTCGACCACTTCATCGCCGGTCGAGAAGATCGCCACCTTGAGCCGCCGCCGCACGGCGATGTCGGTGAGGCCGAGCGCCGCGAGCAGCGCAATATGCTGCGCTTCCAGTATCGTACCGGCGGGCAACACAAGGCGGCCGGCCGGCACATCCTCACCGGCGAGACGGCGATTGGCGCCGAGCTTCAGGCCTTTCGGCACCGTGACAGTGTCGCCATCGAGCGTGACGTCTTCCTGCATGAACACGGTGTCTGCGCCGGCTGGCATCGCCGCGCCGGTGAAGATGCGGATCGCCTGTCCCGGCGTCAGCGTCATGTCGGCGCGCGCACCGGCCTGCAGCCGTCCTGTCACCGTCAGCTTGGTATCGCCATCGATCGCCAGATCGCCATGCCGCACGGCATAGCCATCGACCGCGGAATTATCGAACGGCGGCAAATCGCTAGGGGCCAGAACATCGGCCGCAGTGATGCGGCTGCGCGCGCTGCGCAGCGGCACCCTCTCGGTGTCGCTGACCGGCACGATGCGCTCCGCAATCAGCCGCTCCATGTCCTGCAACGGCAGGAGCGGGCCGGAGAATGCAAAGCAATCGTCGGTCAATTGCGCCATGATATGCCCAACTTACGAAGCCGCCGCGAAAACGGATATGGCCACCGCGTGCTTCATCAGCAAGTCAGCAATGGCATCGATATTGTTGAGATCGACCACCGGCACCTTGGCCTCCGGCACCGCACTGTCAGACGCGACCGCGACGATGTGCGGATCGTCCGGATGCAGCAGCGGCTTGCCATTGGCAATACGGTGGATCTCAAGCTTCGGAAATGCATCGCGCTTGAAACCTTCGACCAGTACCAGATCGACCGGCGACATCTTGGCGACCAAATGCGGCAGGTCCCATTCCGGCTCTTCGCGCAACTCGTGCAGGATCGCCCAGCGCTTGCCGGATGAGATGATCACTTCCGTCGCGCCGGCGGCGCGGTGCATGAATGAGTCCTTGCCCGGCGTATCAAGATCGAAGCCGTGATGCGCGTGCTTGAGCGTCGACACTTTGATGCCGCGCGCCAAAAGGCACGGGATCAACTTGGTCACCAATGTCGTCTTGCCGGAGCCGCTCCAGCCGGCGAGGCCGATGATACGCATATTATTCATGGCCACGGCCTTACCTGAACCGATGTGCCCGCGGAATAGCCTTCGCTCTCCGGCGGCACCAGGATCCAGCCATCGGAACGCGCCAGCGCCGACAGCGGCAGATACTTGCTGGCCAGCGGTTCGGCACCATTGGCGCCGCGCCGCACCGGCACCAGCTCGGTGAGCCCGACGGTCGATGTCACCTTGCGCGCCAGCGGCAACGCTTCCGCCGGTTCGCGATCCGGATTGGCGGATGCCAGCCGATCGAGAATGCGCCGCCCGACCAGCAGCCACACTGCCAGAGCGGCATCGAGCCGTCCCTGCAGCAACAGGATCGGCCGCGGACCGTTGAAGCCGAACGCCGCCGTCTCGCCCGGCGTCATGGCGATGCCATGCACCGCGACTTCGCAATCGCGCGCCATCGTGTGCACGCTGGTGTCGTTGCGGCCCGAGCCGGTACCGCCGATGACCACAATGGCATCAGTCGATTCCGCCGCCAGAATGGTGCCGAGGTCACGGCCGGCATCGTCAAGCTTGGCGGCGCCGCCGCGTTTTTCGATATCGGCGGCAATCAAGCGCGCCGCAGCGATGACAATGGTGCTGCCGCGCAAGGGCAGCACGCGGATGCGCGGCTCGCGCACCGTCACGCGTGACAGTCCGGCGGCGGCGAAGGTGGCAAGGTCGATCGGACGTAAGCGTTCGCCACTACGCCGTAACGGTATCGCGGGATCGCTGTCGCCGCCGGCCGGTAACACGCCCTCGCCGGGATTGATGGTGACCAGCGCCTCGGCATTGCCATTGCTGAACTTGATGGCGTCGAACGGCGCGACGCTGTCAGTGTCCGGCGGCAGAGGCTGACCGGTCTCGATGCGCTGCGGCGGATGCAGCAGCTGAATGGGCGCATAGCCGCCAGCGCCAAGCGTCAGATCAGCGGCCAGCGCCCAGCCGTCCGTCAGCGCCAGATTGGCGGTGGGGCGAGACGCGGCCATGGCATCGATCGCCAAAGTGCGGCCCGCAGCCGTGGTGACATCCAATGTGCGTGGCGTCACCGGTTTGACGCGCAAATCGGCCATCGCCAGCACGTCGGCCAAAGGCGTCAGCCGGGAAATCATCTGTATTATTTCGGAGGCAGCCGCCATATTGCCGTGCTTGACCTTGAAGACCTCTACAACCGCCACTCTACCTCAATCGGGGCGCGGCAGGAGCGAAGCTTTGGACGAAAAGACCATGAATCTGAGGGGCTTGAAATGCCCCCTCCCGGCCCTGCGGGTGAAGAAGATGCTCTCCAGCCTGAAATCCGGCGACCGCATCATCGCCGAATGCACCGATCCCTTAGCGGCGCTCGATATCCCGAACCTGCTGCGCCAGACCGGCGACACGCTCGAAGGTCAGGACAAGGCCGACGGCCTGCTCACCTTCCGGATCGTCAAGAAGTAGCTCCCAGCTTTGGATGCTTTTGGTTGTCCAATATGCTATATGCACGCCTTGCGGAACATTGGCTTCGGACCCGGCCCGGAGAGCAAAGTGCATCTTTATTGCGTCTCCGGCTTGGCCGTCGCCAGCGATCTGGCCTTACCCGGACTGAACGGCCTGGAAGCCGGCAAGGCAACGCCTGACGCCTTTGTCCGCGCCGGCACTGTGCCGGAAGCACTGGACGGCGCGAGCGCCTCTGGGCCAACGTGGCAGCTCGCCGGCAAGGACTTCCTGCTGCGCATTCCTGGGATTGCCCGCTTCCTGCTGCACGACGGCCGCGAGATCACATACGAAGCCGAAGCCGGCAGCGATGCCGCCGATATCCCGGTCTTCATCCTTGGCACCGTGTTCGGCATCCTGCTGCATCAGCGGAAACAGATCGTGCTGCATGCCAGCGCCGTTCAGGTCGGCGGCCGGGCCATCCTGTTTTGCGGACCGTCCGGAGCCGGCAAGTCGAGCCTTGCCGCCGCACTGTCGCAGCGCGGCTATCCGCTGCTGACCGATGACATCTGCGCCATCTCCATCGACGCGCAAGGCGTACCCACAGTCCATCCCGACGGCCGCCAGCTGAAATTATGGACGCAGGCGATCAACCGCCTCGACCTCGGCGCCAGCCGTGGCGCGCGCGTGCGCCGTCAGTTGGAGAAATTCTACGTCGAGCCCGAAGGCACGCGCGACGAAGCCGTACCGCTCGGCGCAATCTATGCCCTGTTCGACGCGCGGCCGCCGCTCGAGCCCGGCATCGAACAGCCGAATGCGGTCGAGGCGGCGCTGCTGCTGCGCCGCAATGCCTATCGGCCGATGCTGGTGCACCGATTGGGCCAGCGGGCCGGCTATTTCCACGCGGCAACCACCATCGCCAATGCCGCCGGCATCTACAGCCTGACGCGCCGGCTCGATTTCGCCGACATGCCCAATGTCATCGGCTGGCTTGAGCAACATTGGCGCGGCATCGGCCTGATGGAAAAGGCGGCGTGATGCGCACCATCTGGCTCGCCTCTTATCCTAAATCCGGCAACACCTGGTTCCGCATGTTGCTCGCCAATCTGGCGTCCGATAGCGACACGCCGGCCGACATCAACGAACTGCCACGGCGCGGCCACATCGCCAGTTCGCGCGAACCGTTCGATCACGTCACACTGCTCGACTCCGGCCTGCTGACCGATGACGAGATCGATAGCCTGCGGCCGCTGGTCCACGCCGAACTGGCGCAGGGAAACCTCGACGACGAAGACAACATCGACACCGAAGCGCCGCCGGTGCACTTCATCAAGACGCACGACGCCTATACGCGGACAGTGACGGGCGAGCCGCTGCTCGCCGGCCGGCTGGGCGCCGACGGCGCCATCCTGATCGTGCGCGACCCGCGCGACGTGGCCTCGTCCTGGGCCAATCACCAGTCGTGCAGTCTCGATGACGCCATTACGTTCATGAACAGCAACAATGCCGAGATGTCGGGCGGCCGGCGCGACCGGATATTCAACCAGTTCCGCCAGATCCTGCCGGGCTGGAGCGGCTATATCGAAAGCTGGCTGGAGCAGCGCGACATTCCCATTCATCTCGTTCGCTATGAGGACATGAAGGCGGATACGGCGATGTCGCTGGCCCGCGCCCTCGCCTTTGCCCGATACGATGTCAGCCTGGACGCCATTAAACGCGCCGTGCGGCTTGCCGATTTCACCGAACTGCAGCGCCAGGAGCGCGCCAAGGGATTTCGCGAAGCGCCACGGGCGCAACGCGACGGCAACTTCTTTCGCCGCGGCGAGGCCGGCGCCTGGCGCGAGGAACTGACACCTGAACAAGTGGCGCGCATCGAAAACGAGCATGCGCCGATGATGCGCCGCCTTGGCTATGTGCCGGTGACATCCGGCAAACGCGCCATATCGGGATGAGGGAGGCAGCATGAAGATCAAAAAGAAAGGCGATTGGCTCTCTGCCAAGGTCGGCGACGAGCTGGTGATGATGAGCGCCGAGAGAGGCAATTATATCGGCTTGAGCGAAGTCGGCGCCCGAATTTGGGACCTGCTTGAAACCGACAATGACATCGACGCAATCTGCGCACAGCTGCAACAGGAATATGAGGTCACGCCCGAGGTCTGCCGCGCCGAGGTCGAAAGCTTCTGCAACGAACTGGTGAAACAAGGTGCGATTGCGATCGATCCGCCACCCGCTGCGTAGGTTCGCTCAGGTCGACGGCCGCCGCCGTGCTCTGGTGGTCGAGGCCGTTGCTTATCTGCTGCTGGCCCGCCTCGCTTTGATCTTCATCTCGTTCCCCAATTTGGCGAAACGATTTGGCGCCTTCATGTCGCCGGCCGATAGTCGCGCGGTTGAAGCGCGCGCGCGCGTTTCACATGAGCAGGCGGCAGCGGCAACTGACATCGGCTGGGCGGTGACGCGCGCCGCCCGCTATGTGCCGTTCCGCGCGGTGTGCCTGCCGCAAGCCATGGCAGCGCGCCTGATGCTGAAGCGGCGCGGCATTGCCAGCGTCCTGCATTTCGGCGGCGGCAAAGCACGAGACGGTTTGGGCCAGAACACGCCCTATGAGGCGCATGCCTGGCTGGATGCGGCGGGGGTCGAGGTGACCGGCTATCCGGTGACGAAGGGCTTTGTCGAGATCGGCTGCTTCGTCTGAGCGCCGTCCGGATCGTAGCTGACCGATTTCGGATAAAGCCGCCGGCCATTCGTGAAGTCGAGATAGGTATCGTCGCCGATCTGAAAAGCGAGCGGCACCCATTTGCCGTACAACATTGTGGCGACGCTCTCATCTTCAGGCTCGCGGTCCTTGAAGCGTGCTTTCAGCGCTGCCTCGATGGCGCGCAGTTCGGGCGCGAACGTGTATTGGTCGGACGGCCCCAGCTTGGCTTCGTAATTGGAGCAGCCGCGCTTGATGAGCAGTGGCACATCGGCGCCGATCTTGGGATGTCCGGTCATCGCCTTGCGCAGCACCGGGTAAAGAGCGCGCGCTCCCTCCAGGCCTGTGACGTAGACATAACCGGCATAGATATCCTGGCTATGCGGATTGCCGAGATCGATGCCCCATTTGGAAAGACAGGGAATGTTTTTGGCGACTTCGTACATCGCCACCAGTTCGCGCAAGCTGCGCGGCAGCGCCTTGATCTTGTAGCAAGGCGCGCAGCCCTGCGGCACCGCGGCCTCGGCGTAAACATGCTTGAACAGAAACGAGTTGAGAAAGCCGCAACCCAACGCCTCGCTGTTGCGCACCATTAGGAATGTCGACGCGGCCGGGCCGTGCACCGGCAAGGCGAGGCTGCCATCGGCCTGTTCGGTCACCGCGCCGGCAGCGATGGCGCGGCGCAAGTTATCGCCCACGCTGCGCGTGCCGATTGTGAAGGCCAGAATTTCATTGGGGCCAGCTACCATCGCGCCTGTAACCTGCGGAAATCACACCGGTTCTAGATACAGCCTGGGATTGCCAAGAAACTGTTGGTATCCTATTATTATACGCTCCTGCAGCCGCTTACGAGTCGGCTGTCAGGCTTTGGTTTGGGGATTGGGGCGCCTATGTCCGACGCGGGCAAGACATCGCATCATCGCACAGCAGCAGCGTCGACCGCGGACGGGCAAGCTTTTCCGCCCGCCGCACGCAAAGCGTGGAAATCGCCAAAGGTCATTGTCGGGAGCCTGGCGCGGGCGAACGCCAACATTATTAGCGGCACGCAACCCAGTGACGGTGTCGTCTACTACATCTCCTGATGTCTCGGAGGCCTGGCGCAGTTGAGTGCGGTTGCCGGTCTATGGCGCTTCGATATCAAGCCTGACCCCGGCGCCGATTGCCAGCATATGCTGGCGGCGCAACACATCTACGGTCCGCACGACAGCCGGATATGGACGGACAGCGCGATGGCGATGGGCCGCTGCCTGTTTCGGACATTGCCGGAAGACGCGCATGACCGGCAGCCGCTGCACAGCCAAGACGGCCGCCTGACACTCGTCGCCGACGTCCGCATCGACAATCGTGACGAACTGATCGCGGCGTTGTCCATGACACAAGCCGAGGCAGTGTCCCTTTGCGACGCCGCCATTCTGCTGGCCTGTCTTGAGCGATGGGGCGAAGGCGCACTCGACCGCGTCGTTGGCGATTTCGCCTTCGCGCTGTGGGATGCGCAGGCGCAAACACTGACCCTGGCGCGCGATTTCCGCGGTCATGTGCCTTTGCATTATCATCGCGGCCGCGGTTTCTTCGCCTTCGCGTCGATGCCGAAGGGCTTACACGCCCTCAATGAAATTCCGCGGGCGCCGGACGAAGACATGGTTGCGTCTTTCATCGCGGCGATACCGGACATGACGTCGCGCAGTTATTTCGCCGGCATCGAACGCGTGCGGCCGGCCCATGTTGTCACGGCGACGCGCGATGGCGTTTCGAGCCGCTGCTATTGGCAGCCGCGCCGGCCGGAGCCAACGCGGCGGAGCACGGCCGACTACGTCGACGGGCTGCGCTTTCATCTCGAGCAGGCCACGCAATCGCGATTGCGCGGCGTTGACGGCGTCGTTGGCGCACATCTCAGCGCCGGGCTCGACAGCAGCGCAGTCACGGCAACAGCGGCGCGGTTGCTTGCGCCGCGCGGCGGCAAGGTTGTCGCTTTCACGGCGGTGCCGCGCCAGGACGAAGCGGAGGCTCATCGACCAAGATACATAGCGGATGAAGGCCCGCTCGCCGCCGCGACCGCCGCTCTGTACGGCAACATCGAGCATGTGCTGATCCGCAGCGGCCATCTCTCGCCCTTGGCCGGGCTCGACCGCAGTGTCTTCCTCTGCGAGCGGCCGATCCTCACGCCGAGCAGCTGGGTTTGGGCGAGCGCCATCAACGAAGCCGCGCAGGCACGCGACATCACCATCGTGCTCACCGGCCAGATGGGCAATTTGAGCATGAGCTATAGCGGGCTCCAGCTATTGCCGGAGTTGCTGCGTCACGGCCGCCTGCTGCCCCTCTGGCATGAAACGTCGCAACTGGTCGCCAAGGGTGAAATGAACTGGCGCGGCGCCGCTTCCGCCGCTTTCGGTCCGTTTGCGCCGGCGTGGCTGTGGCGAATATTGCGTCAGTTCATGCGCGCGCCACTGACGCGCCGCCCGCGGCGCGACAGCTTCGACGGACGGCGCACGGCGATCGGACGTGGTGACATCGGCACTTACAACAAGGCCGCGCTGGCCGGCTGGGGCATCGACCTGCGCGATCCGACTGCCGACAAAAGGCTGGTCGACTATTGCCTGAGCGTGCCGGTCGAACAGTATCTCAGCGGCGGCGTGCCGCGGGCTTTGGCCCGGCGCTCGCTAGCCGACAGGCTGCCGGAGCTTGTTCTTAACGAGCGGCGCAAAGGCCTCCAGGCCGCCGACTGGCATGTCGGGCTGACCGCGGCGCGTGCCGAGGTTGTCCACGAACTCGAGCGGCTTGCCGCTTGCGCACCGGCCGCGCGATTGCTCGATATCGGACGGCTGCAAGCGCTGGCCGATAACTGGCCGGAGTCCGGCTGGGAACGCGACGACGTTGTCCGCGCCTACCGCTTGAAACTGCTACGCAGCATCAGCGCCGGTCACTTCCTGCGCAGGACGATCGAGCCGGAGCGATAAACTCTTAGGTTGCATCTTATAAATTATATAAATTTTAGGTTGTAAGACCTTCGGCCTTCTGCCACACTCATTCCAGGTCGGAATGAGCGGGGGCTTTCGATGGCGCAACCCTTTATTGGTCAGCTTCAATGTTTCGGCTTCGGCTTCGCGCCGAAGAACTGGGCCCTCTGCAACGGACAACTCCTGCCGGTTCAGCAGAACGCCGCTTTGTTCTCGCTGCTCGGCGTCTATTATGGCGGCAACGGCAGCACAACCTTCGCTCTGCCGAACTTGCAAAGCCGCGTGCCGATGCACTTCGGCACCGCGCCATCGGGCAACGCCTATGTCATCGGTCAGCAGGCCGGCGAGGAGCAGGTGACGCTGCTGCTGCCGAACTTGCCGGCGCACACGCACGGCTTCGTCGGCGCATCGGCCAACGGCACGTCAAGCAATGCCGATCCCGGCGTGGTGCTGGCGACCTCGGCGAGCGGCGGCGCCCTCCCGCTCTATGCAACGCCGGTGCCGCCGGTGATCCTGAACCCGGCTTGTATTGCGCCGGCCGGCAGCACCCAGCGGCATAACAACCTGCAACCCTACCTGACGATCAACTGGTGCATCGCGCTTCGCGGCATCTTCCCTTCGCGCAATTAGGCACTAGCCGAGTGAACCCGGGAGGACCCGCGCCATGACGAATGTAATTCTTGGACAGATCATGATGTTCGGCGGCAACTTCGCGCCGAAGGGCTTTGCCTTCTGCAACGGGCAAAATCTCAGCATCGCGCAGAACACGGCGCTGTTTACCTTGCTGGGCACGACCTATGGCGGCGATGGTGTCCAGACCTTCGCGCTGCCGAACCTGCAATCGGCGCTGCCGGTGCATCAAGGCACGGGGCAAGGTCTATCGACTTATCAGCTTGGACAAGCTGGCGGCACGCCGCAGGTGACGCTGACGTCGGCGACCATGCCGCAGCACACGCATCTGCTCATCGCATCGCAAGCCGCGGCGACCGACGCGCGTATCAGCACCAATGTCGTGCCCGGCACGGTCGGCGGCACGACGTCACCCTTGTTCTATGCGGCGACGCAAACCGGTCAGCCACCTGTTGTACCGGAGCTGATGGCGACGCAGGCCTGCTCGATCACCGGCGGCAGCCAAGGGCACAACAACCTGATGCCGTCGCTCTGCATCTCATTCGTCATCGCCCTTCAGGGCCAGTTTCCGTCGCGCAACTAAAGGAAGCCAACCATGTCGCAACCTTTTGTCGGCGAGATCCGGGCCTTCGGCTTCACTTTCGCACCGCGCGATTGGGCGTTCTGCAACGGCCAGCAAATGCTGATCCAGCAAAACGCGCCGCTCTACAGCATTCTCGGAACCAATTACGGCGGAAACGGCACGACCACATTCAACCTGCCGAACCTGCAGGGCCAGATTCCGATGCACTGGGGCCATAGCAACACTGGTCTCGCCACGGTCCTCGGCGAAGTGCTGGGCGCGCCCTCGGTCTCGCTGAGCACGCAGGAAATGCCAGCGCACCAACATCAGATTTTCGCCGCCGACCCGGGTAATATCGCCAACCGTTCCGTCGGGCCGACCAACACAAGTTACTTGTCGGCGCTCAAGGGGGCGCTTGGTTATCAAAAACCGCCGGTGACCGCCGATGCGCCCTTCTCGCCGAACGCCATTACACCGGCCGGTAGCTCGCTGCCGCACGACAATATGCAGCCTTACCTGGCGCTGAATTTCTGCATCTGCCTGTTCGGCGTGTTTCCGTCGCGCAATTAACGGCGGCGGCTATGACAGCGCTGCACGCGCCGCCGGTTTTCTCCCTGCCGGCGGCGTTGCTGTCTCAAGGGTATCGTCTGCGGCCGGAGACCGATGCCGACATTCCGTTCCTGATGCAGGTCTACGCATCGACGCGGGCCTACGAGCTGGAGTCGGTGCCTTGGAGCGACGCGCAGAAGCAGGCTTTTATTGCGCATCAGTTCAACGCACAGCGGCATCATTACCGCACCTCGATCCCGGCCTGCGTTTTCCAGGTCATCGAGCATCAAGGCGCAGGCATCGGCCGGCTTTATCTCGAGCCGCGTGAGACGATGATTTACATCGTCGATATTGCCTTGCTGCCGGAACATTGCGGCCGCGGCCTCGGCACGGCCATCCTGCGCGCGCTGCAAGCCACCGCCGGCGGCGGCGGCGGCGGCGGCGGCGTCAACATCATGGTGGAGAAGCTCAATCCGGCCCTGCGTTTCTATCAGCGGCTCGGCTTTACCGATGTCGCCGACCACGACGTCTATCTCGAAATGGAGTGGATGCCGAGGTCTAGGCGAACATCGCTTGATAACTGACGCCATCGGCCGTCTTGCCGATCGGCACCAGAAAGATGTCGAGTTCGCCGAGATCATTGTGCTCAAGACGATAGATCCGCTGCGGCAGGACGCGCGGATCCCTGGCGACAAAGATCAGCGAGAACGGCTCACGCATACCGGCGGGGCCGCGATGCGCTTTAACCCGTTCGGTTTCGGTCAGGGTCAACGGAATCTGCGGCACGTCGGTATCGCTGATGGAGAAAACCTCGCCGGTCTTGCCGGCGAAGTCGTCATAGGAAAGCAGCTTGCCTGTCATGAGCGTCATCCCGATGCGTTCTTCGTGCATCTTAAATTGCCAAATCATCTTAGATTGGCTTGTCATCGCCTCCACTGAAACTTCGGAGTTGGTGTGAAATACAACCTTTGCGAGATTTCCGATGTGGCGTTGTTTCGCAGCCGCGTGATGGCCGACGACGCATTGGCGGCGCGCCTGTATGCGATGGAGGACGCGGACGAGTTTATCGCGCAACTCATCAGCAGCGCCGCGTCGCTCGGCATGCATCTCAGCGAGACAGCGCTGCTGCAGGCGGCCCGCCCAGACCCGGCCAACATCAGCCGCTTCATGCCACGGCCGCCGGACGGCACTGTGTGGCCATCACCGCAATGGCTGCCGATGCATGTCTCGACTACCGGCAACCATCCGATGATCGATTGGGCTTGGTTCGGCGATGCGCCGCTGACCGAGCCGTTCCTGGAAGATTCGATTCGCCGCGTCATGCGCCGACCGTTCAACCGCCTGTTCACCTACCGCATGACGCTTGCGGACTTCCTCGCCGATGCACGGCGCCATGAAAGCCTGACACCGGACGGCTTCATCCTGCACATGTCGCGCTGCGGCTCGACCTTGGTTGCGCAAATGCTGGCGGCGCTGCCGGAGAACATCGTCATCTCCGAAGCGGCGCCGGTCGACAGCGTTGTCCAGTTCATCCGTGTGATGCCGACGTCCGCCGATCTGTTGCCCGCCATCATCGCCGCCTATGGCCGGCGGCGCAGCGGCTCTCAACGTCGATATTTTTTGAAACTGGATTGCTGGCACACATTGGCGCTGCCGCTGCTCCGGCAAACCTTTGCGGCCACGCCGTGGATCTTTCTCTACCGCGATCCGGTTGAGGTGCTGGTGTCGCATATGCGGCAGAGGGGGGCGCAGATGGTGCCGATGATCACGCCGCCGGAGCTTTACGGCCTTGCCTGTCACACCGGCCACGCCGACCCCGATTATTGCGCCCGCGTGCTCGGGGTTATCTGCGAGGCCGCCGCCGCACACCTCAAAGACGGCGGGATGGCGATCAATTACCGCGACCTGCCCGGCGCCCTGGCCAGCCGGATCCTGCCGCATTTCGGCGTCCACCCCAGCGCCCCCGACCTGGTCCGCATGACCGCCGCCGCGCAGCGGGACGCCAAGGCCCCCGCCTTCGCCTTTACCGACGACCGTGCCGACAAACAGGCCGCGGCCAGCGAAACCCTGCGCGTGACCGCCGAAAAACACCTGGGAGCCGTATACCGGCGCCTTGTTGCACTGCACTTTGACGGCGGAGGATTCCCCCTGTAGGGACGGCGGAATGGCCCCTCCTCCCTTATTGCAACTCTCCGGCATCAAGCTGACCTTCGGCGGTACGCCGCTCCTGTCCGGCGCCGATCTCTCGGTCTCGACCGGCGAACGCGTCTCGCTGGTCGGCCGCAACGGCTCCGGCAAATCGACGCTGCTGAAGATCGCCGCCAAGCTGGTCGAACCCGATTCCGGCACCATTTTCGTGCAGCCCGGCGCCGTCGTGCGCTACCTGGCGCAGGAGCCGGATTTCTCCGGCTACGACACGACGCTCAGCTACGTCGAAAGCGGCCTGATATCGGAAGACGATCATTACATCGCCGCCAATCTGGTCGAGGAACTCGGCCTCACCGGCCTTGAAGACCCGTCGCATCTGTCCGGCGGTGAAGCGCGCCGCGCCTCACTGGCCCGTGCGCTCGCCGCCAACCCCGATATCCTGCTGCTCGACGAGCCGACCAACCATCTCGATCTCACCACCATCGAATGGCTGGAGAAGGATCTCGATTCGCGCCGCACCGCGCTGGTGCTGATCAGCCATGACCGGCGCTTCCTTTCCAACCTGTCGCGCTCGACCGTCTGGCTCGACCGCGGCACGACCAAGCGCCTCGAGCGCGGCTTCGCCCATTTCGAGGAATGGCGCGACACCATCCTGCAGGAAGAAGAAGTCGCCCAGCACAAGCTCGACCGCAAGATCGTGATGGAAGAGCACTGGCTGCGCTACGGCGTCAGCGGACGGCGCAAGCGCAACATGCGCCGCGTCGGCGGCTTGCAGGCCTTGCGCGAAGCGCGGCGCACCTATCGCGGCGCCGCCGGCTCCGCCACCATCACCGCGGGCGCCGCCTCGGCCTCGGGCGCGCTGGTGATCGAAGCCAAGAACATTAACAAGACCTATGGCGACCGCTCGATCGTCAACGACTTCTCGATCCGCATCGCGCGCGGCGACCGCATCGGCATTGTCGGCCCAAATGGCAGCGGCAAGACGACGCTGATCAACATGCTGATCGGCGCCGACGATCCGGACAGCGGCACGGTGAAGCTCGGCTCGACGCTGGAAGTGGCGACGCTAAACCAGCATCGCGACAGTCTCAACCCGAACACGACCGTGGCCGATGCGCTGACCGGCGGTGGCGGCGACACGGTGATGGTCAACGGCCAGCCGAAGCATGTCATCGGCTATATGCGCGACTTTTTGTTCGGACCTGAGCAGGCGCGCACGCCGCTTGGCAAATTGTCCGGTGGGGAGCGCGGCCGTTTGATGCTGGCGCAGGCTTTGGCCAAGCCGTCGAACCTGCTGGTGCTGGATGAGCCGACCAACGATCTCGACATGGAAACGCTCGACGTTCTCGAAGACGTCATTGGCGATTATCCGGGCACTGTCATTCTCATCAGCCATGACCGCGACTTCCTCGATCGCCTCGTGTCGGGCGTGATCGTGCCGGAAGGCGATGGCCGCTGGACCGAATATGCCGGCGGCTATTCCGACATGCTCATCCAGCGCGGCGAAGATCTGCGCCGCGCGCAGCCGGCTTCGGAGTCGAAGAAGGAAGCACCAAAGGCTTTGAGCGCAACGATTACGCCGGCGCCGAAGCAGAAGATGTCGTTCAAGCACAAGCATGCGCTTGAGACACTGCCGAAGACGATGGCGACGTTGCAGGCCAAGGTCACCGATTTGCAGACCAAACTCGGCGATCCGAAGCTGTTCCAGCGCGACCGCACGGCGTTTGACAAGATCACCAATGATCTCGGCGAAACGCAGCGCAAGCTGGCGGCGGCGGAAGAGCAGTGGCTTGAGCTGGAGATGATGCGCGAAGAGATGAGTG
Source organism: Pseudolabrys sp. (assembly GCA_030655215.1). Classification (GTDB taxonomy): domain Bacteria; phylum Pseudomonadota; class Alphaproteobacteria; order Rhizobiales; family Xanthobacteraceae; genus Pseudolabrys. The sequence continues at coordinate 39,222 of JAURVZ010000086.1, read as the reverse complement.
GGTAGTTAGCGGCAGCGCTTACTTCCCTTCACCCTCCCCTGGAGGGGGAGGGTCGCGAGCGTAGCGAGCGGGGTGGGGTGAACTTTATAGCTCCTAAAGCTCACCTCACCCCGACTGCTTTTGCTACTCGCTCAAGCAGTCGACCCTCCCCCTCCAGGGGAGGGCGAAGAAGAAGATCAAAACCCGTAAAGCCGCGCGGGATTGGTCACGAGCACCTTCTCCAGCGTCACCCGATCCCCGCACCATTCATTCAGCCGGTTCAGCGCGAAGCCATCATCGACAGCGATGAACGGTTCGATCGCCGTGAAGTCCGTGATCGGCTTGCCCTGCCCGCCGCCGGGATGCGGCCAGTCGGTGCCCCATAAAATGCGATCGACATTGGCCGCGATCAACGCGCGCGCCAGAGGCGCGACGTCGGCATAGCCGGGCAGTTTCGACCAGCGATAGCCGGCGGCGACCTTGATGTAGATTTTGCCACTGCGCAGCAGATCGTAAATCGCGTCGAGCCCCGGCTGATCGGGACCGAGCGCGGCATCGGCAGACGCGAAGTGATCGACAACAAGCGTTGTCGGCAAATCGGCAATCGTGTCGCGCAGTGCCGACAAAACCGGCAGCGATGCAAAGGTCTGCACATGCCAGCCAAGCGGCGCGACGCGTGCCGCAGCTTCTGTGAGATAACGCTTCGCCACCGCCGGATCGCTTTCGCCAATGGCGCCGAGATTGATGCGCACACCGCGAATGCCGGCCTCGTTCATGTCGGCGAGGGCCGCGTCCGTCGTGTGCTTGTCGATGACGGCAACGCCGCGCGCGCGGCCGTTCAATTTGCGGACAGCATCGACGGTGCAGGCATTGTCGGTGCCATAGACGCTCGGATGCACGATGACGACGCGGTCAATATGCAGCGCGGCGTGCAGCGCCTTCAGGTCATTGAGCGTGGCCGGCGCCGGCGTGTAACCGCGCACGGGCGTATAAGGGAAGGCCGGCTCAAAAACATGGACGTGGCAATCGCAGGCGTTGCGCGGCACATCGAAATTCGGCGCGGTGTGCGTGACACCGAGAACTGCGGGCATAGCGGGACGTCCTTTATGAAAAGGACGCTGTGATTATCACGAAAAGCGTTTCACCGAAAACGGCTGGGCCGGACAGGAAGGCGGCTTGCCGTCGATCAGATCGGTCAGCAACCGGGCGCTGCCGCAGGCCAGCGTCCAGCCTAGCCCGCCCTGCCCGGTGTTGAGATAAAGCCCGTCAACCGGCGACGGCCCGATGATCGGGCGGCTGTCCGGCGTCTGCGGACGCAGGCCGGCCCAGGGAGCAACATCGCCATCTGCGCCTTCGCCAATCGTACCGGCGCTGGCCGCACGCAATTCGGCAATGCGCGACGGATCAAGCCCGCGGTCAACGCCCTTGAAATCGGCGAAGCCGGCAATGCGCGTGGCACCCGATAGCGGCGCGAACACGATCTTGCGGCTGTGGTCGGTAACGCTGTGGCTGAGCGCATCGCCGGGGACAGTGATCGAATGGCCTTTCATCGGATAGATTGGCAGAGAGACGCCGCAAGCGCGGGCGAACGCCTTTGAGCCGGCACCAAACGACACAACGAAGCGTTCCGCCTCGATCCTGCCCGTATCGGTCTCGATCGCGGTCAATCGGCCGCGCGTCAATTCAGGCTTGGTGATCGATGTGCCCATGCGCAACTCGACATTGCTGTGGTTCTGCAGCCGCGCGAACAGTTGCCCGCAGAAGGCGGCGCAGTCGCCAACCTGCTCCGACGGCGTATAGACGCCGCCCACGAGTTCACGCGCCTTGATCCGCAGCCCCGGCTCCAGGGCCAGGCACTCCTGCGGCGACAAAGCTTGCTGCTCGACTTGCGCATCCATTTGCCGCGCCGTGGCGAATTCGCCGGCGTCGCGAAACAGCACCAGCTTGCCGGCTGTGCGCAGGCCGAAGTCGAGCGGCACCTCTTGCATCAGCAGGGCCAGTTCAGCGCGGCTCGAGGCCGCCAGCGCCAACTGCGCCGCGACGGTGCGATCCACTTCGGCGCCGGTGCAGGCGCGCAGGAAACGCAGGCCCCAGCCGATCAGCTCAAAATCGGGCGAAACGCGGACGGCATCGTCGCCGCCCAGCAGCATGCCCGGCAGCTTGCGCAGCATGGCGGGCGAAGCAAAAGGCGCGACAAAGGCGTAGCTGAGCTGGCCGCCATTGGCGGCGCTGGCCTCGGCAGCGGGACCGCTATGGCGGTCGACCAGGACCACCTGGTGCCCGGCCTCGGCCAGCCACCAGGCCGAGGTCAGCCCGACCACGCCGGCGCCGAGAATGCCAATCTTCATGTGCTTTTCGTCCCCGCGCACCCCTCACCATGTTTAAGCAAGAATAAGGCCGGGGCGGCCTTCCGATCATGCGCAGGCTGCATCATACGATATTTGCATGATAAGGTACGTCGCAGGCGACCATTCCCCGACCGGGCCGGTGCAGCGATTGATGGCGCATTTGCGCCAGTCTACGGTTGTTTATCTGGCCGACGGCGCGAAGTCGGCCTCCCTTGCAGCAGGTTCACGAACATGACCAAGGTTTTTGCATGACCCACGTTCTTCATCGACTGATTGGCCACGACTATCCTGTCGCCGTGCGCGGCGAAGGCGTTCACATCTATGACAGCACCGGCAAGCAATATCTCGACGCCACTGGCGGCGCCGCGGTGTCGTGCCTCGGCCACGCGCATCCCGATGTGATCAATGCGATGAAGGCGCAGCTCGACAAGATCGAGTTCGCGCATACCAGTTTCTTCACCACACCAGTGCTGGAAGGCCTTGCTGACGATCTCGCCGCGCATGCGCCGAAGGGCATCGATCATACGTTCTTTGTCAGTGGTGGTTCGGAAGCGATCGAAGCGGCGCTGAAAATGGCGCGGCAATATTTCGTCGAGAAAGGCGAGCCGCAGCGCCGTCATCTCATTGCGCGCCGCCAGAGCTATCATGGCATTACGCTGGGCGCGCTGGCTATTGGCGGACGTCCGGGGCCGCGCAAGCAATTCGCGCCGCTGCTGATCGAGACGCATCATGTCTCGCCGGTTTACGAGTATCGCGACCGCCGCGCCGACGAGACGCCGCAGGCCTATGGCGAGCGGCTGGCGCAGGAACTGGAAGACAAGGTCAATGAGCTCGGCGGCGAGAATGTCATCGCCTTTATCGCTGAGACCGTGGTCGGCGCGACACTCGGCGCGGCGCCGCCGGTGCCTGGATACTTCAAGCGCGTGCGCGAGATTTGCACGAAGCACGGCATCCTGCTGATCCTCGATGAAGTCATGTGCGGCATGGGCCGCACCGGCACGCTGCACGCCTGCGAGCAGGACGGCATTGCGCCCGACCTGATGGCGATTGCCAAGGGTCTCGGCGGCGGCTTCATGCCGATCGGCGCGCTGATGATGAGCGGCGAGATCTATAACTCCATCGCCAATGGCTCGCGCGTGTTCCAGCACAGCCACACTTATACCGGCCATCCGCTGGCCTGCGCCGCGGCGCTGGCCGTGCAGGAGGTGATCCGCCGCGATAATTTGCTGGAGAATGTGCGCACGCAGGGCGCGCGGCTGACCCGTCGCTTGCAGGAGCGTTTCGCCAACCATCCTTTCGTCGGCGATGTGCGCGGCCGCGGCCTGTTCCAGGGCGTCGAGCTGGTCGCCGACCGCGCCACCAAGGAGACTTTCAATCCGGCACGCAAAGTGCATGCACAAATCAAGCAGGAAGCCATGAACCGCGGCCTGATGACCTACCCGATGGGCGGCACGGTCGAGGGCCTGAGCGGCAACCACATCCTGCTGGCGCCGCCATTCATCATCGACGGTGATGCAATCGATACGCTGGTCGAAAGATTGGGCGAAACCATCGATGCCGTGACCGGCGTTTGAACGATTCGTGTTGCGGCCAGTGGCCGGAATGCGGGACACTGCGGACTGATAAGAAGACTTCGAATACAACCAAAACAACATCGAGGGTTTGAGCCATGACGACCATTAAAATTTCCGGCGGCCTTGCCGCAGCCGGCGTTATCGCGATGCTGGCCGGCGCCACGCCTGCCGTCGCGCAGCAGAAATTCGTCACCATCGGCACCGGCGGCGTCACCGGCGTTTATTACGCGGTCGGCGGCGCGGTGTGCCGCTTGATGAACAAGGATCGCGCCAAGACCAATCTGCGTTGCTCGGTCGAATCGACCGGCGGCTCGGTGTTCAACGTCAACGCCATCAAGTCCGGCGAGCTCGACTTCGGCCTGACGCAGTCCGACGTGCAGTACAACGCCACCAAGGGTGAAGGCGCGTTCAAGGACAAGGCCGACAGCGAACTGCGCGCGGTCTATGCCGTGCATCCGGAACCGTTCACCGTGCTGACCCGCAAGGAAGCGAACATTGCCAAGTTCGAAGACGTCAAGGGCAAGCGCTTTAATGTCGGCAATCCGGGCTCGGGCACGCGCGCCTCGATGGACCAGCTACTCGCCGAGATGAAGTGGACGGTGAAGGACTTCTCGCTCGCCGGCGAACTCAAGGCCGACGAACAGGGTCCGGCGCTCTGCGACAACAAGATCGACGGCTTCTACTACGGCGTCGGCCATCCGTCGGCCGCGATCCAGGATCCGACCACGACCTGCGGCGCCAAGCTGGTGTCGCTGACCGGTCCGGCCGTTGATGCGCTGCTCAAGCAGTTCCCGTACTACTCGGTCGCCACCATTCCGGGCGGCATGTACTCGAACAATCCGAACCCGACCACGACCTACGGCGTGATGGCGACTGTCGTCACTTCGTCGAAGCAGCCGGACGACGTTGTCTATAACCTGGTCAAGGCCACGTTCGACAACTTCGACGAATTCAAGAAGCTGCACCCGGCCTTCGCCAACCTCGATCCGAAGGACATGGTCAAAGCCGGCCTGTCGGCGCCGCTGCATCCGGGCGCCGTCAAGTTCTACAAAGAAAAAGGTTGGATGTAATTTCAGTCTGATGGCGGTGGGGGCGCATGCAGCGCCCTCACCGTTTTTATTTTGGCTTCAAGCGGGTGGGGAATCATGAGCAACGCAACGGCAAATACGGACCACATCCCGAAGAACGTCGACCTCGAGCAGCTCGTAATCGAGGCGGACATGGGTGGCCGCCGGCCCCCCGGCCATTTGTCGAAGTTTCTCTCCGCTGTGGCGATCTGCTGGTCGCTGTTCCAGCTTTGGTATGCGTCGCCCTTCGCCTACACGCTCGGCTTCGGCGTGTTCAATGACAGCGAAGCGCGCTGCATTCATCTGTGTTTTGCGTTGTTGCTGGCGTTCACCGCTTACCCAGCGTTCAAGAGTTCATCGCGCGACCGCATTCCGCTGACCGACTGGGCGCTGGCTTTGGCCGGCATTGCCTCCGTCCTGTACCTGCTCGTGTTCTATCGCGAACTGGCGCTGCGGCCCGGCCTGCCGACCACCTTTGATATTATCGCCGCTGTTGCTGGCGTCGTCATCCTGATCGAAGCCTCGCGCCGCGTTGAAGGCCCGTGGATGCCGGCCTTCGTGCTGGTATTCCTGGTCTATGTTTTCGCCGGCCAATGGCTGCCCGGCCTGCTGGCGCACAAAGGCGCATCGATCGGCCGCGCCGCATCGCATTTCTGGCTGACCTCTGAAGGCGTTTTCGGCGTCGCGCTCGGCGTTTCGACCGCCTTCATCTTCCTATTCGTGCTGTTCGGCGCGCTACTCGAAAAAGCCGGCGCCGGCAATTATTTCATTCAGATGGCCTTCTCGCTGCTCGGCCAGTTCCGCGGCGGTCCGGCGAAAGCCGGCGTTGTGTCGTCTGGCATGACCGGCATGATCTCCGGCTCGTCGGTCGCCAATGTCGTCACGACCGGCACTTTCACGATCCCGCTAATGAAGCGCGTCGGCTATACGCCGGTGCAAGCCGGCGCCATCGAATGCGCCGCCGGCGTCAACGGCCAGCTAATGCCGCCGGTGATGGGCGCTGCGGCATTCCTGATGGCGGAATATGTCGGCATCTCCTATGCCGAAGTGGTCAAGCATGCCTTCCTGCCCGCCATCCTCACTTACGCCGCGTTGTTCTACATCGTCGATATCGAAGCGGTGAAGAAGGGGATGACAGGGCTGCCGCGTCAGCGCCGCCGCTCGCGCATGCATGGCGCTGGCCTCGGGATCATGACGCTGTGCGGCTTTATCATCTTGGCAAGCGCGTTCCATTACGGTCTCGGCTGGACCAAGACGGCCTTCGGCGATGCTTCGAGCCTGATCGCCTTTGTCGCTGTCACCATCCTCTACGTGGCGCTGGTTGCCTACCGGGCGAAATTTCCCGACCTGCCAATCGACGATCCGACAAAGGCGTTGATCCACGTGCCTGACTTCTATGAAGTCGCGCGCACCGGCCTGCACTTTCTTGTTCCGGTCTCGGTGCTGATCTGGTGCCTGATGATCGAGGAAATGTCGCCGGGCCTCGCCGCCTTCTGGGGCTGCATGTTCATGGGCGCGCTCGTTGTCACGCAGCGGCCACTGACCGCGTTCTTCCGCAAGCAAGGCAATCTCGGCGCCGAATTCAAAACCGGCTTCCGCGAATTCGTCGCTGGTCTCGAGACCGGCGCACGAAACATGACGGCTGTCGGCATTGCCACAGCGGTCGCCGGCATCATTGTCGGCACGGTGACGCTGACCGGCATCGGCCTGGTGATGACCGAGATCGTCGAATTCCTGTCCGGCGGCAACTTCGTCATCATGCTGGTGCTGACCGGCCTGATCTGCCTGATCCTCGGCACCGGCCTGCCGACAACGGCAAGCTATGTTGTCGTCGCCACGTTGATGGCGCCGGTCGTGGTCGAACTCGCCGCGCAGAACGATGTCGCCGTGCCGCTGATCGCGGTGCACATGTTCGTCTTCTACTTCGGCCTGATGGCAGACGTGTCACCGCCTGTGGGGCTTGCCGCCTATGCGGCCGGCGCCATTGCCGGGGCCGACCCGATGAAGGTCGGCTGGCAGGGCATGCGCTATGAGAACCGCACGGCGCTGTTGCCGTTCGTGTTCATCTTCAATCCCGAGATCCTGATGATCGACATTGGCGGTCCGCTTCACTTCGCCTTTGTTGTGACGTGCTGCGTTGTTGCCATGGGTACGTTCGTCGCGGCCAGCCAGAACTGGCTGCTGATCCGCAACAAGTGGTACGAGACGGTGCTGTTGCTGTTGGTCAGCTTCACCTTGTTCCGGCCGGACTACTGGCTTGACCAGGTGCAGCCGCCGTTCGTCGAACGCCCGGCGGCCGAATTGGCCCAGATCGCCAATGACCTGCCGCAAGGCGCGACGTTGCGCTTCCGCATTAACAGCCAATCGCGCAGCGGCGACGATGTCGAGAAACTGGTGCGGCTGACATTGCGCACCGGCACGACCGGCGTGGAAAGGCTGGCGGCGACCGGCCTGACGCTGACGACCGTCGGCGACAAGACGACGATCATGGCGCCGCGTTTCGGCAGCGAAGCGATCAAGTATGGCCTGACGCCGGGCGATCAGATCACGTCAGTGCTCGTGCCGGCGCAGCGAGCGAGCCGATTCTGGTTCACCATCCCGGCGTTCCTGTTGCTCGGCGCAATCATCCTGCTGCAAATCAGGCGGCGGCGTGGCGCAGGGACATCGCCGAAGCTGGTAACGGCATAGACTACACCAGGCAAAAAAAGAAAAAGCCCCGCTCGATGGCGGGGCTTTTTTGGATCTGTGTCGTCGCGCTCAACCGGGTGCGGAAACGCCTTCCGTCCAACGCCGCCGCCAGCCCTCAAACATCAGAATCGTCCACAGCGCATAGGCCCAATTGCGCTCCCCGCTGAGGTGCTCGGCCCACAATTTATGAACGGCTCCGACGTTCAGCAAACCGCCGCCCAGACGCGCCGGATCGAGCAGATCTTCGGCCCAGTCTCGCAACGGGCCGCGCAGCCATTCGGCCAGCGGAATGCCGAAACCCATTTTCGGCCGCTCTACGAGAGAGCGCGGCACGTAACGATCCAGCACGCGACGCAGCAGCCATTTCGTTTGGCCGCCTTGAATGCGCATGCTGCGCGGCAGGCGCCAGGCAAACTCAACAACGCGATGATCAAGCAGCGGCGGGCGCACTTCCAATGACACGGCCATCGAGGCACGATCAACCTTCTGCAGGATATCGTCCGGCATATATGTTGCCGTGTCGAACAGTTGCATCTGTTCGAGGAAGCGATCGGGGCCGGCGGGCGGTTGCCAGTTCAGGCCGACCGGATGCTCGGCCACGCCATTGGTCAGAGCAACTGGATCGGGACACTGGCTCACCAGACGCAGATAAAAAGCTTCGCGATCCATCGGCAGGATCGCGGCCAGCTTGTAGAGCTTGTCCATCGGCTGCGGCGGCAACAGGCCAGCAGGTGCAAGACGCGCCAACCCATTGACCAGACCGGCAGGCGCTGCGTTGATGGTCGCAGCGAGCGAGCGCCGCAAGGCCAATGGCGAGCGGGCGGCAAGGCCGCCCAGGCCATGACCGAGCTTGTAGCGATTATAGCCGGCAAACAGCTCATCGCCACCATCGCCGGACAAGGCGACAGTAACGTATTCCCGCGTCAGCTTTGAAATCAGATGAGTCGGTATCTGAGACGAATCGGCGAAGGGCTCGTCATACATTTCAGCCAGTTGCGGCACGACGGCCAAGGCATCATCCGCCGTGACAGTCATCGTGCGGTGATCAGTTTTGAGATGCGCGGCGACGGCGGCGGCATGCTTCGACTCATCGTAACCGGCAACATCGAAGCCTATCGAGAAGGTCCGCACTGGACCTCGCTTCGCTGCGACCATCAGCGCGACGACAGTCGATGAATCAATGCCACCGGACAAAAAGGCGCCCAGTGGCACATCGGAGATCATCTGCCCGCCGACAGCATCGACCAAGAGATCGTTCAACTCGGATTCAGCCTGCGCTTCCGTGCCCGTGAACGGATGGGTCAGACCGGCGGTCGCGACGTCTGTCACCGCCCAATACTGGCGATGCGATATCTTTCGACTGGCATTGATGCTGACGATCTCGCCAGCCTTGACCTTGGTCACGCCACGAAAGATCGAATGCGGCGTCGGCACGTAGCCAAAGCGCAGGAAGCTGGCGACCGACGCCGGATCGATCTCCGGTTTGAGGCCGGCGGCCACCAGCGCCTTGAGCTCCGAGGCAAACCACAGGCCCTTATCGCTTGCCGCGAACACCAGTGGTTTGATCCCGAGCCTGTCGCGGATCAGGTGAAGGCTACGCTCCTTGCTATCCCACAGCGCGATGGCGAACATGCCGTTCATGTCGGCGAGCGTGCGATCGATGCCGCGATGCGCAAAGGATTCGAGGATGACTTCGGTGTCCGACGTGCCTTTGAATTTAACACCGCCAAGTTCGGGTGCAGCAGCAATCTCGGCGGCGTTGTAAACTTCGCCATTGTAAGAAATCACCCAGCGGCCATCGCCCGAGATCATCGGTTGCGCACCGGCTTCCGTCAGATCGATAATGGCCAGCCGCCGCTGCGCCAGAGCTATGCCGGCCTCGGCATCCTGCCAGACGCCGGAACCGTCTGGGCCGCGATAGGCGATGGCGTCGGACATCGCCCGCGCGCGCCGCTCCAAAGCAGGCGCGGTGGCGCTGCCGGACGCGTCAATCAGGCCGGCTATGCCGCACATTGCGAGAAAATGTCTGCGATCTGCCGCATCCGGCAATCATAGGTATGATGTTCGAGGACGTGCGCGTAAGCCTCTTCGCAGATCCGGTTGCGCTGGTTGTCGTCGCGGAAGCGTTCGACGACCGCGTCAAAATTCGAGAAGTCGTCATTCAAGGCAATGTAGTGCCGGTCCGCTTCAAGGATATCGTTGAACCGGCCTCGGAACATAATCTGGCAAGTCCTGGTGCCGATGGCGTCAAAATGACGTGAACTTATGCACTTACCATTGATCTCTGGGTGCACCCGGCCCGCGAAATACTTCTGATAGACAGCGTCGTAAGACGCATGCTCATTGACCAACGCCTCGTGCTGGACGAGGCCGAGACCGAGGACACTACGCAAGCCGCGCCGGATCCACCATGGCAGCTTGTGGCCGAGAGAGCGGAGCGAGGAATCATTGGCGATCATGATTCCTTTGGTGGCAGAGCGAATATCGGCACGTATGGCATCGACTGTCGTGTCGTCACGCTCGATGAACCAGCTGCCGGCCTCGGTGGCAATTGTCCCCTTGCAGCGGTTCAGAAATGCTGCCCAATCGTCACGGCTAAATCGCGTGTCGGAAATATCTATCGAGAGACCGCGCTCCGCACCCGCGATGCGGAAGCGTTCGATGATGCGATTGCGGTCATTGTCCCCAAGATGCGGAAGATACCGCGCCGCACGCGTGCCGATATCGATCGGGCGATCGGCAGAATCTTTTTTTGCGCTGAACACCGCAGGATTGAGCGCATGGGGGATCGAGACAACGCCTTGTCCAGCAAGATCTCCGAACAGCATGCGACCGGCGTCCTCCAGCAATTGCGTCGCAATCCAGTCCGGACGAATAAGTCCCAAGACGCGCCGTTTCTCCGCAATCGGCGAACCCGGCAGATTGACCTCGTTGCCGACAAATGAGAGCAACGGAATCTTGCGTTCTCCGAGAATCTTGGCGTAGCGCTCGAGATAGATAGTCGTGTCGCCGGTGGCGGAATGAAGAATGACCACGGCGTCACTTTCAGCGAGCTTCGCCCGCAAGGCGGCCTCGCTGTTGGCCGGAACAATGTTAAAGCCATCGGCGCGAAAACCCGGCCAAGCCTTGAAGGCGTCTAACCAATCATCATAGTACGACAGCCGGTCAGTGTACTCGGCATAAACGATCAACAGTCGAAGATCGCTGTCACGCATCCTCTTACAGTCCGATAACGGATATTCGACGATGATGGCCGTTCAATTCCGCCTCTTGTCGTGTCGCGTCACGTCTGCGCCGCAAGAATGTCGACGATCTTCTCGGCGGCGTGACCGTCGCCATATGCGTTGTTGTCACGACGCGGCAGATAATCCGGACCCTTCCAGAGACGGTTCCAGCCGGTTTCCACGGTCTCGACCCATTCCGTGGCGTCACGCAACGTCACGCATGGCTTCCGGTGGAAATAGGCTTCCTTCTGCACGCCGCCTGAGTCGGTCAAGACGCTCTGGCAACCGGCGATCAAGGCCGTCATGTCGAGATATCCGACCGGATCGATGATCCGCAGCGACGAAAGGTCAATGTTGAATTTCGCAGCGGCTTGCCGCGTACGCGGGTGCAAAGGCAGGACGACCGGGCGCTCGCGCGCAACCTCGGCAAGATAGCTGGCGACTTCGGCCAGCGCCTCGGCGCTGTCGGTATTCTCGGCGCGGTGAATGGTGGCGAGGCTGAAAGCGCCGGGCGTCAGGCCAAGCTCATCGATGATCTTCGAATGCTGGTTGGCGCGATCACGGATCAAAAGCGTGGTGTCGTACATGACGTCGCCGACATTATAGACGCCCTCGCTGATACCTTCGGCGGCGAGATTCCTTACCGCCAGATCGGTCGGGCATAACAGCCAACGGCTGACCCGATCGGCGACGACCCGGTTGATTTCTTCCGGCATCGGCTTGAACGAACGCAACCCGGCCTCAATATGGGCGATCGGAATATAAAGTTTGGCGGCGACAATAGCAGCGGCCAACGTCGAATTGGTGTCGCCATAAATGACGAAAGCGTCCGGCTTGACCGCGAGGGAAAGCTCCTCGAGCGCGACGATCATGCGGCCCGTCATGGCGCCGTGGCCGCCACCGTGAATGCCGAGATGATGGTCCGGCTTTGGCAGACCAAGCTCGTCAAAAAACACGTCAGACATGTCTCGATCGAAATGCTGACCTGTGTGCACGATAATGTCGCGAAAGCCGCCCTGCGCGCGCACGGCACGACTGACCGGCGCCGCTTTAATGAACTGCGGGCGCGCACCAATGACCGACAGAAGCGTCTTCATGCGATATATTTTGCCACTTCAGGCACATGCGCTGCGTGGCGCGCCATGGTGCGTTTGATCAGATCGAGATTCGCCTTGGTCCAGGCGACTGTGGTCTCCAGACCTTGTTCCAGTCTGGTGTCAGCGGAAAAGCCGATCGTCGCACGCGACTTGGTGGGGTCGCCATAACGGCGGCCCGAGTTGTCCCAGTCGCGCGGCGGCGTAATATCGGGCGGCGTCGGGTTCTTGGTCAACGCATTGATAGCCATCGCAAGATCGCGGATCCGCATCTCGCGGCCGCTGGCGAGATTGTACGCCTCACCCGAATTTCCGTAGCCGGCGATACGAATCAAACCCTCGACCAGATCGCCGACGAAGATGAAATCGCGGCCGTCCTCACCGCCATTGATGAGCGGCAGGGCCTCGCCATGTAGCGCCTTGAATACGAAGGTCGGCGTCACATTGCGCCAGACCGTATGCGGCGTTCCGCGCCATCGCCCGGCGCCAAGTATTTCGCGCGGACCGTAGACGTTCTGAAAGCGCGCCTTGACGAATGGCATCTGGTGACGACGGAAGTAATAATTGCCGTACATCTCGCCGACCAGCTTCGAGATTGAGTACGGGCTGTCGTGGAACAGTTCGACATCGGCGTCTTCAGATGTTGCCGCTGGTTCGTCGCGCGTCTTCTTCGCCACCGCGCAGCCGGCAGCAGCATAGACAACTTTGCGCAGCGAGGGGATATCCTTGAGTCGTTCGAACAGCTTCAGCGATGTCAGTGTGTTGTTAGCGTGATCCGCCATAGGGTCGGCGATTGACGACTGATTGCCGTGGAAGCAAGCGAGATGAAAAGCTATATCGAGATTCTGCGGCAGGTCCCGCAGCACCGCATCGTCTGTAATTGGCGCGTCGATGAAGCGCACCCGGGGATCGTCAGGCACATTGCTTCTATCCGCCGACAGCAGATTGTCGACGACGACAATCTCATGTGGATTGTCGTCCAGCAGACGATGAACCAGATTGGAACCAACAAAACCGGCACCGCCGACAACAAGAATGCGGGCGCCGGAAAATGACGGGACGGCTTTGGTTGAGATCACTTCGTTCATGAGGGTTTCATCGCTTTGATATAAAGATTCCAGCCCATTGTGCGGGCAAAGATATTGCGATTGGCGGCAGGCAGCAATCGCCGCAAAAGCCGATCAAGGCCAGGAACCAGGAGCAATTGACGAAAGCTCAGTTGATTGAGCTCATCGTGATACTCGGTAAACCCAGCCAACAATGACCGCGCCTGCCCTCGCGTGTAGACCTTGGCAAGAGGGCAATCGTCGCCATCGTTCATGTTGAGAGCCTCCTGCTGGCTCTTGCCGCGATAGCGGGGATCGAACAGCCTCTTGACACGAAACACAACCTGGTATTTCCAACTGCCCCGATAATACAGCATCAGGATAATACGGCCGCCCGGTTTCAGCACCCGGCGCATTTCAGCAATCATCGGATGCGGATCCTCGATGTGGTGCAATACCCCCATCGAACACGCGATGTCGAAACTCGCATCTGGAAAAGGCAGGCGGTGCCCATCCGTCGTATGAAAGGCGCCCGTTAGGCCAGCGAGTGCGAAGCGCGCCTGGCTGAGATTGATCGCTGTCTGCGTTAAGTCGACCCCGGTGACGTCGGCGCCGAATTTGGCATACTGCGCCAAGACGTAACCATTGCCGCAGCCGACGTCTAGGACACGCTTGCCAGCCGATGTCGAGTAGCCGTGGATCTCGTCGGAAAAGGACCAAGGCTCGCAGTCATCGGCTTCGCGTATGGCGTCAAACGAGCGGAAGAATTCCGGCGTGCCCGCGGTTGCGGCGATGCCTTCGGCCGCAACTGGATTCGCCTCCCAGAATGACTTGACCTCGGTGTTGGCGACCGGCGTCATGCCCGGGCCTCTCCCGCCGCCGGCTTGAGGTGGGTGTGGATCGCGGAAATGCCATGCGCATCATACCAGCCTACCATGTCGGCAATGGCTTCTTTGAAGCCGACCTTGGCGCGCCATCCGAAAGCAGCCTGCGCCGCCGAAGGATCGAGAACAACGGTCTCGACATCGTCGGCCCCCACCGGGCGGATGTCGATCGGATCCGGCACCGGTAGCTTCGTCGCGGCAGCGACGGCGATCAGCACATCCTTGATTGAGTGACCCTCGCCCGGCCCAATATTGTAGATGCCGGTCGGCGCGCCAGACGCCATCGCCAAATCCATGAAAGCCAGAAAATCGGGCATCGCAAGGAAGTCGCGCACGGCTGTCGTGCAGAACACGCTCTTGCCGGCCTTCAGCCGCGAATAGAAAGTGGGAATCGCGCCGATCGTCAGGCGCGGGCCGATGACGCTGGCCAGCCGCAAAGAAACAAACGGCACACCGCTCGTGACCACATAGGCCTCGCCCGCGGTCTTGGAGATGCCGTAGCTCGCCACCGGCCGACACGGATGATCGATGGGGATCGGTACCTGGTCGGGCGTACCGTAACAAAGCGCTGTCTGCAGATTGACAAAACGCTCGACCTTGGCTGCGCGTGCAGCGTCAACGACATTCACCGAACCCAGCACATTGCTGGCGATATCTTCACGCCAATCGTTCGGGTCCTTATAGGCTGCGGCGGCGTGCACCACATGCGTCGGCCCAAAGTCGGCGAAGGCTTTATCGACCAGAGAACGGTCGGCGATACTGCCTTCGACCAGCTTCAATTTCGGCAGACCGGACGGCAACGTTTCACGCTGGCCGGTGGCGAAATTGTCGATGACGAGAATGTCGTGCCCCTGCGGCAGCCAATGCTCGACGAGATTCGAGCCGAGGCAGCCGGCACCGCCTGTGATCAAAATGCGCATTAGCGTTCAGTTTTGTCGAGCTTGAGGTGAGTATAGCCACCCTGCACGCCGTGGGCGCGCCAATGAGAAACCGCAAGGCGCGCGATTTCTGCCAAAGGCGTAAATTCAATCGAGCCATAGTCAGCGAATGTGCGCGACGGATCGAGCAAGATCGAGGCTGCGTCATCGGGACCTAGTGGCTTCATCTCAGGCTCCGGCCGATCATTGAGCTGCATCGCGCCCACCACGGCGTCGTACAATTCCCGGATGGACACATCCTTTCCTGATGAGAAATGATACGTGCCATGCCCCTTGCCATTGACAGCATCCACAACGGTCCTCGCCAGATCTCCGGCAAAGCAGAAGTCGCGGCGCGCCGGCGTCACGAAGCAGCGCTTCCCTTCCGAAAGGCGCTGATAAAATATCGGCAGTGGACCAGAGACATTGCGTGGGCCGATCACATTGGCGAGCCGGAAGGTCACCCAATCGGTCCCGGAGAACTGCACGTAATGCTCACCCGCCGTCTTGGAGATCGCATAACTTGAGTTCACCGGATTAATCGAATGATCGAGCTTGATCGGCGACTGCGTTGGCTTGGTGCCGTAGCACAGCGCGGTCTGGAAATAGATCAGACGGCCGACTTTGTGGTTCTTGCATGAGCGCGCGATATTGGCTGTGCCGGCCGCGTTCACCAGCGCGTCGGTGCCCCAATCCTCCGGGTCCTTGTAGGACGCTGCGGTGTGTACAACGACCTCTGGCTTAAAGTCGGCAAACAGCGCATCGATGGCCGCTCCGTCGGCGATGGTATCCTCAACAAGTTTCAGGTTGGCATGTTCCGTGAGGTTGTCGCGCCGCCCTGTCGAGAAGTTGTCGATAGCGAGCACCTCATCGCCGCGCGCGAGCAACATATCGACCAAGGTCGAGCCGACTTGTCCGGCTCCGCCGGTGACGAAAATCTTCATACGAGGTTCCTTAGAGTGGACGGGTTACTTGATGCATTTGATGTAGAGGTCAAGCCCCCTCTTCAAGCTCGCCGCGGAGCTGTCCTTAATACCCAACTGGGTCGCAAGAAGCGTCCCGCACAGCTCGTTCCAGAAAGCAATGTTCTTTTCATCGACGGCACTCACGCGAAATCTCCAATTCTCATAACGACGACTTCAGCGCGCTTGCTGTAAAAGATTATGGACCACGGCACGTCAGTTCACCATTGCTCTGAACTCGGCAGCGCGATCATGAAACCGCTGATGCCACAGTTCCAGACTTAGCAAACCCCACGTCTTGCGGGAGAACCGGGAGGCAGATCCGAAGTTTTCCAGCACGAGATCGCTGTTGAAGTACGGCCGATGCCTGGCCTTCTGCTGCGCAAAGATGTCCCGGACATAGCTCGCCAGCGGCCCCTCGAACCATTCCTTCAGCGGAACCGGAAAACCCATCTTGTCGCGCCGCTCGACGACGCTCTTCGGAAGCGTATCCTTATAGGCTTCCTTCATGATCTGCTTCATCTGCCCGCCGCGGAATTTGATATCGGCCGGCACCGTGGCGAGAAACTCGACCAGTGGGTGATCGAGGAACGGGACACGGCTTTCAAGCCCGTGCGCCATGCTCATGCGGTCTTCCACATGCAGCAGCGCCGGCAACAAGCACTTGAAATCGAAGTGAGTCATCTTGTCGAAATAGGCTTCCTTGCGGACGTTGTCCTGATTGTTGAAAATCGCGCGGAATGCCTCGAAGACCCGCCCCTTGTCCAGCGACGACCAATCGACCTCGCCGACCATATCGGTCGAGCGGTCGACAAGCCTGAAGTAACGCTTGTCGAGATCCTCGAACAATCCTTCGCGCCAGAACTCCTTGATCATCGGCTTGTATTCGCGGAGCAGCCCGAGATTCGGCACGATCGACTCAATCGTCACGACGTAGTTGCCCTGCTTGTAAGTACCATCCATCGCCGCCTTGATGCTTTGCTCGAAGTAAGCAACGAGATAGCGCGCATAGCCTCCGAGCAACTCGTCGCCGCCCTGCCCGCCAAGCACGACCTTGAGATGCTTCGCGGCGAGTGCAGACACCATGAACTGCGGAAACGATCCGGGACCGGCGACGGGGAAATCAAGATGATAGATGACATCATGCATATGCGTGCGGAAGTCTTCCGCCGTGATATCGGCGATATGCAAGGACATATCCGCAAGATCCGTCACCTCACGGGCATAGGAACTCTCGTCGTAGCCGGGATGCTCCAGGAATCGGCCGTGGAATGCCAACCGGTTGCGATGATCGTGTTTTGAAGCCAGCAGCGCCACCAGACTGGAGTCCAGCCCCCCGGACACATAGCCGCCGACCGGAACGTCGGCACGCAGATGCACGTTCATGGAATCGGCAAGCAACTCCTTGAAGCGCGTCTCGAAGTAGTGCGGGCTATGATCGAAATCGACCGCGTACTGCACGTCCCAGTAGCGGGAGATTCTAACCTCACCGTCGGACACCACAAGCGAGTGCCCGGGCAGAAGAGTATCGATGCCCTTGAAAAGCGTTTTCGTGCCAATGGTGTACTGAAAGGTCAGATATTCCGCGAGAGCGGTCGAGTCCGTCTCAATATCCGGCAGAAACGGCAGAAGCGCTTTGGCTTCCGAAGCAAAGTACCACACACCATTCTGCTCGGTATGATAGAATGGTTTGATGCCAAAGCGGTCGCGTGCCGCGAACAACTTTCGTTTGTGTTCGTCCCAGATCGCAAAGGCAAACATACCACGCAAATGAGCGACGCAATCCTCACCCCAGCGCTCATAGGCGGCGAGAATGACCTCGGTGTCCGAGGTGGAATAAAAATTCCAGTGCGCGGACAACTCGTCGCGCAATTCGATATAATTATAGATCTCGCCGTTAAATGTAATGACGGTGCCGTTTGGTGCATGCATCGGCTGCGCGCCGCCTGGCGACAGATCGATGATCGCGAGTCGGCGATGCACGAATCCGGCGCGGACGTCAGGCGACACCCATTGGCCGTGGCCATCCGGCCCGCGATGCGCGATCAGGGATGACATCGCTCGCAGCACACCCGTCGAGTGACGCAAGGGCTTCGCCGTGACCGAAAGAAAACCCGCGATGCCGCACATCCTAATTTCCTGACACTTGGGAGCGAAGAACATTCGGCTCGGGCCGAAATAACAACTGGTCAAAGAGGTCCGCGACAATGTCCGAGTCTGTTTCAGCGAGATTTGCTAAATCTTGAAAACTTCCGCTCGACATTCCAAGCATGCCAACGACTTCGATTGCCTCAGCACGCCAAAAAATGTGCCTCACCGAGTTTGTCCGGAGCGCTTTCCTCAATGCAGAGGATTCAATCCTGCGGCCTGCCGGCACGCCGGCACCAAAACATATTTCAAGCGAGTTACTAACATCATCTAGATAAATTCTTATCCGGGGCTCACCAGAGGCAAGCAATTGCGCAAGATCCGATACATCGGCCTCCAAAAAACCAGGATGCAGCCGACACATCGACATCGTTTTGAAGGCCGCACCAAGTCCGCTCGAACCGACGAGTCGCCGAAATGTTTTGATCCGCCTCATTCCCGGCGTTTCGACCCCAAGCAGAAGCCACCAAACACCTCGAAGTTTCGAGTGTAGCCACGCGCGAATACCGGCTGGGAGTAACGCAAGCCCCGCTTGGACATAAGGTAACAAGCCGCTCACTATACGGTGCAAAACTTCCCTACGATGTTGCTTCTGACGAGCAACTTCGCGGACCGCAAAAAATTGCTTCTCATCATAGGCCGGCTTCGATGCCAGCATCCGCGGAGCAAAGCGTTTACCGACAGCAACGTCCATTTTTTGAACCATTGCTTCAAACAGATTTTCCGGGTTCAGTGCCACCTCGGAATACGCAGCATCGATAATTTTTTGGGCCTCTGCGGGATTTCTCAGTATGGCGACAACCTCGTCCATATTGGAATGATCCCGCTTCAAAGGCAAATAGTGACGCCATGCAATCAGTCTTCCCGAGTAATACCCTTCATAAAGGATCATCAGCGTCCTTAAAGCGGCGGCCTCAAAGCATCGCGGGGAAATGACGTTCATCATCACACGGCCGTCGTCCTCCTTAAAGTAAAGCTCGCGCAATTCCTCGAATGTCGCGGTCGGGTGCTTGGCTACATGACTTTCTACTTTCAACTGGATGCGCCCCGTAAAATCGCAAACGCCCGAACCGCTTTCCGATCCGAGCATCGCCTTGCAACTGGTGACGAACCCGATCCAATCATCCCCATAAATTCGGTCAGACTCGTTGGTTGAAATATCGCATCGCAGATTGAAACGCGCAGCATCGGCGATTACCCGCTCGGCGATCACCCATTTCTCCTTTCCGTGACTGCCGAGCCAAGCAGGGAGCTTTCGCGCCCTGTATCCTATGTCGATCGGCCGATCGGCGAATGGCGGAACGTTCTGCTTAGTTAAATGAACGGGAACATATCCCGCCAATACGGTCTCCCGAAGGACGCCCGGAAGCTTTGTCGGCGAGTACACCTGGTCGATAATGTCAGGTCCCGCCAGCCCGAAAAGAACATCGACACCGAGGTAGCTCAAAGCCGCCACCGTCATATCTATAAAACGGTAATCGTCCTGAACGAAGGCGACCTTAATTCCCTTAAACCCCCTGATCGCAGCCCGCGCCTTGGGACCTATAAATGAATTCAAGCATGCGACGAGGGAATAATGAATTATGATGCCATCGAACCGTCTGAGATCCAGATTCTGCGGAAGCTCCCCTCTCGACGACAATATCCATATTTTATGCTTGGAGTAGTTACGCAGTCCTTCGATGTGATCGACAATGGTACTTGCTGTGCGATCGTTGAAATCGCACAGCAGTAACAGGTTCAGATTTTCTTTGCTTTCAACCGGCATCAAAAACCGCTTACATACGTAATCAAATATCGCATTATCGCTTGGTCAATACAAAGCCGTGTAATCGCGCGTATTGAGCGAATTCGCGACCATCGTAAGCCCGAACAACTGGTTCGATTTGCGCATGAAACTGCCCTGGTCCCGACGCCTGCCCCGGACCGGCGACTGCCGGCAATATGATCCGCGTAAGAAAGTCAAACAAGCCCGTATGGAAGGTATCGGCGACGGCAAAAAGTTCCTGAATGGTGGGCATCAATTCGGAGAGCCCCGAGTAATAATTTATTGCCGCTGGCTTCAACGGTTCGATACCGATTTTTTGACGAAAATCGCTGATCGCAGCGAACCCCTCCTTGTAACCTTCAATAAGAATGAGCACTCCACCTGGCTTCAGAAGGTTGTGAATGTTGCGGATAGACCGGATCTGCTCGCTAAGATCACGAAGATTGATTAAGACGCGCACGCAGAGAGCAGCGTCGTATGGTCCCCTGGCATTTTTCGGGTCGAGAACGCTATCAACAAAAAAACGATTGTTCGTCTCGCCGTAAACTTCCTTCCCGCGCGAAACCATGTTCTCCGCATAGTCGAATGCATCTACATGCGCTACGCGCGCACGAAGCTGGTCCGTCACGTAGCCGTTACCGCATCCAACCTCCAGCAGCCGCATCGAGGGGGACAGGTGGTTGAAGATATATTGAAGCTCAAGATCGCGCTGGACGGTATCTGCGATATTCACCTTGGCACCGTCGGATTCGCTTATCGCGCGGCTATTCCAATGCAGATCTGTATTTGATTTCTGGCTCAACTGTCTCTCCTTTTGATAACTCGTTGAATCGCTGATTCGATGGATGGCAAAATTGCAGCTGCGTACGTCTCGTGGCCCGCCTTACTGAGATGGAGTTGATCCGGATACGGTAAGAGCACATCCGCCAGCTTGGCATCATCGAGGCCCTTGAACGCCGATTCGATGTCGCAAAATGTTACTGACGTGTCGGCTGCGATCTGCCGGACAGCTTCATTATACCGGATTCGCGCCTCCTCCAAACTCTCACCTGACATAAGCGTTTTTCGACGCAAAGTCGGATGGTTGGTCGATAGGATGATTTCGCTCGCTCCAAATCGGCGCGCCCGCTCGATCATCTCGACGAGATTCGCGCGATAGGCCGACAACGAAACGCGCGGCAAACCACGGTCCGTCACCCAGCAATTACAATCGTTCAATCCGAACTGCAACGTCAACACATCCGGATAATGCGATTGGACATCCCTTGCAAAACGCTCCAACCCCTGTCGCGTCGTCTCGCCAGAAATGCCGCGATTCAGCAGCACAAGATTGACCGGAGTTGCTATGTAACTCTTCTGCAAACCGTCCGAAACCAGGTCTGTCCATCTGAACGCAGAATCGACGTATTGGCCCTCAGTGATTGAATCGCCCATATATACGAGAGTAACGGCTTCCGGTTTCATGAAACTTTGAACTCCTTTGATCTTTACATGCGACAGAAAAAGAAAGCGCGATCGTTCGCAACTACTCCGCTGACCATGTGGACCGCTGATGAAAGAGACTGACGTCATCCGATATGGGCGGCAGAACGCGAAACTCAAAGCACCGCGAAATCAAATCATAAGCCACAGCCGCATTCGCAACGTTTAGGTCCAATTCCTTGTAGATGGACGCCGAGATTGAGTATCGCGATCCGCCGAGCTGCGTATCGTCCAATTTAGCTGCGACCTTCACACGTTTTCCCTTGAGCACTTTCAGTCGCAAATACTCGCTTATCAGTCGCGTCGCGATAAAACCATCCTCGCGATAAATGACGATGGCCACTCGCACATCGCCATTAAGATCGGCGTCGGCAAGAAGCTCAAGTTCGAACGACGCGGCCTCGCCGCTCCGCAACTGCCGCGTGGGCGCCCCTTCGGAATTGAGGAGGCGAATACGCGATATTCTCAATCCGTGCTCCGGTGTCGGCCAGCGCGAGACATCGATCGTGTTCAACTCCACAGAGTCGCTGTCTGCTTCAGCCGATCGGAGCCGTACCGTATCGACCAGCCGGTCCCGCAGCGTGTCGTCCGCGAGAACGCTGCCGCTGCCATTAGAGCGGGCCAATTCGGCCTCTTCTTCCAGCCTGCGGGTGTATTCCTCATATGCCCGCACGACGGACAGGGCCGCGCCGTCCATGACAATCTTGCCGGCCTCGATCCAGACGCATCGCGTGCAGAATTGCAGAATTTGCTGCATCGAGTGCGAGACCAGCAGCAGGGTGCAGCCCGACGACGTGAGCTTTTTCATCCGGGCGGCGGATTTTCCGCTGAAGTACGCATCGCCGGCGCCCAAAACTTCATCGACGATCAGAATGTCCGGCTTGATGGCCGTCGCTGCGGCAAACTGGAGCCGTGAGCGCATTCCGAGAGAGTAGGTCTTGAAAGGCTGATGAAGAAAATCTCCGAGTTCGACGAATTCGGCCGTCTCGGCTATCGCAGCTTCCAGATCGGCACGCTTAATGCCGTTATAGAGCAACGAGGAGCGCAAATTCTCATAGCCGGTGAAATCAGGATAGAAGCCCAACCCCGTTTGCATGAGCGCCTGCACGCCTCCGTTCACCTGAACTATGCCGCTCGTAGGTTCAAAATTTCCGGTCAAGAGTTTGAGAAGACTGGTTTTGCCGGCGCCGTTGCGCCCGATCAGGCCAACCTGCTCGCCTCGACCAATTTCGAGATCGATG
Organism: Pseudolabrys sp.; assembly: GCA_030655215.1. Lineage (GTDB taxonomy): Bacteria > Pseudomonadota > Alphaproteobacteria > Rhizobiales > Xanthobacteraceae > Pseudolabrys. The sequence continues at coordinate 16,800 of JAURVZ010000086.1, read as the reverse complement.
CCTTGAAGCGCCTTGAACTCTTTCGAGTTCACATTCCCAATGAACGGAAGGTTCAAGCCGAGGACTGAAATTGCCTGATCACGCATCGAATTGAAAAGACGATACGATTTAGACACCCCTCTGAAGCGGATGGCGAGGTCCGCGCTCTCCAGAACTGTCTTCATTTTTTGAGGATCAAGCATAGTCAAAGAACACCGTCTTGGCGCGAAGGAAGACGTAGAGGCCGCTTATGAAACTGCCTACGCCGAGAACCAGGCAGCCGATCACCACGACCAGAGGAGGAAATCGGTCAAACACAACGAGTTCCTGAATCGCGATCACGAAATAGGAAAGTGGATTTAACCAAATGAGGACCGAAAAACCCGGCGGCAGCATGGACGGCGTGTAAGCGATTGGGCTTGCAATAAGCGCCACCATCGTCACGTACGAGATAACTTGCTGAATATCCCTCAGTACAAGGTTCAGCAAAGAAAGAATCCAAACAACGCCGAACAGAAAAAGCAGGAGCAGTCCGATGAAGATCGGCACCAAAAAGCTCCAGAATGAAAAATGACCGACCATGGCATCTGCAAGGAGCAATATTACGAGACCCATCACCGGCGCGAAAAATGCCACAAGAACGGCCCTCAACGGAACCAATTCTGCTGGAAAAATCGAACTCAGCAAAACGTCGCGTTGCGCGACCAGCGATCCAGAACCGCTCGTCAATCCTTCGCTAAATCCCAGAAAAGGCACGAGACCTGCCAGAATATAGACAATGTACTCTTGCGAACTGAACTCTTGGGGCTTCAGCTTGAACACGACGCCATAGATTAGAGCGTAGATTGCCATCAAGATCGCCGGGCCAAGGAAGACCCAGGCAAGCCCGATCACCGATCCAGCGTATCGCCGGCGCAACTCGACAATCGCCGTGCGTCCCAAAATCTCCCGCTTGGCATAAAACATCGCAACTGTATTTTTGACGCCTTGCGTCATGACGCAGACTTCCTCAATAGTTTGTCACCCTCGACGGCATACTGCTCGCCGGTACGTCCGCACACGAAATCTGCACCCAACTTTTCACCCGCTCTGCTCATCCAGCCGATCCGCCGCGCAGGATTTCCGGCCATTAGCGCAAACGCGGGAATGTCCTTTGTCACAACTGCGCCCGCTCCGATAAAGCAGTACTCCCCAAGCGCATGGCCGCAGACGATGGTCGCGTTGGCGCCGATGCTGACGCCTCGCCCGATGGGCGTCGTGCGGAATTCGTCTTTTCTGCTGACACCGGCGCGCGGGTTCGTGACATTCGTGAAAACGCAGCTCGGGCCACAGAATACGTCATCAGCCAATTCGACGCCGTCATACAGAGACACGTTGTTCTGAATCTTGCAGCCGTTTCCGACCTTAACGCGCGGTCCGATCATGGCGTTCTGGCCGATCGAGCAATCCGTTCCGATCGTGGTGCCGGCAAGGATATGGCAGAAGTGCCAGATCTTGGTGCCGCGCCCAATGCTGGCGCCCTCGTCCACATAACTGGACACATGAATCAGCGCACCGGGAAAGCGCGGATCTTCCCGCATCTCGCTCATTTCGAGCCGCCTCGTACGGACGGATGCCGCCACTCCCGCCCCGCTGTCAGGGGCGCGTTTCTGAAATTGGAAACGATCTCGATGGACGTACGAACTTCGTCGATGCCGAAGCCGCGCCCTGCCAAGATCTCTTCATAGCTTCTGGTATGAAGGTCGGTGAAGCCTTCCGAGAACTCGATTTCCTCGCCATCGACGGTGATCGACCGAAATGTCGTTTTCTTGCCCTGCACGTCCGCGGGCAGATCGTTGCGGTCGACCGAGAGAAACCAGCTGATGTCGGCGTTCGCGCATTCGAGAAATCCTGCGGCGCGCTCGGGTTCACGAAGATGCGCTTCGTTCCGCTTCACCGGCCCGAACACGAAACCCAGCATATCGAAGAAGTGCACGCCGATGTTGGTGGCAACGCCACCGGACTTCGCATCCTCGCCCTTCCAGGACGCGTGATACCACCGGCCCCGAGACGTAATGTAAGTCAAATCGACCTTGTGCCGCTTGGTGCTGTTCGCGAAGCGCTCGCGCAGAGCAATGATCGCCGGGTGAAGACGCAGCTGGAGAATCGTGGAAATCCGGTGGCCGGTGTCGCGCTCGATCTCAGCAAGACCGTCGATGTTCCAGGTATTGAGAACCAGCGGCTTCTCACAGATCGCATCCGCGCCGGAGCGGAGGGCAAAGCGGCAGTGCGCGTCATGCAGGTGATTGGGCGAACAGATTGAAACGTAATCGATTTTCTCGCCGCGACGCCGGAGCTTGTCGAGATGCCGGTCGAACCGTTCGAACTCGGTGAAGAAATGCGCATCCGGGAAATTGCTATCGATGATCCCCACGGAATCGTTCGGATCGTAAGCAACCTTGAGATCGCCATTCACCGCCTGCATCGCCTTCATGTGGCGTGGCGCGACGTATCCGGCAGCTCCTATCAGGGCAAATGCAGTCATCTTCGACACCTTCAAAATTGCACCATGTATCAACCCAAGCTACCGCAGCCCGGGTGACTCGATGCCACCAGACACGCAAGCAGAATCGCGCACGAATGTCCGCACGCCGCCCGCCCGTCAGGCGGTCGAGACCATTTCCGCATTGATCGAAACGCGGACCTTCCTTCCAAGCAAGTCGAGCAGAATGGCGATGCTATCGCGATCATCCAGCCCGTCGAACAGATTGCGCGGGAACAGCAGCGCCGCGACCCTGTTAATCTCGCGGGTGTGGCTGCGGCGCTCTAGATACCGCGGCAGATAAATTTCGATACCCACGCTGTGGTCGGCTTTGGTCATCGGTTGCCCTCCTGACCTGCGCCGATGTTCAATCGAAGCAGCTTCGGAACGAGCACGCGATCCGCGCCGACCAGATTGACAGCCTCATCAAACGATCGCTGCGTATGGCGCATGTCGGTAAGAACCACCGCATCGAACGGCAGCGCGAGCAGATCGTAGGCAGCAACGACTTTCCTGCCGATCAACGGCGCGGTGTCGGCATCCCGGTCGACAATGCCGGCAATCGACACGCCGATTTCGGTGGCCGACAGAATGGCGATTTCGGCGATATCGGACTTGCCGGCGAGAACGAGGTTTTCGAAGTTTCTCAGGTGAGCAAACTCGAAAACTGCGGTGCAATCCGATCGCGCCTGCCTGAAAAAGGAAAACGATGAAGACAGGTATTCAGCCGTGAGACGTGACTTTTCCGCAAACCCGGAGGGTGTCAAAAAGTACGCATAGCGGCGGGCCGGCACCTCGTTTACCTTGACCAGCCCCTTTTTGACGCAACGCTTGAGGTAGGCGTTTACAAGCCCGAGAGCGATCCCGAGCTCCTCTGCAATGTGGCGCTGCGACGTCGCCCCATCCTCAACGGTATTGAGCAGGTTGAGGACAATCCTGTCATGCTCGCCACTGTTGGTCGCCAAGATACGCCTCGTTGAATTCGTGAACCCGGGTCATAACCCGTTCATTGCGTGAACGTCAAGCGCAAAAGATTTCTTTGAAAACCTATAAGTCACTGATTTAAAATAAGAATTTCTTCGTCCGGCAACTGCGTCCATCAGTTCTGTTCCATTCGTCGCCGCCTGACAATGTCTCGTCAGCGCCTGGCGCTTTGCCAGTACGCGTACAGCTTGACCGCCAGGTTCGGCGCAAAACCCTTCGCCTTGGTGGCCACCTGGATCTCACCAGCCGGCTTTTGCGTCCAGGACGACTGTGCTCCGTCTCCAGGCAAAGCCACCATCGACAGCACCAGAGCGTCATCGGCCGCGTCATGCCGCGCACCGCGGGCAAGCAGATATCGCTGGTAGCCATCACCGATAGAGGACACGGACTGCTTCAGCTTCGCAGGAAAGTAGGTCCGGAAGTCGGACACATAAGGCGCGCATTCGAGGAATGAGAAATGGAACATGAGTTCGGGCCAGCACGCGCCACTGTCGATCTCCGCGATCAGCTTTGCTTCATACTGGGCCCGCGAAAGTCCAAGCCGCGCCGCATGCTCAAAACCCCACTCCCGGTGAATGGATGACGGCGCAGAAGCCGGGGCACCCATTTTGATATCCGGCGTCTTCAAGGCGGCGACGATATCCACATAGCCTTGAAATGACACATCGGGTGTTCGCAGCCGGACGCGCACAGGAGCATCGTAGCTGGCATTGTCCAGCGTCACACGGCGAGGCGCGTTTGGCGCTCCGGAAAAATATTGGTCCACGGAGTTCGCGTAAGCAAGGGTGACCAGATTGTAGTATGCGAACTGCCGATAGCTGTTGAGTTGCGCACGGTACAGAAACAACGCCAGCAGACCCATAAGGATCGCCGCGCCAGCCAACGGTGTACGGATGCCGAACACGCTTGATTGCCCGCGCACCACATACCCGGCCACGCGCGGCTTCCATAATGCCAATCGAGACCAGTCGGCGCGACCAACCAGAATGACGGTCGCGACCACTAAGCAGGGATAATTTATATAACGCTCCCAGTTCACCGTCTGAAACATCATTCCGGTGACGATCTGCTGGTTCAAAGTTGCGAACGGCACGAGGTAACACAACAGCGCGAAATGCAATTCCGCATCTCGCCCCAACTTGTGACGGAAATGCCAGGCAAACGCCGGCAGCAATATGAGGCTGTAGATGAGCGACGGCGCGAGCATCGGCAGGGACGACGCAAACCGTGTCGCGCTGGCTTCGCCCGAGTGCGATCTCATGAGCAGAAATGCAAAAAGAACAGCGCAGATCGCCGTAATGCCCAACACGCCGAAACCCGCCCTGCCTCGCCGGGCTAGCAGCAAAGCCACCGCACACAGTCCGCCAAGGATAAGACTCGCCGTCGCAAAAAAGGGATAGATCAGGACGCAGATGAGCGCGCCGCACGATAGCAAAATCCAGTCTTTTAATTTGAGATTGCCTTGGCGAAAAAACCGTATGATCAGCGCGAAATATAGAAAAAAGAACGGCAAGCTGAGTTGAGGCTCGGGCGTTCTGTACAGATAAAGAAACGGTACGAACGAATCCGAAAACAATTTTCTGACATCGACGCTGAGCAGTTTAAGCGCGCCGGAAATGGTGAGGAACGACGGGTGAATAATTGAGGAGTTGAACGCAAAAATATCACTGGCGAAGATGATGCAAAAGAGAGCCGGCACAACGGCGACCCAACCTCGAACAATAGTCAGCGCCAGAAATCCGGCCGCCATGACGACCGCGGCCGGCCAGATCATGTCCGACAGCAGCGCGGAAATGAAATTCGGACCGTTTGTCGCGACCAAAAACAGCTGTTCAAGCACCCTGATCGGATAATCGTTCCAACTCGCGACCTTGCCGCTCATTACAAGGGCATAGAACGACTCATCCCACGCGTTTTCGAAAAAGTTGAGTTTTCCGGTATCGAACGAAAAGAACAAATGCGGCAACGCACCGGCGAGGCCTACGCATACCGCCGTGCCGACGACAAGACCGACGCGCACTCCGCGAGAGGCCGGCTGAACCTTGAGTGTACCGTTGGCTCCCTGAAGGTCCGATCCAAATGTCATTGCGGTTGAACAGCCCAATGTGGTCCATAGCGAACTACGATCGGGCGCGGACACTCGCGCACGCTACGTGCCCCGTTCGCATTGTTGCGAAAGCGTCGCCCGATAGGCCGTCACCATACCACTCGAAGGCGGCAATGGGCATAGCCGGACGCTTGACCGGATCCTGGCCACGATAGCCGCCTCCAGCAGCCCGAGCTTGCTCTCGTCGGTGCGGATGAAAACCACCTCGCCCTCCTGAAGCTTGACGTCCGCGCTGGCGATCGCTTGACGCAGCTTGGGATTGATTTCGTCGCTCAGTACGAAGGAAATTGGCCAGCGGTGGCCTTTTCTTGCCAGAACCAGGACGGCGTTGGTGTGAATGCTCCAAATGGATGTCGGATGAACGCCTAAGAACAGCGGGATTTCACGGCGATCGGACGCATAGCGTTCGATCAGGCCGAGCGCATCCTTGGTAAATCCCGTTGTCTCGTAAAAATTTGGGTTGGCTGCCTGATCCAGGATGGGTCGCAGCGCATATCTTTGCGCTGTTGCGGAAGCCAGACCGAACGGCGTGCAGTTCCAGTTATACAAGCACTCCGATATCGCCGTCGCATAAGGCGCATTCTTCCGATACATCGCGGAAAACGAAAACGACAATGCGAGAAACACCACGAGCGCCAGTACGGCAGCAAGCTGGATGGATGGCGCCCTGCCCCAAGACGCCCTGTCCGGCTTCGCTTCGTGGAACACCGCCAATATCGTCGGGATGACGAGGACGCTGAACGGCAGGAAAGAAATAATCAATGTGAAGTCGACCGACCGCCCGGCGAAATAGCTGCTCATGAATCCAGTCAGCGCAGCCATCGGGACAAAGCGATAGATAAGAACGTAAATATCGAACGGCGAAGCGCGATCGCTGGGGCCGCCGATTGCGGACAACCATGCCAGCGTCAGCACGGCCATGACGGCCGCCGCGACCGGTATCCATCCGAGAAAAGTGCCGGTCGCATCCAGTGACCAGAATTCGGACGTCATGTTGTAGACGAGTGCGAACTGCAAATAGGCAAGATAATCCGGAAACTGTCCCGACCACAGCAGCGTGGCTGCACTGGTCAGAAGCACCGCAGCGACGGTGGGCCCGAGAATGCCGAACAGCAAGTTTCGGAAAAAGCCGACCACATCTCTTTCGCGTACTGAAGAAATGAGAATGAAGATTCCGAGGATAGCGACCGAACCTGCCAGGGTTTCAAAGCTCCAGAGCCCGGCGAGAACCATTGCAAGAAATACAAACGCCGAGAGAGTGCGTTTGGCCGGCAAATATGAGATTGCCAGAACGAGCATAGCGTTCGGCAAATAGCGCATGCCCATCGATGAAGGAACGCTGTTCAAACTTCCGTTTCCGCCGCCCCATCCCGCCATAAGAACGCCAATCGCGAAAAAACCAAGCAGCATCGCGGCAGTTCGATAAGGCGTCATCCGAAACAGGCACAGCAGGACGACGCAGTAGAATGCAAGCGAATGAAGCTGGGATACGATGTTCGCGGCGTGAAAGGACGGCGACGTGGCCAAAAACGTCAGCCAGGTCAAAACCATCGGACCGGGCCCGTACTGTGAGAAGGCCGTCACCATCGCAACGGTGTCGGCAAGAATAATCTGAGATGCTGGTCCGGCGTTGGTCAGAAAGTGCAGAACATCGGTGTTGAATTTGTAGTCGAAGTAAAAATATGGAACGGCAACGATAACCGAAACCAACGCGACCCGTGCAGGTGTCCAGAAGCCTCGCTCCGACCGATCCGCCGCGTTCGCCGATATCAGGCGGAAACAAACATATATCACTCCGATAGCCAACACCGCCGACAGAATGATAATGACCCAGCTTGGCTTGGGACTTAGCCCGAGGACTAGATTGAGACTCAAATTTATAAATGGATTTCCGATCCCGATGTAAAACGCCAGCAGCATTCCCACCGAGACGATCAGAACGAATCCGAGCGATGCGGACGCCCTGCCATCTAACGTCAAGCCACGCGTCATGCTCAAGGTCAGCCGGTGCCGGGTCGATGCACCGGCGAACCAACCTGCTGCAAGAAATCCCAGATGCGCGCAGATAACGACCGCCAAGCCTGACCGGATCATCAGGTTTGATACAGGGACCGGGATTCTGAACAGCCAGACCACGACCGATATGGCAGCGAGCAAGCAGGCAGAAACGGCGACGCCCGCCATGATCGCCACATCCGTGAACTCGCTCGCATCGCGAGGTTCACGCCGCACGGCCCGAATGATCGCGGCCGAACAAACCGGCAGGACGATGAGAATGGATGAAAAGATCAGGAGCTTGTAGACGCTGGACGGCAGCCCAAGAAGCTGAAGAACAACCACAGCGTAAAGAAGGGCCGCGAGATTAGTTGCCACAACCTGAACGATGATCTCAACCCTGTCATCGAAGCCTGAGATGGGTCTGACGCTCAAATGATTACCCTGATCTGGACACGCGGCAGGAACGGCTGAAAGGCCGTGAGGAGACCGCCAAATTGTCGCACCCGATACCAGCAGAACCGCCACGGATGCAACTATTTTCACTGCCGACGGAAACCGTCCATCCGTCGCTCAAGAGACGAAGGTAAGCTCCTGCAGTGGTCGCGGCGAGCCTACTATCGACTGCTCAAAAGAACTTTCAGCGACTGCGCGCCCCATTCATATCGCGGCTCTGGAGAAGCGCATCAGGTTCGCTTTTGAAAATCGTTCGGTGAAATAATATCAATGATCCGGCCGGAATAGCCCCGCTCGCGCAAGTAAGATTTGATCTCGTCGGCAATGTGCCACGCCATATTCAATACAGGTGCGTCGCCAAACTTCGCGGCCGAAAAATCGTCATCCGAGCGGATCGGGATGCGCGTTCCAGGAATGTAATTGCCGACCTTCGCCGATCCTGGTTTCTCATAGGCCGCCGACACAGTGCCCGTCGAAAGCCCAAGCATCTTTATCGGAATAGCCGCGCGACCCGGAAATGCCTTCGCTGCAAGCGGTCCGTGCCGCTCAACTTCCACTTTCAGTTCATCGAGCTTGTTCGCCTTCCATGTGTCGACCTTGGCAGCAAGCTGATCCAACCGCTCTCCAAAGCTCGTCTCGGCCGCGTCGATCTCTTTCAGCTTGGCCTGAACAGCATCTGTTTCCTTCGCCGCCCGGAGCATGACGCGCACGTTGCCGCCGTAGCGCTTCGGAAACTCAGCCACCACGATCTGCATACCGAGGGACTTCGCGATATGCGTGAAGGACGTAAAGCTGTAGGTCCGTGGATGCTCATGATAGAACGTGTCGAACTGGTTCTTGTCGAGAATCGCGCCGAGATAATGATTTTCGATGACGATCGCCGTTCCCGGGTGAGCCGCGATTTTCAATGCGCGAATGACTGCGTGGAGATCCTCGATGTGCGCAAAGACGTTCGTGAACGTGATGATGTCCGGCTGGCCGTGCGCACTGACGAAACTCGCGGCGACGCTTTCCGAGAAAAAGTCGTTGACGATCGCATAGCCGCGCGCAGCCGCATCCGCCGCGGCGCCTGTTGGCTCGATGCCGTATGGGATAGCTCCGCGCTCGGCGAAGAAGGCAAGCAGACTGCCATCATTGCAGCCGACATCCAGAATTTTCTTGCCTCTTAAGTCGCCCAGCGAAACCTCGCAGGCCGCGACCAGATCCTTCATGCCGTTCAGCACGTCGGCCGTGTGGCGAGACCGGTAGTGATACGTGGACGGAAACAGTTCGCGTTTCGGAATCTGGAAGCGCTGATGCGCAGTCCGGCAGGTGTCGCAGAATACGATGTCGATCGGATATTCTTTGCAGACATAATCGTTTCCCAATGGGACGAGATCGTCGCACATCGGATGAAGACCGAGATTAATCGCCGGACGGAGGCTTGCGCTGCCGCAGACCTCGCATGAGCTTATTTCAGACATTGTGTCCGGCAAAACTAATCTCCTGTCGCATTCATAAGTTTCGTTGAAAAATGGGGCATCGCCTGCGCGTCTCTCAGGCCCGATGCCCTCACGAGGCTAATGGAGCCACGACGATTTCGGCACAGCCCTTGCTGCTGCTGTAGGCGTCGTGGCCGTCCATCTGATCTGTTTCGCGATAGCCGTCCGGCGATCCGCTGCATCGATCACGAAAGTTTCCACTTGGCGTTTCCACTCGCCCATTGTTCTTCAAGAAACGTGCGGTCGCGCATCGTGTCCATGGGATGCCAGAAGCCGTGATGTGCATAGGCACGTAGCTGGTCGGTTCTTGCCAAGGCTTCCATCGGCTCGCGTTCCCAGATGGTCTTGTCGCCTTCAATGAGGTCGGTGACCGACGGTGAAAGCAGAAAGAATCCACCGTTGATCCAACCGCCATCGTCCGAGGGCTTTTCCTGAAAGCTCACGACACGGTCGCCCTCGATCGCGATTGCTCCGAAGCGCCGCGCCGGCCGCACCGCCGTTACGGTCGCGTGGCGGCCATGCGATTTATGGAAAGCCAGTTGCGCCGCCAGATCGATATCGGCGACGCCATCCCCATAGGTCAGCGCGAAAAGCTCTTCGTCCTTCAAATATGGCATCACGCGCTTGAGGCGGCCACCGGTCATGGTTTCATCGCCGGTGTCGACGAGCGTCACGCGCCACGGTTCGGCGGTTTCGCGGTGAACTTCCATCCGGTTTTCGGCGAGATGAAACGTCACATCTGTCATATGTAAGAAGTAGTTCGCGAAGTACTCCTTGATCAGATATCCCTTGTATCCGAGGCAAATGATGAAGTCGTTGAATCCGTAGTGGCTGTAGATCTTCATAATATGCCACAGGATGGGACGCCCACCGATCTCCACCATTGGCTTCGGCTTAAGGTGGGTCTCTTCGCTAAGGCGCGTGCCGAGTCCGCCGGCAAGAATAACACACTTCATAGTGAGCCCGAAGGTCGGAGTTCTAGATAGATTTGCACGTCGCTCATTTTGTCTCAATCGCAGTGATCACTGCCTTGATTATCCGCTCTTGCGTAGCCGGATCGAGATAAGGATGCATCGGCAGGCTGAGGACTTTCTGGGCCAAAGTTTCGGACACCGGTAGGCCGCCAGGCGCCGATGGAAAATGACGATAGGCTGTCTGGGTATGTAACGGCTTGGGGTAGTAGATCGCCGTTGGCACGCCCACACTTTTGAGTTTGGCTGACACCGAGTCCCGGCCGTCCAGAGCGATGGTATACTGCGCCCAGACTGAGGTCCCACCATCGACAACAGCAGGAACTTCTACGATATCCTTTAGACCGGCGTTATAGCGCTTGTATACCTCGTTGCGCATGTCAATTTCCTCATCGAAAATTTTCATCTTTTCGATCAAGATCGCCGCCTGAATGGTATCCAGTCGGCCGTTCATCCCTATGCGAACATTGTCGTATTTGTCAGCGCCTTTGCCGTGCACGAGCAGCGAACGGATGACGTCGGCAAGCTCATCATCGTCGGTGAAAATTGCGCCGCCATCGCCATAGCATCCAAGCGGCTTTGCCGGAAAGAAACTGGTCGTCGTGACTTTTGCGAGCGCGCCGACTTTGCGATTGTCATAAGCCGCGCCATAGCTTTGCGCGGCGTCGTCGATCACCCAAAGGCGATATTTGGCGGCGACCGGATCGATGCGCTTGAAATCGGGCGGCTGACCGAACATGCCAACGACAATGACACCGACCGGCCGCAACTCACCGTCGGCCGCGATCATCGAGATCGCTTCGTCGAGGCTGCGCGAATCCATGTTGTAGGTCTGCGCATGACAATCGACAAAAACAGGCGTGGCGCCAACAAGCGCGACCGCTTCGGCGGTCGCTGCGAAAGTAAACGTCGGCACGAAAACAGCATCACCGGGACCGACTCCGAGGGCCATCAGCGCAAGTACGATTGCGTCTGTTCCGCTTGAGCAACCGATAGCGTGCTTCGCACCGCAATGCGCGGCCAACTGGCCCTCAAGCTTCTCAACTTCCGGGCCGGACACATAAAGACCATGCGCCAAGACATTATTGATCGCCTGTTTGACCTCTTTCTCGATGCGGCGCTGCTGCGCTGCGAGATCGATAAACGCGATCGGCTTCGGCATCGTCTCGGTGATGAGATCCCCCATTTATTATTCCGGATCCTGCAGGCCAACAATTACGTCGGGCCCAATAACAAATTCCACCAGGTACCGCAATCATGGCCGATCTTAATACGCGACAGCGGTCAGGCCGCGACGACATCATCTACGTGCAACACAACCCGAACCTTGCGGCACAGAAGGTCGAGAAGGATCAGCACCCGCTCACTGTCGGTTGCGCTTTCGAAAATGCCCAGGCAGTCGCCGAAAGCGCCGTCCCGAACACGTATTTTGTCGCCGTGGGCGAATTGCGGGCCAGGGCCAATGTCGATCAACCCGTCTTCGCCTTCGCGCAGGAGCAAGGCCTCGACAATGCCGGGTGGCACCGCCGCCGGCGCCTCACCATTACAGACCAGGTTTGACACGCCGACCGTCGAACGGATCGACCGCCAGCGTTGCGAGGCCATGTCGATGGATACGAACATGTAACGCGGAAACAAAGGCGCTGCTATAATTTCGGTTCGTCGTGCGTGCCGTCTCTTCTTGTGATATCGAGGCAGATACGCGGTGAAGCCTTGGCGCGAAAGGTGTGCCAAGGCTTTGCGCTCGGCATTGGGCTGCGTTTGCACCACATACCAGGCAATGTCCGAGTGTCCCACATCCGTCATCGTACAGTCTCCGGCAGACCGCGCAGCTGCTGCGGAGCCTCACGCCTGTTTCGGACATCTGGCCTAGTTACTGCGTTCAGGCCATGAACGTCAAGACGGCAAATCTTACGAATCGTGAGATAGACCGACCAACGAACTTTTCGATAGAGGTTACCCTCCGACTTTCGATAACGGCCATCTCAAATCATCACACGATCAAGGGTAAGACGCCCGCACGACTTAGGGCTATAATTGGCAACCTTTGAAAGATGCTGCAAACAATGGTACGATCTCTGAGCCATTTGCTGCCAGCCGCCCACAACCGTCTCACGTCGCTCGCCGACGTTTTTGCCGTGTTGCTGGCCGCATCGCTGCCCTGGTCGACTTCGGTGACCGGCATTCTCGCGCTGCTCTGGCTGCTCGCATTCATCCCGATATGCGATCTGGCGCGGCTGCGGCGCATCGCCCTCACCCCGGCCGGCACCCTGCCCCTGTTACTGGTCGCCTTTGGTTTCCTGGGCATGCTGTGGACCGATGCCACCTGGGCCGAGCGCGGCAACGGCATCAGCTCCTACCTCAAATTGTTGTTCATCCCGCTGCTGATGTGCCAGTTCACGGCCTCGCAGCGCGCCCATCATGTCCTCACCGGCTTCCTCATTTCATGCGCCGTGCTGATGGTAGTTTCCTGGGCGATCTTTCTCTGGCCGGGCATGCCATTTCCGGTACAGACGAAAGGCCCTGGCGTGCCGGTGAAGGACTACATTTCGCAAGGCGCCATGTTCACGATTTGCGTCGCCATCCTCATGCAGCTTGCTTTCGATCACTGGCGCGGCGGACGGCGCGGTGTGGCCCTGGCGATCGTTGTCGTTGCGGTCTTGTTTCTGGCGAATGTCTTTTACGTCGCCACCAGCCGCACCTCGCTCGTCGTCATTCCGCTACTGCTGGTCTTTTTCGGCTACCGGCAATTTGGCTGGAAAGGCATGGTGGCTTCCGGCGTCGCATTTATTCTGCTGGCAGCGGCGGCATGGCCGTCAGCTAACTACCTGCGTGAACGTGTCAACACCTTCGTTCAAGAGGTGCAGTCGTTCGAGCCGGACGGCCCGCCGACATCGGCCGGCGAACGGCTGGTGTACTGGACCAAGGCTGTCGGCTTCATCAAGGCGGCGCCGGTTTTCGGTCACGGTACCGGTTCGATCAATGGGTTGTACGAGCGATCGACCATCGGCCGCACCGGCATGGCGGCGCAGGCGTCAGCCAATCCACATAACCAGATGCTGACCGTCGGCATTCAGCTTGGCTTCGCCGGCATCGTCGTACTGCTGGCGATGTGGCTGTCACATCTGGCGCTATTCTTTCGCGCCGCCGGCTTTGCCGCATGGGTCGGCTTGGCTGTCACGCTGCAGAATATCGTCGGCTCGCAATTCAACACGCACCTGTTCGATTTCACGCAAGGCTGGACCTATGTCATCGGCGTCGGCGTTGCCGGCGGCGTGGTTTTGCGAAACACAGCATTGGCGACATTGCCCAACCGCCCGGCCTGATCGCAGCGCTCATCAACCTCCGCAATTTCGGAGGTCGAAATTATGCATCTCAAACGGTCCCACGCGCGCCTTGACCATCGCTGCGCCCCTCATCCTCGGATAGGTTTCCGCGCAACGATCATTGAAGTCAGGAAACGCCATGAAGATCTCGTCCGAACGCCTCGCGCTGACGCAGTTGCTGCATGCGCTGGTGGTGGATTACTGGCACGACGTCGATACCAATTGGGGCCGCAACGCGCCGGATTACTACACCGAAGACGGCATCTTCGAAGGCTCGATCAATCCATATGTCGGCCGCGAAAAGATCCGGCAATTCTACAAGTGGCGTGAGGATCGCGGCACACGCACCGTGATTCACGCGGTGGCGAATTTCCAGTGCCTGCCTGAGGGTGACGACAAGGCGACCTGCCACTGGTTCCTGATGCTGTATGCGTCGGACGGCGCGCCGCCGCTGCCGAGCGAACCGGCGATCCAGATCGCTTACATGACCGACAATTGCGTCAAGGACAAAGACGGCAACTGGCTGATCGCCCGCCGCAAGTTCGACACCTGGTTCAAGAGCGACACGCCGACGACCAATCCGGTGTTGCCGGATAAGTAGCGCCGCGCCGTCATGCCCGGCCTTGTGCCGGGCATCCACGCCTTGCTTTCCATAGAATCAAAAGACGTGGATGGCCGGGACAAGCCCGGCCATGACGAGGTAGTTGCCATCGCGATTCAAGATTCTAAAACGCCGGCTCGAAGCTCATCGCCGGATCCCGGCCGCTCTGGCCCTTGGTCATCACGATCGCCTGCTCGATCATCGCCGTCGTTGCGCGCAGCGGCGACAATATCTTCTCGACGATCTCGGACTTCGGCACAGCGGTCGTGAAGTAGCTGATGTTGATCAACGCGTGCACGACGTCGCCTTCGCGGATCGGCATGGCGAATGTGCTGATGCGATGCGGCAGCGTCCGCGGATCGCGCGTCGCATAACCATCGATGCGCACCTGCTTCAGGATCGCGCGCAGCCGCGCTTCCTCAGCCTCACCGAAACCACGCGCCGCTTCGTTGCGCATGCGCTGGATGTGTTTCTCGCGCTCGGCCTCGGGGCAGAAGGCGAGCAACGCGCGGCCCATCGCCGTTGAGTCAAGTTCAGGCCGCAGCCCCAGCACCGTATTGGTATGCACGATCGGACTGATCGAACCGGTCCAGAACTTGATGGCAATGGCATCGCCATCAAGCACGCCGATGCCGATCGGCCACTTCGCCTCGCGCGTCAACGCGATGGCCAGCGGCCGCGCAATCTCGATGATCTGCGTAATGCCCTGATGGCCGGCGCTGAGTTCATGCGCGCGGCCGGTGACGCTATAGCCGCCACACATATTGTCGCGCGCCACATAGCCTTCACCGAGCAAGGTCTCCAGCATGCGAACAATGGTCGGCTTCGGGAAGCCGGTGGCCTCATGGATCTGCTGGATCGATGCGATGTGCAGCCTGTTGACCGTGCGCAGAATGTCGAGGGCGCGGCAGACCGCCTGCACCGGCGGATAAGATCGCTGCGACGGATCGGTCGAACCGCGCCGCGAATTGGTGCGGCAACGGACTTTCGGCTTCAGCACACTTTGCCGCTTAGCCTCGCGCTCGTCGGCGCGGGCGAGCACGCGCGTGCGCGGAAGTTTGTCCAAAGAGACATGAGCCGTTTCCACTGGCGTCATCGTGACGTCCTCCCTTTGAGCGCCGCGGCATCCGGCCTTTTATCGGAGGCGATGTCCCGGGGCGTTTCGAATTCTAGGCACGACTATGCGCCTTCTTGGTGCGGCGTCGGCTTTAATTTCGCTAGCCGAAATCATAACCGAAACGACTGGCCCGGTAGCACACCGGGAGCCAGATTGGCCAAGCTCAAAATCTCTAATCGGATGAGCGGCTTAGGGTACGGGAGACAGCAATATGACGCGCAAGGCCACCAAGGTCGAATTCGGCAAGATCGCCCCGCAAATCGCCGAGGCCGGCGCCAAAACCTGGGTGACGCGCGGCGGCAATTTCGCCGTGCTGGTCTCGGAAGTCGTAGCCGGCGCCGTGCTCAACCGCGCCAGCGATCCCGAGGAGCACATGGTGATCGTGCCGATGGGTAGCCCGACGCTCAGCATCACGGCTGGCGGCAAGACCATTGAAGCGAAAGCAGACTCGCTGACCATCGTGCCGCCCGGCGCGAGCAGCATCACCGCGAAAACGGCAGGCCTGTTCGCGCAGATCTATTCGAAAGCGTCGAAGGACATCATGGCGCTGGCATCGAACGCCGCGACCTATGCCGATGGCGTGCCCGAACTGGCGCCGCCCGACCTCTGGCCCACGCCGCGCGACGGCTACAAGTTGCGGCACTATCCGCTCGGTCCGTATTACAAGGCCGATGGCGACCGCATCCAGCCGCGGCTGTTTCGCTCTACCAACATGATGGTGAACCTGTTTGCGCCGTTCAAGACGCGGCGCGAGACCACAGCATTGAGCCCGCATTGGCATGACGACTTCGAACAGTGCTCGCTGACGCTTGGCGGCAACTGGGTGCATCACATGCGCTACAACTGGGGTCCCGATCTCGCCAACTGGATTCCGGACGATCACGAAGAGATGGCAACGCCCTCACTCGTCATCATTCCGGCGACTGTCGTGCACACCAGCCGCGATGTCGGCAAAGATGAAGCGTCGCTCTATGACATCTTCTGCCCGCCGCGCATGGACTTCTCGCGCAAGCCGGGCTTCGTGCTCAATGAAGATGAATATCCGATGCCGGATGTGCCGGTCGACACGACGGTGAAAACCGGCGGCAGTTTGCTGGCCTGGCAGAAGCCGGTTTAAGGGCGACCAGCGCGCTCTTGCTTTCTTCTCCCTCCCCCCTTGAGGGGGAGGGTTGGGGAGGGGGGTGTGACTTGTTCAGTGCTCGCTTTTACCCCCCCCTCCCGACCGTCTTCGCCTGACGGCTTCGACGGTCGACCTCCCCCGC
>JAURVZ010000075.1 GCA_030655215.1 Pseudolabrys sp. | reverse complement strand
GCCGTCATTCCGGGACGGTCCGAAGGACCGGACCCGGAATCCAGCGCTGTGTCGACAAACGAAAGCATGAGTCTCGAAGACACTTGGGATGAACCGAAAGCGCTGGATTCCGGGTTGCCGCCTGCGGCGGCCCCCGGAATGACGGAAGAGAAAGCTCCCCCGAAAAACATCTGCTGCGTCGGTGACGACGACCAGTCGATCTATGGCTGGCGCGGGGCGGAGGTCGATAACATTCTGCGCTTCGATCACGACTTCCCCGGCGCCAAGGTCATCCGCCTCGAACGCAATTACCGCTCGACCGGCCATATCCTCGCCGCCGCCTCGACGCTGATCGCGCATAACGAAGGCCGGCTCGGCAAAACGCTGCGCACCGAAGATGTCGACGGCGAGAAGGTGCAGGTCACCGGCGCCTGGGATTCGGAAGAAGAAGCCCGCGCCATTGGCGAAGAAATCGAGCAACTGCAACGCGCCGCGCGTGACGAAGGCCAGGATCATCCGCTCGACGAGGTCGCCATTCTGGTGCGCGCCTCGTTCCAGATGCGCGAATTCGAAGAGCGCTTCATCCAACTCGGCCTGAACTATCGCGTCATTGGCGGACCTCGGTTCTATGAGCGCGCCGAAATCCGCGACGCCCTCGCCTATCTTCGCGTCATCGCGCAGCCGGCCGACGACCTCGCCTTCGAGCGCATCGTCAATGTGCCGAAGCGCGGCCTCGGCGACGCGACGGTGCAGATGCTACACGACTATGCCCGCAAAACCCGCGTGCCGCTGACGGAAGCGGCGCGCATTCTCTCCTCCACCGACGAGATGAAGCCGAAACCGCGCGGCGCGCTGCGCGACCTGATGGCCAATTTCGAACGCTGGCGGAAGCAGAAGGACACGCTGCCGCATAATGAGCTGGCCGAGATCGTGCTCGACGAGAGCGGCTATACCGAGATGTGGCAGAAGGATCGCAGCGCCGACGCCGCCGGCCGTCTCGAGAACTTGAAAGAACTCGTGCGCTCGATGCAGGAGTTTGAAAATCTCGCCGGCTTCCTCGAGCACATTTCGCTGGTCATGGATGTCGATCGCGGCGAGGCCGAGCAGGCCGTCAACATCATGACGCTGCATTCCGCCAAGGGCCTCGAGTTCGACACCGTGTTCCTGCCCGGCTGGGAGGAAGGCCTGTTTCCGCATCAGCGCTCGCTCGACGAGAGCGGCCGCAACGGGCTGGAGGAAGAACGCCGCCTCGCCCATGTCGGCATTACGCGGGCGCGCAAGCGCGCCAAGATTTATTTCGCGTCGAATAGGCGCATTCACGGCATGTGGTCGACCAATATTCCGTCGCGCTTTCTCGACGAATTGCCGGAGGCGAATGTCGAGGTGAAGGAAGCGGCCGGCGGCACGGGCGGATTCGGCATGAGCGGCTATGGCGCCTCGCGCTTTGACGACACGCAGAGCTTCGGCTCGACCTACAACACGCCGGGCTGGGCGCGCGCGCAGGCGCGCAAGGGTGCGGGTGGATTTGATGTCACCGGCAAGCCGCGCGACGGCGGGCGTGGTGGTTTCAGCGAAGGCGGCCAGCCGCGCTATGTGCCGGATGGTGTTTTTGAGGATAGCGGCGGCGACGACTTCCGCGCGCAGCCGTCGCGGCCGAAGCAGAAATCCCCTGCCCGCGCCACCAAGCCGATGATCATCGAAGGCGAACTGGTCGCCAAATCATCCGGCGCGCCGTCGCACTACGCCGTCGGCGAGCGCGTGTTTCACCTGAAGTTCGGCAACGGCAATGTCATAGCGGTGGACGGCAACAAGCTGACCATCCGGTTCGACCAGGCCGGCGAAAAGCGGGTCGTGGATAGTTTTGTCGAGAGGGTGTGAGGGTGTGAGAAGGAACTATTGCGAATTAAGAAATTTCAACAGTTTGCGCTCAAGTCTTTCCGGCGATTTTAGCTGGCATTGCCAAACTACAAGGACACGCCAGCCTAATGTCCTTAGCCGTCGCCTTGCAGTCGCGTCACGGCGGACATTTTTTTCAAACTTATCTAACCAGAACGCGCGTCGCGTCTTCGGAGTCGTCGCTTTCGGGCAACCCTTGTGCCTATGCCAATAACATCCGTGCACAAAAATTATCGAATGCTTCGCACTAATTACTATGTCGGGATTTCCTGGCAAATCCTTCCGATATGTCTGGAATTTATATCCGAGCCGGCGAATAATTTTCCGTACCGCCAACTCGGTGGACGTGTTGGTCGACTTTACGAGACTCATCAACCATGAACGCCTGCTTTTGGTAACGTGATCCATTATTCGGCGGCGACTTTAAATTCCGGTCTATCCATTTTGCCAATTATTTTTGATAGTAAATTTTCTGCGATGATGGGCGACACACTGTTTCCAATCATCCTAAAGCTATGCCATGTGGTCGGATGAAATACGAAGCTATCAGGAAAACCTTGTAATCGAGCCGCCTCTCTCACCGAAATAACTCTATTTTGTTCAGGGTGCACAGGTCGAACCGATTGGTAAGACCCTCGATCATTCCCGGTGCCGGCACGCAAAGTTGGACATAGACCCGTCCATTCAAGTCTTGGGTATCTACCAACTTGATCCGTGCGACCAGGTTCCAGCCTTTCGAAACGCCGCAGCGTTTCTGAAGTATGCTGTGTAGGCCATGTATTTGAAAAGCTGTTTGACGGCGATCGCATGCGACGGGCATAGTCCGAAAGCTGCGCCACATCTCTATATCGCCAGAATTCAAATCCCATTTCATCGCGCTTTATCCATGCGGCGCGCGAAAGATCCGATATCGCATCCTTCACGTTAGTTCGATTTGAACTCGGCTCGGCAAGACTCTCGGACGAAAGCGGATTCATTTTCGAACTGTCGTAGCCAAAAACAAAAAGCCGCAGGCGCTTTGTCGGCGCCCCATAATCCGCGGCGTTTAACACAACCGGCTCCAAGACTGTCCAACGCGAACTTAGACGATCAATACCGCGCTCAAGAAGCTTTATGTTTTTCTTGAAGCCCAAGCCTTTGACATTTTCAAATAAGAAAAATGCCGGCTGCACATCGTTCACTGCTTGAAAAAACGATGAAACAAGATTTCGGCGAGGGTCTCGGGTGCGTTGCCGACCAATCGAACTGAAGGCCTGACACGGCGGACCTCCAATCACGCCATCTGCGCCATCTGGCAGCAATTTGCGCCATCCCGCCTTGTCAATCTTTCCAATATCGCCGAGCAACAACTTAGTGTCGGGAAAATTATACTTGAAAGCGCTGGTTAGAATTGGGTCGACGTCAATTGCCAGGGCAGTACTGAAACCCGCCTTTTTTCCGCCTAAGGTCAAGCCTCCGGCGCCGCTAAATAAATCCAACAATGTATACATTTCGAATCCGTGCAGATGTTGCAATCACAACTCTTGTTAGAGTAGCATGATTTGGGGGATTTTCAAAAATGGCTGACAACAAATCGTTGCAGATCGACGCAGCTCCGACAAAAGCATTTTTTGTCGACATGTTGGTTCGCGATATTCCGCTAGAGACCGCCATTCTTGACTTAGTCGACAATAGCGTAGACGGCGCAAAACGATTTGGCACGGCCTCGAAGCACTTCGACGGAAAACGCGTCGAGATCGAACTAAGTAAAGAAAAATTTCGTATCTTCGATAACTGCGGCGGCTTCGATCAAGAGGCCGCACGACTCTATGCATTTAGATTTGGCCGCGCCGCAAAAGCGCCAAGGACACCGCATTCCATAGGTCAGTTTGGCGTCGGAATGAAACGGGCGCTATTTAAGTTCGGTCGCCATTTCATTGTACAATCTGCAACAGATAAAGACGCATGGGCTATCGATGTCGACGTCAACAAGTGGGAGACCGAAGCGGATTGGCACTTTCCGTGGGCGACATTCAAGAGTTCGGACATTTCGCGCAACAATCCAGGCACAGAAATTGTTGTGGACCAGCTTCGTCCCGAAGTATCCGCAAAATTTGGTAGTGAGAAATTTTCTGATGGGATTGCCGGCCTTATAAAATCGAAACACCGGCAGTTTATTGCAAAGGGCCTGTCAATTTCAGTGAATGGCGCACACATTGACGCAACGGACCTCAATTTACTCATCGGTGATGATGGGGGCCTAAAGCCTGGCGTCGACAACCTTACGGTCTCTGCCGGCGGAGCAAAAGTTGACATCCGAATAGTCGTAGGGTTGGGCGCTTCGCTTCCTCGCGAAGCAGGCTGGTACGTAATCTGTAACGGTCGAATTATTCTCGAAGGCGACCGTCGATCTGTCACGGGGTGGGGCCTTCTAGAAGAAGAAGCCGGACGCGCAATCTTGCCAAGCTACCATAACCAATTCGCTCGCTTTCGCGGCATCGTCTCGTTTGATTCCGAGGACTCTGCCCGTGTTCCGTGGAACACAACGAAAACGACGTTGATCAAGACAGCGTGGTCTGGCAGCGGGCCTTTCAACGCATGATAGAGATGATGAGGCCGGTCATCGATTTCTTGAATGAACTAGATAAAGATATCGACGAACATACGCGAGAGAGCAGCCCATTAATGGAGTATCTGAAATCGACCCCGGCCCAGAGCGCTAGTGTTTTCACAAGCAAGTCCGACTTTCGCGCTCCCACGAGAGAATCCGCAGCGAGGAAAGCTCCACGCACTGTGAAGATTCAATATTCAAAGCCAGTAAAAGACGTCGAGTTTCTAAAAGACGCCCTTTCTTTAACGTCGGCGCGCGCAGTTGGAGAGAAGACTTTTGATTTTGTCCTCAAGCGTCAGAGGGCGAAGTGACCGCAAGCTTCGAGAAAATTGACTACGCTCTCAGACCGGCGAAGCACACTGAACGTAGAATGCTTTCCGAAATTTTTCGAAGACTTTGGCCCTTCAATGCGCCAAATGACTACGTTTACGTGGGATTCGGCGCTATATCTTTTATGGATTTTATCGTTTTTCATAAAGTGATGGGCGTAAAAGAGATGATCTCGATCGAGCGAGAAACGGAGAGCATCGATCGAGTAACGGCTAACCGGCCATTCGAGATTACAGTTGACAACCGCAATTCATCTCAAGTTTTGCCGGATTTGAAATACGAGCAGCCCCATATCATCTGGCTGGACTATGACGATCCGCTGTCGGTACCAATGTTGCTCGACTCCGCAGCGGTAGCAAGCCGAGCAAATTCGGGCTCGGTGTTGGCAATATCTTTTCAGTGTCAGAAAGCAAAGGAGCTAAATGAATCGGCTGCCGATGAGGGCGACCCACTGAACCTGTTCAAAGATCGTTTCGGCAGAGAAAGAGTGTCTGACCTGGTCGAGGAGCAAGACCTTCACGGATGGCCGTTTGGAAAACTTGGGCGCCAAATGCTTCTGCGAGAAATAGACGAAGCCGTGGCCAAGCGAAACGTAGAAGCCGACGACGCCGATAAAGTAAAATTTTTGAAGATTTGTGAAATTGAATATCAAGACGGCGCGAAGATGACGACAATTGTAGGAATGTTCATATCAGACGGAGATCAGGGCAAATTTGATAGCTGTAAGTTTGTTGACATCGATTTTATGCCCGATGATCAATCGCCTATCAGAATTGTGGTGCCAAAGCTTACTGTCCGAGAAATTCGAAAATTGGAGCAACAGCTTCCTATAGGGGTCGGCAGCGTTTTGGACATTGGCTCCATTCCAAAATCTGAAGCCGAAGCTTTCGCTGAGTTATATCGGTACCTTCCCAATTTTGCTGTGCTTGAGAGCTGACTCAGTGCTTTATGGGGCGAAATCCCGCCTCATTCCCGCCCTCTTTCCCCTCCCTCTTCCCCCCGGGGAGGTTCGGGGACGACAAGAGGGACTTGAGACAATGAAGCGTCTGGCGATGGGATTGGGGTTCGGCCTCGCGGCCGGTGTGGCGATCATGCTGGCGACCGCGCCGATGGCGCAGGCAGCGGGATGGGGCTCGGTCCACCGCTACGTCAAGAAGACCGGCAACTGCTCGGGCCAGGAAGTTCTCGCCAGCTATTATCATACGGGCAAGCGCACCGCGACCGGCGAGCGCTTCGACGCCAATGGCAACACCGCCGCGGCGCGCACATGGGCGCTCGGCACCTCCCTCACCGTCACCAATCCGCACAATGGCCGCTCGCTCAATGTGCGCGTCAACGACACCGGGCCGTGGGGCCTGTCGTATCGCATGGGCGCGCGGCTCGATCTGGCGCGCGGCGCGGCGCGGCGGCTCGGCATGCGCGGCACGCAATATGTCTGCGTCGGTTAGGATGCGCGCGCTTTTGATCGCGGCGGTGCTTGCCGGCGCGGCGTCGCCGGCCATGACCTCGCAAGCATTGGCGCTCGATCTCAATTCATTCCGCGCCGAGAACAAGCTGCCGCCTTTGTCGGTCAGCGCGACCTTGGCCGGCGCGGCGGACGGGCATGCGCGCGACATGGCCAGGCGCGACAGCCTCGACCATGACGGCTTCGCGGCGCGCGCCAAATTGTCCGGCGGCACGGCGGCGGAGAATGTCTCCTATGGCTGCGACAACATGGACTGCGCCATAAAGCAATGGGCGAAGTCGTCCGGGCATCGCAAGAACATGCTGATGAAGGGCGTGTCGGCTTATGGGATTGCGTCGGCGGTGAGCGAGAGCGGGAGGAAGTATTGGGCGATGGTGCTGGGGAATTAGCTTCTCGTGTCCCGCACGCGACGCAGCGCGCTAGCGGTGCGGCGCAGATGCGGGACCCCGGTTATTTCTTTCAGTAACCGGGACCCCGGGTCTGCGGCGCATCGTTCCGCTTCGCTACACGCTGCACCGCGCCCGGGGAACGTAGAGAGTCCTGCGTGCGCCCGGGACACGAGACCTACTTCTTCTCCAGCAGCAACGTCCCCTTCTGCCCGATCACCCGCTGCGCCGCGGCGGCGAATTTCGCCAGCAGCCAGGGCAGCGTCACTTCGAGCCGCACGCTCGCCTCGCCGACATCGATGCTGCCGGCCGCAGCCTGGCCCATGGCGCGAGCGGCGAAGGTCAGCTTGTTCTCTTCCCAGTATTCATTGTCGATGGTGATGAATTTGGCGAACTCGCCCCTGGCGCGGCCGACGCCTTCGCGAATGCGCCGCGTCGCCTCGGCCTGGCCGAGCTTGTGCGGAATGACGACGACGAGCGGTTCAGCCATTAGTCCGGATCCTTGTCGTCTTGAACCTGTGGTGCCGACTCTTGCGCCGGCTCTTTCGCCTTCTTGTCGACGTCGAAGGTCAGCTCCTTGCCGCAGTCGAGGCAGGTGTAGAGGTGGCGCATGCGGTCCGGGTCATCGGCGATCGGCGCCACGGTCGAAATGGTCGCGGTGCCGCTGCAGGGGCACAGCACGAAGGCGTCGGTCCGGGTCGGGATCGTGGGAATCATGATTCCTGAGAGTTACGCGCTGTGACGCCCGGCGCAAGGCGGCCCGATTGGACTTGACCAACGCCCGGTGATCGGGATGGTTGCGGCCGGACCCACCGAAGGACGCACGACCAAGGACTTTTGCCATGCCGCTCTCCGCCCAGATCAAGTCGCTCATCAATTCGGCCTGGGAAGACGGCTATCCCTGCCTGCTCGCCACCTGCGGGCCCTTGGGCCCGAATATCGGCCCGAAAGGCAGCATGCTCGTGTTTGATGACCAGCACCTGGCCTATTGGGAGCGCACCCGCCGCGGCGCGCTGGAAAACCTCGGCCACAGCAAGAAGGTTTGCGTCATGTACGCGAACTTCAAGGCGCAGCGCGACGGCGTGATCGAGGCGGGCTTCCTGCGCTTCTTCGGCACCGCCGAGCTGCACGAAAGCGGGCCGGTGCATCAGGCAATTTTCGACAAGCTTACGCCCCGCGAGCAAACCCATGTCGGCGCCGACACCGGCATCGGCGTTCTCATCAAGCTGGAGCGCGCAACAGATATGCGCGGCAAAGAGCTGCTGTAACGCCGCGATCACGGAAACTTTTGGGCGCGGGCGCGTTGGAAGGGCCCGCACCCTCTTATACCCGCCTACCGGCGTGATATATGTGAGACGGTAAGGCTGGAGTGTGTGTCGATGTGTGTGCGTGGTGTTCGTTTGTGGGGCGCGGGTCTGGCGTTGGCCCTGTTGGCTCTGGTTTCCGCGCAGCCGGCGCGCGCCGATCTGGCGATTCACGTCGATAAATCCCTGCAGCAGATGACGGTCGCGCTCAATGGAGAGCCGCTTTTCGTCTGGCCGGTGTCGACCGGCGCCGCCGGGCATGACACGCCCTCCGGCACGTTCACCCCGTTCCGGCTGGAAAAGGACCATTTCAGCAAGGAATGGGACGACGCGCCGATGCCGCATTCGGTGTTCTTCACCCGCAATGGCCATGCCATTCACGGCTCGACGCACCTCAAGGCGCTGGGCACGCCGGCCTCGCATGGCTGCGTCCGTCTCGAGCCGAAAAATGCCGCCGTGCTGTTCGACCTGGTTAAGCAGGAAGGCTTGAACAAGGTCCGCGTCTCGATCACCGGCACCATTCCGAGCCGCCAGGCCCCGGCCGTGGCGCGGCGCGAGGCGCCGGCGCAGAACAGCTTCTCCCGCGTCTTCAACAATGACCGGTTCTTCGGCGATGACGACGTCGTCGGCTCGGTGCCGCCGCCCGTGCGCGTTCAACGCGGCGAGCGCCTGGTGCGCGAATATCGCGATGGCCGAACCTATTATTACCGCGTCGAACCGCGCCGTTATGGCTACGGCTATGACGACCGGCCGTCCTACGGCCTGTTCGGGCGCTAGAACACTCCCGGAAACTTCCGTTTGCATCGCCTGTGGCGGCGGGTAAACCTCGCCGTCATGAACGAAGCCACCACTGTTGCCCGCCTTGTTTGCACCGATCAGGCCGCCGCCCGGCGGATCTCTGCCTATATGGCCGAGACGCTTGATGCGAATGACACCGCCTGCGGCTCCTTCGAAACCGATGACGGCGTCTGGCATGTCGCTGTGCATTTCCGCGAACCGCCCGACCAGCACATGGTGCGCGAGCTCGTAGCGCTAGCCGCTGACGATGCGGCTGCGGCGGCGCTTACATTCGAGAATGTCGAGGCGAAAGATTGGGTGGCGGAAAGCCTCAGCGGCCTGAAGCCGGTGCGCGCCGGCCGCTTCATTGTCCATGGCGCGCATGACCGCGCCGCGGTGAAGTCAAACGATTTGGGGATCGAGATCGAGGCGGCGCTTGCCTTCGGCACTGGCCATCACGGCACGACGCGCGGCTGCCTGCTGGCGCTGGACGCCCTGGCCAAGCAACGGCGCTATCAGCGCGTGCTCGATCTCGGCACTGGGTCCGGAGTGCTGGCGATCGCCGCGGCGAAGGTGTTTCACACCCGCATTCTGGCCACCGACATTGACCGCATCGCGGTGATCGCCGCGCGCAGCAATGCACAGCTCAACCGCGCGGCGCCCAAGGTCACTTTAGCGCATGCCACCGGCACCAAGGCGCAGATCATCAGCGCGCAGGCGCCGTATGATCTGGTCTTCGCCAATATATTGATGGCGCCGCTGATGCGGCTGGCCGTGCCGCTGTCGCGGCTAGTCGCGCCGCATGGCCGGCTGGTGTTGTCCGGCCTGTTGCCGGCGCACGCCAAGGCAATCCTCGGCATTTATGGCGCGCAGGGCCTGAAGCTGGTCCGGCGCATCCCCCTAGAGGGGTGGATGACGCTCGTATTGAAGCGAGGCTAACGCCTAGAGGCCGCCGCGCTGCGCATTGTCATCCTTGAGCAGCGGCAGAACCTGCGGTGCATACAGTGCGATTTCGCGGCGGGCCTGGCGCATACGGGCTTCGGTCATCGCCGCGAAGAAGCGGGCAAAGAAACCGGGGCGCGAAGCGGTCTTCGCAGCGCTCTGGGCGGGGGCGGCAACGCGGGTATCGCCATAAGTCAGGGCAACCATCATAAATCTCCTTCAAACCGTTCGGCAGCGAGCCAACTGACGACTCTCTGTCTATTGCAATGCAACATAGTCTATCTCGCAGTTGCGAACAGTTCCGATAATGCATGGAAGCCCTGTAACTACGGCATAATGGCCTTAACAGCCGTAAAGATAAGCGGCGGCATTGCGACAAATTTGGTGCATTGCACAAAATTGAATCAAACGAATGCTTTGTTGCCGAAATGGCTGACATGCCGGTGCGAATGTTTCGCCGGCCGCGGCGATATCGTAATGCATATCTCCGGCAGCGCGCAGAAAGCATGCACGCGTTGCCCGCTCGGCTGAGAAGGTTAAGGTGCCGCCCATGTTTGAAGCCCGCTTCCAGACCTTCGATGATTCGAGTGAGCGAGACGAAAGCGCCAAACGGGTCACGGCGCTGCGCACCGAGTTGAAGCGCTTGGGTCTAGACGGCTTCGTGGTGCCGCGCGCCGACCGGCAGCAGAATGAATATCTGCCGGCGAGCGAAGAACGCCTCGCCTGGCTGACCGGCTTCACCGGTTCGGCCGGCGCGGCGATTGTGCTCACGGAACGCGCCGTGCTGTTCGTTGACGGCCGCTACACCGTGCAGGTCAAGAACCAGACCGACGGCGCCGTGTTCAGCACCGAGCATCTGGTCGAATGCCCGCCGCATCTCTGGCTTGAAAAGAATTTGAAGAGCGGCGCCAGGATTGGTTTCGATCCGTGGCTGCACACCACCGACAGCGCCGAGCGGCTGCGCAGCGCCTGCGCCAAGGCCGGCGCCTCCCTTGTTCCGCTCGAAAGCAATCCGATCGATGCGCTGTGGGACAAGCGCCCTGCTCCGCCGAACGGCCCGGTGACCTTGCGCGACGTCAAGTTCGCCGGCGAAAGCACCGCCGACAAGCTACGCCTGATCCGCAGCGAACTCGGCAAGCTGCGCGCCGACGTGCTCATCGTCTCGGATCCGCAGAACGTCGTCTGGACTTTCAACATTCGCGGCACCGACGTAACGCATACGCCGCTTGTGCTCGCCTTCGCCGCCATTCCGCGCGAGGGACGGCCGAAGCTTTATGTCGATCCGGCCAAGCTCTCCAACGACGTTCGCAGCACGCTGGAAGAAACCGCCGATGTGCGCGACACCGCGGACCTCACCGCTGACTTCGCCGCCTACAAGGACAAGTCGGTGTGGCTCGATGCCGGCAGCGCCGCCGAAGCACTGACGCTTGAAGTCAGCGCCAAGGGCGGCAGGCCGACGCGCGGCGCCGACCCGATCACGCTAATGAAAGCAGCCAAGAACAATGCCGAGATCGCCGGCACGCGCGCGGCGCATTTGCGCGATGGCGCGGCGCTCGTGCGCTTCCTCGCCTGGTTCGATACCGAGGCTTTGTCCGGCAAGGTCACGGAGATCGGCGCTGTCGAAGCGCTGGAAACGTTCCGCCGCGACACCGGCGTGCTCAAGGATGTGTCGTTCCCATCCATTTCCGGCGCCGGGCCGAACGGCGCTATCGTGCATTACCGCGTCACCACCGAAAGCAACCGCGTCATCGGCAAGGACGATCTGTTCCTGATCGATTCCGGTGCGCAATATGAAGACGGCACTACCGACGTCACCCGCACCATCATTGCCGGTACGCCGACCGACGAAATGCGCGACCGCTTCACCCGCGTGCTCAAGGGCCACATTGCCATTGCCTGCGCCGTCTTCCCTGAAGGCACCACCGGCGCGCAGCTCGACACCTTGGCGCGCGCGCCATTGTGGCAGGTCGGTCTCGATTTCGATCACGGCACCGGCCACGGTGTCGGCAGCTATCTGTCGGTACATGAAGGGCCGCAGCGCATTTCCAAGCTCGGCACCGCGCCGCTCAAGCGCGGCATGATCCTGTCGAACGAGCCGGGCTATTACAAAACCGGCGCTTACGGCATTCGCATCGAGAACCTGCTGCTGGTCATCGCAGCGCCTTTGCCCGACGGCGGCGAGAAAACGCTGAACGGCTTCGAGACGCTGACGCTGGCACCGTTCGACCGCAAACTGATCGACACGCGCCTGCTCACCGGCAAGGAACGCCTCTGGGTCGACAGCTATCACACACGCGTGCGCGACGCGCTGCGCCCGCAACTCGACGCACCCACGCAAAGCTGGCTCGACGCCGCGACCAGGCCGCTTTAGCAATGCTCAATCAGGATAGTCCTGCCGCCAAGCCGTGGCGCCTGTTGCCGCTGTTGATGGCGATGACCGCCATTGGTCCTGCGACGTTGAACATTCTCGTGCCCGCGCTGCCGGCGCTGACGGCGAAACTCGGCACCGATGTTGCCACCGTGCAGCTCACCATTTCGCTCTACATGGTCAGCCTCGCCTGCGCGCAGCTTCTGCTTGGACCGTTGTCCGACCGCTTCGGCCGCCGCCCCGTTGTGCTGGCCGGACTGACGATCGCCGTGCTCGCCTCGATCGGCGCCTATGCCGCCACCTCGATCGGCGCGCTGATCGCCGCGCGCATTATCCAGGCTGCCGGCGTCTCCACCGGCATTGTCATGGGCCGCGCCATCATTCGCGATCTCTATGACCGCGACCGCGCCGCCGGCATGATCGGCCTTGTCACCACCGCCATGGTGATCGCGCCAATGCTGGCGCCGGTCGTCGGCGGCACGCTCGAAACCCTCTTCGGCTGGGAAGCGATCTTCCTCTTCATCATGACGTTGACCGGCGCCGTGCTGACCTGGGCCGTGCTGATGCTGCCGGAAACGCGCATCCTCACCACGCCGGTCAACTTCATTGCCATGCTGCGCGACTGGAAATACCTGCTGAGCAACGGCAAGTTCTACGCCTATGCCCTGTGCGGCGCCTTCGGCTGCGCACCGCATTTCGCCATGGTCGGTGGCGGCCCGCACGTCATCATTACATTGATGGGGCGCAGCTCGGCCGAATACGGCCTGTGGTTCATGCTGTCGTCGCTCGGCTACATGGCAGGCAATTTCACCGTCTCGCGCATCGCGCAGCGCTTCGGCCTCGACACCTTGATCATCGCCGGCCTTGCTGTCGAAATCGGCGGCGCCATCATCAGCGTCATCCTGTTCGCCAGCTTTCCGGATGGCGGCCCGGGCGTGTTGTTCCTGCCGCAGTTCATCATCTCCTATGGCAACGGCTTGCTGCTGCCGAATTGCATTTCCGGCGCGATCAGCGTGCGGCCGGAAGCGGCGGGCACGGCATCGGGCGTCATCGGCTTCATCCAGATGGGTGCCGGCGCCGCATCGGTACAAATCGTGTCGGTGCTGCTGGTCGGCGCCACCACCGCAATGCCGATCGCATGGACCATGCTGGCCCTCGTGGCCGCGGCGACCGTGTCGTTCCTCGCGCTGCGGCGTTAGCCAATCAGTGCCAGCCACTCATCTTCGGTCAACACCGTGACGCCGTGCTTGGTCGCTTCGGCCAGCTTCGAGCCGGCGCCGGGGCCGGCGACAAGATAATCGGTTTTCTTCGAAACCGAGCCGGCCGCCTTGGCGCCGAGACGTTCAGCGGTGGCTTTAGCCTCATCGCGCGTCATCTTTTCCAGCGCACCGGTGAAGACGACCGTCTTGCCGGCGATTTTGGAATCGGTCTTCGGCTTCTCGGCGTCGAGCACCTTGACCTGTTTGGCCAGCCGCTCAATGGCGGCGAGATTGCGTTTCTCTTTCAGATAATCGGCGGTGGCCTCGATGACCGTGTCGCCGATCTGATCGAGCGCATCCATCTCGGCGATAGCCTCCTCGTCACCCTTGGCGACCTTCAAAGCCGCATCGTGAAACGCCTGCCACGAGCCATAACCGCGCGCCAAAGACAGCGCCGTTGTCTCGCCGATATGGCGAATGCCGAGCGCATAGATGAAACGGTCGAGCGCGATCTCGCGGCGGCTGTCGATGGCAGCGAACAAATTGCGCACCGAGGTCTCGCCATAACCTTCTTCCTCGAGCAGTTCCTTGCGGTGCTTGCGCTCGAGCGTGAAGATGTCGGCGGGCTCTTTCACCCAGCCTTTGTCATGGAAGAATTCGATCTGCTTTTCGCCGAGACCGTCAATGTCGAAGGCGCGGCGTGAGGTGAACAGCTTGAGATGCTCGACCGCCTGCGCCTTGCAGATGAAGCCGCCGGTGCAGCGCCGCACCGAGTCGGGCCGCCCGCTTGCCTCGTCATGCTCGCGCACAGCATCGCTGCCGCACACCGGGCATTGGGTCGGGAATTCGTAAGGCCTGGCCTTCTTCGGCCGCTTGTCGAGCAGCACATCAACGACCTGCGGAATGACATCGCCGGCGCGCTGGATGATGACGGTGTCGCCGATGCGGATGTCGCGGCCCTCGCGCAACGGCTCGCCCTTGCCGCCAATGCCCTTGATGTAATCCTCATTGTGCAGCGTCACGTTTGAGACAATGACGCCGCCGACGCCGACCGGCTCCAGTTTGCCGACCGGCGTCAGCGCACCGGTGCGGCCGACCTGGATGTCGATACCAATGAGCGTTGTCGTCGCCTGCTCGGCGGGAAATTTGTGCGCGATGGCCCAGCGCGGCGTGCGCGACACGAAGCCGAGGCGCTCCTGCCAGTCGAGCCGATCGACTTTATAAACGACGCCGTCAATGTCGTAATCGAGCTTGGCGCGCTCCTCGCCGATCTGCCGGTGAAAGGCGATCAGCTCCTCGACCGAATGACAGATCTTCGTCAGCGGATTGGTGTTGAAGCCGCAGGTCTCGAACCATTTGATCATGCCGGACTGGCTGTCCTTCGGCATCTCGCTGATTTCGCCCCAGGCATAAGCAAAGAAACCAAGCGGCCGCGATGCGGTGACGCTGACATCTTTCTGGCGCAGCGACCCGGCGGCGGAGTTGCGCGGATTGGCGAAGATCGTATCGCCGGCCGCCTTCTGCCGCTCATTCAATTTAAGGAAGTCGGCCTTGGTCATATAGACCTCGCCGCGCACTTCGGTGACGGCCGGGATCTTCTTGCCCTTGAGCGCGTGCGGCACCTCTTTTTCGCCGAGCGTCTTGATGTTGGCGGTGACGTCCTCGCCCTCCTCGCCGTCGCCGCGCGTGGCAGCGGTGACCAGTTCGCCGTCGACGTAACGCAGCGACATGGACAGGCCGTCGATCTTCGGCTCGGCCGAGAACGCAATCGGCTCGTCTTCACTCAGATTGAGAAAGCGGCGGATGCGGCCGACGAAATCAACGACGTCCTGCTCGGCAAAGGCATTGTCGAGCGACAGCATGCGCACCGCGTGGCGCACTTTCTTGAAGCGGCCCGTGGGTGCAGCGCCAACCTTCAGCGACAATGACTCGAGAGTGCGCAGATCGGGGAAGCGCGCCTCGATGGCGTTATAGCGCAGGCGCAGCTCATCATATTCGGCATCGCTGACCGACGGTGCGTCGTGCTGGTAATAGCGCTTGTCGTGACCGGCGATTTCGGTTTGCAGCCGGGCATATTCCGCCTCCGCCTGCTTTTTGCTCAGCAGTTCGACGGGGGTTTTTTGCGTGTTGGTTTTGCTACTGGGCTTGGTACGCTTGGCCATAACGTAAGCCTAACTCGCCGCCTTGATCAGCCGTTCCGCCGCGGCGCGGGCCTCATTGGTAATCTCCGCCCCGGCCAGCATCCGCGCGATTTCCTCGCGCCTTCGGTCCTCGGCGACTTCGATGACGCGCGTGGCGACGCGCTTGCCCTTTTCCAGCGCATCCTTGCTGATGACGTAATGCCGGTCGGCGCGCGCCGCGACCTGCGGCGCATGCGTGACGGCCAGCACCTGCACATTGCGGCCGAGCCGCGCCAGCCGCATGCCGATGGCGTCGGCCACCGCGCCGCCAACGCCTGTGTCGATTTCGTCGAATACCAGGGTCGGCGCCGAGCCACGATCGGCCAACACGACTTTCAGTGCCAGCAGGAAGCGCGCGAGTTCGCCGCCCGAGGCGATCTTCATCATCGGCCCCGGCTTGGTGCCGGGATTGGTCTGCACCCAGAATTCCACGCGGTCGATGCCGTTCGCGCCGGCCGTCGCCGGATCGGCGACGATCTCGGTCGTGAACTTGGCGCGCTCCAGCTTGAGCGGCGGCAGTTCGGCGTTCACCGCCTTGTCGAGTTTCGCCGCGGCTTTGGCGCGCGCCTTGGACAGCGCATCGGCAGCAACAGTGAAGTCGGCCTTGGCCTTTGCGGCGGCCGCGATCAGCACTTTCAGCTTGGCCTCGCCCGCATCGATCAGCGCAATGTCGTCATTGTACCGGCGCGCCAGCGCGGCGAGATCGTCGACCGGCACGCTGTATTTGCGCGCCGCGGCGCGCAACGCGAACAGCCGCTCTTCATTGTTCTCCAGCTCGACCGGATCGAAATCGGCATCGCGCAACGCCTGTTCGAGATTGCCGCGCGCTTCATCGAGCGCCTGCAGCGCCGCTTCCAGCGCCTTGACCGACGGCTCGACCAGAGATGGCGCCTGCGTGGCGCGCCGTTCCAGGCGGCGGGTGACCTGCGACAGACCATTCACCGCCGACTTCGGGCCGGCAAGGGCGTTGAACGCGTCGCGCAGATCCTCGGCGACCTTTTCGGACTGCATCATCACGCCGCGCCGTGTCGACAGCGCGGTTTCCTCGCCCGGCTGCGGCGCCAGCTTGCGCAATTCGTCAACAGCGTGGCGCAGCCATTCGGCTTCGCGCTGCGCGCGCTCGATATTCGTACGATGCGTCTCGACTGCTTCCTCGGTGGCGCGGCGCGCCTCCCACAAAGCGGCAACCTTGGCGGCGTCCGCTTCAAGCCCGCCAAAAGCATCGAGCAGGCTGCGATGAGTCGCGGCGTCGACCAGCGCGCGGTCGTCATGCTGGCCGTGGATCTCGACCAGCACGGAGCCCAGCTGCTTCATCACATTGACGCTGACCGGCTGGTCGTTGACGAAGGCGCGGGTGCGGCCATCGGAAAACTGCACGCGGCGCAGGATCAGGTCGTCCTCCGCCGCGATGTCATTGGCGGCGAGAATGGCGCGCGCCGGATGTTTCTTCGACACTTCGAACACGGCCGTCACCTGGCCCTGCTCGACGCCCTGCCGCACCAGCGACTGATCGCCGCGGCCGCCGAGCGCCAGCGCGAAGGAGTCGAGCAGGATCGACTTGCCGGCGCCGGTCTCGCCGGTCAGCACGGCAAGCCGCGCGGCAAAATCGATGTCGAGCCGGTCGATCAGGACGATGTCACGAATGGAGAGGCGAGCGAGCATGGCTTCCCAGGATAATTCGTCATGGCCGGGCTTGTCCCGGCCATCCACGTCTTGAGTCGGAGAGAGGTTGCAAGACGTGGATGCCCGGCACAAGGCCGGGCATGACGGTGTGGGTAATTCAGCCGTCGGTGGACGCTAGCCCAACCCGACCCGCTTGAAGGCCTTGCTGATCCACGAGCCCTTGTTCTCGGCCGGCTCGAGGCCGCCATTCTTCACCAGGGCATAAGCGTGCTTGTACCACTCACTGTCCGGGAAATTGTGCCCGAGGACGGCTGCGGCGGTCTGCGCCTCGCCGACAATGCCGAGCGCCATATAGGACTCGGTCAGGCGCTCCAGCGCCTCTTCGACGTGGCGAGTGGTCTGGTAACGGGTCACGACCACCTTGAAGCGGTTGATCGCGCCGGTGAAATCCTTCTTTTCCAGGTAGTAGCGGCCAATCTGCATTTCCTTGCCGGCGAGTTGGTCGCGCGCGACCTCGATTTTCTGCTTGGCGCTGACGGCATATTCGCTGGTCGGGTATTTGCGGATCACCTCGTCGAGCGCGGCGAGCGCCTTCTCGGTGCGGGCCTGGTCGCGGGTAATGTCCGGGATTTCGTCGAAATAGGACGCGCCGATCAGGTACTGGGCGTAAGCGGCGTCGGCGCTGCCGGGATGCAGTGCGATATAGCGCTTGGAGGCGGTGACGGTCTCGTCATACGACCCCTGCTGGTAATAGGCGTAAGCCGACATGATCAGCGACTTGCGCGCCCATTCCGAATACGGGTGCTGCCGGTCGACTTCCTCAAACTTCTCGACTGCCTTCTTGGGGTCTTTCTTGTTGTTGAGGACGAACAGGCCTTCATTATACAGGCGGTCGGCCGGCTCATCGGGCGGCGTCTCGTCCCGGCTGCCGAAGATGTTGAAGCTGGAGCATGCGCCCAGGCTCACTGCAATCGCCAGCATGGCGAACGTGCGCACAAGGCGGCGCGGCGTCGTCTCGGTGGCTAAAGCCATTTACTCAAATCCCCTGAACCCTGAGATTTTATCGAAAAACCCCGGTTCCGCCAAATGATTAAGCGAGCAGATAGGCCGACATTCAGCCGGGATTAAGGCGGATGGTTAAAGCGAAATCACGCCCAAATCGGCGGTCAGGACACGTCCGGACCATAAGCCGCAGCCGCCAGAGCGGGTGACAGCTCGGCATGGCCGCGCGAGCGGCGAACCGGTTCGGCAGGCGCTTCCACCACCCGCCAGGCGGAGGTGTCGGCCATCAGCGCGGACAGCACCGCGTGGTTCAGCTTGTGGCCGCCGCGGACGGTCTTGTAGGCGGCCAGCAGCGGGTGACCCGAAAGGGCCAGATCGCCGAGCGCGTCGAGGATCTTGTGGCGCACGAACTCGTCGGCGAAGCGCAGGCCTTCCGGGTTCAGAACGCGGTCTTCGCTGATCACCAGCGTATTGTCGAACGAGGCGCCGAGCGCGAAACCGGCGCTCCAGAGCTTCGACACGTCCTTCATAAAGCCGAAGGTGCGGGCACGGGCGATTTCACGGCGGAAGCTGTTCGGCTCGATATCGAGCGCCATCGCCTGCTTGCCGATCAGCGGATGATCGAATTCGATCTCCGCTTCAACGCGGAAGCCATGTTGATAAGGGCGCAACTCGCCGAGCGAGCCGCCATTGGCAACGCGGATGGTCTTGAGCACTTCGATGTAACGGCGCGGCAGCGCGCGCGACGTCAAACCGGCCTGATCCAGCGCTTCGACGAACGGCGCAGCGCTGCCGTCCATGATCGGCACTTCCGGGCCGTCGATCTCGACGATGACGTTATCAACATTGAGACCGCGCAAGGCGGCCAGCAAATGTTCAGCGGTCGAGCACAAAGGGCCCGAGGCATCGCCAAGAACAGTGGCAAATTCGGTGGCGGTGACGGCGCGCACGTCGGCGCGGATTTCGCGCTCAAGGGTGCCGTCAGCGGAAACGCGCTGGAACACAATGCCCGCATCGTCGTCAGCCGGATTCAACGTCAGCGTGACCGGCTTGCCGGAATGCACGCCAACGCCAGAGATGGCGACGGCATCGCGTAACGTGGTCTGTTGTGCGCCCTTCATTAGCCCCATATCCGAGAAGACAGAAAATCCAACACTGTCTTCTCGCAACCCCCTGAAGGCCGTAGCCTTCGAAACTTCTACAAGTCGCCGCATATTGGGCGGCGCGCGCGGGGCGGAAAGCCCCTTTCGCACCGCAACTTAAGCCAACCTATCGCCTGTCTCCAGACACGGTTTCTTACCGACTGTTACTCTTTTTTGCCGCATTTTCCGCGAGGTCCGAAGCGCAAGTTCCGGTTTACCTTACCCGCGATGGTCGTGCTTTGAGAGGTCAGACGGGACGCTAACGCGCCGGGAGTTAAAAAACATAACAAAATCAATAATCTACTAATAAGGCGGATGCGGGAAGCCCCACCCCGCCTGAGCGGGATGGGGCTTGCTGCTTTTTAGTTCGCCTGGCGGCGGAGGAAGGCCGGGATATCGAGCTGGTCTTCCTCACTGGAGTTTTGCACAGGAACCGGACGGCCGTGCGGGTCGAGACCCTGCGGCGCCGGGCGGCGGGCATATTCGGAGACCGGGTCGACCGGCCGGGCATCCGGCATGCGGACCTCGGCGTGGCGGCCTTCCGGGTTACGCGCGGTCGGACGCGGTGCCTGCATTTGCGGCATCGGCCGGGCGGCGCGCGGCGCTTGCGGCGCCTCGAACTCGTCCGCCCGCTTGCCGAGGCCGACCGAGGCCAAGCGCTGCATCAGCGACATGCGGCGCTTTTCCGGGTGGTCTTCGCCCGAGTCATTTCTATGACCGGCGATCTGGTTCTGGGCCGGCATCGGCAATTCGTCGATGCGCGGCATGCGCGGTGCGCGCATGACCGGTTCCGGCGCCGGCGGGATGAAGTTTTGCGCCGGGGCTTCGACATGCACCGGTTCCGGCGGCATCTGTTCGAACAGCGACGGCTTCACTGGCATCGGCCGGAACGAGACGTCCTCGATCGATGAGGTCGGCAGGATGGCGGCGGCGACGGCGGCGTGAGCAACATTGAAAGCGTTGTCGCCGACCATCGGCTTTACAGGTGCACGTTCAATCCGGTCGGGAACACGCTTGGTCTCAGCGCGCATTTTGCTCGCCAATTCCTTGAGCGCGGTCTCGGCCGGCGCCGGCTGCTGCATGATGCCCGTATTGTCGATGCCAGTGGCAACGACCGACACGCGGATGATGCCTTCGAGCGATTCGTCGAAGGTGGCGCCAACGATGATGTTGGCGTCCTGATCGACTTCTTCGCGGATGCGGGTCGCCGCTTCGTCGACTTCGTACAAGGTCAGATCCTTGCCGCCGGTGATCGAAATCAGCAGGCCGCGCGCACCCTTCATCGAGGCGTCGTCGATCAGCGGATTGGCAATGGCGGCCTCGGCAGCGGTCAGCGCCCGCTTCTCGCCGGTGGCTTCACCGGTGCCCATCATCGCCTTGCCCATCTCCTTCATCACCGCGCGAACGTCGGCGAAGTCGAGATTGATCAGGCCTTCCTTGACCATCAAATCGGTGATGCAGGCGACGCCCGAGTAGAGCACCTGGTCGGCCATGGCGAAGGCGTCGGCGAAGGTGGTCTTCTCGTTGGCGACCCGGAACAGGTTCTGGTTCGGGATCACGATGAGGGTGTCGACG
>JAURVZ010000063.1 GCA_030655215.1 Pseudolabrys sp. | reverse complement strand
GGCTTCAAGGCGTTCGGCGCGGGTATGGCCAATGACTTCGATATGGAAGTCTATTGGACCAACACGCTGTTCAAGCAGGGCACAGAGCTGGTCGCGCTCCAGCGCGAGAACCTCGAACTGTGCAACCTCGCGCCGGCCGATATTTCCAAGCAGATCCCGGCATGGTCGTTGATGACCTCGGCCTACCTGTTCCGCGACTACGCGCATCTCAAGGCGACGTGGGCGAGTGACATCGGCAAGGAATTCATCGGCATGGCGCGCGACCAGCTCGGCATCGAGCTGATCCGCCCGGTTTATTTCGGCGCCCGTCAGGTCAATTTGAAGCCGTCGAAGAAGATCAACACCCCGGCCGATCTTGCCGGTCTGAAGC
The DNA here is from genome assembly GCA_030655215.1 of Pseudolabrys sp. GTDB lineage: Bacteria > Pseudomonadota > Alphaproteobacteria > Rhizobiales > Xanthobacteraceae > Pseudolabrys. The sequence goes on along the minus strand of JAURVZ010000063.1, from coordinate 27,910 downwards.
TGCGCATGCCGCCGGGCGAATTCTGGCAGTTCCTCGGTGAATCGCTCGGCGCCAATCCGACGCCGGTCGCCTACGCCGAACTCTACACCGCGCTGCAGGCCGGTGCCGTCGACGGCCAGGACAATCCGCTGGTCGCCGGCCGCACCATGAAGTTCTACGAAGTGACGACGCAGTTCATCCTAACCAACCACGTCATCGGCTACGACATGCTCGCCGTGTCGAAGAAGACCTGGGCGTCGATGAAGCCGGACCAGCAGGCCCGTTTCCGCGCCGAAGCCGACAAGGCCTTCGACGCCAACGCGGCCAAGTACGACCAGCAGCAGGCCGAAGCGATTGAGTTCTTCAAGAAGGAAGGCAAGCAGGTTTACACGCCTGACCAAGAAGCTTTCCGCAAATTCGCGCAGAAGAAGTATCTCGACAAATACGCCAGCGAATGGCCGAAGGGCGCGATCGAGAAGGTCAACGCGATCAAGTAGGCGCGCGACTTTTCAGCTATAAACGAGGGGCCGGCCATCTTCGTCACTGTCGATGGCCGGTTTCACATCTGGGGCCGCGTTTTTCTGAAAATGCGGGAGGAGGCGAGGATGACAATGCCCAACAAACACTTGGACTACGACACCTGGGTCGAACGAGCCCGCTGGTTGCGGCGGCGCGCAGACAACATTTCGGCGTTGCTGCTGCTCGCCATGTTTCTCTGCTTCATGTTGCAGATCGTGGCGCGGTACGTTTTCAACTACCCGCTCGGCTGGACCGAAGAAGTGAGCGTCCTGTGCTGGATCTGGTGCACCTTGTGGGGCGCAGCCTTCGTGCTGCGTGAAAAGGACGAGGTCCGCTTCGACATCATTTACAGCGCGGCCAGCGAAAATACGCGCCGCATCTTCACGATCATCACCGGCGTCATCGCGGTCGCCTTGTTCTCGATCGCGCTGCCGGCGGTCTATAGTTATGTCGCCTTCCTCAAGGTCGAGAAGTCGGCCTATCTCGGCATCCGCCTCGACTATCTCTACTGCATCTATGTCATCTTCTCGGTTGCGGCGATCATCCGATATGCCGCGCTGACCGTGTTCGCCATTCGCGGCAAGGCGCCCGATATCCAAATCGGAGCGGGGTCCGCGCTATGATGAGCCCTTTCGGAATTTGCATTCTCACCATCCTCGGCCTCGGTCTGCTTGGGTTGCCGATCGGCTATTCGATGATCGCCGCGTCGATCGTCTATCTGATCCTGGCCGGCCTCGATCTCGGCACCTCTGCTGAACAGATCCTCAACGGCCTCTACAACAGCTACGTTTTGCTCGCGGTGCCGCTATTCCTGTTCTCGGCCGAGTTGATGAACGTCAGCAAGATGACCGATCATCTGCTGCGCTTCTGCGACATGCTGGTCGGCCGCTTCCGCGGCGGCCTCGGCCATATCAACATCGTGCAGAGCATCATCTTCGCCGGCATGTCCGGCTCGGCGATTGCCGATCTGGCCGGCACCGGCCGCATCTCGATCGACATGATGACGCGCAACAATCGTTATCCGGTCAGCTATGCGGCGGCGATCACCGCGGCATCGGCTGTGATCGGGCCGATCATCCCGCCGTCGATCCCGATGGTGCTGTACGCGCTGATCGCCGATACGTCGGTCGGCTATCTGTTTCTCGGCGGCGTCATTCCCGGATTCCTGATGGCGCTGGCGCAAATGATCATCAACACGATCCAGTCGCATCGCCACAACTATCCGGTTGAGGCGCCGATCCCGCTGCGCGAATGGCCGGGCATTACCATGACGGCGATGCCGGCCTTGCTGATGCCGGCCATCCTGCTCGGCGGCATCTATAGCGGCATTGTCACGCCGACCGAAGCGGCTGCGGTCGCCGCCGCCTATGCGTTCGGTGTGGCGGTTCTCTGGTATCGCAACGTGTCGCTCAACGACACCTACACCGCCGTTCTCAACAGCGCCCGCTCGACCGCCTCGATCGGCATGCTGATCTGCGGCGCGCTGGTGTTCAACTACGTCGTGACGATCGAGCAGATCCCGGTCACGGTGAAAGGCCTGCTGGCCGGCTGGGATATGTCGGCGACCATGTTCCTGTTCGTCGTCAACGTCATCCTGCTGGTGCTCGGCTGCTTGCTCGAAGGCAGCACGATCATCCTGGTGATCCTGCCGATTTTCATCCCGACCGCGCAGGCCCTCGGCATCGACCTCGTGCACTTCGGCGTCGTTACCGTGTTCAACATCATGATCGGTCTGGTGACGCCGCCATACGGGCTGCTGTTGTTCATCACCTCGGCGATCTCGGGCGCGCCGTTGCGGAACATTATTCGCGACACGTTCCCGTTCGTGCTCGCGATGATCGTCGCGCTGGCCATCATCACCTTCATCCCGGAAACCGTGCTTTGGTTGCCGAAGCTGGTGGGCTACAAGGGCTGATGGGCCGGCGGCCCTTCATGCGAGATTAAGTGATGACCAAGCCGATCTATATTCTGAACGGCCCGAACCTCAATCGCCTCGGCAAGCGTGAACCGGAGATCTACGGTCACACCACGCTGGCCGAGGTAGAGGCGCAGTGCTTCGCCGCGGCTGGTGATTTCCCGATCGTGTTTCGCCAGACCAACAGCGAGACGCAACTGATCGAATGGATCCACGAAGCCTGCGACGAGGGCAGCGGCATCATCATCAATCCGGCCGCTTACACCTTCACGTCGATGGCGATCTACGACGCGCTGAAGATGTTTCCGGGGCCGATTTTCGAACTGCACATCACCAATGTGCACAGCCGCGAGGCGCGCTATCACAACTCGCTGGTCTCACAAGGGGCGACGGCGGTGATTGCCGGGCTCGGCACCAATGGCTATCGCGTCGTCCTCGGCGCCATGCTCGATCTGGTCGACAGTGAGCGGCGTTTCGCTTAAGACATCCGCTCAATTTCACGTCCAGGATTGAGCGTTCCATGACCAAACTGAACCTTTCCGTCGCCGTCGGCCCCTATGACCGCACGCGGGGCCTGATCGATGGCTCGGTGCAGATCGATGGCGTCAATCCGACCTGCATGACTCTGTCGCCGGAAGAAATCTTCTTTCGCGCCTTTCGCCATGCCGAATTCGACATCTGCGAATTGTCGCTGTCGAGCTTCACCGTCAAGACGGCGCAGGGCGGTGGGCCCTATGTCGGCGTGCCGGCTTTCGTGTCGCGCGCCTTCCGCCACAACGCGATCTATGTGCGCACCGACCGCATCAAGAAGCCGGAAGACCTCAAGGGCAAGAAGATCGGCCTGCCGGAATATCAACTGACGGCGAATGTTTGGGCCCGCGCTATTCTGGAAGACGATTACGGCGTCAAGCCGTCCGACGTCACCTGGGTGCGCGGCGGCATTGAGGATGCGGCGCGGCCGGAGAAGATCAAGATCAAGCTGCCGGACAATGTGAAGATCGAGGACGCGCCGGAGGGCAAGACGATCTCGGCACTGCTCGCCGAAGGCGCCATTGACGGCTTCATCGCGCCGCGGCCGCCGGCGCTGCCGAAGAACACGCCGAATGTCGGCTGGCTGTTTCCCGATCCGGTGGCGGCGTCTGAAGAATATTTCAAGCGCACCGGCATTTTCCCGATCATGCACATTGTCGGCGTACGCCGGACCTTGGCCGAGCAGCATCCGTGGCTGCCGGGCGCGGTGCTGAAGGCGTTCGAGCAGGCGAAGTCGCAGGCGCTCCACTTGCTGAGTGACACCTCGGCCTCGAAGGTGACGCTGCCTTTCGCCGATGAGCGGCTGACACAGGCCAAGGCGCTGATGGGCGACGACTTCTGGCCCTATGGCATCAGTGCGAGCAAGAAAACCTTGGATGGCTTCCTCAAGGCGCATCACAGCCAGGGCCTGTCCGAGCGGCTGGTGACGGCCGAAGAATTGTTTCATCCTGGCACGCACGAAGGTTTCAAAATCTGACCGGGGGCGGGAATGGCCGAGATCAAGGTGCTGAGTGGCGGCGCGCCGCAACGCGCGTTCGAGACGCTGGCGCCGGGGTTTGAGCGTGACACCGGGTACAGGCTTGATTTCACCTTCGCCGTGCTCTCGGTGCTGCAGGAGCGCATAGCGGCGGGCGAGGCGGCCGATGTGCTGATCCAGCCGACTTATGTGCTGGACGGCTATGAGACGTCCGGCGTGGCGCTGACGGCGCATCGTGCGGTGCTCGGGCTGGTCGGCATCCAGGCCGTGGTCCGCACCGGCGCGCCGCTGCCGGATCTGTCGACGCCGGAGACGGTCAAGCAGGCGATGCTCGCCAGCCGCGCCATTGCGCTGGCGACGCCCGGCGTGACGCCGAGCGGCACGCATATGGCCAAGGTCATCGACCAGCTCGGCATTACCGAGGCGATGAAGGGCAAGGTGATCCACCGGCCGGCGCTGCAGGGCGGCGTGCAACTGGTGGCGAGCGGCGAAGCCGATATCGGCTTCTACCCGAAGAGCGAAGTGATCAATATTGACGGACTGACTTTGGCCGGACCGCTGCCGGCGGCCATTCAACTGACCACGATCTACGGCGCAGCCGTCGCAGCCAACAGCGCGGCACGGGACGCAGCGGCGGCGTTCATTGGCTATGTCACCGATCCGAGGAACCGCGACGCCTGGACACAAGCCGGTTTCGATAAGCCGTAGGGTGGGCAAAGGCGCTCTTGCGCCGTGCCCACCGCCTTGTTGCGAGAGAAGAGGTGGGCTCGACGCGCAAGCGCGCGTCTTAGCCCACCCTACAAAGCCAACTACTTCCGCGGCGGGATCTGGATCAGTTCGTCGACCTGCGCCTTGGTCAGCACAGCCGGAATGAACTTCAGCGTCACGGCTTCTTCCATCAAGGCATCGACGCCGGCAATCTTGTCCGGATTGATTAGGTCCTTGGGGAAGAACTCGTCGCGCACGCGCTTGGCCAGCGGCTCCGGCACCTTCACGAACTCCGCGTAGTCTTTGATGACCTGCGGGTTGTCGGAATACATGTAATCGATGGTCTCGCGATAGGCGACCATGAAGCGCTCGACGATCGCCTTGTTCTTCTGCAAGTAGCCGGCATTGGCGACCAAAGTGCGGATGGTCTGGCCGCGCACGAGGGTGGCATCCGTCGCCTTGGCAATAATGTGGATCTTGCCTTCCTCGAGCTCCTTCAGGCCGAAGGGCGGCGAGGCCCAGCCGACATCAACCTGGTCGGTCATGACCGTGGTCAAGGTCGTCGCCGGATTGCCGGTCGCCATCGGCTTGGCGGTCAGCTTGAACTCATTGATGAAGGCGCGGACCACGCTCTGCGTCGACGAGCCGTTGCTGGAGAAGGCGATGGTCTTGTCGGCGGTGTCCTTCAACGTCTTGATCGCCGGGTTTTTGGCGTACCAGTAGTCGGCGGCACCGGTCGCCTGCGCGCCGATGATGCGCACCGGCGCACCCTTGGAGAAGGCGGCCATGGCGCCCTGCGTACCCACGGCGAGGCCGAGATCGACGCTGCCGGAAATAACCGGCTGCAAGGTTTCGCCGCTGCCGGACGTGTAGATCATCTCCAGCGTCAGGCCGTGCTTCTTGAAGATGCCAGCCTTGCTGCCGAGTTCGGCGACGGCGGTATCCCAGTTGCCGCGCTGGCCGATTGTCATTTTGACCAGATCATCGGCGGCGGCCGGGGCCGTCAGCGCAATGGCGCTGATCGCGATTGCGCCGGCGATGCGTGCAAGAGGCTTCATGGCATTTTCTCCCTGTTGTTGTTCTTTAAGATCGCTTGATATTATCGAGACCACCGAAATGGCCGACGAGTGAGTTGGCGCCGATCGACAGGATGAACAGGATGATCAGCATGGCGTACATGCGCGGCATGTCGAAAATGCTGTAGGCCTGGATGATGAGAAAGCCGATGCCCTTGTTGGACAGCTTGGTCTCGGCCAGCAGGGTGCCGATCAGCGCAACGCCGAGGCCGAGCCGCACGCCGTTGATGATCGGATGGCGCATCGCCGGCAGATAGATCTTGAACACCATTTGCATGGTCGTGGCCCGGAAACTGCGGCCGACCTTGATCAGCGTCTTGTCGATCTGCCGCATGCCGGCAGCGGCGGACAGCGCCACCGGGAAGAAGCACGACAAGGTGCCGAGTGCGATCTTCGAGCCGGGGCCGACGCCGAACCACATGATCATGATCGGGAAGAAGATGATCTTCGGCGTGGGCCCGAGATAGTAGAGATAAGACTCGAACGCCTTCGACAAAAATCGGTTGGCGCCGAGCGCAATGCCGACGATCAGGCCGAGGCTGCCGCCGATCGCCAAGGCGGCGCCGACTTCGCCGGCGGTGACGGCGAGGTTGAAGTAATAATCGCCATGCGTCAGCAGGTCGATCAGCGCGCGGCCGATGGCCAAGAGCGACGGCACGACGTCGCGGTACAGCCAGCCGGAACGCGACAGGAATTCCCAGACCGCCAGCACGGTGAGGATGATGGCGACGCGCAGCATCGTCACCTGGCTGACCATTGGCGCCGGCGCGGGCAAGGTTACTCGGCTCGTGTCAGCCATCGCTCAGCCTTTTCCACCGCCATGAAGAACAGCACGCTCACCAGGACCACGAAACAGATCGCAGCATAGGTGCCGGCGAGATCGTAGCGTTCGGCCAGTTCGTTGATGAGCTGGCCGAGCCCGCCGAAATTGATGAGGAATTCGACGCCGACAACATTGATGAGGGCGAAGATCAACCCGAGCCGGATGCCGACGAAGATATTCGGCAGCGCCGCCGGAAACAGGATTTTCCAGAACTGTTGTGACTCGGTCAGCTTGAAGCTGCGGCCGACATTGACCAGCACCCGGCGAACGCCGGTGATGCCTTCCAGCGTCTTCAGGATGACGGGGGGCAGGCCGGCGACGAAGCCCATCATGATGATGGTCCAGGCATTGCGGCCGAAGATCACCAGGAACAGCGGATAGCACAGCACCACAGGCGCCGAGGCGAGCGCCGCGACCCATGTTTCGCAGGCCTGTTGCAGCAGCTTGAAGCGCTGCATCAGCACGCCAAGAGAAACGCCAACAACCGTCAACATGACACCGGCGGCAAGGCATTCGCCCAAGGTGAGCATGAAGCGGTTCAGCACATGCTCCTCGACGATGACACGCGGGAAGCTGGCGATGATTTCCGAGGGCGGCGGCACGATGAACTGGCTGAGCAAGTTGGTGCGGATCGCCAATTCCATCAGCAAGAAAAAGACGACCACGGTGCCTAAGCCCGTTAATGCCGGCAGGGCCCTGTTGAGCGTAAAGCGCCGCGCCGGTCTGGTCGCAGCCATGCTCATGATTTGGCGCCCATCATGGTCTTTTCTTCATCGCGCATGCCGCGGCTGGCTTCTTCGCGCAGATCGGCCCAGATTTGCGCGACATAGCGGCCGAAGGCTTCGCTGCCGACAATGTCGGAAGTGCGCGGGCGCGGCAGGTCGATATCGACGATGCGCTTCACCTTGCCGGGCCGGTAGGTCATCACCAGAATGCGGTCGGACATCTGCACCGCTTCAGTAATGTTGTGCGTGATCAGCAACGTCGTTTGCTTGAGCTGCTGCTGGATTTGCAGCACCTTGTCGCCGAGCAGCAGGCGCGTCTGTTCGTCGAGCGCGGCGAAGGGTTCGTCCATCAGCAGGATTTTCGGCTCCGAGGCGAGCGTGCGCGCGAGCGAGACGCGCTGGCGCATGCCGCCGGACAATTCGTTCGGATAGCGGTTCTCGAAACCATCGAGGCCGACCAGCGAGATGAAGTGGCGCGCGCGCTCGATGCGCTGTGCCTTCGGCATGCCGATCAGTTCGAGCGGGAAGGCGACATTGTCGGTGACATTGCGCCAGGGGAAGGTCGACTCTTCCTGGAACACCATGCCGATCGACGGATGCGGGCCGTTGATGGTTTCGCCGGCGACGTTTGCGGTGCCGGATGTGTGGCCAAGCAGGCCGCCAATGACATTGAACAATGTCGACTTGCCGCAACCGGACGGGCCGATCACCGACAGGAATTCGCCCTGTCGCACGCCGAAGGAGACATGGTCGACCGCAGTGACGGCGCCTTCCGGCGTGTCGAAGCGGACGACGACATCATCGACGACAAGAATATCGCTGGGGTTCTGCAGGGGAGCGTTCATGGTTCCTATCGCTCTCTATTTTTGACCGGTGGCGCCTTGCGCGGTCGTGCCGGCGTAACCGACCTCGACGCGCACATCGACGACGGCGACACCACCAGCCTCGACCACGGCGATGGCCTGAGCCAATACGCCATCGATTTCAGCAAGGGTTTCGACGGTGAAGCCTTCGGCACCTTGCGCGCGCGCCATGCCGGCCAGATCGATGTCGGGTTCGGAAATTCGCTGGCCGATCCAGCGGTTTTCGACCGGGCGGCTGCGCATGCGGGCGACGCGCTCCTGATGCAGTTCGTCATTGAAGAACGAACGATTGTTGGCGACCACGATCAGCAGCGGAATGTGGTAATGCACCGCAGTCCAGAGCGAGGTGATGCCCATCAGCAGGTCGCCGTCGCCGCAGACGGCCACGGGCAGGCGGCCGGAGCCTTTCAGCGCCAGCGCCGCGCCGACCGAAATGCCGGGGCCGCCGCCGACGCCGCCGCCGCCGTCAGAACCGAGGTAATCCAGCGGATGCCTCAGCGGCCAGCTCGCGCCGTTCCATGACAGTGACAGATGCGTCAACGTGGTTGGGCGTTCGCCGACGGCGCGGCGCAAAGCGTCGGCCATGTGATCGACGGTGATCTTTGTGCCGGAGAGTTTCGGGAATTCGCGCGGCGTCTTCGGCAGCTCACGCGCCGTGCCATTGCCGAGGGCTGCCAGCAAGGCCGGTACGGCGAGGTCGGGCTCGCAATCGATCATGACATCGACCGGCGGCAGGCCCTGATAGTCCATGCTCCAGCCATTGTGCAGCCGATGATCGACCGACATCTGGATCACTTTGGCGGCGATGGTGCCGCCGACCGCCTTGAAGGTGCCGGCAATGTCGAGCCAGTCGAGGCTGAGAATGACATCGGCGTTGCGGATGGCGTCGGCCGCCTTCGGATCGAGGCCGATGACGCCCGGCGCGCCGGCATGCAGCGGATGATCGGTTGGGAAGGCGGCCGCCACTTTCAGGTCAGTCGTGACCAGGGCACCGAGGCGCTCGGCCAGCTTGATGCGGGTGTTCCAAGCCTCAAGGTCGCGCGAGACGCGGCCGGCGAGAATGACCGGGTTCTTGGCGGCATTGAGCAGCGCGGCGGCAGCCTTGATCGCCTCGGCGTCCGGCGCGCCCTTCACGACCGGCATGTAACGCTGCGCGTCGATCGGCGCGACCGTCTCGGTCAGCTTCGATTCCTGCAGCTCGACATCGAGATTGACGTAAGTTGGGCCGCAGGGCGCGGTGTTGGCGATCCAGGCGGCGCGCAGCACCGACTCGCGGGCGGCAACCGGCGAGCCCGGCTGGTCGTCCCACTTCGTATAGCCACGCACCAGCGCGCCCTGATCGCGCGCGGTGTGAATCCATTCGATCCAGGGGCGGCGCTTGTTGGCATCGTTCGGGCCGGTCGCGCCGATGATGATCATCGGCATGCGGTCGCACCAGGCGTTGAACACCGACATGGTGGCGTGCATCAGGCCGACATTGGAATGCACCGCCGCCGCCATCGCCTTGCCGGTGACCTTGGCATAGCCATGCGCGATGGCGACCGCACTTTCCTCATGCAGGCAGAGCAGCATTTGCGGCTGCTCATTGCCGAGATAGTTGACGAGGCTGTCGTGCAAGCCGCGATAGCTCGCACCGGGATTGAGCGCGATATAGGGGATGTCGAGCGAGCGGATCGCCTCGGCGACGACATCGCTGCCGAAGGCGGCGGCGTTGACGCCGGCAGGCACGGGACGGTCGACCGCCGCGGTGTCGGCGTGGGCTTCCTGGGAGATCGGGGCAGTGCTTGGGGGAATGGTCTTGGACATGCGCTTCAAGTCAGGCCGCTGTCCCTCTGCGACGTACAGAGGCCACGATGGCCGACGTTTCTCCCCTGATTGGCGCCTGTTAAACCGGCGCAGCTGATGTTGTTGGACCAACTATAGGCTTTGACATTAGCGCCGCATAGCCAATAAATACGCACGTCATTGTTGCAGCATAGACAACAATCGGAGGGAGCATGGACCGTTTCCGGACCATGGAAAGTTTCGTGCGGGTGGTGCGCTCCGGCAGCTTCACGGTTGGCGCCAATCAGCTCGGCCTGTCGCGCGCCTTGGTGTCGCGCCACATCAGCGACCTGGAATCGCATCTCGGCGTGCGGCTGCTGAACCGCTCGACGCGCTCGCTGGCGCTGACTGAGGAGGGCACCGCCTATCTCGATTTCTGCGAAAAGGTCTTCCGCGAGATCGAGACCAATGAGCGGGCCATCCTGCGCACGCGCACCGAACCTTCCGGCACGCTCAAGGTTCTGGCGCCGAAATCATTTGGCGCCTTGCATCTGTCCGACGCCGTCGTCGGCTTTGCCAAGGCGCAGCCGCGCCTGCGCATCTCGCTGATGTTGGAGAACACGCCGTATCGCGGCTCGTATGATTTCGCCGAACGCGATCTCGATGTCGTGCTGTGCTTCTCGACCATGCGCGGGGCGACGGTGATCGAAGAGAAAATCGTGACGCTCGACTGGGTGCTATGCGCGTCCCCGGAGTATCTCGCGGGAGCGCCGGCGTTGAACGTGCCGGAGGATCTCGCCAACCATCCTTGCCTTGTGCACATCAAGGTACAGCCGAATGACAACGCGTGGCGGCTGAACGGCCCGCAGGGACCGATGTCGATCAAGGTGCGCGCGGCCTTCTCAGCCGACAGTTCGCTGACCCTGAGCAAGGCCGCGGTGGCCGGCCTCGGCGTGACCATGATCCCGCGCTATGCGGTGGCTGACGAATTAGACAGCGGCGCGCTCGAGCTGGTGCTGCCGCGTTACACGATGGCGCCGCGGCCGCTACTGGCGGTCTATCCGAAGGCGCTGGTGACGCCGGCCAAGGTTCAGGCCTTCGTCGATTACCTGAAAGAATGGATGCGCGAGCGCAGCATCGAGTCTCAGCCCGGCTGACGCAGCCGCGCCAGCACTTTCAGGCCGGCATAGCCATCGACAGGATCCATGCCGACGCTCTTCTGGAAGGCGCCAATGGCCTTCACCGTGTCGCTGCCGGTGCGGCCATCAATGCCATCGGTCTTGAAACCGCGTTCGGTCAGGCGGCGCTGGATTTCCTTGACCTCGTCCAGCGTCGGCACGCGTTCGCCACCCGGGAATTGCTGGCGGAAACCGCCATTGCCGCGAATGAGATCGCCGAGATGGACGAGGGCGAGCGCATAGCTCGATGACGGATTGTACGAATAAACCGCGCGGAAATTCTGCCCGACCAGAAATGCCGGGCCGCCGCCCACTGGCACCCACAATTTCACCTGATCATCCGGCCGCGCGAAGGCGGTGCCGTCAGCGCGGCGCAGGCCAAGCGCCTGCCATTTCTCGTAACTGCGGAAGCTCTTATTGTCGGCGAGGTTGGTGTTGAACCCGGCCGGCATCCTGACTTCGCAGCCCCAGATCTCGCCGGGCCGCCATTTGCCGCGCTCGCGCAAATAGCGCGCTGTGCCGGCGAGTGCATCGTCCGGCTTGCCGAACGGATTGGCGCGGCCGTCCTTGTCGTAATCGACACCGAGCTTGAGCCAGACTTCAGGCATCCACTGCGTATGTCCCATGGCGCCGGCCCAGGAGCCGATCATGGCCGCAGGCTGCGCCCAGCCGCGATCGACAATGGTGAGCGCATTGATCAGTTCGGTTTCCCAATATTTCCGCCGGCGCGGCTCGCCATAAGCCAACGCGGCCAAAGCCGGGATCACCTTGCGCATGTATTTCGGATTCTCGATCACATCGCCGAACGATGACTCCATGCCCCACAGGCCGAGCAGCGCATAGCGGTCGACGCCATAGTCATTTTCTAATCGCCCGAGCAGGCCGGAGACCTCGCGCGCTCGTTCCTTGCCGGTGGTGACGCGCCAATCCGAACAGCGGCGGTTGATGTATTGCCACATCTGCTCGGTGAACTCGGGCTGCTTGCGCTGCAGCTCATAGACTTCGGTGTCCGGCGTCACGCCATTCATCACACGATCATAGGTCGCTTCCGACACGCCGCGCGCCAGCGCCTGGCCGCGGAAATTCGCCACCCAGCGTGCGAAGGCGGGCGACTGCGCCGCCAGCGATGCGCCGCCGAGCGCGATGTTGGCTGCTATGCCAAGCGCACCGCCGAGCAGAGCGCGGCGGTTGAAGTCGGTTAGGCGCGGAAAGTCGGCGTCGATTCGTTTCATGCTGGCAGTCTAGCCTTAGATGGCGACAAACACAGGGCGGTGCGGCGCTTAGGAAAACGGCTTCCGCCACAGACTGCCGCGGAAGCCGCAATTTTATGCGAATGCCGAACCTAGCGGACGTTCACCGACGTGCCGGCGCCCGCTTTGCCGCTGCCGGTCGTGGTGCGCTTCTTCTTTTTGACCGATGTGTTGCCGGAGGCGTCAGCACCAACCCGCGCATGGGTGCCGCCGACTTTGGCGTTCGCGCCGGTATTGGCTTTCATATTGCTCGAGCCGCTCGGCCCGGCGGTGCCGGTGGAGATGGTCGCGCCGCCGGTTGGCCCGGTGCCAAGGCCGATGCCTTGGGCGAATGAACCGGTGGCGATGAGTGCGACAGCGCCGGCGAGCAGGGCGGTCTTGATGAGCGTCATGGGGTTCCTCTCGGCATATTGATTGGGCTCGCGCCGCAGCGATTGCGCGGCGCACCGCCAAATCAACCTTTGTCCGAAACGATGGTTCCGCGCGGCAGAGCCCACGCGCAACCTAAGCGTTGCTAGCGGCGCTTCTTGCGGACGGGCCGGCGCGCTTTCTTGCGCGATTTGGCCTCGGCCGGTTTCGCCTGAACCGGTTTGTCCTCGGCGGCTTTGGCCTCGCCCGGAAGCGGCGGATTGAGGATGACCGGTGGCTTGTCGGGAATGACCGGTGCCGGATCGCCCGGTTTGATCTCGGTGCCTTTGCCGCCGATCATCCGTTCATAGGACAGCACCAGCGACATGTAGGGATTGACCCAGGCCCAGCCGACTTTCGTGAACACCTGCATGTTGAAGTGCAGGTGGTACGACGTGCCTTTCTCGAAATCGCCCCAGGTCGCCACCTTGCCGATGATCTCGCCCTCACTGACCTGACGCCCGGTAATGAGGCCCTCGCTGTCCATGTAGTGCGGATTGAGATGCAGGTAGCGGAAGCGCACGAATTCGTTCGGCGTATTGATGACGATATAGGCGCCGAGATTGCCGGGCATGCGCCAGATCAGTCCGTCGCGGGCCGCGGCGATGGTGTGGTGATAGGGCAGGCAGCGGTCGGCGTTGACGTCCTTTTGCACGCACGTGGCCGGGCGAATGTCCTGGCCCTGATGGCCATAGCCACCGGCACATTGTCCGACCAGGAAGTCGCGCAGCTCGCAGAAATTATCGCGCCACGGATAGGTGAAGTTCACCGCCGCAGCTTCGTTGAACAGCAGCGGAATGCCGTTGACCTTGCATGAATAGGGCACGTTCTTGCGGCCGGTGCGTCCGTTCTTGCCGCTCTTGTAGCAGTCGCCCCACGGCATGAAGGATTGCGACTTCACATAGGCCGGCGCATCGGCAATCGGGAAGCGCATCGCGGCATAGACGGTGTAGTCAGCCGTGCCGGGCATCTTGCGCCAGCCGGAATTCGGGATGAGATCGCCGGGGCCGTAATAGGTGAAGTCGGATGTCTTATCCGGCTGGGTCAGGTCGAGCTTCGGTTCGGCAATGGTCTGCGGCGCGCCACCGACAGTGCGCAACGTCTGCAGGAATTTCACCGCGACCGGGTCGACCTCGCGGCATGAGGGATACCGGGACGACGGCCGGCGATCGTAGCACTGGATCGAGACGACATAGGGCACGCCGAAGCGTTCGAAGACGTAGCGCACATGCGCTTCATGCAGTATGCGGCGAATGCCGGGGAAGGCGTCTTGCAATTCCTTGGGCGCCGGGAATGCCTCGTGCCTGTCAGGCCCGTCGAGGTCATAGGTGAAGCCGGCGCCGGTGATCTCGATCTCAACCGGCTTCCTCTTATACTGAAACTTGAAGCCACCGTCGCCGTGATTGAGGATGAAGGTCCCGGTGTAACCCGCTGGTCCCGGTAGGAAATACTTGGTTGGCTGGAACGGGCCAAGATCGACCGGCAGCAATACCGGCACGCTGCTTTTGCCGATGCCCGGATACCGCTTCTCACTCTCGGCATTGGCGCGGGCAAAGGCCGCCGCCGCATCGCCGTCGCCTCGCTCGGGCAAAGACGCCGCGGCCGCCGCCCAATCGACCTGGGTGATGGTGACTTTGGGGGAGAGAAGTTCGGCAGTGGCGGCGGTGTTCAGCGCCAGCAAGGCGGCGCCGGCAAGGACCGGAAATCTCAACAGCAACCTCTCGACTGACGTGGCACGGTGACAGCCGAGCAGGCGTTCCGGCGCGTTCCGTCGTGAGACTACCGGGATCACCTTGCCGCAGACAAGGGAGCGGGCAGGACGGTGCCAGCGACAAAGCGCGCCAGAGCCGTGCCGAGCGTCAGGTGCTGCGCCGCCTCGAGATGCAGGCCATCGGTGTCTGGGGCGGTGACGATGGCGCCGGCATCGAAGAAGTGACAGCCGGTGCGCGCCGCAAGGGCCTTGTATTCGGGCGCGAGCGCCGCCGCGTTGGCGGCTGCGTCGTCGGGAAAGTCGGGGGCGAAGGGCGCCTTGAGCGTACCGATGCCGGGCGGTGCGACGATGACGATCTCAAATTGACGGTCGTCGGGCGAGGTCAGCGGCACGCCACGCGCGACCTCAATCAGCGCTTCCAGGTTCTTGGCGATGGATTGCGGCGTCGCGCCGAATTTGCGTTTGATGTCGTTGGTACCGAGTTCGATGATCAGCATGTCGAGCGGTTGGTGCGACATCAAACACGGCCGCAAATAGTCCATTGCGCGGCGGCCGGGGCTCGCTTCTTCCTCGAAAGCGATCATCCGGCCGCGCAGGCCTTCCTCGATAATCTCGATACGGCCCTGCAACTCCGCCGCCATCACGCCCGGCCATCGCACAGCGGCAGCGTGCCGCGAACGATCGACCGGATTGCTGCCCCAGGTGTTGGACGTGCCAAAACAGAGAACGCGCGAGGGCCCGCTCATCGTGGAGCGTTAGTCCTTGGCGCGTTCGCTGTAGGCGCCGTCTTCGGTGAGGATGACAACGCGGGTGCCGACGGTGATGTGGGTCGGGACCATGGTGCGCACGCCGTTCGACAGGATCGCCGGCTTGAACGAACCGGACGCGGTCTGGCCCTTCATGGCCGGCTCGGTCTCGGTGATTTCCAGCGTGACCTTGGCCGGGATTTCGATCGAGATGGCGTTGCCTTCAAACATCGACAACTGCACCTTCATGCCTTCCTGAAGGTAGGGCGCGGACTCGCCAATGACGTCGGCCTGGATCTGGACCTGGTCATAGGTGACGTCGTTCATGAAGTGGTAGCCGTCGGCGTCCTGGTAGAGGTAGGAAAACTCCACCTGCTCGACATGGGCGCGCTCGACCGGATCGGTCGTCTTGTAGCGCATCTGGGTCTTCACGCCGTCGGAAATCCGGCGCATATCGATCTGCGTGGTCGGCGTGCCCTTGCCGGGATGGAAGCTTTCGGCATGCAGGACGACGCAGAGCTTGCCGTCGAGATCGACGATATTGCCCTTACGGATTTGGCTGGCGATGACCTTCACGAGTGCAACCCTCAAATGTTTGGCAGGCGAATTGGCTGGCCTCATCAGTGGAGGCCGGATTCGGGCGCACCATAACGATTGTGACGCGGGACGCCAGCCCCTCGGCCTCATCGCCGCATTTGCGGGTGCGGCCTGAATGAGCCGGAAAAGCCCGCATTTCTGGCTGCCCAGCCGCCATGCCGCCCGAAGACCGCATCTATTGGCGAGGGGCCGGATCGCCGCCTCCGTAAGGGCCTGGTTCGCCGGGGCCGGGTTCCTCGAGGTCGAGACCGCCACCTTGCAGGTTTCGCCCGGCAACGAGACCCATCTGCACGCCTTTGCCACTGGCCTGATCGGCCCGGACACCGTGCGGCACGAACTGTATTTGCGCACCTCGCCCGAGTTCGCCTGCAAGAAGCTGCTGGCCGCCGGCGAGACGAGGATTTTCGATTTCGCCCGCGTGTTCCGCAACCGCGAGCGCGGCGCGCTGCATCACCCCGAATTCACGATGCTGGAATGGTACCGCGCCAACGAGACCTATGAGAGCCTGATGGACGACTGCGCCGCACTGCTGGCGGAAGCGGCGCGGGCGGCAGGGGCCACGCAGTTCTCTTTCCGTGGTCGGCACATCGATCCCTTCGCGGCGCCGGAACGGCTGACCGTGGCCGAGGCTGTCGCGCGCTATGCCGGCATCGATCTGCTGGCGACCATCCATAGCGGGCAGGGCGACCGCGACCAACTGGCCAAACGCACCGCCGCCGCCGGAATCCTTTACGGCACCGACGAGACCTGGGGCGACATCTTCAGCCGCATTCTGGCCGAGCGGGTCGAGCCCCATCTCGGCTATGGCCGCGCCACCATTCTCTATGAATACCCGTTGCCGCAGGCGGCCTTGGCCCGGGCCAAGCTTGGCAGCGACAAGGTCGCCGAGCGTTTCGAGCTCTATGCCTGCGGCGTCGAACTGGGCAATGCCTTCGGCGAACTGACCGATGTCGCCGAGCAGCGCGCGCGCTTCACCGCGGCGATGGACGAGAAGCAGCGCATCCACGGCGAGCGCTATCCAATTGACGAAGACTTCCTCGACGCGCTTGCACAAATGCCGCAAGCCTCCGGTATCGCGCTGGGCTTCGACCGGCTGGTGATGCTGGCGACCGGCGCCGACACTATCGAGCAAGTGATATGGACGCCGGTTCAGCACTGACGAGATTGACATGAACAAGCACATCCGGACTTTGCATACGGCCGAACAGATCGTCGACGAGGGCTTTGCCCGCCCCGAGGAACGAGCCGCTCTGGAAGCGGTCGCCGCGCAATATGCCGTGGCGCTGCCACCGGCTTTGGCAGAACTCATTGACCGTAGCGACGCCAACGATCCGATTGCCCGCCAGTTCGTGCCGCAGGCCGCCGAACTCGACCGCCGCAACGACGAACTGCTCGATCCGATCGGCGACGACGCGCATTCGCCGGTCGAAGGCATTGTGCATCGCTATCCCGACCGCGTGCTGCTCAAGCTGACGCATGTCTGCGCGGTCTATTGCCGCTTCTGCTTCCGCCGCGAAATGGTCGGACCCGGCAAGCCCAATGCGCTGTCGCGCGAAGCCCTGGCCGGCGCGCTCGATTACATCCGCAGTCACAAGGACATCTGGGAAGTCATCTTGACCGGCGGCGATCCGCTGATCTTGTCGCCGCGCCGTCTGCGCGAAACGATGCAGGCGCTCGGCGCGATCGATCACGTCAAGATCGTCCGCATCCACACCCGCGTGCCGATTGCCGATCCGAAGCGCATCACCCCGGAACTGGTGCGGGCGATGAAGATCAAGGGCAAGGCAACCTATGTCGCGCTGCACGTCAATCACGCCCGCGAATTATCCGCCGATGCCCGCACGGCTATCGACCGCATGGCCGATGCCGGCATGCCGCTGCTGGCACAAACCGTGCTGCTCAAGGGCGTCAATGACACTGCGCAGACGCTCAGCGCGCTGATGCGTGCGCTCGTCGAATGCCGCATCAAGCCGTATTACCTGCACCACGGCGATCTGGCGCCGGGCACGTCACATCTGCGCACCGACATCGCCACCGGGCAAACCATCATGCGCGAAATGCGCGGTACTGTGTCCGGCCTGTGCCAGCCGACTTACGTGCTCGACATCCCGAACGGCCATGGCAAATCGCCGATCGGCCCCGGCTACCTTGAGCAGGAAGGCGAGGGCTATTCCGTTGAGGACTTCACCGGCCAACGCCACGCCTATAGCGGCTAGCTCACGCCGGCGCGCCCGAACCGTCCGCCACCGGTACAGCAATATTGGTCTGCCGCCGCTGATTGGCCATTGCGGTGACTTCGGCCCGCAATTCCGGATGCTTGGCGACGAAGCGGTTGAAGTCGCGGTTCTTCAGCACCAGGAATTCGCAGAAGTCGACGGCTACGACATCGGCGACCCGGCGCTCGCCGGTGAGCAGCGCCATCTCGCCGAAGAAACTGCCGGCCTCGAGGCGAATATCCGTATGCTCCAGCTTCACCTCGACAGCGCCGGCGGCGATGAAATACATGCCGTCGCCGCGGTCGCCCTTGCGGACAACGCGGTCGCCGGGTGACGCCGCACTCGGCTTGAACAGCAGCAGCAGTTCTTCCAGCGCATGCTCATCGACATGCGCGAACAACTGGAATGTCTTGATCAGCCGCTGCATCTCCTCTTGATGCTGCGCCTCGCGCTCCTCGCCCAATTCCCGGATGCGCAGCAATTCGCCGTCCAGCGCCGCGCTGCGTTGCTGGCCGTAATTGGCCCATAGCTCCGGCCATCGCGTGCGGACGATCTTCTGCAAAGCGTCGCTGGCCTTGAAGGCAAGCGGGTTCAGAATGATCGACAGAATGGCGCTGGCCAAAATGAGATCCTGCCCTTCGCGCGACAACAGGCCGAGCGAAATGCCAAGCCCTGCGAGGATGAAGGAGAACTCGCCGATCTGCGCCAGGCTGGCCGACACCGTCAGCCCCAGCCCAATCGGGTAGCGCAGCGCCATAACGATGAGGAAGGCGATCACCGCCTTGCCGATCATGATCAGCGACAGCGCCCCGAGCACGGCCAGCGGCTCGCGCAGCAGCACGGTCGGGTCGAATAACATGCCGACCGAAACAAAGAACAGCACCGTGAAGGCATCCTGCAGTGGCAACGAGTCGGCCGCGGCGCGGTGGCTGAGCCGCGACTCGCTCATGACCACGCCGGCAAAGAACGCGCCGAGCGCAAAGGACACGTCGAACACCACGGCCGCGCCGAAAGCGATGCCGAGCGCGATAGCCAGCACGGTCAAAGTGAACAATTCGCGCGAGCCGGTGCGCGCCGCCATTTTCAAGAGGCGCGGCACGATCTTCGGCCCGAAATACATGGCGATGGCGGCGAACGCCCCGACCTTGACCAGGGTCAGGCCGATGTTGAGCGCGATCTGCATCGCGCCCGCGTCACCGCCACCGTGGCCGGTCGCCGCCTTGCCGCCGAGAAGCCCGGCAAAGGCCGGCAGCAGCACCAGCGCCAGCACCATCGCCAGATCTTCGACGATGAGCCAGCCCACCGCCACGCGCCCATTGGCCGAGTTGACCATGTTGCGCTCTTCCAGCGCCTTGAGCAGCACGACCGTACTGGCGACTGACAGGCTGAGGCCGAAGACGATGCCGGCCCCCAGGCTCCAGCCCCACATCGAGCAAAGGGCGACGCCAAGCAGCGTCGCCAGAACGATCTGGCCGATGGCGCCGGGCACCGCGACGCCTTTGACGGCCAGCAGATCGGCGGTCGAGAAATGCAGGCCGACGCCGAACATGAGCAGGATGACGCCGAGTTCGGCGAGCTGGGCGGAAAGCCCTGCGTCAGCGACAAAGCCCGGCGTCGCCGGGCCGATCAGCATGCCGGCGACCAGGTAGCCGACCAGCGGAGGGAGGCGGAGGCGATCGGCGGCGTAGCCCATGATGGCGGCAAACACGAAGGCCAGCGCGATCGTCGCGATCAGTGTCACTTCGTGATGCATGCAGCTTCCCCCGATGCTTACGGGGGTACGATAGACCATCGCCGGCGGAACTGATCAAGGGAGTGCGTATGGAAAAGCGATGTTTGCGTCAGCGCGCCGTTGCTTTCTTCTCCCTCCCCCCTTGCGGGGGAGGGTTGGGGAGGGGGGTGTTATTTGTTCAGTGATTGCTTGTACCCCCCTCCCGGACCGCTTTGCGGTCCGACCTCCCCCGCAAGGGGGGAGGTGAAGGAAGAGCGGGGCTCGGCATGCGCACGACCGCGGCCGCTGCACTCAGCGTCGCATTTCTCTGATTTGATTTGTGTCGGTGAGAATGGTGCGCCCTAGGGGATTCGAACCCCTGTTACCGCCGTGAAAGGGCGGTGTCCTAGGCCTCTAGACGAAGGGCGCAGTCGTTAGTCTCCAATTGCGGCGACGTATAGAGAGCTTCTCAGCCGTCGGCAAGGTGGCCGATGGGTTGAGTGAATTCCCTTGGAAAACCTTGGCCGGACACAAGAAAAACCCTCCGGAGGGTCAAATCCGGAGGGTTCGGCAGCTTCACAGCGCCTTTCAGCCTACCACTTGCCGGTGTTCGGCATGGATTTCCACGGCTCCTGCGGGGCGAGGGCGTCGCCTTTCTGCAGGATTTCGATGGAGTGGTGGTCCGGCGAGCGGACGAAGGCCATGTTGCCGTCGCGCGGCGGCCGGTTGATGGTGACGCCGGCCTTCATCAGCTTGTTGCAAGTGGCGTAAATGTCATCGACCTCATAGGCGAGATGGCCGAAATAGCGTGCCTCGCCATAGTCCTCGGTGTCCCAGTTAAAGGTGAGTTCCACTTCCGGACCGGGGCGGCCTTTCTTCTTGGCGACGTCAAGCGCATCGCTGTCGTCGGCGCCTGCCAGGAAGACGAGCGTGTAGCGGTTCTTCTCATCGACCCGGCGGCGGGTCTCCTTGAG
Organism: Pseudolabrys sp.; assembly: GCA_030655215.1. GTDB lineage: Bacteria > Pseudomonadota > Alphaproteobacteria > Rhizobiales > Xanthobacteraceae > Pseudolabrys. The sequence continues at coordinate 7,240 of JAURVZ010000063.1, read as the reverse complement.
GCCGAGCTTGTTGACGTAGAAGTCGAGCGCGGCATCGAGATCGCGAACGCGCAGCATAGTGTGCAGAAATCGCATTGGGGTTTACTCCCTTGAGAGCGTCTGAAGCTTTGGCCGGTGAGGGCGGGCGGGGATGAGATAGCAGGAAAGAGGACAGGGGGGCAGGGCTGATGCATTTGCTCTTGCTCCACCTCCCCCCTTGCGGGGGAGGTCGACCGTCGAAGCCGATAGGCGAAGACGGTCGGGAGGGGGGTATATGCGAGCTTCAAGCTCGTCATGCCCGGCCTTGTGCCGGGCATCCACGTCTTGCTTTTTATAGAACGGAGTAAGACGTGGATGGCCGGGACAAGCCCGTCCATGACGGAACCTGAGTTGTTTCTCAAACGGTGGCAAAGCTTTGAAGGTACCGGCTACGATTGCGGTCAGTCTCTCGGCTTCGCCGCTTAATCATGATCGATGGAACACTCCCGCGACCGATCTTCTCGCGCTATTAAGTGCGCATGAATGAGCGCCGAAAATATCCCCGCAAGCTGGTGACCGCCGGTGCGTTAATTCCGACCGGCGCCTCGGCCGAGTCCTTCCGCTGCCAGATCGTCGACTTCAGCCCGGCCGGTGCGAGGGTCGATGCGAAGGACGTCGCTTTGCCGTTGCGCTTCAAGTTGCTGTTCGACGCGCAGGCCGGGGTTACCCGCAACTGCGCGGTCATCTGGCGCAACGCGTTTACGGTTGGCGTTAAGTTTCTGCCGACGGCGGTTTAGGGGAAAGCGGGCAGGGCCGCTAAATCAAACCCCTCCGCCGCAGTGGCGAACTTTCACAGTCTAACTGTGGATACCCCTGTGTATAGCGGCGATAGTTTCAGCGCGCCGTGGTTGCACCGATCGAGCGACTTATATTCAGGCGTATCGAAACGATTCGAGAGCTTGACGATGATTGAAAAGTTACAGCGCTGGTACGATGGCGAATTCAAAGTGTGGGAAACGCCGGGCTTGCTCGGCTTCGACCACAAACTTCATTGGACGGCTCGCATCGCGCGTGCGCTCGCCACCTTCTGGCTTGCTCATTGGCAATGGACGATAGGTACGTCGCTGGCCATCGTCGGGCTCTGGATTTCCTTTGGACGGAAATAAGACGTGTCAGAATCACCGGAAGTTCTGACTGAGCCGTATATCGTGCGCCGGCAAAGGTTATACGAATACACGAGGGATGAGTACGACCTCGAAGTAAAAGCAGCGACATACCTGATGACTGGCAATGCCGCGGGCCTAGCGGGATGCTTCGCCGCATTAAGAGAGGTTGCCCAGAATAGCGCTTTTCAAGGTGTGGGCTTTTTTATCCAGTGTTTTCTGTGGGGATTGTTCTTCGCTGTTATCGGTTATGCGATCTTGCTACGCGCGCGTTCGTTGCACCTTATAACAATATTAGCGTCTACCCCCACTTCGGAAATCAAAATGTCGGTCAGTTGGCGTTTTTCATACGGTTGTCAGTTCGTTTCGTTCATCATTTTTATGGGCACGCTTGTCATGATTGCAGACAAACTCCGTACCCTCTGATTGACGTCCGTCATTTTAGTTTCAGCAGTGATATCTCTAAGTCAAATCTTGAACGAGGATAGTCTTCTGAAATTTGGACTCAAGGTGACCGATGTACTTGTTGACGAGAATGACGGCTTGAAGCTCGACATATATGACCACTTCAAGGAAATTTTGGTACTCGTCATGAGGCATTATCGGCGTAAGCATGTGCCTGACGGTGATCTTCGTTGCATCTTCTTTAACGCCAATGGTCGCCCTCGCTAACTCATGATTTCCGGTGTGTGCAACTACGCCATTCCGAATCTCCATCATGCGAGCGTGATGCTTTTTCAAGTCGGGGCGGTCTCTGAAAATTTGCTTGGCGTCTAATGATTTGATGCCACTGCCCGCTGTTGCGAAGCAACGACCGTAAGTTACAATCATTGCATTGAACTGGGAATATAGCTGGTAAAAGTTGGATTTGTCGTATTGCTCGGGCTTCGCTGCGATCAACTGCTGGAGTGCTTGTTTTGTGAACAGCAGCTGCCAAAGAACAAAGGTCCAATTGGACAGGCGCTCGTAGCCTGTTGGGTTCAACGCGAAGCCGTCGGCGATAACTGGCGCCATATGCTTCTTCCAGCTTTCCTCGATGTCCGACATTCAGCGTCCCATTGACTGTATATGCTGAAAGAGTGAACATTGAGGTTTACGTACACAAAGACGCTTTGTCTAATGCACCCATGGCGCTTCTTGCGCGCTGCGCGCCTCCAATGTTGGCAGCGTAAACGAAAAACCAAGTATAAGAAATTTGTAATCGTGCGCCTGCGTGTGCAGAAATGGGGCGGGATTCTCGTCTTTTTTGGGGCTTCGAGCCCGATCTTGAAAGTCGCGCTTGACGCCAAAACCCATGATCACCACCTCCCTCGATACCGCCATCGACCGCCTGCGCGAACTGATCGACTCCTCCGACCGCATCGTGCCGTTCACCGGCGCCGGCATCTCGACCGAAAGCGGCATTCCGGATTTCCGGTCGCCCGGCGGCCTCTGGACCAAGAACCGGCCGATCCCGTTCGACGACTATATGGCGAGCGCCGAGGCGCGCGAGGAGGCGTGGCGCCGCCGCTGGGCGATCGACGCCACGTTCGCCGCAGCGAAACCCACCCGTGGCCATCTCGCATTGGCGAGCCTGTACCGCTCGGGCAAGGCGCCCGCCGTGATCACCCAGAACATCGACAATCTGCATCAGGTGTCGGGCATAGCGCCGCAGGCCGTCGTCGAATTGCACGGCAATACCACTTACGCGCTGTGCATGGACTGCGCCAGGCGCCACGAACTGCCGCCGATCCGCGAAACCTTCGAGGCCACCGGCGCCGCGCCGGATTGTTCGTGCGGCGGCATCATCAAGACGGCGACAGTGTCCTTCGGCCAGGCCATGCCGGCCGAGGCGATGCAGCGGGCGCAGGATCTGGCCAATGATTGCGACCTGTTTCTCGTCGTCGGCTCATCGCTCGTCGTGTGGCCGGCGGCGGGTATTCCCTTGCTGGCCAAACGCAATGGCGCGGCGCTCGTCATCATCAATCGCGAGCCGACCGAGCTTGATGAATACGCCGACCTTGTCGTGCGCAGCGACATTGGCGACACGCTCGGACCCTTCATCACGCACTGATTCGCAAGGGTTTCCTCTGTGTACAGAGTTGTGCGCAAGCACATTTTGCCCTTTGCGGTTTAAGGCCGGGTGTTATCTTCAAATCACAGATTCGCCGCAGCGCTTTACAAGCGATGCGGAAAAAGGCGGCGGGGGCCGCGCAGCGCCAGTCCACTGGCGCGGTTGTCGAACGGGATTGAATCGAATGCCAGATACAAATCTCCGACCCGGCACGGTCCGAGACCTCCTCGATGAAACCGCGACCGATCTGATCGAGCTCGCAGGCGTCATCAAGTGGTTCGATGTTTCCAAAGGCTTCGGTTTCATCGTTCCCGACAACGGCATGCCCGACATCCTGCTGCATGTGACCTGCCTGCGCCGCGACGGTTTCCAGACCGCTTATGAAGGCGCCCGCATCGTCGTCGAAGTGCAGCCGCGGCCGAAGGGCCTGCAGGCCTTCCGCGTCGTGTCGATGGATGAGTCCACCGCGCTGCACCCGGCCGAGATGCCGCCGCCGCGCACGCATGTGACAGTGACGCCGACCAGCGGTCTCGAGCGGGCCCAGGTGAAGTGGTTCAACCGTTTGCGCGGTTTCGGCTTTTTGACGCGCGGCGATGGCACGGAAGACATCTTCGTGCACATGGAAACGTTGCGCCGCTATGGCCTCGCCGAATTGCGGCCGGGACAGACGGTGCTTGTCCGCTTTGGACCCGGCGCGAAGGGCCTGATGGCCGCTGAAGTGCGCCCGGATGGCGGGCCGCTCGGGCTGCCGTCGCACTAACGTCCTCTCAGGTTCTAGTACGGACTGTGGCCGGGCAATTCTTATTGCCAGCCCGGCATTGCCGCGCCTAAATGCCGGCCATGCACAGCATCCGCGCTATCGCTTTTCTCGTCTTCGGGCTGTTGGCCGCGCTTCTGCCGGCCTCTGCCGCCGATCGCCAGCCGCTCAGCGTCATCTCCAAGGGCGGGGTTCATAATTTCTCGGTCGAAATGGCCATCACCGAGACGCAGCGGGCGCAGGGCCTGATGCACCGCAAGGAACTGCCCGAAGGGCAGGGCATGCTGTTCGATTTCCAGCAGGAGCAGGAACTCGGCTTCTGGATGAAGAACACCTATGTCTCGCTGGACATCATCTTCATAAGAGCCGATGGCCGGATCCTGCGGATTGCCGAGAACACCACGCCGATGTCGGAAGCGCTCATCCCATCGCAGGGACGGGCCCGCGCGGTTCTGGAAGTGGTTGCCGGCACGGCGAAGAAGCTCGGCATGGCGCCGGGCGACGAGGTCGCGCACCCGATTTTCCTGCGGCGGTAAGGCCTCGGGGATTAGCTTGCTGCCCCGCAGCGAAGCGTGTACGACCCGGCCATTCCCAGTCGTCGGAGCGTAGCGCAGTCTGGTAGCGCATCTGGTTTGGGACCAGAGGGTCGCAGGTTCGAATCCTGCCGCTCCGACCATTTCAAAAGCCCATACGAATTCATCTGAGTTCCGGCGCTGTACCCGGCGCTGCTCTTGTGTCGCGTACGCGACATAGGGTTCGCATGCGGCTGCGGGGTGCGACAAGTTGTCATGCCAGTAAATCTGGCCGGATTTTGCCTATCTCAAGTTGTAATTTATCGATGCCTGAAAACCGGGGCGATTTTTACCTCTCGCGAAAGGGATTTGGCTCGATATTTATTGATCGAAATCTCGAAAAAATATACCTCCAATATATGCAATCTTGGGTTTATACAGTAAGTATTCGAGGAAATACTTTTGAATACGCAAGTATAGATGAGTCTTTATCTGGCGAATTGTGCACTGCGCCAAAACTATAATAACAACTTAAATACATAAATTATGATTTTCCGCTTGGCTCTGCCGCCAGATGTTTTAACTTTCGCTTAATTACTGGCGGTTGCTTGCGGCGCCTCCCTCGATAGCGGCCAATGATTCTACGAACCGTTGTGTGTGTTGTGTTTGTTCCAGGGTGCGTATGCCGCTAGCCGTCCTCACCGCGCAATTTGTCCGCCAGGCGACCTGCGCGCCGCCGCGCAAGAAGGTCGACTATTTCGACTCAACCCAGCGCGGATTCATGATGGAGGTACGGGTTTCCGGCGGCAAAACCTATTACCAGCGCTACACCGACAACCGGGGGCGGGAGCGGCAGTACAAGATAGGCTCTGCGGTTGTGTTGACGATCGATCAGGCGCGCCGCAAGGCCAAGCAGATCGTGGCGGAAGCGCTGCTCGGCGCTGACCCGCAGCAAAAGCGGCGGGAGATGCGGGCGGTGCCGCAGCTCAAGGACTTCGTCGCCGAGCGCTATTTGCCCTTCGTCCAGACCTACAAGAACAGCTGGCAAACCGACGAGACGGTGCTGCGCATTCATATTCTGCCCAAGCTCGGCAATCTGGCGCTCGACGAAATCAAGACCGACGCGGTATCGACCCTGATCAACGCCATGCGCGCCGCCGGTTATGCCGCCGGCACAATGAACCGCGTCATCGTCATCCTGCGCTACATCTATAATCTGGCGCGCAAATGGAAGACGCCCGGTGGCGAGGAGAACCCGGCGTCCGGGCTGAGCGCCGGGCCGGAAGTTCAGCGCAACCGCTTCCTGGCCGATTGGGAGGCGGAAAACCTCGTGCGCGCCATCCAGAATGACGAGAACCAGACCGCGGCGCGCTCGATCATGCTACTGCTGTTGACCGGCGCTCGCCGCAACGAAGTCACCTTTGCAAAATGGGACTACGTCGACTGGAAGAACAAGACCTTGCTGGTGCCGAAATCGAAATCGGGCAGGGCGCGTGTTGTCGCCTTGAACCAGTCCGCGATCGCATTGCTCAACGCGACGCCGCGCACCGCCGGAAATCCGTACATCTTTCCGTCGGAGGTCACTGGGCGGCCTTCGGCCTCTTTGTTCTTCCCCTGGGCGCGGATACGCGAGCGCGCCGGACTTGATGACGTGCGCCTGCACGATCTGCGGCATTCGTTTGCCAGCTTCCTCGTCAACCGCGGAGTCTCGCTCTATGTGGTGCAGGGGCTGCTCGGTCATCTGCATGCGCGCACGACGCAACGCTATGCGCATCTCAGTCAGGAAACGCTGAGCGACGCTGCTGATCTCATTCAGCACGTCGTTGCGTTTCCGGACATCGCCGGCGGCGCCAGCAAGAGCGCCGCCTTCACGACCGCCGTGCCACGCACGAACTAGCGCGCTCGTTTTCTCCGGCCGAATGAAGACACGCCGCTGCCTGCATCCGGGCCGCGCTGCGCTGTCATTTACCAACCCTTAATCCGAAGCCTTCAATTGTAACGGCCTTACCGGTCGATTCAGTTTGCGCTGAATCGCGAGCAAAGACGGGCGTTTTTCTCACCGACCTAGGCTATACCTAGTTTAAAGACGCGCTGGTTTGAGCCGGTAACGGCAAACTCCAACAAGCGATCAAATGCTTGGTTTCTTTCCGCACCCACGGCGCGCCCAGACGGTGGCGCGGCTTGCGAGCCGGTCGGATTGCGACGCAGGTGAGACGGTGAGCGGCTTCGTTGCTCATGCGCGCGGCTTACGATCCAAGCCGGTCCAGTACGTGAAGATTTGTAGCTTGTACGGTGCGGGTTTCTATTACATCCCGGGCACCGATACCTGCATCAAGGTTGGCGGCTTCGTGCGCGCTGAAGTGAACTTCAACGCCGGCGGCTCGTTCGCTCCGCAGTTCGTCAGCACCGACCCGCGCACCTACAACAGCCAGTCGTGGCGTTCCCGCGCCGGCATCACCGCCGACGCCCGCTCGCAGACCGAATACGGCACCCTGCGTGGCTACGTCTACATCGCCGCCACCTCGGACAACAGCCGTGGCGCCGGCTACGCTGCTTCGGCCACCCCGAACGGCGCCGACGCTTACACCCGTCTCTATGCCCCGGTCGGCTTCATCCAGTTCGCCGGCTTCACCGCTGGTAAGACCGGCTCGTTCTTCGACTTCGACGGTCAGCCCTACTCGAACCAGTCGAACGTCTGGTCGTCGAACAACGGCGGCAACGGCGTTGATCTGTTCGCCTACACCGCGCAGCTCGGCAACGGCCTGTCGGCGTCGATCGCGGCGGAAAACAACTACGG
>JAURVZ010000048.1 GCA_030655215.1 Pseudolabrys sp. | reverse complement strand
GCTTCGGTGATGCGATTGGCGGCGATTGTTACGTCAGCACTCATGGCGTCCTCGCGATTCTTCTAGTGAACGTCGTGCAGATCGAGTTCGTCCCAGATCGTCTGGAAGTACTTCGGAAACTCGGCGCATTTGCGCGCTTCGAACGGCGTCGGCCGCGTCGGGCCAAAGCTTGGAAAGTCGATCTTGTGTTCGCTCTTGATGCGGCCCGGCCGCCTTGTCATGACGATAACGCGGTCGGCCATGCTGATTGCTTCGCCGATGTCATGCGTCACCAGCACGACGGTCTTGTTCTCCGCCTGGAGGATGGCGGCGATCTCATCGGACAGCGCAAGACGTGTTTGATAGTCGAGTGCGGAGAAGGGCTCATCGAGCAGCAGCAGGTCAGGCTCGCAGCACAATGTGCGGGCCAATGCCGCGCGCTGGCGCATACCGCCGGACAACTGGCTCGGCAGGCTCTGCATGAACTCGCCGAGGCCGTAGCGCGTCAACAATTCTTCAGCACGCTTCCTGGCGCGGCGCTTGTCGAGGCCAAGAAATTCGGCGCCGATCAGCACATTGTCGATGATCGAGCGCCAGTCGAGCAGCGTGTCCTTCTGGAACATGTAGCCGACGCGCGGCGAAGGCTGGTTAACCGCAATGCCGTCGACCTTAATATTGCCGGCCGATGGCGCCAGCAGGCCTGACACCAATGTGAGCAGTGTGCTCTTGCCGCAACCGGAGGAGCCGACAATGGCGACGAACTCGCCTTTGGCGACGTGCAGTGAGACGTTGGACAATGCCAACGTCTCACGCTCCGGCGTGAAGTAGTTCAGCGAGACGCTGTCAATGGCGACAGCCGGGAAACCAGAAGCCTGCATCGTCATCGTCTCGCTCCTTCTTGTCGCTTACTGTCCAGCCACCAGTTTCTCCGCCTTGGCGGAGAAGGAGGTGACGACCAGCTTGTCGTAAGGGACCTTCTTGTCGGCCGGCAGCACGCCGCCGACGACCATGATCTCCTGAGCCTTGGCGATGCCGGCTTCATCCGGCACGGTCGAGGTCGCCCAGATCGGCACGCCGACGGTGCGGAAGCGGTTCACCACGGCAACGTTGTCGGCCTTGGTCAGTCCCGGGAAGAACGGCGCAATCGCATCGGCGATTTCTTCGGCTGTGGCCTTCTTGGTCCAAGCCTGCGCCTTGGCGATGGCATTGGTCCACTTCTGGGCGGACTCGGCATTCTTGTCGAGCCAGCTCTTCTTGGCGAAGAACAGCGTGTAATCCGCGCGGCCAACTTCCTTGCCGATCGACGCGACGAGATGCGCATTGCCGGCCTGTTCGTGCTTGGTGAAATTCGGCTCGGTGAAGATGCCGAAGTCGCCATTGCCGCTGGCCCATGCGCCATCGCGCGCCGTCTGGCCGATATTGGTGACGATGTCCTTGATGGTCTGCGCGTCGACGCCTTGCTGCTTCATCACATACTCGAGATAAAGCTGTGGCGTGGAGCCCGGGCGATAGCCGATGATCTTCTTGCCCTTGAGCATCGACCATTCGAACTTGTCGATCTTGGTGCGCGAGACGAAGAACAGGCCGTCAGTCGCGGTCAGCGCGGAGAAGATCACCGGCTTGTCCGGCGACTCGCCGTTGTAGATGTAGATCGGCACTTCCGGGCCGGCGAGACCGAAGTCGGCCTGGTTGGCAAGGATCAGCGCGCCGACGCGGTCGCCGCCATTGGCCGAGACCAGTTCGACATCGAGGCCTTCATCTTTGACGTAGCCCTTGGCCAGCGCGACATACATCGGCACGTAAAATTGCGAGCGCACAACCTCAGCCATCTTCAGCTTGACGAGTTCGGCGGCGAAGGAAGCGGACGAGCCGCCAATCAGTACGGCAGCGGTCAAAGCGAGCGTGAACGAACGAGTCATTTTGTTGAGCATGGAACTGTCCTTGTGTTGCTTTCATTGCAATGCAACATCCGCGCCAACAGGGCGCGTCAGGACTCCGTCCCGAATCCACGCCGCTATTGCCTGCGCGCGTGGCGCGTTGGATATTTACTGAGCGCCGCCGCACAGACTTTCATCACGCGCTCTCGACAGACCGTGGAAACCGATACGATCTGAATATTTCTGCTGGCACAGAACATGCTTCGTTCCGGGCTACACTTTGTATGGAGACTAACGATGCATGCCTTCTCTCTTCCTGACGACCTCATCGCCCGCGTTGCCGCGCGCACCGGCAAGGCGCACCCGTTTGACGTGATGGATCCGGCCAAGACCGCGCTGGTTGTCGTCGACATGCAAAATTATTTCATGAAGCCGGGCTTTCAGGGCGAAGTGCCGAAGGCGCGCGACATCGTGCCGAACATCAATCGTCTGGCGGCAGCGGTGCGTTCGATGGGCGGCCATGTCGTCTGGATCAAGAACGCCACCAACGACACGCTGGAAAAGTGGTCGGTGTTCAATGACCGCCTTCTGACGCCCGACAGGCGCGATCGTCGCGCCGAGACAATGGATATTTCGCACGAAGGTCATGCGCTGTGGGCGGAACTCGACGCCAAGCCGGAAGATGCTCAAATCGTCAAGAAGCGCTTCAGCGCTTTCATCCAGGGTTCGTCCGACGTCGAGGCGCATCTGCGCGCCCGCGGCATCGACAATTTGCTGATCGGCGGCACGGCGACGCAAGTGTGCTGCGAAAGCTCGGCGCGCGACGCCATGATGCTGAACTTCAATGTCACCATGGTGCCGGATGCACTGGCGACCTACACCGACGAAGAGCATGGCGCGACCTTGCGCACCTTCTATTCCATCTTCGGCGATGTGCAGACCATTGACGAGGCAATTGCCTCGCTCAAGCGCGGCACTGCGCAAGCTGCAGCCTGACCTCACCTTGAGGTGGCATCACGGCGAAGGGCCGTAAAACGCCCTTCGCCGGCTGCCTGCACGCCCGCTTTGACCCAAGGCGGCGAGGGGGCTAAGTCGACTGCGGCCATTTGTCCGCAGGGAGCTTCAATTGCAGGTCTTCGAGACCGTTCTTGCGCTCCTGCTCGGGGCCACGATCCTCTCCACTTTCGCGCGGCGTTTCAACATTGCCTATCCGACGCTGATTGCGATCGGCGGCGCGCTGCTGGCGTTCATCCCCGGCCTGCCACGGCTGGAATTGCCGCCGGACCTCATCCTCGCGCTCTTCGTCGCGCCGGTCTTGCTCGACGCCGCCTATGACGCGTCGCTGCGCGATTTGCGGCGCAACTGGCTGTCGATTTCATCGCTGGTCATCGTCGCCGTTGTGGCGACAACGGCGGCGGTCGCTTTCGCCGCCCGCTGGCTCATTCCGGACATGCCATGGGCTGCGGCCATCGCGCTGGGCGCCTTGCTGGCGCCGCCGGATGCGGTTGCCGCGCTGGCTGTGCTCAAGCACGTCGATCCGCCGCATCGCATCCGAGTCGTGCTCGAAGGCGAGAGCCTGCTGAACGACGCGTCATCGCTGCTCATCTACCGGCTGGCCGTCGGTGCGATGGCGGCGGGCAGCTTCAGCGCGTCGGAAGCTGCTCCCATGTTCGCGCTGGTATTCTTCGGCAGTGTCGTCGCCGGCTGGCTGCTGGCCTTCCCGGCAAACTGGCTGATGGGACACATCCACGATGCGCCGAGTTCAGTCATCATCCAATTCGTCTTCATGTTCGGCGTCTGGATTGGCGCCGAGCATCTTCACCTCTCCGGTGTCGTGACCATTGTTGTCTTCGGCCTCACGCTCGCGCGCAAGAATGTCGCGCCGATGCCGGCGCATTTGCGCGTACCGTCCTTCGCGATCTGGGAGACGGTCACCGTCGTTTTAAACGTGTTGGCCTTTGCGCTGATCGGGCTGCAACTGGGGCCGATCCTCGAAGCCCTGGATACAAACGAGCGCGTGCGTTACTTCGGCGCCGCTCTGCTCATTCTCGTTGTCGTCATCGTTGTGCGGCTGGCCTGGCTTCTGACGCATCACAGCATTGCGACGGTTACACATCGCCTCACCGGTGGCCGCACCGACGATGGCATCGGACAGCCACCGACCACCAAGGACGCGCTCGTCGTCGGCTGGTCGGGCATGCGCGGCATCGTTACCTTGGCAGCGGCGATGGCGCTGCCGGCAGACTTTCCCTATCGCGACTTCATCCAGCTGACCGCCTTCGTCGTCGTGCTTGGAACGCTGGTCATTCAAGGCCTGACGCTGAAGCCGCTTCTCCGCTTCCTCGATCTGCCGAAGGACTCAGTTGTTGAGGACGAACTCAAGTTGGCGCGTGAAGCGTCGCTGAAAGCGGCCATTGCCACGCTCGACGCCGACGGCACGCCGGCGGCCGAATATCTCAAGCATGAATATGAGCACGCGCTGACAGTCGCGCGCGATGGCGGCGATCCGCGCGATACGCACAAGAACGTGCTGCGCCTGAAGCTGGTCACCGCCGGGCGCAAAGCGATCGACGATCTGCGTAACTCCGGCGCCATTGGCGACACGGCCTTCCGCCGTGCCGAGGAGGAGCTGGATCAAGTCGAACTCAGCACCCGTATTGGCGACTGAGGATCAGGCGCTCTTGCTGGCCCATTCCTTGTTGATGAACAGAGCCGTCAGCGTGCAGATCGCGCCGGACAGCAAATAGACGCCAACAGACCAAAGACCGAAATTCGCGGTCAGCACCAACGCGACCAAGGGCGCAAAGCCGGCACCGATCAGCCAGGCAAAGTCGGCGGTGATCGCCGCGCCGGTGAGGCGGGCTTTCTTGGAGAAGGCCGAGTTCACCGGGCCGGATGACTGGCCGAAGGCAAGGCCAAGCAGCACGAAGCCCAGGATCATGAAGGCGACTTCACCCAGTTCACCCTGCGCCAGAAGTTGCGGCGCGAAACCGCTATAGGCGCCGATCAATGCCGCCGAGACGCCGAGCACGTAACGCCGGCCGTAGACGTCGGCAAGAATGCCGGAGGCGAGAATGGCGAGCACGCCGACCGCAGCGCCGACCATTTCAATGACAAGGAAGCGGATCGAGTCTTCCGGCGAGAACAGGACGACCCATGACAGCGCGAACACCGTGACGAGATGAAACAGCGCGAAACTGGCCAGCGGTGCGAAAGCGCCGAGAACGACGACGCGGCCCTCCGTGCGCAATGTCTCGATCACGGAGGAGGGCTGCAATTCGCCCATTTCAAACAGCCGCTCGAATTCCGGCGTCGCCACCAGCCGCAGCCGCGCAAACAGCGCCACGACATTTATCGCGAAGGCGACGAAGAACGGATAACGCCAGCCCCAGTCGAGGAAGTCAGCCTGCGACAGCGTCAGCAGGAAGAAGGTGAACAGGCCGCTGGCGATGAGCAGACCAAGCGGCGCGCCGAGTTGCGGCACCATGGCATACCAGCCGCGTTTGCCGGGCGGCGCATTGAGCGCCAGCAACGACGGCAAGCCGTCCCAGACACCGCCGAGCGCGACGCCCTGGCCAAGGCGCAGCACGGCGAGCAGAATCGCCGCGACATGACCGACCTGATTGTAGCTTGGCAGGAACGCCATCATCATGGTCGAGCCGCCGAGCAGGAACAGCGCGATCGTGAGCTTCACGCCACGGCCGTATCGGCTGCCGATTTCGGTGAAGATGACAGTGCCGACCGGCCGCGCGATGAAGGCGAGCGCGAACAGCGCGAAGGAATACATCGTGCCGGTCAGCGCGTCGGCATAAGGGAAGAGCAAAGACGGGAATACCAGCACCGAGGCAATGGCATAGACGAAGAAGTCGAAGAACTCGCTGGTCCGTCCGATGATGACGCCGATGGCGATCTCACCGGGGGCGATCGGCTCGCCGGTGGCGTGAAGCGCCCGCGCGTCGCGCTCGAGCTCACCTGAGTTCGCTTCAGAATTCGTTGAACTCATGTTGCCCTCCGGTCCGGAATCGATCTTGAGCCGCATCTATGATAGCGTCAACGCGCCGGTCGTGGCGGGTGTCGTGGCGGCCCGCTCATGTCCTGACGCAAAAGGGCCTCCCGAGGCATTGGGCAAAATGTCCAATGTCGTGGGAGCGGGTTGAGAGGCTACCGCAACACGATGCGCCACTTTCCTCTTAAATCCCCCCTCGGGGCCACCCGCCTGATCGCTTTGCTGCTGCTTCTGCCTGCGCTCGCCGGCTGCAGTGGCGACGTCATGTTCCCGAGCGGCGACATTGCGCTCCAGCAGCGCAACCTGATCCTGATCTCCACCGGCTTGATGTTGCTCATCATTGTACCGGTCATGGTGCTGATCGTCTGGTTCGCCTGGAAATACCGCAAGGGCAGCGGCGCCAAATACGACCCGAAATTCCATCATTCGACCGGGCTTGAACTGATTATCTGGTCATGCCCGCTGCTCATTATCATCTGCCTTGGCGCGCTGACCTGGTCGAGCACCCATTTGCTGGACCCGTTCCGGCCGCTGGACCGCATCTCCGCCGGCAAGCCGATCCCGCCCGGCACCAAGACACTGGATGTTCAGGTCGTCGCCATGGACTGGAAGTGGCTGTTCATTCTCCCCGAGCAGGGCATTGCGACGGTGAATGAACTCGCTTTGCCGGTCGATGTGCCGGTGCGCTTCCTGCTGACCTCGACCAGCCAGATGAACACGTTCTACGCGCCGACCTTGGCCGGTATGATCTATACGATGCCGGGCATGCGCTCCATGCTGCATGCGGTGATCAACAAGCCGGGCGAAAGCTGGGGCTATTCCGGCAACTACACCGGCGCCGGCTATTCGCACATGCGCTTCAAGTTGCGCGGGCTGGATCAGGCTGGCTTCGACAAATGGGTGGCCGATGTGAAGGCCGCGCAGGGCACTGAGCTGACGCTGGCCAAATATGTCGAGATGGTGAAGCCGACCACGAAGGACCCGGTGGTCAAATTCCCGACCGTGGCGGCGGATATCTTCGACCGCATCGTCAAGCGTTGCGTCGATCCATCCAAGCCTTGTCTCGCTGATGCCATGCCGCACGGCGGATCGCATGGCGGCGGGCAGATGATCGGCAACAAGCCCGTGCCCGCGCTGGAAAAAGCGCCGGAAGACAAAGGCACAGGGCCGAACGTCACCAAGCCGGCAGATCCGAAGGTGGCGCCGGGACAAACCGCGCCGGGCCATCAGCATAACCGCGCCATGTAATTCAAAATACCTGTCCCGCTTTGTTTTGGGACAGGCCTGACCCTCCGGGTGAGATGCCATGAACGACGCTTTGCTCAAGACCATTTTCGGCCGGCTCACCTGGGAGTCGTTCCCGCTGCACGAGCCGATCCTGCTGGTGACCTTCATCGTCGTCATCTTGCTGGGCGCCGGCATTGTCGGCGCGGTGACGTATTTCCGGCTCTGGGGCTGGCTGTGGCGCGACTGGTTCACCAGCGTCGATCACAAGAAGATCGGCATCATGTATATCATTCTCGGCATCATCATGCTGCTGCGCGGCTTTGCCGACGCGCTCATGATGCGGGCGCAGCAGGCCATGGCCTTCGGCGCCAATGAAGGCTATCTGCCGTCGCATCATTACGACCAGATCTGCACCGCGCATGGCACGCTCATGATCTTTTTCGTCGCCATCCCGCTGGTGGTCGGCATCGTCAACTTCGTCATGCCGCTGCAGATCGGCGCGCGCGACGTCGCATTCCCTTTCCTCAACAACCTCAGCTTTTGGCTGACGGTTGCCGGCGCATTGCTGGTGATGGTGTCGCTGTTCGTCGGTGAATTCGCCAAGACCGGCTGGCTGTCATATGCGCCGCTCGCCGGCATCGAGTATAGTCCGGACACCGGCGTCGACTATTACTTATGGGCGCTACAAATAGCCGGCATAGGCACGACTCTGTCCGGCATCAACATGGTCGCCACCATCATCAAGATGCGCGCGCCCGGCATGACCATGATGAAAATGCCGGTTTTTGTCTGGACAGCCTTGTGCAGCAACGTGCTGGTCGTCGCCATTTTCCCGGCCCTGACCGTCGCCTTCATGCTTTTAATGCTTGATCGATACGTCGGAACAAATTTTTTCACCAATGACCTTGGTGGCAATCCGATGATGTACTGGAACCTGGTCTGGATCTGGGGCCATCCGGAAGTCTATGTGCTGATCCTGCCGGTGTTCGGCATTTATTCGGAAGTGACGTCGACCTTCACCGGCAAGCGGCTGTTCGGCTATTCGTCGATGGTTTACGCCACGGTCGTCATCACCATCCTGTCCTACATCGTCTGGCTGCATCACTTCTTCACCATGGGCTCGGGCGCCAGCGTCAACTCGTTCTTCGGCATCGCCACGATGGTGATCTCGATCCCGACCGGCGCCAAGATCTTCAACTGGCTGTTCACGATGTATCGCGGCCAGATCCGTTACGATCTGCCGATGATGTGGGTGATCGCCTTCATGCTGACCTTCGTCGTCGGCGGCATGACCGGCGTGCTGCTCGCTGTGCCGCCGGCCGACTTCGTGCTGCACAATTCTCTGTTCCTGGTGGCGCACTTCCACAACGTCATCATCGGCGGCGTCGTCTTCGGACTATTTGCCGGCATTATCTACTGGTTCCCGAAAGCCTTCGGTTTTCACCTTGATCCGACATGGGGCAAGGTCGGCTTCTGGGGCTGGGTCATCGGCTACTGGATCGCCTGGACGCCAATCTACATTGTCGGCCTCATGGGCGTGCCGCGCCGCGTCAACTACATCGAAGACGCGTCGCTGCAGCCTTACTTCATCGTCGCCGCCATTGGCGCCTTGATCATTCTTGTCGGCATCCTCGGCTTCGTGATGAGCATCGTCATGGGCATCGTCAAGCGCGACAAGCTGCGCGATGTCACTGGCGATCCGTGGAATGGCCGTACGCTGGAGTGGTCGACCGCATCGCCGCCGCCGGCTTACAACTTCGCCTTCACGCCGATGATTCACGATCTCGATGCCTGGTACGACATGAAGAGCCGCGGCTATGAGCGGCCGGTCGAAGGCTACCGGCCGATTCACATGCCGCGCAACACCGGAGCAGGCGTGATCCTGTCGGCGCTCGCTCTCGTGTTTGGCTTTGCGATGATCTGGTACATCTGGTGGCTTGCCGCCGTTGCTCTGCTTGGCCTGTTCATCGTGGCGATCGGCCATACGTTCAACTACAACCGCGACTACTACATCCCGTCGGAAGACGTGATGCAGATCGAGAGTCAGCGGTTGCAAGCGCTCAAGAGCGCCGGAGCCTGATATGTCCAGTCTGACGCGCGACAAAGAAACAGAGCCGGTCATCTGGCATCCGGTCGAGGAAGAAGGCCACGGGCATGGCGGCGGCGCCACGCTGATCGGCTTCTGGATCTACCTGATGAGCGACGCGCTGATCTTCGCGGCCTTGTTCGCGACGTTTGGTGTGCTGAGCACGAATTATGCCGGCGGCCCGCAGCCGAAGGAGATCTTCGACCTGCCGCTGGTGGCGCTGAACACCGGCCTGCTGCTGATCTCCTCCATCACCTTCGGCTTTGCCATGCTGGAAATGCAGGCAAACCGCATCGGCGGCACGCGGCTGTGGCTGATCATCACCGCACTGTTCGGCGTCGGTTTCATCGGCATTGAGCTGTACGAGTTCTCGCATCTGATCGCCGAAGGCGCCGGCCCGCAGCGCAGCGCGTTTCTCTCGGCCTTCTTCACGCTGGTCGGAACGCACGGCTTGCATGTCACTTTTGGCCTGATCTGGATCGTCGTGCTGCTGGTGCAAATCGCCCAGCGCGGCCTGATCGTTGAAAACCAGCGCCGGCTGATTTGTCTCAGCATGTTCTGGCATTTCCTCGACATCATCTGGATCGGCGTCTTCACCTTCGTCTATCTTCTGGGAGTTCTCCGATGAGCGCGCAGGCCAAGGACGAGCACATCGATCACGGCCCGGGCGACGGCTACAGCCACGGCACGCACCGCAGCTATCTGACCGGCTTTGGCCTTGCGGTTGTTCTCACCGCGATTCCGTTCTGGCTGGTGATGAGCGGCGTGCTGAACACGCAGACGACGATCCTCATCGTTTTTGCCTGCGCCTTCGTGCAGATCATCGTGCACGCGATCTATTTCCTGCATCTCGACACGCGTTCGGAAAGCGGATGGACGCTGATGGCCTTTGTCTTCACGGTCGTTATCGTCGGTATCACCATCATCGGTTCGATCTGGATCATGTATCATCTCGACGTCAACATGATGCCGATGGGCCCCGGCAAGTTGCCCGGAGCTTCATAAATTGGCAGCCAGGCGCATCGCGCTGGCGGGGTTTGGATTGGCCGCGACGATCTGCTTTCTCGCGCTCGGATGGTGGCAGGTCGAACGGCGAACCTGGAAGCTCGATCTGATCGAGCGCGTCGACGCCCGCATTCATGCGGCTGCTGTGCCGCTGCCGCCACCCGGGCAATGGCCGAGCATCAACGAGCGCGGTGATGCCTACCGCAAGGTGCGCGTCGACGGCGTTTTTCAGCATGAATGCGAAACGCCGGTGCAGGCGCTGACAGAACGCGGCGCCGGCTATTGGCTGCTGACGCCGTTGCGCACCGCTGACGGCGTCGTACTGGTCAATCGCGGCTTCGTGCCGTCCGAGCGCGACAACCCCGGTGTTCGCGAGGCTGGCCGCATCGCGGGACCGGTGACCGTCACTGGCCTCATGCGCATGACCGAGCCGAAAGGCACTTTGCTGCGCTCCAACGATCCTGCCGCCGGCCGCTGGTTTTCGCGCGACGCCGAGGCGATCTTGCGCAAATGCGGCATCGACGGCGCCCGTACATTTTTCATCGATGCCGATGCGACGCCGAACCCCGGCGGCTATCCGGTTGGCGGCCTGACAGTGATTGCGTTCTCAAACAGCCATTTTGTTTACGCGGTCACCTGGTTTACGCTCGCGCTGATGTCGATGGCCGGAATTGTCCTGCTGTTTCGCAAAGAGCGCGTGCGTTGATGGATACTCCGCTTCTCGCTTTGACCCGCAGAGCCGCGACGCCGCCCGGCGAGTCATCGCCCGAAATCGTCGCCACCGAGAACATGCGCCAGTTGATCCAGCTGCGTTGGATCGCCGTGGTCGGGCAGTTGGTCACGATTCTCGTTGCCTATCTCGGCCTCGATATTGCGCTGCCGCTGGCGCCGATGCTCGGTGTTGTGGCGCTGCTGGCACTGGTCAATGTCGTCAGCACATTGCTGCTGACCCGGCACCAGAGCACCAATACCGAGCTGCTGCTGGCGCTGCTGTTCGATGTCGGCTCGCTGACGGTGCAGCTCTATATGAGCGGCGGTGCGGCCAATCCCTTTATCTCGCTGTTTCTGGTGCAGATTGTTCTCGGCGCGATCCTGCTCCGGACATCGTCGGTCTGGGTGCTCGTTGTCATCGCCAGCCTGTGCTTCGCCTTTGTTGCCTTGCGCAACCGGCCGCTGGTCTATCCTCGCAACCTGTTGCCCGAGGCGGCCGACCTCTATCAGCTCGGCAACTGGCTCAGCTTCATTCTGGTTGGCATCCTGCTCGTCCTGTTCATCAACCGCATCAGCCGCAATCTGCGCGCCCGCGATGTCTATGTCGCCGACATGCGCCAGCACGCCGCTGAGGAGGACCACATTGTCCGCATGGGCCTGTTCGCCTCTGGCGCGGCGCATGAGCTTGGCACGCCGCTCGCTTCATTGTCGGTGATCCTGAGTGACTGGCGGCGCATGCCGAAACTGGCGGACGATCCAGAGCTGCTCGGCGAGATCGAGGAAATGGAGGAGGAGGTGCAGCGCTGCAAGGCGATCGTCACCGACATTCTTCACTCGGCCGGTCAGCCGCGCGGCGAGGAACTGGCCAGCACCGAGGCCGATCCGTATCTCGACAATGTCATTGGCGAATGGCGCAATGTGCACGCGTCAACGCGGCTTATCGAACGCCGCACCGGCACCGAACGCGCTGTTATCATCGCCGATCCGGCCTTGCGGCAGGCGATCTGGAATCTGCTCGATAATGCGGCTGAAACGTCGACCAACGAAATTTCCTTCGAGGCGGTGCGCGAAGGCGACAGACTCGTTCTCGCCGTGCGCGATCGCGGCAAGGGCTTTGACCCGGCTGTGCTGAAGAACTTTGGCAAGCCCTATCAGTCGCGCAAAGGACCGGGCCATGGCGTCGGCCTGTTCCTCGTGTCAAACGTCATGCGGCGGCTGCAAGGTGGCGTCGAAGCGGCTAACCTGCCGGGCGGCGGCGCCGAGGTGAAGCTCTTCCTGCCGCTGGTGGCGACGCGAAGCGGAAAGGTGTGAGCTTGGAAGACGAACGCACATTGGTGATCGTCGAGGACGACAATAAATTCGCGCTGACCTTGCGGCGCTCATTCGAGCGGCGTGGTTATCGAGTCTCAATCGCCGCCAGCATGGATGAGCTGACCGCGTTGCTCAAGACTGAAACGCCGGGCTACGCCGTGGTAGATCTGAAGCTTGGTGCAGGGTCCGGTCTCGCTTGTGTCGAAGTGCTGCACGCGCACGACCCGGCGATGCTGATCGTCGTGCTCACCGGCTATGCCAGCATTGTCACGGCCGTGGAGGCGATCAAGCTCGGCGCCATCCAGTATCTGGTCAAGCCATCCAACACCAACGACATCGAAGCCGCCTTCGGTAAAGGCAGCGGCGATGTCAACGCGCCGATCACGCAGCGCGCCACCTCACTCAAGACGCTTGAGTGGGAGCGCATTAACGAGATCCTGGCCGAGACAAACTTCAATATTTCCGAGACCGCGCGGCGATTGGGCATGCATCGCCGTACCTTGGCCCGCAAGCTGGGCAAACGGCAGGTCAGCTAAAGGCTTCGCTCTTGCAGATGCTTTGCAGTTCGTCGCCACGGCTGAACGACACCGCCGTCCCGAATTTGGTGACGCTGTCAGCCGACACGGCAACCGCCAGCCTGACAGCATCGATCACCGGAAGCCCGGCGCCGAGCGCGTAAGCAAACGTGCCGGCGAAAGCATCGCCCGCACCTGTCGTATCGACGGCCGTCACCACAGGCGCTGCCACTTCAAACGCGGCCGACCCGCGCACGGCACCGGCCGCGCCGCGCGCGCCGAGGGTCACGATCACGTCGATGCCAAGCGCATCGGCAAGCTGCTTTGCCAGCGCGATATCGTCGTCGCCGGTGAACCCGCCCATGCTGCTGGCCAGCAACCTCAACTCGGTTTCGTTCGGCAGTAGCCAGTCGGTCACCGCGACAAGCTCCGGCTCCAACGCTGCGGCCGGTCCTGGATTGAGAATGGTGATCGCGCCTTGCTCCTTGCCGCGGCGGAAGCCTTCAGCGACCGCGGATTGCGGCACTTCAAGTTGCGACAGCACGACATGGGCCGGCGCCGCCGCTGCAAAGGCGCGAGCCACGCGGCTGCTGTCCAGGTGGGTATTGGCGCCGGCGCAGAGCACGATCATGTTCTCGCCTTCAGGCGACACCCAGACCGAAGCAACGCCGCTCGGTATGCCATCGAGGATGGCGACATCGCCCGCATCGATGCCGAAGTCCGCAAAGTGGTCGAGCCAGCCTTGCGTGAAGGCATCGCGGCCGATGCAGGTCACGAAGCGCACTTGCGCGCCGAGCAACGCCGCCATGGCCGCTTGATTGGCACCCTTGCCGCCGAAGCCCTGCGCAAAGTTTTTGCCGAACACCGTTTCTCCCGGTGCAGGGCAGCGTTCGAGATAGCTGACGAGATCAACCATGCTGGAGCCCACCACGGTCACGCGCGGTGACTTGGTCATGGCCGCCGCTCGTCATTGCCGGGAAACATTGCAGTCACATGCTGCATCAACGCTTTCGCTTGCGGCGAGACGCTGCCGCGCTTCCGCTTGATCAGCACATTGCCGCGCATTGTGGTGAGATGCGGCGAGAAGTAGCGCGCAAGATCATGATCGCGCGCGGAGGCAATCGGGAAGAACTCCGGCAGGATGGTGACGCCGAGCCCGCGCGCCGTCGCGTCGAGCAAATACTGCACCGAATTGGTTTCGATGCTGATCGGCACGCCATGGCTCTTGTTGTGATTGCGGATCAGGCGGCCCAGCGCCGAGCCTGCGTCGAACGAAATCAGCGAGACGCCGTCCGGCCAGTCCGGGTATCTCGCAATCGTCGCCTCATCGAAATGCCGGCGCGAATAGATGATCGCCAGTTTTTCGCGAAACAGCGGCGTCTGCTGGATCTCGGGCGAGAAGTCGGCATTCTCGTGCACAATGCCGAAATCGAATTCGCCGGTAGACACCTTGTTGACGATGATCGAGCTGCTGAACTGCTTGATGCCGATCGACAGCGATGGGTTCTTCGACGACAAGGTCGCCACGAGGTCCCAGATGCGATCGATGAAGCTGAAAGTCTCGATGGCGCCGAACAGGATCTCGCCCTGAAGCAGCGGCGTGCCGCCGTCCAGGTCGCGCACCGCCGTGTCGATGTCGTCGAACACGGACTGGAGCCGGCCGACCAGAAACTGGCCATGCGGCGTCAGCGAAACGCCCCGAGTGGTGCGGCGAAAAAGCTGGATGCCGAGGGCGCTCTCCAGTGAGCTCATTTGCTTGCTGAGCGCCGGCTGCGACACGCCGATATGTCCGGCCGCCTTGTGCAGGCTGCCCAGCTCAGCAACGCGGAGAAACGTCCGCAGATGCTGATCCACAAACTCCCGTGAGCGATCCGACAAAGCCCCCTCCGCCAGCTGCGGCGAGTGATAACCCCACGTTATACCGCCAACAACCCCGACCTTCTTCCGAGGCGGAGGGGCATGCGGCACTGTGGCGCGCATGAAGCCGCCGCCATTCCACGAAAGAATGATGGGTATCCGTGTTGGCAATGCCGGCGCCCGCGATCGGCGCATAGCCTGCGGGTGCCAAGCATGATGCCGCCGCTGCATATCCTCTATTGCGGCACCATCGCGCCGCTGGGCCCGCGGGCGCTGCCGAGCGGGATCGCCAAGCGGCCGACCGCCGGGCCGTGGACAATCACGCCGACCGGCATTGCCGGTGACGCGCAAGGCGACACCAAGCATCATGGCGGCCTGGAAAAGGCGATCCATCACTATCCGCGCGATCACTACGCGGCGTGGCAGATGGAAAACCCGGCCGTCACGGCGTTTCACGACGCGCCGGCCTTCGGCGAGAACATCTCGACCTCCGGCATCACGGAGGCCGACGTCTGTCTCGGCGATATCTACCGGCTCGGCGATGTGACCCTGCAGATCAGCCAGGGCCGCCAGCCGTGCTGGCGTCTCGGCGCGCATTCCGGCTGGGCCGAACTGCCGAAGCGCGTGCGCGAGACCGGCCGCTCCGGCTGGTACTACCGCGTGCTTGAGGCGGGTGAGGTGGCGCCGGGCAGCAGCCTGCGCCTCGAGCAACGGCCGCAGCCGGCGTGGAGCGTGGCGCGCCTTATGCATGCAATGCTGGCGCGCGATGTCGACCGGCAGGAGCTCAGCCGCGCCGCCGACCTGCCCGAACTGAGCGCAGGCTGGCGCGAGACCTGCCGCAAGCGGCTCGCCGCAAACAAGGTCGAGGACTGGGGCGCGCGCCTCAGCGGCCCGACATAACGGCGGCGCACGGAAGCATCATCTTATCCTTCAGCAACTCTGGGAGAGTGCAATGACACAGACGCAGATACAGCCCACCGAAGAAACCTTCGCCGGCAAAGGCGGGCTCAATATTTTCATCCGCTCCTGGCATCCCGCCACACCGCCCCGCGCCGTCGTGGTCATCTGTCATGGCGTGAACTCGCATAGCGGCCAGTATTTCTGGACCGCCGAGCAGCTCGTTGCCGAAGGCTATGCCGTCTATGCGCTGGATCTGCGCGGCCGCGGCAAGTCCGATGGCGAGCGGTTCTTTGTCGAAACCGTCGATGATTATGTCAGCGATCTTGCCGGTCTGATCAAGATTGCCAAATCGCGCGAAGCCGGCCTGCCGGTGTTCCTGCTTGGCCACAGCGCCGGCGGTGTTGTCTCCAGCACCTATGCGCTGGAGAACCAGGCCGAACTGGCCGGCTTCATTTGCGAGAGCTTTGCCTTCCAGGTGCCGGCGCCGGGCTTTGCGCTCGCCGCCATCAAGGGCCTGAGCCACATCGCACCGCGTCTGCCGGTGCTCAAGCTCAAGAACGAGGACTTCAGCCGCGATCCGCAGGCGGTGGCGACGTTGAACAGCGATCCGCTGATCGCCGGTGAAGTGCAGCCGGCTTTGACGGTTGCTGCTCTGGTGCGTGCCGATGAGCGGCTGCGCGAGGAATTTCCGACGATCACACTGCCGGTGCTGATCATGCACGGCACAGACGACAAGGCGACGGTTTGCCAAGGCAGCCAGTTCTTCTACGACACAGCCGGCTCCAAGGACAAAACGCTGAAGCTCTACAAGGGGCACTTCCACGATCTGCTCAACGATGTCGGCAAGGAAGGCGTCATGGCCGACATCAAGGCGTGGATCGCCAATCACCTGCCGGCGAAGTGAGGGCAGGCGATGCATTCTCTCCTCCAGCAGCCGCCGTGACGAAGCAGCGGACAGCGCTCTAGCCTAGACCGTCAACAACCCAAGGAAGTCTGACATGAAGAACGTCCGCTTTGCGGCGATCGCCGCCGCTTGCCTGATCGGCACCGCTGCCACCGCCCAGCATGCCAACCATATCGCGTCACCCAAGAGCGAAAAGATCGATGCGTCCTTCGACATTGTGCGCACCGATGTGAAGAGCGAAGGCAGCGACGTTGTCTTCCGTGTCGAAGTGCGCGGCAAGGCCGGCGTCGTGCGGCCGAAGGCCACCGGTCAGTTCGCCGGCAGCGCGGTGTATTCCTACGTCTGGCCGACCAGCCTCGATAGCGCCGCTGTCGGCTTCGAGGCGAAGCAGGGCATCCTCGCGCTCGCGGTCACTTTTCATCCGGATTTCGACGACTCCGCCGATGGCAGCGCCAACCGCCACGTCTGGCATCCGCACTGGGTGGTGCTCGTGCCGGACGATATTTGCGGCAAGGGCGCGCTCAAGGTGAAGGACATTCCCGCTGGCACAACGCCGAAGGTGCCGGCGACATGGCCCAAAGTGCCGATCCTGATCGATAGCCCGACTTACCCGACATCCCTCGAGACCAACATGGTCGAGGTCAAGGTGCCGGCCAGTGCGATCGGTGCCGTCGCCGGCGTGAAGTTCGACGGCGTGACGTCAGCGCTGAAGATCAACGCCAATCTGCACGCGCCATTGCTCTGCATCTCGGACGTGTTCGACGTCGCGTCCGGCAATCTGAGCCTGCCCGGCACTATCGCCCGCTGATCGCATCGTAACCCAACAAGGAACCAGCAAAATGCCCTTCATCACAACCAGTGACGGCACCGAGATTTTCTACAAGGACTGGGGATCAAAAGATGCAACCCCCATTGTTTTCCATCACGGCTGGCCGTTGTCGGCGGACGACTGGGACAACCAGATGATGTTCTTCTTGCAGCAAGGCTTCCGCGTCATTGCACATGACCGGCGCGGACATGGCCGCTCGACCCAGACCTGGACCGGCAATGAGATGGACACTTACGCCGCTGACGTCGCGGCGTTGACCGATGCGCTCGACCTGAAGGGCGCCATCCATGTTGGTCATTCTACGGGCGGCGGTGAGGTCGCGCACTATGTCGCGCGCGCCAAGCCCGGCCGCGTCGCCAAGGCGGTGCTGATCGGCGCCGTGCCGCCGATCATGGTGAAGTCTGACAAGAACCCGGGCGGTTTGCCGATCGGGGTGTTCGACGGTTTCCGCAAGGCGCTCGTCGACAACCGCGCGCAATTTTTCATCGATGTGCCGGCAGGCCCGTTCTACGGCTACAACCGCGCAGGGGCGAAAGTCGATCAGGGCGTGATCGACAACTGGTGGCGCCAGGGCATGATGGGCGGCGCCAAGGCGCACTATGATTGTATCAAGGCCTTCTCGGAAACCGACTTCACCGAGGACTTGAAGAATATCGACGTGCCGACTTTCGTCATGCACGGCGATGACGACCAGATCGTGCCTTATGCCGACTCCGCGCCGCTCGCCGTCAAGCTTTTGAAGAACGGCACGCTGAAGACCTACAAGGGCCTGCCGCACGGCCTGTGCACGACGCATCCAGACATCGTCAACGCCGATCTGCTCGCCTTCATCCGCGGCTGATCGGTCTGAAACGGAAAAGGCCCGGCCGCATTGTGCGGCCGGGCCTTTGTTTTTTGCAACTCAGACGGCCGTCTACCAGCTCGGCAGAACCGCGCCCTTGAACTTGTCGTTGACGAAGGCCTTCACCTCGGGGGAGTGGTAGGACTCGAGCAGGGTCTTCACCCACGGCTTGTCCTTGTCGACGCTGCGGACAGCGATCACATTGACGTAAGGTCCCTTGGCGTCTTCCTTGAGGATGGCGTCATTCAATGTCAGGCCAGCCTGCGTCGCGTAATTGGTGTTGATCGACGCGGCGTCGACATCGTCGAGCGAGCGTGGTGTCTGCGCGGCTTCAATCTCGATGATCTTCAGCTTCTTCGGATTGTCGGTGATATCGGCGACCGACGGCTTGGTGCCGACGCCCGGCTTCAGCTTGATGATGCCCTTGTCCTGCAACAGCAGCAGTGTGCGGCCGCCATTGGTCGGGTCGTTCTGGATGGCAATGGTGCCGCCCGCGGGAATGCCGCTCCAGTCCTTGTGCTTCTTCGAATAGATGCCGAGCGGGAAGTTCAAGGTCAGCCCGACGCTCTCGATCTTGAACTTGCGATCGGTGACCTGGTTGTCGAGGAACGGCTGATGCTGAAACGAATTGGCCTGCAATTCGCCTGCGTCGAGCGCGGTATTCGGGATCACGTAATCGGAGAATTCGGTGATCTGGATATCGAGGCCCTTCTTGGCCGCGATCGGCTTGACGACTTCCAGAACCTGCGCGTGCGGGCCGGGCGTGACGCCGATCTTGATGGTTTCCGCGCTGGCGGCGCTGACGCCAAGCATCAAAGACAGTGAAGCCGCGAATGTAGCAAGACGAGCAGACATGATGGTCTCCTTGTTTTCAGTTACGAGGTTTGACGATTGCGTTTGTTAAGTCGTCGTGACAGCAGATCACCAGCGGATTGCACGCCCTGCACCAGAACGATGAGCACGACGACGACCGCCAGCATGACTTCAGGCATGAAGCGCTGGTAGCCGTAACGAATGCCGAGATCGCCGAGGCCGCCGCCGCCGACGACGCCGACAATGGCCGAGAAGCCGATCAGGTTGACGATGGCCAGTGTCAGGCCAAGGACGATGCCGGGCATCGCTTCCGGGATCAGTACCTTGCGGACGATCTGCAGCGGCGTTGCGCCCATCGCGCGCGCGGCTTCGACCAAGCCGTGATCGACTTCGCGTATGGCGGCTTCGATCAGACGGGCGATGAACGGGATGGCCGCGACCGTCAGTGGCACCACGGCGGCGCTGGTGCCAATCGAGGTGCCGGCGACCAGGCGCGTGAACGGGATGATGGCGACGACGAGAATGATGAAAGGCGTTGAGCGCGTCGCATTGGCAATGAAGCCGAGCGCCGACCGCAAGCCCGGCAGCGCCAGCAATTCACCCTTGCCACCGGTGGCGAGGAAGATGCCGAGCGGGAGGCCGACCAGTGTGCCGAAGCCGACAGCAAGCGCCACCATGTAAAGCGTGTCGATCGTCGACTGGACAATGAGGCGGATGATTTCAGGCGACATGACCGAGCACCTCCGCGCCAAGACCCTGTCGTGTCAGATAATCCAGAGCCTTTGCCACATCCGCGTCCGCCGGAATGCCGGCGATGACCCAGCCGAATGGCTTGCCGGAAATCGTGTCGATCGTGCCGCTGATGATGTTGACGTCGATCTGAAGGTCGCGCGTCAGCTTCGACAGCACCGCTTCATTGGCGTAGGCGCCACGGAATGTAATGCGGATGACGGTCTGGCCGCCTGCCACGCGCTCGGGCGTCAGCTTGCCTTTCAACCAGGCCGGCAATTGCCGTCCGGCGTCATTGGCGAAGAACGATTGCGTTACTTCGTGCTTCGGCTGGGTGAAGACGTCATAGACATTACCATGCTCAACCACATTGCCGGCATCGAGCACGGCCACTTCATCGGCGATGGCGCGGATGACCGACATCTCATGCGTGATGAGCAATATGGTGACGCCGAGCTCACGGTTCACCGTACCAAGCAGGTCGAGAATGGAGCGGGTTGTTTCCGGGTCGAGGGCTGACGTCGCCTCGTCCGACAGCAACGCCTTCGGTTTGGTGGCGAGCGCGCGGGCAATGCCGACGCGCTGCTTCTGGCCACCGGATAGCTCTGCCGGATAGCGATCACGCTTGTCGGTGAGGCCGACCAGTTCGAGCAGGGCCTCGACGCGGCTCTTGATTTCATCCGAGCGCGCGCCGGCGATTTCCAGCGGCAGCGCCACATTCTCGAAGGCGGTGCGCGACGACAGCAGGTTGAAATGCTGGAAGATCATGCCGATTGAACGCTGCGCCTGGCGCAGTTTGCCGCCCTCCAGCGTGCCGATATCGACGTCGTCGAACAGTACACGGCCGCTGGTCGGCTTCTCGAGGCCATTGACGAGACGAATGAGCGTCGACTTGCCGGCGCCGCTACGGCCGATGACGCCCATGATCGATCCGGTGCGGATCGACAGGTCAACATTGCGCAAGGCCGTGACCTCCGCGGCCTCGCCGCGGCTCGCATAGCTCTTGCCGGCATTCTCGAAACGGATCAGCGCGTCAGCGGGCAAGGCATGGCCCGTCAGCGCCGTGAGGGTCACAGGCGCATTCATGGACGCAACAGTCGTGGGCTGATTTGAAACGCGGTCACCTGCTGGCACAAGTCCAGTGTAGCCGATCCGCCGCAAACGTCGATCATGAAAAATCCTGCCGCCAGTGACGGCGGCAGGTAAGTCTCAAGGGAGGAAACGGAAACGTCATCGTGATCTCCAGCCGGGAACCACGAAAACGTCTCGTGGCGCTTTTAGCATTCGTGACGCGGTGCAAGCTGCTCCAACAAATCCCGCGGCCCGCCATGATCGGGCTTGGCTACATCGCCATAGCGGTTTGTGAGCGTCAACAGCGGGCGTGAAAATAAGACAAGGATTGCCGGTAATTTTCAATTTTGAAAATGTTTGGCCCGCGCGCAAGCATTGCTGGCGCATGTCATTCCCGCATGCGCGCGGTGTTCATCAGAAGAAGCGGTTCTTCGGCCGCGGCAGTCCGAGATTCTCGCGCAAGGTAGTGCCTTCATACTCCGTGCGGAAGATGCCGCGCCGTTGCAGCTCCGGCACGACGAGGTTGACGAAGTCATCGAGGCCGCCTGGCAAATACGGGAACATGACATTGAAGCCGTCGCTGCCTTCCGTCTCCAGCCATTCCTGCATCTCATCGGCAATGCTCACCGGCGTGCCGACAAAAGCAACGCCGCCATAGCCGCCAAGCCGCTGCGCCAGCTGCCGCACGGTGAGATTCTCGCGCTTGGCCAGTTCAACGACGCGCGCTTGCCCGCTCTTGCTGGCATTGGTTTCCGGCAGCTCCGGCAATGGGCCGTCCGGGTCAAAGCCCGATGCATCAACGCCGATGGCGATGGACAACGACGCCAACGCGCTGTCGTAATGCACACCGCTGTCGAGCAGCGCGCGCTTCTCTTTCGCCTCATCGAGGCTGTCGCCAATGACAACGAACGCGCCGGGAAGTATCTTCAAGTGGTCGCGCGAGCGTCCGGCCTTTTCGACGCGCGCCTTGATGTCGGCATAGAATTTCTGGCCATCGGCAAGCCGCGTCGCTCCGGCAAACACGACCTCGGCAGTCTCGGCTGCCAACTGGCGGCCCGGCTCAGACGCACCGGCTTGCACGATCACCGGCCAGCCTTGCACGGGCCGCGCAATATTGAGCGGCCCGCGCACCGACAGGAACTCGCCCTTGTGATTGAGCGCGTGCATCTTGTCCGGATCGAAGAAGATGCCGCTGTCGACATCGCGGATGAAAGCATCGTCGGCGAAGCTGTCCCACAGGCCGGTGACGACATCGTAGAATTCGCGCGCGCGGCGATAGCGCTCACCGTGCTCCATGTGATCGGTCATGCCGAAATTCAGCGCGGCATCCGGATTCGATGTGGTGACGATGTTCCAGCCGGCCCGGCCGCCGCTAATATGATCGAGCGAGGCAAAGCGGCGCGCGACATGGAACGGCGCGTCGAAGGTGGTCGAGGCTGTCGCCACCAGGCCGATGCGCTCGGTCACCATGGCCAGCGCCGACAGCAATGTGAACGGCTCGAACGAGGTCACGGTGTGGCTGCGCCGCAGCGCCTCGACCGGCATGTTCAACACGGCCAGATGATCGGCCATGAAGAAGGCGTCGAATTTGCCACGCTCCAAAGTCTGGATGAACCGCGTCAGGTGCTTGAGATTGAAATTGGCGTCGGGAAAGGCGCCCGGATAGCGCCACGCGCCGGTATGGATGCTGACCGGGCGCATGAAGGCGCCGAGCTTGAGTTGCCGCTTCGTGCTCATGTCGTCCCCGTTTCACCTGTAAAACAGGCGCCAGTGCAGGGCACCGGCGCCTGTCAGTTTGCGATATAGGGACGTTTAATTCGGCTGCCAGATTTTCACGGCGCTGGCGTCGACTTTATTCGGGATCAGGCCTTCGCCCTGGAAGATGTCGGCGATCTTCTGCTGTTCGGACAGGCCGTCACGGGTGACGACGCCGACCTTGTAGCTGCGGTGGCTGTTGGCTTCCTCGACAGTGGCGGCGTCGATGCCCCAGATGCCGGAGAGCAAGGTGGCCGCTTCCTTCGGATTGGCCTTCACCCAAGCGCCGGTCTCCGCCAGCTTGGCATAAACGACCTTGAGCACATCGCCGCGCGTCTGCGCATAGCTTTCCGCCGCAAGGTAGTAACGCTTGTAGCTGGCCAGTTCATTGCCGTCGGCGAGCACGGTCGCCTTTGTCTGGCGCACCGCGCTGGTGAGGAACGGGTCCCAGGCCACCCAGGCATCGACATTGTTGCTGACGAAAGCGGCGCGGCCGTCAGCGGCGGTGAGATAGGCCGGCGAAATATCCTTAAAGCTGAGCTTGGCGCTGCTCAGCGCAACAACGAGAAGATAGTGGCTGCCGGCGCCTTTGGTGACGGCGACCTTCTTGCCCTTCAAATCGGCGAGCGTTTTGATCGGCGAACCCTCGCGCACAATGATCGCTTGCGCGGTTGGCGAAGCCGCTTCTTCGGCGACATAAGCCAGCTTGGCGCCGGCCGCTTGTGCGAAGATCGGCACCGTGTCGGCGACATCGGCGCTGAAGTCGATGCTGCCGACATTAAGCGCTTCAAGCTGCGGCAGACCGCTGGTGAATTCATGCCAGGTGACATTGACGCCAAGCGGCTTCAGCGCCTTCTCGAGTTCGCCATTGGCCTTCAGGATGGCCGTCAATGTCGATGAACGCTGGAAGCCGACGCGGAATGTGTGCTGCGGCTGCGCGCTTTGCGCGAAAGCGATCGACGCGGGCAACAGGAGCGCCAGAGCAAGAACGCCACGGCGGGCGAATGAGATGGACATGAGACACCTTGTGTTGATGACGATTGTTGAATCCGAAGGGCGTGCGTTACCGCGATGCTACGCCTGCAAAATCCGCGATGTCGAGCATCCGCCACAACAAAGCAATGATCGTCTCCCTGCACGCGCAAAAAGAGAGAGTGCTTCTCCATATGCGCCAATAAAGAAAATTGACTGAAATCAACGCGCGCCTAGTCTTATCAGCATGATGAGCACAACAAACAAAACCATCGATGCGTCCGAAATCAATGAGACGGCGTTCGAGCGCGGCGATGACGTTGCCTTGACAGCGTCGCTCGCCAGCCTGTCGTGGTTTGCTCTCGCTCTGTTGATTTTCCTGGTGCCGCACGGCTTCACAGGCGTCTGGTTTTATTCGGCGGCAGCGGCCTTTGCCGTTGTCGGATGCGCGATCGCTGCCGTGGAGCTGGCCTCGTCGTGGTCGCCACTGGCCCGGCGTTGGCTGCGCGCTTCGCCTTGGCTCTTGGCGTTCGCTGTCTTGCTCGATGTCTGGCTGGCCCTTTCGTATCTGCGCCAAAGCGCGGGCTGGTGACGCAAGCGCCTCAACAACATCTCTCTCATTTCATTGTCGTCGCAAAGGATCAGTCATGATACGCACGGCCAAATTGATCGTCGCACTTGCCGCCGCCGCAGTGTTCAGCGCAGGGCTCAGCGTTGCGCATGCGCAGGACAAAATTGTCCGCGTCGGTTATCAGAAATACGGCAATGTCATTTTGCTGAAGGGCAAAGGCGGCCTTGAGAAGAAGCTGGCGCCGCTCGGCTTCAAGGTTGAATGGAAAGAGTTTCCGTCAGGCCCGCCGCTGCTCGAGGCTTTGAACGTCGGCGCCATTGATTTCGGTCACGCCGGCGAAGCGCCGCCGATTTTCGGCCAGGCCGCCGGCGCGCAATTCCTCTACGTCGCGCATGAGCCGCCGGCGCCGAAAGGCGAGGCGATTCTGGTGCCGAAGGATTCACCGATCAAGACGGTCGCTGAGCTCAAGGGCAAGAAGGTCGCGCTCAACAAGGGTTCGAACGTCCACTATCTTCTCGTCAAGGCGCTGGAGAAGGCCGGTCTGAAATACACCGACATCGAAACGGTCTTCCTTGCTCCGGCCGATGCCCGCGCTGCCTTCGAGAAGGGCGTGGTCGATGCCTGGGTGATCTGGGATCCGTTCCAGGCCGCCGCTGAGGTCGCCACCAAGGCGCGCACATTGGCGGACGGCACTGGGCTCGCTTCCAATCACCAGTTCTATCTCGCTGCGCAGAAGTTCTCCGACGCCAATCCGCAAGTGATCGACGCCATCATCGCGGCGATTGCCGAGATCGATGCCTGGGCCAAGGGCCGCGACAAGGCGGTTGCCGAAGAACTCAGCGCCGGCATCGGCATTCCCGCCCCTGTGCTGGAAATCGCGCTCGGGCGTCAGACTTATGGCATCAAGCCGCTCGACGCCAAGGTGGTTGCGGAACAACAGAGCATCGCCGACACGTTCTTCGCGCTTGGCCTGTTGCCGAAGCCGATCGTCGTCTCGACCATCGTGCGGAAAGCAGGCTCATGAGCATCGCCGCGCCAGCCAGCGCCAATGTCCTCTGGTTCCTGCCGACGCATGGCGACGGCAGGTATCTCGGCACGGAAATTGGCGGCCGTCCCGTCGACATCAACTACTTGCGGCAGATCGCGCAGGCGGCGGACGACCTCGGCTATTACGGCGTGTTGCTGCCGACCGGCCGTAGCTGCGAAGACTCATGGGTCGTCGCATCGGCGCTGGTACCGCTGACGCGTCAGCTTCGTTATCTTGTCGCGGTGCGTCCGGGCTTGCAGTCGCCGACCGTTGCCGCGCGCATGACGGCGACGCTGGACCGCATCTCCAATGGCCGTTTGCTGATCAATGTCGTCACCGGCGGCGATCCGGCCGAGAACAAAGGCGACGGCATTTTCCTGTCGCATGACGAGCGTTACGAGGTCACCCGCGAATTCCTGCTGGTCTACAAGCAGTTGCTCGCCGGCGAGACCGTCAATTTCAAAGGCAAGCACATCGCCATCGAGGACGGCCGCTTGCTGTTCGCGCCGTATCAGCAGCCGCACCCGCCGCTGTATTTCGGCGGCTCGTCGGGCGCCGGCACCGAGGTCGCGTCCGAGATCGTCGACAAATATCTCACCTGGGGCGAACCGCCGGCACTGGTAGCCGAGAAGCTCAATGCTGTCGATGTTCTGGCCAAGGCCAAGGGCCGCAAGGTGTCCTTCGGCATTCGCCTGCATGTCATCGTCCGTGAAACCAATGAGCAGGCCTGGGCCGCTGCCGATCAACTGATCAGCCATGTTAGCGACGACACCATCGCCAAGGCGCAAGCGGTGTTCTCGCGCATGGATTCGGTCGGGCAGCGCCGCATGGCGGAATTGCATGGCGGCCGTCGCGACAAGCTTGAAGTCAGCCCGAACCTGTGGGCGGGTGTCGGCCTTGTGCGCGGCGGCGCCGGTACGGCATTGGTCGGCGATCCGCAGACCGTCGCCGCGCGCATCAAGGAATACATGAGCGTCGGCATCGATACGTTCATTCTGTCCGGCTATCCGCATCTCGAGGAAGCCTATCGTTTTGCCGAACTGGTCTTCCCGCTGCTGCCGCTGAAGCACGCCACCTTGGACAAGGCGAAGGCGTTCAATGGCGGCCCGTTCGGCGAGACCATCGCTAATGATCACCGGCCGGCGCCGAAACAGACTGCAGCGTCATGAGTGCTCCTGCGGAAAAATTCAGCAATCTGACGCAATGGATATTGCCGATCGGCATCCTCGTCGTGTGGCAGGTGCTGTCCTCGATCGGCTTCATTCCCGGCCGCGTCCTGCCGGCGCCGACCGATGTCATCCTCGCCGGCTGGAAGGTTCTGCTCAATGGCGAATTGGCCAAGAACATCTGGGTCAGTTTCTGGCGCGCGCTGGTCGGCTTCGCCATTGGCGGCGGTATCGGCTTCGCGCTGGGCCTGGCCAATGGCCTGTCGCGACGCTCGGAGCGCTTCCTCGACAGCACGTTGCAGATGATCCGCAATGTGCCGCATCTGGCACTGATCCCATTGGTCATCCTCTGGTTCGGCATTGATGAGACGGCCAAGATCTTTCTGGTCGCGCTCGGCGTGTTCTTCCCGATCTACATCAACACCCAGCACGGCATCCGCACCGTCGATGCGCAGCTCGTCGAGATGGGGCAGACCTACGGCATGACGCGGGGCGCCCTTTTCTGGCGCGTTTATCTGCCGGGGGCGTTGCCGTCGATCTTTGTCGGCTTACGCTATGCGCTCGGCATCATGTGGCTGACCTTGATCGTCGCCGAGACCATCGCCGCGTCATCCGGCATTGGCTACATGGCGATGCAGGCGCGTGAATTCCTGCTGGTCGACATCGTCGTGCTCAGCATTCTCATTTACGCGCTGCTCGGCAAACTCGCCGACAGCACGGCCCGCCTGCTCGAGCGGCTTTGCCTCGGCTGGCATCCTGCCTTTCAGAAACGATGAGGTCGAACGTGACCGTTCATGCGCTGAAACGATTCGATAATGTGACCGAACTGGCGCCGCAGGCATTGGTGCCGGCCGATACGTCGCGCGGCCTGTCGATCACGGCGCAGGGGCTGGAGAAATCCTTCGGCGATAACCGCGTGCTGCGTGGCCTCGACTTCCACGTCCCGGCCGGGCAGTTCGTTGCCATTGTTGGCCGCAGTGGCTGCGGCAAGAGCACCTTGCTGCGTCTGTTGCTCAATCTCGATCAGGCGAGCGGCGGGCAATTCTGGTTCGGCGAGCGCAACGATGCGAAGCCGGACAAGAGCGCCGTCCGCGTCATGTTTCAGGAGCCACGCCTGCTGCCCTGGGCGTCGGTCCTTTCGAATGTCGAGGTCGGCCTCGGCGACAAGCGTGGCACGCCGGAAGGCCGCGCGCTTGCGCTCGACGCGCTGCGCAATGTCGGTCTGGAAACCCGCCGTGATGACTGGCCGGCGGTTCTGTCCGGCGGCCAGAAGCAGCGCGTCGCTCTGGCGCGCGCTTTGGTCAGCAATCCGCGCGTGCTCGCTTTCGACGAGCCGCTCGGCGCGCTTGACGCGCTGACGCGCATCTCGATGCAGAAGCTGCTGGGGCAAGTCTGGGTCGATCAGGGCTTCACCGCGATCATGGTCACGCACGATGTCGCCGAAGCGGTGACCTTGGCTGACCGTGTCCTGATCATCGAAGAGGGCGAGATCGCCATGGATCTCTCTGTCGATCTGCCACGTCCGCGTGAGCGCGGCTCGGTGGAAGTCGCCCAGCTCGAAGGGCGGATCCTGCGCGAGCTGTTCAGAAATTCAAAAGCCGGCGAGGACGCCTGACGTGACCCATCTCAAGGTTCTGCCGCCGGTGACGTCCGAAACACCGCCGGTCGATAGCGAAGCGTTCCGTGCGTCGATGCGTCAGCTGGCCGTTGGCGTCAGCGTCATCACCGCCGGGCAGGGCACCGACCGCACCGGCATGACGGTGACGTCGCTGTCGTCGTTCTCGATCGCCCCGCCGTCGCTGATCGTGTCGATCAACCGCGCGGCCTCGATCCGGCCGTTGCTCGATCGCTACCGAACCTTCGGCGCCAGCATCCTCGGCACGGGCCATAATGCTGTTGCCGACCGCTTCGCCGGTGTTGGCGGCCTCAAAGGCAATGGCCGTTTTATCGGCGAGAAGTGGATCACGCTGGAAACCGGCGCGCCGCTGCTCGCTGGCGCACTGGCGGTGTTCGATTGCGAGATCGAGGAGATCATCGAGCGTCACACCCATTCGATCGTCATCGGCCTGGTCAAGGCGGCGCGGGCCACCGAAGGCAGCCCGCTGGTGCACTGGCAGGGCCAATGTCGCGCTTTTGCTGGCTAAATCTCCACCTGGAGCGGGACCCGAAGTTCCGCTTAGATTTTCAATAAGCCCTTGAACTATAAAGCGAATATTCGTCGCTTGACTCCCCTTGGTCACTTGAGTCCTATAGAACAAAGAGTGAACAAGGACCACGCGCGTGACCGCTGCAACGCCAGCCACTCTGACCCGTCTGCGGCAGGCTGTGGCGAAAATCGAAGGGCAAGAAACCGACCTCCGCGTCGGCGGCCAGCCTTTTGCGTTCGGCGTCGGCACCATCGACGCCGCGCTGAAGGGCGGGCTCGCCTCGGCCTGCCTGCACGAGATCGCGCCGGCCATGGTGCGCGACTTCGGCGCCGCCGCCGGCTTTGCCTTTGCCCTGGCAGCGCGCGCGGCCAAGGACGGCGGCGACACGCTCTGCATCCAGACCGACTTTGCCGC
This sequence comes from Pseudolabrys sp., assembly GCA_030655215.1. Lineage (GTDB taxonomy): Bacteria > Pseudomonadota > Alphaproteobacteria > Rhizobiales > Xanthobacteraceae > Pseudolabrys. Next base: position 132,906 of record JAURVZ010000048.1, on the reverse strand, counting down.
CATTGAGAGCGGCGACATTTATGGCCCCGGCTGCGATCTGTTCGGCTTGCAGACCCGGCAGCTTCTCATTCTCAAGGTCTCGCATCCGCATGATGCGCTGTGGGCGATGGAAGAAGCGCTCAAGTGCCGCGCTCTGGCCAGCGTCATCGTCGAACTGCCGCATGATGGCCCTGTTGCCGACCTCACCGCGACGCGACGGCTGACGCTCGCCGCGCGCGAAGGCGGCCGCCTCGGCTTTCTGCTGCGTCACCGGCCGACATCGCTCACCGGTTCGGTGGAAACGCGCTGGGAGGTCGCGGCCGTGCCGAGCCGTCCCGATCAATTCGGCGGGCTGGGCCGCACCGCCTTTGTCCTGTCGCTCACCAAGAATCGTCACGGCCCCGCCGGTTGCTGGCCTGTCGCATGGGATCATCATGACCGCGTCTTCTCGGCGTTATCTCTCGGTGTGGCTGAAACGGCTGTCGACCGACCGGATCGAACGCCGCTCATCCGCGCCGGCTAAGACGCCGCTCATCATTGTCGAGCCGATCAAGTCGGCCTTGCGGATATCGGCGCTCAATGATGCTGCGGCGGCGCTTGGCCTGCGCGGCGGCGTGCCGCTCGCCGATGCGCGCGCCATGTATCCGGCGCTGTGGGTGGAAGATGCTGATCGCCAGGCCGACCATGTCCTGCTCGAAGCGGTGGCCGACTGGTGCGACCGCTATACGCCGCTCGTCGGTCTCGATCCGCTCGACGGACTGTTTCTCGATATTAGCGGCTGCGCGCATTTGTTCGGCGGCGAGCGTGCGCTTGCCGATGACATTGTCAGCCGGCTCGTGCGTCAGGGTCTGAACGCGCAAATCGGCATTGCCGATACGGTCGGCTGTGCCTGGGCCGCCGCGCGTTATGGTGAAACGTGGCAGGTCGCGAAAGGCGAGATGCGCAGCCGCCTGATCGCGCTGCCGCTGGCGGCGCTGCGGCTCGACGGCAAAATTCTCGGCGCGCTGGCGCAGGCCGGGCTCAAGCGTATCGCCGATGTCATTGATCGCCCACGCGCGCCGCTGGCTGCGCGGTTTGGCGATGGATTTCTCCGCCGGCTCGATCAGGCGCTTGGCCGCGAAGACGAGTCGATCGCGCCGCGCCTGCCATTGCCATCTTATGTCGCCGAGCGGCGCTTCCCCGATCCGATCGGGCGCGAAGATGATGTGATTGGTTGTATTGAACATCTTGCGCAGGAACTGTCGCTGTTGCTGGAACGGCGCGGCGAGGGCGCGCGGCTGTTGCAGATCGCTTTGTTTCGTACCGACGGCAAAGTCTACCGGCTGGAAGCCGGCACCGGCGAGCCGTTGCGCGATCCCGGCCGCATCAAGCGCCTGTTCATCGAGCGGCTCGCCACCGCCAAAGATGAACACGATCCCGGCTTCGGCTATGACATGCTGCGGCTGTCGGCACTGGTCGCCGAACGTCTTGATCCGGTGCAGAGCGGTCTGGCCGGCGAAGATCGTCAAGTTGAGCTGGCGCATCTGGTCGACCGCCTGAGCGCCCGTTTTGGCGCACGCCGCCTGACGCGCCTCGTGGCCAATGACACGCATATTCCCGAATTCGCCGTCGCTGCCGTGCCGGCGCAAATGGCGCGCGGCGCTTCAACGGTCCAGCCTGTCGCGCAGGACAGTCTTGCGCCGGTGCGGCCGGTGCGTCTGTTCAGCCGGCCTGAAGTCATCGACGCGATCGCCGAAGTGCCGGACGGTCCACCGGCGCGCTTTCAATGGCGGCGCATCATGCATGAGGTGATCGCCGCCGAAGGGCCGGAACGCATCGCCATGGAATGGTGGCGCGATAGTGAAGGCCATGCGCTGACCCGCGATTACTTCCGCGTCGAGAGCAAGGAAGGCGTGCGCGCCTGGATCTATCGCGAAGGTCTCTATGGCCGCGAGATGACGCATCTGCCGGAGTGGCGGCCGAAATGGTTTTTGCACGGCCTCTTCGCATGACCAGCATCGTTCCCTTCATCGCGCCGGAGGAACCGCGCGAACGGCCGCGAGAGCCTGCAATCGCCTATGCCGAAATGGCGGTGACCAGTAATTTCTCTTTCCTGCGTGGTGCGTCATCGCCGGAAGAACTGGTGCTGCAGGCCAAAGGCCTCGGCCTTGCCGGCATCGGCATTGCCGATCGCAACAGTGTCGCCGGCGTTGTCCGCGCTTTTGTTGCCGATCGTGAATGGCGGCAGCGGGAAATCGAGGAAGGTCATGCGCCATCGCGCTTCCATGTCGCCGTCGGCGCGCGTCTGGTGTTCGACGATGGCACACCGGACATTCTCGCCTATCCGCGCGATCGCGCCGCTTGGGGCCGACTGACGAGGCTGTTGTCGGTGGGCAAGCGGCGCGCCAAAAAGGGCGATTGCCAACTGCGTCTGCCGGACCTGCTGCAATTCATTGACGGTCTCAACCTGATCGTCATGCCACCGCCGCGCATCGACGCGCCCGCGCTCAGCCTTGTTCTCGATCAACTGAAAAGCGCGGCCTCCCGCCATGCGGCCTGGCTGGGCGGCGGCATGCTCTATCGCGGCGACGATGCGCGCAGGCTGGCAAAGCTTGCGGCCATCGCGCGCACTGCCGCAGTGCCGCTGATCGCCATGAACGATGTGCTCTATCACAGCGCCGAACGGCGCGAGCTGCAGGATGTCGTCACCTGCATCCGCGAGCACACCACTATCGACAAGGCCGGCCGGCTTCTCGGCGCCAATGCAGAACGGCATTTCAAGCGGTCGGAGGAAATGTCGCGCCTGTTCCGGAAATATCCGGACGCGATCGAAGAGACGACGCGTTTTCTCGCCGCCTGCCGTTTTTCACTTGAGGAACTGCGCGGCACCGAATATCCGGCCGAAACCCGGCAGGGCTATGCCACGCCGCAGGATGCGCTTGTTGCTTTTGTCGAGGAAGGCATTGCCCGCCGTTTCCCCGGTGGCATGCCGGAGAACATCCGCACGATCCTCACCAAGGAATTATCGATCATCGGCCAGCGGCAATACGCGCCGTTCTTTCTGACCGTGCATGACATTGTTCGCTTTGCGCGCGAGGAAAAGAAAATTCTGTGTCAGGGCCGTGGCTCCGCCGCCAATTCAATCGTCTGCTATTGCCTCGGCATTACCGAAGTCAGGCCGGATGGAGCGAACCTGCTGTTCGAGCGCTTTGTCTCCGTCGAGCGCAATGAGCCGCCCGACATCGACGTCGATTTCGAACACGAGCGACGCGAAGAAGTCATCCAGTACATCTACAAGAAATATACGCGCGAGCGCACCGGGCTGACCGCGACGGTGATCTGCTATCGCGGCCGCAGTGCCATTCGCGATGTCGGCAAGGTGTTCGGCCTGTCGCAGGATGCGCTCGATCTTCTTGCTGGCACGTTGTGGGGATGGTCGCAAGGCGGCGTCAAGGACGAGCATGCCCGCGAGGCCGGTTTCGATACATCCGATCCGCGGCTGGCGCGGGTCATGCGGCTGACCGAAGAACTGATCGATTTTCCGCGCCATCTTTCGCAGCATGTCGGCGGCTTTGTCATGACGCAAAGCCGGCTCGACGAAGTGGTGCCGATCGAAAACGCGGCGATGGAAGATCGCACCGTCATCGAATGGGAGAAGAACGATCTCGAGGCGCTCGGCCTGATGAAAGTCGATGTGCTGGCGCTCGGCATGCTGACCTGCTTGCGGCGCGGTTTCGCCTTCCTGCAAACGCATTACAACCACCACCGCGATCTCTCGATGCAAGACGAGGATCCGGAGACCTACAAGATGATCCGCCGCGCCGACACGCTCGGCGTTTTCCAGATCGAAAGCCGGGCGCAGATGTCGATGCTGCCGCGGATGAAGCCGACGAAATTCTACGATCTCGTCATCGAGGTGGCGATCGTCCGGCCGGGTCCCATTCAGGGCAAGATGGTGCATCCTTATTTGCAGCGGCGGCAAAATCCAACGCTGGTGAGTTATCCATCGCCATCGCCGGAGCATGGCCCGGCGAATGAGCTCGAACTGGTGCTCGGCCGCACACTTGGCGTGCCGCTGTTTCAGGAGCAGGCCATGCGCATCGCCATTGTCGCGGCGGAGTTTCCACCGGGCGAAGCCGACAAGTTTCGCCGCGCCATGGCGACGTTCAAGCGCGTCGGCACCATCAATTCTTTTCAGCAGAAATTCGTCAACGGCATGACGCGGCGCGGCTATCAGCTCGACTTCGCCGAGCGCTGCTTCGAGCAGATCAAGGGCTACGGCGAATACGGATTTCCGGAAAGCCATGCCGCCAGCTTCGCCAATCTGGTTTACGCGTCATGCTGGCTGAAGTGCCGTTATCCGGATGTCTTCGCCGCCGCGCTCATCAACAGCCAGCCGATGGGCTTCTACGCGCCGTCGCAGATCGTGCGCGATGCGCACGAGCATGGCGTCGAGGTGCGGGATGTCGATATCAATGCCTCGCATTGGGATTGCACATTGGAGCCCGGCGCGAAGGCCGCGGAGCGGCTGCATTTCCGTCATGCCGAGATGAAACCGGCTGTTGCGTCAACGCATGCCGTGCGGCTCGGCTTCCGGCAGATCAACGGTTTCTCGCAAGCGCATGGCGAGGCCATCGCCGCCGCGCGCGGCGAGGGTTACGATTCGGTGCGCGATCTGTGGCTGCGGACAAAGCTTCAACCGGCGATCTTGGAACGTCTCGCCGCCGCCGACGCCCTCCGCTCGCTCGGTCTCGACCGGCGCGAGGCGCTGTGGGCCATTCGCGCCTTGCGCCGCTCCGGCGACAAGGATGATCTGCCGCTGTTCGCGCGCGCCAGCACGTTCGAGCTTGAGCCGGATGCAAACTTGCCGGCGATGCCGCCGGGCCAGCAGGTCGTTGAGGACTACCGGCATCTGCGCCTGTCCCTGAAGGCGCATCCGGTGTCGTTCCTGCGCGCCGATTTCGCCAGGCGCGGTATTCTCCGGCACGAGCAGTTGCTGAAGGTGCCGTCCGGCCGCCGCGTCACGGTCGGCGGGCTGGTGCTGGTGCGGCAACGGCCGGGCACGGCAAAGGGCGTCATCTTCGCCACGCTGGAGGACGAAACCGGCATCGCCAATGTCATCATCTGGTCGAAGACTTTCGAAGCCTTCCGCCCGGTCGTGTTAGGAGCGCGGCTGATCAGTGTCACCGGGCCGCTGCAGAAGGCCTCCGGCGTCATTCATGTTGTCGCCGAGGACATCAAGGACCTCACGCCGCTGCTGCGCAAATTGTCGGCGGAGGGCGTGCTGATCGACGCCACCGCGCGCGGCGACGAGGTCAATCATCCGGTGCCGGAACGGCATCGCCATCCGCGCTCGGGCGACACGCTGGTCACATTATTCAAGGACAGCCAGCCGCTGGCCGACGATCTCGGCCTCGGCGGCGCGGCTGAAGAGGTGATGCCGAAGGGGAGAAATTTCCAGTGAGGGACGAGTTCCAGCGGGGATTTTTGTGATACATTAATGCCCTTTGTCACAGGACGTTTGGGTGTCCTAGTCGTTCAAAAAGCACGCGGACGGTTGAACCGACGCTTGGCACGAAACGCTAGAGCAAGATTAAATGAATGCTCAACTCATAGCGGCACTATTGCTAAATTTCAGCGCTACCGCTGGCGCAATGGTCGCGCGCACTCCGCGACATCAATTGTCTCAGGCCAGTCACCACTTTGGTTGGCTCTCGTACCTAATTGGCACGCTAGCCGGCCTTTTGGCGATCTACGTCTTCGTCCAAAACCATGGATGGGGATACGGTTTACTGTATTGGTTTGGCTCAGGCGTCGTATCTCATCTTTTTCTGCGAATCGTTTTTGAGGGGTTTCGAACGATCCTCGGTATTCTCGCCGCAATTTGCGGGTTCGCCCTTTATTTTTTCATGTAGTTTCCTTGGGGTAGCAAATGAAGATGCGCGTGACCGTTTGGAGTGACACCGTCGAAATCGACGTGCACCAGAAATCGAAAACAGTTTGGATCGCGTCGGGCGAGTACAATGGAAAATCACACGAGGTGAAGCGGTCAACGCCCGGTGCTGCGGCAAAGGGATGGGCGGATGCCGCCAAGTACCACAGTAATTAAACCCGCGAACGGGATGCGGTGGGTGTGCGCTGTTGGTGACATCATTTGACCTATGGTCGGCCACCTAACAGCAATCAGGTTGTTCAAATTCGGCTCAGGCATGCACCAAGGCATAAATGGCGGTGCGATTCGAGGCCGAGCAGCTGCTTGACGAGTCAAGGGCAGATGGCCGCCGCAGCGAGTCGAGGCCGATACCGTCCAGTGTCTGCACCGGCAACGTAACGCCGGAATTTTCAGTGAGAGATGTGGGAAAATGGTGCTGCCACACAGGATCGAACTGTGGACCTCCTCATTACCAATGAGGTGCTCTACCACTGAGCTACGGCAGCTAAAGTCGCACCGGTCAGGCGCCGGGGCGAACGCGGCGGAAACTGCCACAACGACCCTGTAAGATGCAAGGTAAGTACTGTCCAGCCCTGAATTTTGCGTGAACTTGTCAACGTTAGCGGCGGGCCGGTAAATGGCGGCATGACCGGCGACGAAAACGGCAAAAAGCAGAAGAAAACCAGCAAACCCAACAGCCGCGAGGCGCGGCTGGCGGCTGCGCTACGGGAAAATCTGCGCCGGCGCAAGGCGCAGGAGCGCGGCCGGGGTGCCCAGGAGGAAGCGGCCACCGCCGATCAGGCGCCCGGCGAGGACAATCCCTGATTCCCGTACCTTGCCGGAACCGGCTTTCGCCTTATTTCCCCGGCGATAAGTGGTAACTCATCCCTCACATTGTACTTTGCAGGCAGGCTTCCGGCGGTCCATAGATCGGCCCGGAACACTCACAGAGAGCCGGGGCGCTTAAATGGATCGCATTCGTATCGTCGGCGGAAACAGGCTCAACGGCACGATTCCGATTTCCGGCGCCAAGAACGCCACCCTGCCGCTGATGATCGCCAGCCTGCTGACGGCCGAGACGCTGATTCTCGAAAACGTGCCGCGCCTGGCCGACGTCATCCAGCTGCAGCGCATCCTCGGCAATCACGGCGTCGACATCATGATCGAGGGCAAGCGCCCCGGTGATGAGCCAGCCTCCGGCCGCACTTTGCACATCTCGGCGAAGAACATCGTCGATACCACCGCGCCCTATGAGCTGGTCTCGACCATGCGGGCGAGCTTCTGGGTCATCGCGCCGCTGCTGGCGCGCATGGGCGAAGCCAAGGTGTCGATGCCCGGCGGCTGCGCCATCGGCACACGGCCGGTCGATCTGTTGATCATGGCGCTGGAGAAACTCGGCGCCGAGATCGAGATCGAAGGCGGCTACATCATTGCCCGCGCGCCGAACGGCCTGCGCGGCGGCGAAATCATTTTCCCCAAGGTGACGGTGAGCGGCACGCATGTCGCGCTGATGGCCGCCGTGCTCGCCAAGGGCACGACGGTGATCGACAATGCCGCGCGCGAGCCGGAAATCGGCGACGTCGCCGATTGCCTGAACAAGATGGGCGCCAAGGTCACCGGCATCGGCACGTCGCAACTCGTCATTGAAGGCGTCGCCAAGCTGAACGGCACGCGCCATGCCGTGCTGCCCGACCGCATCGAGACCGGCACTTATGCGATGGCGGTGGCGATGACCGGCGGCGATGTGCTGCTGCAGAATACCCGCGCCGATCTGCTGCAGTCGGCGCTCGACGTGCTGGTCAAAACCGGCACCACGGTGACGCCGACCAATGACGGCATCCGCATTTCGCGCAACGGTGCGGCGCTGATGCCGGTCGATGTCACGACGGCGCCGTATCCGGAATTCCCGACCGACTTGCAGGCGCAGCTCATGGCGCTGATGTCGCTCGCGAATGGCACGTCGCACATCACCGAGACGATCTTCGAAAACCGTTTCATGCATGTGCAGGAGCTGGCCCGCTTGGGTGCGCGCATCGGGCTCGACGGCGAGACGGCGACCATTGAAGGCGTCAAGCGCCTGCGCGGCGCGCCGGTGATGGCCACGGATTTGCGCGCCTCGGTGTCGCTGGTCATTGCCGCTTTGGCTGCCGAAGGCGAGACCATGGTCAACCGCGTCTATCATCTCGATCGCGGCTTCGAGAAGCTTGAGGAAAAGCTGTCGCGTTGTGGTGCGGTGATCGAGCGGATCAGTTCGTAAGGAGCCGCGAATGTCTGTCACCCTCAAAATCATGTCCGCCGGCGCCTTGCAGGTGATGGTCGAAGCGCTCGGCGCCGACTTCGAACGCGCATCCGGCACCACGCTCAATCTCAGCTTCGGCACCGCCGGCGCGCAGGGCGACCGCGTCCGGGCCGGCGAGGACACCGACCTCATTATGATCTCGCGCTCCGGCATTGATGCGCTTGACCGGCTCAGCCTGCTGAAACCGGCGAGCCTCACCGATCTCGCTTCGACCATCAGCGGCGTTATTGTCCGCGAGGGCGACCCGCAGCCGGACATCTCGACACCGGCGGCATTCTTCACCGCGCTCAAGGCGACGCCGTCCTTCGCCTATACCGATCCGAAGTCCGGCGGTTCCAGCGGCATCATGCTGGCGGCCATGCTGGAAAAGGCCGGCATTGCCGAGGCCGTCAACAAAAACGCCGTGCTCTGTAAAGGCGGCCACCATGTTGCCGAGACCATGGCTGCCGGTGGCGCCGCGCTCGGCTGCACCTTGATCAGCGAAGCGCTGCCGGTGAAGGGCCTCACGATTGTCGGCCCGCTGCCGGGCGAACTCGCCTTCAAGAACATGTATTCGGCCGCCATTCACGCCGGCTCGACGCAAACCGAAGCGGCGCAGGCCTTCCTCGATTTCCTCACCGCGCCGGTGACCAAGCCGCGCTGGACCGCGGCCGGCATGGAGCCGGCTTTCTGAGGTTAATGCGGGTGTGCAGCCTTGCGCCTGCGCGCCCGCGTTCTTAGGTTTTGGGCACGGGAGCGCAGCCAATGACGCAGACAATCGACCAGTTGAAATTCGCCGTCCTCGATGAAGAGGATCTCGAAGTCGTGTCGGCCCATTTGCAGGATGCGGTGGTCAAGGTCGCCGATGTGCTCTGGCGCCCAACGGAAAACCGCTTGGTCGTGGCGCTCAACCGCTTCGACTGGGAAGGCGCTCAGGCTGACAAGCCGGAATATCGCCGCCGCCGCTCGGCCTTGCGCTTCGAGCGCGTCCAGGCCTGCAAGTGCCGCAGCCTCGATCCGGCCGGCAAGGACGCCGTCCTCAATCTTCTCGCCGTCGAATTCGCCGAAACCGACAGCCCCTCCGGCACCGTGTCGCTCATCTTCTCCGGCGGCGCCGTCCTGAAGCTGGACGTCGAATGCCTGGAGGCCGAACTGGTCGATCTTGGGCCTGTCTGGACCGCCGCCACCTGCCCGAAGCACGCCGAGACGGAAACCGCCTGAAGTTCCGGGCCAAGGTTGACGTTCCCGCCGCTGCGCGCCATTGACCTGTCATGCCCATTCGCCTCGACAGCAAAGACCCAGATTTCGAGCGCCGTTTCCGTGATTTCCTCACGGTCAAGCGCGAGGCGTCGCCGGATGTCGAGACCGCCGTCCGCGCCATCATCGAAGACGTGCAGGCGAGGGGCGATCAGGCGCTTATCGATCTCACCGCGAAATTCGACCGCGTCACGCTAAGCCCGGCGACCTTGCGCGTCAGCGCCACCGAGATCGATGCCGCGGCGGCGCAATGCGACCCGGAAGCGCTGCATGCGCTGAAGTTCGCGCGCGACCGCATCGTCGCCTATCACACCCGGCAGAAGCCGAAGGACGACCGCTTCACCGACTCGCTCGGCGTCGAGCTCGGCACCCGCTGGACCGCTATTCAGGCCGTCGGCCTCTATGTCCCCGGCGGCACCGCCGCCTATCCGTCATCGGTGCTGATGAATGCCGTGCCGGCCAAGGTCGCCGGCTGCGAACGCGTCGTCATGGTGGTGCCGTCGCCGGACGGCAAGCTCAATCCGCGAGTGCTCGCTGCGGCCAAGCTCGCCGGCGTCGAGGAGGTCTATCGCATCGGCGGCGCGCAAGCGGTTGCCGCGCTTGCCTATGGCACGCAGAGCATCGCGCCCGTCTCCAAGATCGTCGGCCCCGGCAACGCCTATGTCGCGGCGGCCAAAAGGCTGGTGTTCGGGACCGTCGGCATCGACATGATCGCCGGCCCATCGGAAGTGCTCATCCTCGCCGACCGTACCGGCAATGCGAGCTGGATCGCCGCCGATCTGCTGGCGCAGGCCGAGCATGATGTCAGCGCGCAGTCGATCCTGATCACCGACGATTCCGGCCTCGCTGCTGAAGTTGAAGTCGCGGTGCAGTCGCAACTCTTGAGCTTGCCGCGCGGCGATGTCGCCAGCGCATCTTGGCGCGACTTCGGCGCCATCATCCTTGTCGCCAAGCTGGATGATGCCATCGCCTTGGTCGATCGCTTGGCGCCTGAGCATCTGGAAATCGCCGCAACTGACGCCGACAAATATGTCGATCGCATCCGCAATGCCGGCGCCATCTTTATCGGCGCGCATACGCCGGAAGCGATCGGCGACTATGTTGCCGGCTCCAACCATGTGCTGCCGACGGCGCGTTCGGCGCGCTTTTCGTCCGGCCTTGGCGTGCTCGACTTCATGAAGCGCACGTCTTTGCTGAAGCTCGGCCCCGATCAGTTGCGCGCGCTTGGCCCCGCGGCGATGGAGCTTGGCAAGGCCGAAGGCCTCGACGCGCATGCCCGCTCGGTCGCGATACGGCTGAACCTTCGATGAGCCCCGCCAAACCCACCGCCGGCATGAAGCAGCGCCTGGTGGCGGTGACGCTCGATGAGGAGTCGATCGGCCGTTCCAATCCCGATGTCGAACACGAACGCACCATCGCGATTTACGATCTGCTTGAGCAGAATCATTTTGCCCCGGTCGGTCATCCGGGCGGGCCTTACACGCTGAATCTGTCGATCAACGACAACCGTCTTGTCTTCGACATTCGTCTTGAAGACGGCACGGCGGTGGTCGCGCATTTGTTCTCGTTGTCGCCTCTGCGCCGCATCGTCAAAGACTATTACATGATCTGCGACAGCTATTATCAGGCGATCCGCACGGCGACGCCGGACAAGATCGAGGCCATCGATATGGGCCGCCGCGGCATTCACAATGACGGCTCGAATATCCTGATGGAGCGGCTGAAGGAAAAAGTGACGGTCGATCACGACACCGCGCGCCGCCTGTTCACGTTGATCTGCGTGCTTCATTGGAAAGGCTAGCTGTATGGTGCGCCAGCAGCTCCAATCTCCGTTCGTTCCCGCGAAAGCGGGAATCCAGTTCTTTGGCGGCAACATCATGCTGCAAGGTCTGGGTCCCCGCTTTCGCGGGGACGGACGGGTGATGAGAGGCTAGCCCGCCAATGGCACCACCAGAGCGTCCCGCAAAACCACAGGCAGTCTTGTTCGCCTGCGGCATGAATGCGGTGCGCTCGCCAATGGCCGCCGGCCTGTTCGGTCAACTGTTCGGCAAATCGATCTACGTCAAATCTGCCGGCGTGCAGAAGGGTGAGCTCGATCCTTTCGTTGTCGCGGTGATGGAAGAAATCGGCATCGACATTTCGCGGCACAAGCCGATCGACTTCGAGGACCTCGATGAACTCGAAGGCCTCAATTTCGATCTGATCGTCACCTTATCTCCGCCCGCACATCACAAGGCGCTCGACCTGACGCGCACCATTGCCGCCGATGTTGAATACTGGCCGACGGTCGATCCGACTGGCATTGACGGCAGCCGCGAACAGAAACTGGATGCCTATCGCGACGTGCGCGACACGCTGATGAAGCAGATCCGCAAGCGCTTCGGCAAATCAGGAGCAGGGAACGAATGAGCCGTACCGAACGCGAGAAGATGGTCGCCGGCGAACTCTATGCGCCGAATGATCCGGAACTGAGAGACGAGCGGTCCGCAGCGCGCGACTGGATGCTGGCCTATAACAATGCCTTCGCCGCGCCGCGCGCGGAGCGGCAAGAGCTGCTGCGCCAGCGCTTTGCCAATGTCGGCAAAGGAGTCGACATCCGCTCGCCGTTCTTCTGCGATTACGGCTTCAACATTCATGCCGGCAATAACGTCTTCATGAATTATAACTGCGTCATTCTCGATGTCGCCGAAGTGTTCATCGGCGATGACACGCAGATCGGCCCGGCGGTGCAGATTTATGCCGCCGACCATCCGCGCGATCCGGTCGAGCGCCGTTCCGGCCTTGAGCTTGGCCGTCAGGTGCGCATCGGCCGCAATGTCTGGATTGGCGGCGGCTCGGTCATCGTGCCGGGCGTCACGATTGGCGACGATGCGATTATCGGGGCGGGTGCGGTGGTGACCCGTGACGTCGCGGCGGGGGTGACGGTGGTGGGTAATCCGGCGAGGCCGCTTCTTCCCTCTCCCCTTGAGGGAGAGGGTGCCCGAGCGAAGGCGAAGCCAAGCGAGGGCGGGTGAGGGGTCAACATCCCCGCGAATACCGACCCCTCACCCGGCACGTGTTCGCTTCGCGCACACGCGCCACCCTCTCCCTCAAGTGGAGAGGGGAAGAAAGGGAGCCAGCGGAGCAGAAGTTTGCGATTCACCCCTCGTTCCGCTAGTTTCCGGCGCCATTCACACCGTCCACTCAAGATCGATTCCGCATGATCGGCCGTCCTAAATTCGTGCTCGCGTCCGGTTCGCCGCGGCGGCTGGCTCTGGTCAATCAGGCCGGCATTGAGCCCGACGCGCTGAAGCCCTCCGACGTCGACGAAACGCCTAAACGGGGCGAAATACCGCGCGCCTATGCCAACCGGCTGGCCAAGGAAAAGGCGGAAGTCGCGCTCAACAACGTCAAGCTCGACGACGAATTGCGCGGTTCCTTCATCCTCGCTGCCGACACCGTGGTCGCGGTCGGCCGCCGCATTCTGCCCAAGGCGGAACTGCTGGACGAAGCGCAGCAGTGCCTGCGGCTTTTGTCCGGCCGCAATCACCGCGTTTACACCTCGATCTGCCTGGTGACGCCGCGCGAGGCCTTCCGCCAGCGCCTCGTCGAAACCCGCGTGCGCTTCAAGCGGCTGTCGTCGGAAGATATCGAATCGTATCTCGCCTCCGGCGAATGGCGCGGCAAGGCCGGCGGCTATGCGGCGCAGGGCATTGCCGGCACGTTCATCGTCAAGATGATCGGCTCGTACAGCAATGTCGTCGGCCTGCCGCTGTATGAAACCATGAGCCTGCTCGGCGGCGAGGGCTATCCGATCCGCTTCGGCTGGCTCAACGCGGTTTAGTTTTCTCCCGCGGAAGGCGTTTCATGAACTCCGCTCTCTGGCTCAAGCGTTCCGGCCTTAGTCATCCGTCGATGCCCGCTGCTGCGTTGGGCACGCGCGTGGTGATGAATTACGGCGAACTGGCGGGCCGCGCCGCGCGCATCGCCGGCGCCTTGCGCAACACATTCAAACTGCAGCCCGGCGACCGCGTCGCCATTGCCGCCAAAAATTCACCGGACTTCCTCGCGCTGCTTTATGGTATCTGGCATGCCGGCTGCGCCGCGGTGCCGGCCAATGCCAAGCTGCACGGCGCCGAACTCGGTTACATTCTCGAGCATTCCGGCGCGCGCGTATGTTTTGCCTCCAGCGGCATTGACAGCGAGATCGCGCCGCATGCGCCGGGGTCGCTGCAGCGGCTGATCACGATCGGCAGCGCCGAGTACGAAGCGCTGTTTACCGCTGACGCCATTGATGTCGCGCCGCGCGATGGTGCCGATCTCGCCTGGCTGTTCTACACTTCCGGCACCACAGGCAAGCCGAAAGGCGCGATGCTGACGCACCGTAACCTGTCGATCATGAGCCACGCCTATGGTTCTGAAGTCGATCCGGTGTCGCCGGGCGATGCCATCCTGCATGCCGCGCCGATGAGCCACGGCTCCGGGCTGTACATCATGCAACATGTTGCGCGCCTCGGCGTGCAGGTCGTGCCGGAGAGCGGTGCCTTCGAGCCCGACGAAGTCTTTGCGCTGATCGACCGCTGGCCGCGTCTGTCGATGTTCGCCGCGCCGACCATGATCAAGCGGCTGGTCGAGGCCAAGGGCGACTGCAATGTCGCGAATATCCGCACGCTGATCTGGGGCGGCGCGCCGATGTATGTCGCGGATACGTTGCGCGCGCTCGACCGCTTCGGCCCGCGCCTGGCGCAGATCTACGGGCAGGGCGAGTCGCCGATGACCATCACCTACCTGTCGAAGCAGGACATCGCCGACCGCGATCATCCGCGCTGGCGCGAGCGCCTCGCCTCCAGCGGCAAGCCTTATGCCTGCGTCGACGTCATTGTTACTGACGCCGATGACAACCCTGTCGCCACGGGTGAGTCTGGCGAAATCCTTTGCAGTGGCGATGTTGTTATGGCCGGCTATTGGCAGAACGACGAGGCGACGAAAGCCTCGCTGCGCGGTGGCTATTTGCACACTGGCGACGTCGGCGCATTCGACGCCGAAGGCTATCTGACGCTGAAGGACCGCTCCAAGGACCTGATCATCTCCGGCGGCAGCAACATTTATCCGCGTGAAGTAGAAGAAGTGCTGCTGACGCATCCGGCGGTGCGCGAAGTCTCCGTTATCGGCCGGCCCGATGCCGACTGGGGCGAGGCGGTGGTGGCTTATGTCGTTGGCGCAGCACCGCTGAAGGAACTCGATGCCCTCTGCCTGTCGCATATTGCGCGCTTCAAGCGGCCGAAGGACTATGTCTTCGTCGACGCCCTGCCGAAGAATAATTACGGCAAGATCCTGAAGACCGAGCTGCGTGCACAGGATGCCTTGCTGAAACGAGACGCGCCATGAACGAGATCACGCGAAAGACCGCCCTGGCGCGCTGCCCGATCTGCGGCAAGGCGACCGATGTGGCGTTCAAGCCGTTCTGCTCCAAGCGCTGCTCGGATATCGATCTCAATCGCTGGCTCACCGGCGTTTATGCCGTACCGGTGAAAGAGGACGAAGACGAGGACGGCACGCGGCCGGCCGATGGCGATGAAGGCGACAAGTCATGAGCGCGCCGGCCGCGACGATTGATTGGCCGGAGCAACTCTACGGCACGCTGAAACGCGCCGGCATTCGCCAGGTCGGTTATGTGCCGGATGCCGGTCATGCGCGGCTGATCGACCGATGCCGCGCCGATCCCGACATTCATGATGTCGTGCTGACAACCGAGGAAGAGGGCGTCGCGCTCGCCGCCGGCGCATGGCTCGGCGGCCAGCGCGCCGTGCTGCTGATGCAGTCGAGCGGTGTCGGCAATTGCATCAACATGCTGTCGCTGGCGCGCAGCTGCCGCTTTCCGATGATGATGATGATCACGATGCGTGGCGAGTGGGAAGAGTTCAATCCGTGGCAGGAGCCGATGGGCTCGATTGTCGATCCGGTGCTGCGCTTGAGCGACGCGGAAATCTATCGCGCCACCAAGCCGGAAGAAGTGGAAGGCTTGGCCGAGCGCGCTGTGCAACATGTCTTCGGTGATGAGCGCATTGCCGCGCTGCTGCTGTCGCAGCAACTCATTGGCAAAAAAGTTTGGACAAAATGAACCAGCCTGAAGCAAAAGGTCTCGAACGCCGCGCTGCGATGGCGACCCTGCTGGCGGATCGCAAGGATGACCTGCTCGTCATTCCCGGTCTCGGTTCGACCTGCTGGGATCTCGCCGCCGCCGGCGACAATGACCGCAATTTCTATCTCTGGGGCGCGATGGGCGGCGCGGCGATGATCGGCCTCGGCCTCGCTCTGGCGCAGCCGGACAAGCGCGTCCTAGTCGTCACCGGCGATGGCGAGATGCTGATGGGGATGGGGGCGCTCGCCACCATCGGCATCCAGCAGCCGCCGAACCTCGCTATCGTGGTCTTCGACAATGGCCATTACGGCGAAACCGGCATGCAGCCGAGTCACACATATAATGGCGGCGTCGACCTGCTGGCCGTGGCGAAAGGCTGCGGTATCGGCACTTGCCTCGACGTTTCCGACGCGAGCGCGCTTGCCGGCCTGGCTGATCGGTTGAGGACTGCGGATGGCACCCTGTTCGCGCGTGTCGCTATTGCCAGCGGCGAAGCGCCACGGGTGCTGCCGGAGCGCGACGGCGTGGTCCTGAAGTCAAGGTTCCGGGCGGCGATCGGGGTCTAAACCTTTGTTTGAATTGGCTCCCCGGCGGTTTGGATTTGGCTCTCACGCCTTCTAGACAGGGTGGGGGTAGCCCTCTATAACGCGGCGCTCGGCTCGTTCCTGACTACCGGAATAGCGTCGGCGCCCAGGTAGCTCAGTTGGTAGAGCATGCGATTGAAAATCGCAGTGTCGCTGGTTCGATTCCGGCCCTGGGCACCATTACCCCTTTCGCAGATGTTCGCTACCCGCCGCTGACGACTGAATAATCGAATAATTTCAGTAGCTTAATTCCGCATAGGTTCGGTATGCTTCGCTGGCGTTCGCCGTAAGTCGGCGAAATTGTTGGTACCGGTGGTGGGCTTCCAATCCGGGACCAACATATGCTGAACGACAGCGCGACATGCTAGGCGAAGCTCCGGGACCGCGATTAGGCCCGCCGATTATGATGGCCATTTCCGGTTAGTGTGATCGACTGCGACGGCCGTGACGCGAGCGCAGCGATCGCCAATGTCGCCGCAAATTATGCCCCTTCGACGGAGGCCATTTTGCCTCGGTGAAACAGAAGCGGCTCGCACTCGTTCGAGACGCAATCATCAACTGTGCCGATGAAGATTTCGTGGTCGCTGCCGTCAAGTATGCGGTCCAGGATTGGCGTTGTTATGATACGGACTTACATCGCCGCTAGCCGAAGCGTTATTGCATGGCCTCACTGTTCAACAGCCTGATTTGCGCCGGGGCAGCCGTAATCATTTACGGCGTTATCGGACTGCCGCTAACCATGCGCGTTTCATCGCGGTCTCTGGCGCTGATGCTGGCGCCGGCACTGAGCTGGGCGGTGCACAGCGCACTGGCACTGCCGTTGCTCTTGGGCATCGGCATGTCGCGTGGCACGGTTGTCGCTGCCTTTGCCGTGCCATTGCTCGTAGCCTTGGCCATGTTGTGGAGAGGCCGCGCTTGGCAGGGCGAAACGATGCTCTCCCGCCTTTCGGCGCTGGCGCTTGGCGGCGCGGCCCTGCTCGCCTTTATCGTCATGGCGGCGGTGCTGCCGAAGTTCTCTGCCGAAGGTGTCACGCTCTCCGGGCCGATCTTCGATCATTCCAAAGTCGCGATGATCGACGAGATGATCCGACTCGGCGTGCCGCCCGCAAATCCGTTTTCCAGCGGAGCAGGGACCCCAGTCCGCCTGTCTTACTATTATCTCTGGCATTTCAGCGCTGCCGAACTGGCGCTGCTGCTCAACATCAGTGGCTGGGAAGCTGATGCGGGCATGGCTTTTTTCACGGCTTTTACGGCGCTTACGGCTTTGATCGGCCTGGCGGTCCGGCTCAGCGGCCAAGCCAGCGCTGGTCTATGGGCCGTCGCGCTGGCGGCCTCCGGTTCGCTCCGCGCGGTGATTGGCTGGTTCACCGACATTGACACCGCTGCAGAATACGTCGGCTATCAGTCCGGTCTCGGAGGCTGGCTGTTCCAGACCTCGTGGGCGCCACAGCACACGGCGTCGGCTACAATTGCCTTGATAGCCATCTATCTGGTCGTGGAACTTGCCAGGCGCCCGCACGCACTCACGGCCATCTTGCTAGGCCTCGTCATCGCCGCCGGCTTTGAGAGCTCGACCTGGGTCGGCGGCGTCGCCTTTCCGCTGGCCGCGGCGCCGGTCGCGCTGTTTGTGCTCGCGCGCGCCGCGCCATCGCAACGGCTGCGAATACTGATCGGAATTAGCGGCGCCGCCGCACTGGCTCTGCTGCTGATGTCGCCGTTCCTCTACGACCAGCTGCAGATGACAGCCTTGCGCGGCGGCTCGCCGATCAGCATTGAACCGACGCAGGTGCTCAGCGACGATATCCTGGACGAATTCGGTGCCTGGCTCGACTGGCCGGCCTTCTGGCTCATCTATCTGCCGGTCGAGTTGCCGGCGACTTACGCCCCGGGTCTCGTCGCGCTCTATGTGCTCCTGAGAGAC
Source organism: Pseudolabrys sp. (assembly GCA_030655215.1). Lineage (GTDB taxonomy): Bacteria > Pseudomonadota > Alphaproteobacteria > Rhizobiales > Xanthobacteraceae > Pseudolabrys. The sequence continues at coordinate 114,855 of JAURVZ010000048.1, read as the reverse complement.
AAGACGTTGGCGCTGGGCCATCGTACGATGTTGATTGCTTTCGCGCTGACGCTTGTGGCCAGCCTGCTCACGTCGTGGCTACTGGTCAGCACATTGGGCGAGAACAACGATCTCGGCTGGCGTGCCTTGCTGCCGGGCCTGATGTTGCTGATTGTCTTCGCCGCCGCAGCGCTATCGCGCTTGAGCTTCAAGCGACTCTCTGTCCCGCTGATCGCTGCCGTGGTTTTGCTCCTGCTCGGCGTGCCCGAAGCCATCAAGCTCGCTCGCGGCAATCTTACCGCGCCGCCGCTCGGTGGGTCGCGCAGCTTCGCCGAGACGCCGGCCTTGTGGCAGGCGGTGCGCCGCGTCACGCCGGACGCTGACCGGATCGCCATAAGCCCCCGTCACATGGAAAGCATGACCGGATGGCCGGCGAATATCTCGTGGGCTTTGCTGAGCAACCGCCGCTCTTGCTACGCCGGTTCGGCCTTCGCGCCATTTTCACCACTGCCGACAGTCCGCAATGAAGAGATCGACGCGCAATTCCACCGCGTTTTCGCGGGCGAAACCAAACCGGGCGATATCGAGGAATTGGCGGGTGCTTTCAAATGCGACACCGCGGTCGTCACGTCCGAGGATGGCGCCTGGGCCAGCGATCCCTTCGCTGCAAGTCCGCTCTACCGCCTCGTTGACGGTACGTCGGCGTGGCGCATCTATCGAACTGTAAGGCCCTAGATACCGGCGAACCAGTTGAAGCCCTGCTTCGACCAATAGGTTTCCTGGAAAGTGTTGGTCACCTCCATCGCGGTGATCCACTTAGCGTTTTTGAAGCCAAGCTTGGTCGACGTCCGTAGCCGCAACGGAAAGCCGAACGGATCGGCAATCGGGTCGCGGGCATACTTCGTCGCCAGGATTGTCTGCGGGTGCAGCGCCGTCGCCATGTCGAGCGTCTCTGTATAGTCGTCAGCGCATTTGAATGAGATGTATTTGGCTTTGGTATCGGCGCCGATGCGCTTGAGGAAGTCGCTCAACGGCACGCCGGACCATTGGCCGATATAGTCCCAGCCCTCGACGCAGATATGCCGTACGATGATTTCTTGTTCCGGCAGTTTGTAGATCTGTTCGGCGGTCCAGGCGGTCTTGTTCTCGATCAGACCGGACAACTCAAGCTTCCATTTCTGGCCGTCGACCGGCTTGACGTCCTCGATCTCATAGAAAGCATTGAAACGCGGCGGCTTGACCACCTGGTCTTCGCGGAACGTCGGGGCCAATCTGTTCGTGAACAAGAGCGCCTGAACGCCATCATTGAACGATGACACGGCACGCAGGAAAGCCTGCATGGCGCCAGTGTCGCTGACCGAACAGCCCGTCAACATGGTCAGCGCGCCGAGCGATACGGTGCCACGCAGCAGATTGCGACGGTTGATGTCGGCGATCAGCTTCTTGTTTTCTTCCATGACACTTTGGTCAACGCCGTTTTTCGGCCGGAAGATTGAGGATGAGGGTGAGCGGATCGCCATGGGTTCGGTCCGTTATTCCGCCGGGGCGGGGTGGGGCGCAGTATCGTCGTCAGCGACATCAGGTCCGCCGGCAACCATGGCAATGATGGTCTTTGGCACCAGAAGCGCCAGTGCGACGTGAATAATAAGAAAGCCGACGATGGCGGCCATGCCGATAAAATGCGCGAGCCGCGCATACTGGAAGCCGCCTAATAGCGCCGTCAGTTCCTGGAATTGCACCGGCTTCCAGATCGCCAGACCGGACAGGATCTGGATGACGATAACCAGCATGATGCCGACATAGAGCATCTTCTGCACGGCATTGTAGCGCGTGATGTCGTCATGGGCGAGCTTGAAGCGAAGCGCGTCGCGTATATTGGCGGCAATCTCCGAAAGACGAATCGGCAACATTTTGCGGCGCAGACGGCCGGTGGCAAAGCCGTAGGCGGCATAAGCGATGCCGTTGATAACCAGCAGCCACATTGCGAAGAAATGGATCTGCAGGCCATGCTGGGCATAGACGCCAAACGTCATCCAGTCCGGAAAGTGCAGCCAGCCGAACAGCACTTCGTCGTTATAGATCTTCCAGCCGCTGCCGATCAGCAGGATCATGGCAATGGCATTGATCCAGTGCATCGTCCGCAACGCCGCCGGATGCAGCTTATGACGGCGAGTTGATTTGACCGTGAGGCTGTCCGACATGAAGGTCGTGCTCATTAGGGGGACTTGCTGGCAAATAAGACCCTGACTCGCTTTTGACGCGCAACGCACGAGTTCGTGTGGCTTGTGTGAAATTACATAAAAGGGCCGTCACGATGCTGCTCCGCCCCGGATTGTTTTTTTGTCTGGCGCTGATCTGCCTGTCGTCACCGCTCGTATCTCCTCATGCCGCCGAGAGTTACATCCAGCTTGCGGCGGGTCCCGCCGCCGACAAGCCTGCGGATGGCGATAAGGACGACGACAAGGAGGAGCTGACTCCCGAGCAGAAAATGCAGAAGCGGTTTCCGCAGCCGGTTCGTGTCGGCGATCTGATCGGCCTGCCGGTTCTCGACGAAGGCGACTCGACCATTGGCTATGTCCGAGAGGTCGTGCGCACGGCTGAAAACAAGGTCGTCCTGATCGTGCCCTATAGCGCCTGGTTCGGCTGGGCGCGCACGGAGAGGGGGAAGCGGCCGGTCGCCGTTCCGATCGAGGCGGTGGCGATCCTCGCGAGGCAGATTAATGCCGTCGACATGGGGCGCGAAGATTTCGAGGAGGCTCCGAATTGGGATGCATCGAGAGGAAAGACGCTTCCTGTAGACGATAATACCTTAATCGCTTTGGGACGTAGGTGAACCGTCTCCATTCTACCTCGATTGGAGGAAATATTTCCCCCTAAGGGGAACTGCGGTCGCCGGGGCCTGTTGGTACGGTAGGTAACTTAGTGAGGCTGATAAGTTAGTATGGACGACCAGACCAAGACGAGGTTCAGTGCGCGCACTCTGGTTGCCCAGGCGCTCGGCACGCATTGCCCTGTGACCAAGGGCATCGTCCAGCCCATTCACATGTCGACGACTTACGTGCGCGATGCCGACAACGGCTATAGCGCCGGCTACGTCTATGGGCGCCCCGACAATGTGTCCGTGCATCAGGCCGAACGCATGATTGCGGCGCTCGAAGGCGCCGATGAAGCCCTGCTGTTTGGCTCGGGCATGGCGGCCGCAACATCGGTGTTGCTCGCGCTCGACAAGCCGACGCACATTGTTGCTTCTCAGATCATGTATTACGGCTTCCGCGACTGGCTGCGCGACGATATCGGCCGCTATGGTCACGGCGTGACGTTCGTTGACTCATCGAATCTCGACGCGGTGCGCGCCGCGGTGCGTCCGGGCCAAACCGGACTATTCTGGATCGAGACGCCGAGCAATCCGCTGTGGACCATCACAGATATCGCCGCTGTATCCGAAATCGCGCACACCGCTGGCGCCATTCTTTGCGTCGACTCGACGGTCGCGACGCCGATCTTTACGCGGCCCTTGTCGCTCGGCGCCGATATCGTCATGCATTCGGCCACGAAATATCTTAACGGCCATTCAGACGTGGTCGCCGGTGCGCTGGCGACGGCCGGCGACAATCCATTATGGCAACGCATCGGCAAAGTGCGCTCCCACTTCGGCAACACGCTCAGCCCGTTCGATTCGTGGCTGCTGATGCGCGGCATGCGCACGCTCGATATTCGCGTTCGCGCGCAGGCCGCTAGCGCAGCGTGGCTGGCGGGCAAACTGGTGGGCCATTCGGCGATTTCAGCCGTGCTCTATCCCGGTCTTGAAAAACACGTTGGCCACGACGTTGCTGCCCGTCAGATGAAGGGCGGCTTTGGCGGCATGTTGTCGATTCGCATCAAAAAGGGTGACAAGGCCGCGGTAGCCGTCGCGGCTTGTGTTGAACTGTGGAATCGCGCCACCTCGCTTGGCGGAATTGAAAGTCTGATCGAACACCGCTCATCGATCGAGGGAGCCGGCACGCCCGTTCCGTCCGATCTGCTGCGGCTGTCGGTGGGCCTCGAAGATGTTGACGAATTGTACTACGATCTGACACGCGCGCTGTCCGTTGCATCCTGACGAGATGATCGCCATGAAGCCTGTTGCCGTTGCTATTATTTGCAAAACGCCGGCGCCTGGAAAGTCGAAGACGCGGCTCTCGCCGCCTTTGCGGCCGGAAGAATGCGCGGCGATCTCGTCCTGTTTCATCCGCGATCTGTCAAAAACCATCCACGAACTGGCCGCCGACGGCGATGTTGTCGGGGGTGCGGTTTACACGCCGTTCGGCACCGAGCCGGCCTTGCGCAAACTGTTGCCGGACGGCTTCCACCTTACCTTGCAAGGTGAGGGTGATCTCGGTGCCCGACTGCTCAAAGGCACTGCGGATCTCATTGAGGCCGGTTTTGCCGGTGCCATTCTGGTCAATTCCGATTCGCCGACATTGCCAAAAGCGGTGCTTAGCGCCGCGGTCGATGCCGTGCGCGCCGGTGACAACGTCGTACTCAGCCCGGCGCTGGACGGCGGCTATACCTTGATCGGCCTGTCGCAGACCTATCCGCGCCTGTTTGATGACATACCGTGGAGCACACCCGAGGTTTACGCGTTGACCTTGCAACGCGCCCGGGAAATCGGCCTTGCTGTCGCGAATGTTCCGGGATGGTACGATGTCGATGATGCTGCCTCGTTTGCGATGCTGGAAGACGAATGGCGCGGCATATCGCCGGCATTTGCCGATCCGCGCCTGGTCGGTGCCGATGCCCAAGCCACGTTTGCCTTCTTGCGCGAGCGGGAACACGCCATGATGCGGGCCTGAACGATGCGACTTCCCGCCGGCGACCGCTTTGTCAGCGTCGTGATCCCCTGCCTCAACGAGGAGGAGCCGATCGCCGATGTTGTGCGCGACGTGCTGGCGCAGAAGGTCGATGAAGTAATTGTCGTCGACAATGGCTCAACCGACCGCACCGCAGAATATGCCGCCAAAGCCGGCGCCCGTGTCGTGCGCATGCCTCAGCCTGGTTACGGCCGGGCGTGTGCGGCAGGTGTCAAGGCTGTGGACGAGCGCTGTGATATTGTTTGTTTTCTGGATGGCGACGGCAGCGATGTGCCGGCCTTCATGGCCGATGTGGTCGGGCCGGTTGCTGCGGATCAGGCCGACTTCGTCATGGGTTCACGGCTTCGCGGCAAGCGCGAGGCTGGCAGCATGACGCCGCAACAGGTCTTGGCTGGTTGGCTTGCAGGCTTGCTGCTGCGGATCACTTACGGCGTCCGCTATACCGACATGTCGCCGTTTCGTGCGTTGCGCGCCGACCGCCTGCGCGCGCTGGGCATGAGCGAAATGACCTATGGCTGGAATCTGGAAATGCAGATGCGCGCCGCTGCGGCGCAGTATCGCATTCTTGAAGTGCCGGTCGATCATCGCTGCCGCCAGGGCGGCGTCTCGAAAGTTTCTGGCAATTTGACCGCCGGCATGAAGGCGGCGTGGAAGATCGTCACCACATTCCTGCGTCTTGCGGTATCGTTGCGCCGCGAACCGCCGCCGCAGTTCCATTTGCACGATAAGAAGGTTTGACCATGCACGTGCTGCTGACGGGTGGCGCCGGTTTCATCGGCCGCCACGTCTTGGCTGAATTGCTTGCGCGTGGGCATCAGGTGCGTGTCCTCGATTCATTGCGGCCGGATGTGCACGCGGGCGGTAAAGCCGCGCCGCTTGATGGCGCTGAACTGATTGTTGCCGATGTTCGCGATCCAGCGACCGTCGATGGTGCGCTCAAAGGCATCGACGCCGTGTTGCATCTTGCCGCCAAGGTCGGTCTCGGCGTCGCGATCAGCGATCTGCCCGATTATGCTTCGTCAAACGATGTGGGCACCGCCGAACTCCTCGCCGGTATGGCGCGGGCAGGCGTGAAGCGCATGACATTGGCGGGGTCCATGGTCGCTTATGGCGAGGGGATTGGGCATTGCCCGGAGCACGGTCCGGTGCGGCCCGGTCCGCGCATTGAGAGTGAGTTGAGGCAGGGGAATTTCGAGCCGCCGTGCCCCCACTGCGGAAAACCGCTTGAGCCTGCTTTGGTCAACGAAGATGTGCCGGTCGATCCGCGCAATGCCTATGCCAGCAGCAAAGTGGCGCAGGAATTCTACGCGGCGAACTGGGCGCGCGTGACCGGTGGCTCCGCTGGCATCATGCGCTATCATAATGTCTACGGCCCAGGCATGCCGCGCGATACGCCTTATGCAGGCGTTGCAGCGATTTTTACCGCGGCACTGAAAAAAGGCGAGGCGCCGCGCGTGTACGAAGACGGCCGCATGCGGCGCGATTTCGTTCATGTCCGTGATATTGCGGCGGCGACTGTTGCCGTTTGCGAAGCGCATACGGATGGCGTTCGTGCCTTCAATGTCGGCTCCGGCACACCGCGCACGGTTGGCGATATGGCGCTCGCTTTGGCGCAAGCACTGAAGGGACCGCTGCCGGTAGTCACAGGAGGCTATCGGCTCGGTGATGTGCGCCATATCACAGCGGATTCATCGCGCTTGCGGAACGAACTGGGCTGGTCGCCGCGGGTTCAGTTTGATGATGGCATGTTTGAATTGGCAGCCTTGTAGGCTGCGTGGGGGCACATGACGAAGTCGGTTTTAGGCATTATCGGTGGCTCCGGCGTTTACGATCTGCCCGGCCTGCAGAATCTGCGTGAGGAGCGCGTTGCCTCGCCATGGGGCGAGCCGTCCGGCGCTTTGCGGATTGGCGACATCGACGGCCTGCCGGTGGTGTTTCTGCCGCGGCATGACAAGGGCCACCGGCTGTCGCCATCGGATATCAACTACCGCGCCAATATCGATGTGCTGAAGCGCGCCGGCGTCACTGACCTCGTGTCGCTGTCGGCCTGCGGCTCGTTCAAGGAGGATATGCCGCCCGGCACCTTCGTGTTGGTTGATCAGTTCGTCGACCGCACGCACAAGCGCGAGAGTTCGTTCTTCGGCAAAGGCCTGGTCGCGCATGTGTCGATGGCGCATCCGGTGTCGCCCTTGCTGCGCCAGCGCATCGGCGCGGCTGCGGATGCCGAGGGCATCAAGGTGCTGCGCGGCGGCACTTATGTGTGCATGGAAGGGCCGCAGTTCTCGACCTATGCGGAGAGCATGACATACAAGACGCTTGGCTATTCGGTGATCGGCATGACCAACATGCCGGAGGCCAAACTCGCCCGCGAGGCCGAGATTTGTTACGCCACGGTGGCGATGGTGACCGACTTCGATTGCTGGCATCCCGACCACGACGCGGTCACTGTGCAGCAGATCGTCAAGGTGTTGATGGACAATGCCGTCCGTGCGCAGTCTTTGGTGGCGCGGCTGGCGCGCGATTTCCCGCGCGAACATGAGATGTGCCCGATTGGCTCCGATCGTGCGCTCGATACTGCCTTGATCACCGCGCCGGAAGCGCGCGATCCCGAATTACTGAAGAAGCTCGATGCCGTCGCCGGCCGGGTGCTCAAAGGATAATGAAGATGACGCCTCCTGCCGCCGATATCGACCTGCGCGCGACGATCCGTTCGATTTCGGATTATCCGAAGCCGGGCATTATCTTCCGCGACATCACCACGCTGCTCGGCAATGCCCGCGCCTTCCGCCGCGCCGTCGATGAAATGGTGCAGCCCTGGGCCGGCATGAAGATCGACAAGGTCGCCGGCATTGAAGCACGCGGCTTTATTCTTGGCGGCGCCGTGGCGCATCAAATGTCGGCTGGCTTCGTGCCGATCCGCAAGAAGGGCAAGCTGCCGCATACGACGGTGCGCATTGCCTACTCGCTGGAATACGGCCTCGACGAAATGGAGATGCACGAGGACGCCGTGCAGAAGGGCGAGCGCGTCATTCTGGTTGATGATCTTGTGGCTACCGGCGGCACGGCGGAAGGCGCGGTGAAACTGCTGCGCCAGATGGGCGCCGAGGTGGTGGCAGCGTGCTTCATCGTCGATCTGCCGGATCTCGGTGGCGCCGCGAAACTTCGTGCGATGAATGTGCCGGTGCGGACCTTGATGGCGTTCGAGGGGCACTAAGATGCAGGTCTGGCGACGCTCCTGCCAACTGCAGGCGATATTGTCGTGTCGGGTCTCAAAATCTGACGACGCCTTCCAACGTCAACTCGCGGTGGCCTGGCCTGTGTGACCAAGAGCGATGTCCGCTTGGCGGAAATGCACGAGCGCGCACGCGCGGCTTCACTGCACAGCAATGTCGGCCCCCCACGCAACGCAACCATAAGCGGTGCCATGATACGTATCTGCTTGTAGCGCCGACATTATTCAACCGATTACATCATCTGTTAATCACAGTGCGTCATCGTTCAATGAGGAAAAGCCATGTAGTGTAGGTATTTAGATGCTTAGTAATTTGTGTATGCACGGCAGGTCACGCGTCGCATCATATTCCGCATTGCAACCCCCGCTTGAGTGGCCCCGCCGCAAAATATCCGCCACCGCTGTTGTGTGCATCTCGGCGGTCCTCACCGCGACTCCATTCGCCGCACGCGCGCAGTTCGTCCCGCCCAGCCAGGTGACGCCGGAGACCTTGCGGCCGCCGTCGCCCCGGCCGCAAATCGGCACACCGGCGCCGCCATCGGATGGCCCGCGTGTGCAGGCGCCCCCGGGTTCGGAAAAACTCAGCTACGTCGTCGGCCGTGTCATCATTGAAGGCGCTTTCGGCGAACTTGCCAATCAGACGCGGCCGCTGGTCGCTGCGATCGAGGGCCAGCGCGTCACCGTCGCGCAGATTTACGACTTCGCCAATGCGCTGGAAGAAATCTATGCCCGCGCCGGTTACGTGCTCGTCCGCGTCACCGTGCCGCCGCAGAGCCTGAGGGACAACGGCGTGCTGCGCATCGCCGTCACTGACGGTTTCATCGAAGATGTCCAGGTCGACCGCGTTCCGGCGCAGGCGCGCGCGCTGGTCGCCGCGCGAAGCCGCATGCTGATCGGCCGCGGCCACATCACGCTGGCGCAGCTCGAGCGCGTGTTGCTGACCGCCGGCGACATACCCGGCTTGCGGCTGAAGAGCACATTGGCGCGCGGCAGCAGCCCCGGCGGCTCGCTGCTTGTGCTCGATGGCGAGCACCGGCTGGTGACAGGCACAGCCAATGTCGGCAACCAGTTGCCGGCCAGCCTGGGCACCTGGAGCTATGGCGGCAGCCTCGCGATCAATACACCGTTCGGCTACGGCGAGCAGTTCTATGGCTCGGCACAAACTGCCGGCGATACATCCAAGGTCTTCCAGCCCGACTCGCCGTTACGCACATTGGGCGCCGGCATCGTGGTGCCGCTCGGCCTCGACGGCTGGACGCTCAATCCTGAATACACATACTCGCGCAGCGTGCCGATTCCCGTCAGTGGCGGCGTCGACAGCATCGGCTACTTCCAGCGCTTCGCCTTGCGCACCAATTATTCAATCATCCGCACGCGCTCGGAGACGTTGAGCATCAATGGCGGTTACGAACATATCAGCCAGGAGGTCGCGCTGCCGCAGTTCGACACCGACCTCAACCGCGACAAGTACAGCGTGCTGCGCGGCGGCATCGGTTATGAAACAGCGCTGCCCTTCGCCGGTGCCGGCATACAGGCATCGGCAACGTTCTCGCGCGGTCTCGGCGGCCGCGACCAGAATGACGCGTTGCAATCGGGCATTCCCTTGTCGCGGCAAGGGGCAGGGCCGGTGTTCAACAAGCTGAGTGCGGATCTGCGTTACAGCCAGCCGCTTTTCGAGAGCGTTCGTCTTGATGTGACCGGCCGCATGCAAACGTCGTTTCGCAGGCCAGTGCTGGCCTCCGAACAATTCGCTCTCGATGGTCAGCAGGCCATCTCCGCGTTTGCCAACGGCACCTTCAATGTCGATGAAGGCGCGACAGTGCGTGGCGAACTCAGCCGGCCGTTCAATGTGCCGGGCGCCGGAATACCATTGGTGCTGTCGCCCTACGGCTTCGCTGCCTACGGCGCCGGCCGTCTGAACAATGCAACGATACTCGAAGTGGCATCGATGCGCGCGTCGGCTTTCGGTGTCGGCCTTCGCAGTAGTATTGATTTACCTGGCGGCTATACTGCCTTAATTCTCGGCATTGAAGCGGCGCGGCAGTATTCCAATCTGCCGAATTATCCGCACGGATGGCGCACCAACGTGAACATCAGTTTACGTTTCTAGAAAAATATTTGCCGTTAATCGATCTGCAGCAATTTTTTAACGCGGTCGAAAAATCCAACACTGAAATACCAACATCATTCATCTAAATACCGCATCCGCCGCATCACGGATAACGCGCGCGTCACAGCGCGACCTTTGCTTAATTTCGAAACAAAATCATTAAGTCCTTGGCAACCCGCGGGCGTTCTAACAGAGCAATCGCAGCGGTTCTGCGTGTGTTGTGTCTGCAGGGAGGCAACAGAACGGGCGTGAGTTTAGTGGCCGGCTGAACCGGCATCGTCTTTCACGCACGTCGTTTGCCTGAGTTCTGAAGTGAATGCCAAGCGCTGACCAGATTGGGTCACCCAAGTCACTTGCGTAGAAAGAACCGGTCAATTGCAAAATTACATTCGCGCGTTCGTCTATCGGCCTTTGTCGATGCTTCTTGTGGTGATGCTGGCTTCCGGCAACATCCTCGGAGTTCGCGCGCAGAGCGTCTTGCCGCAAGGCGGCACGGTGGCGGGCGGCAGCGCAACCATCGGCGCGCCGGTGAACCAAGGGCTCACTGTCAACCAGGCTTCGCAGAACGCGATCATCAACTGGAATTCGTTTTCGGTTGGCCAGCCGAATGCCGTCACCTTCGTCCAGCCGAACGCGTCGTCGGCCATGCTCAATCGCGTCACCGGCAACACGCCGTCGTCGATCGCCGGCCAGATCAACGCCAACGGCCAGGTCTATCTGGTCAATCCGAACGGCATCGCCATCACCTCGTCCGGCACCGTCAATGTCGGCGGCGGCTTCGTCGCGTCGACGCTTGGCATCAGCAACGAAGACTTCCTCAGCGGCAAGCGCACGTTCACAGGTAACGGCGCATCCGCCGGCGTCAGCAATGCCGGCACCATCAATGTCGGCAAAGGCGGTTTCGCCGCATTGCTCGGCGGCACCATTTCAAACTCCGGGCGTATCAATGTACCGCTCGGCAAGGTTGGTCTCGGCTCGGGTGAGCAGACGACGCTCGATCTTGCCGGCGACGGCTTCATGCAAGTTGCGGTGCCGACCGGTGCGTCGGTTAACGGCAAGGCGCTGATCGAGAATTCCGGGCGGATCACAGCACGGGGCGGCAGCATCGAACTGCGCGCTGCGACGGTGAAAGAGGCCGTGCGCGACGTCGTCAATGTGTCCGGCACATTGTCGGCCACGTCCGTGTCCGGCCGCAACGGCTCGATCACCATTGGCGGCGGCCCGGGCGGCAACGTCACCATTTCGGGCCGCGTCAACACTGCGGCGCGTAAGAACTCAACGTCGAATGGCGGCACCATCGCCATCAGCGGAAACAACGTCACGCTCGACGGCGCCCGTGTGCGCGCCGCGAGCCGCAACGCCAAGGGCGGCACAGTCACCATGACAGGCGACACCGTCGCGCTGCGTGGCTCCTTGGTCGATGTCTCCGGCAAGACCGGCGGCGGCACAGCCTTGATCGGCGGCGATTACCTCGGCGGCGGCACACTCGCGCGCGCCAACACTGTGATTATGGACGAGAGCTCCACCATCACCGCGAATGCGACCGGCACCGGCAAGGGTGGCAAGGTCATTCTGTGGTCGGACATGATGACCTTGTTCGGCGGCATGATCAGCGCGAAGGGCGGCGCCACCGGCGGCGATGGCGGCTTCGTTGAAACGTCGTCGAAGGTCGCGCTGGGCGGCTCGGGCAATGTCGATGCCAGCGCCGTCAACGGCGCCAACGGCCAGTGGCTGCTCGATCCCGCGGACATCACCATCGCCTCGAGCGGCACAGCCGTGCCGTCGAGCGGCGGCACCACCACGACGTCCGGCCTGGGCATCACGCTGTCGGCATCTTCGATCAGCACTGCGCTGAACAACGGCAACAACGTCACGCTCATCACCGGCTCGGGTGGTATCCTCATGAGCGGCAATATCACGGTCAACGCCAATATTGCGAAGACGGCCGGCGCGGGCACCAGCACACTGACGCTGCAGGCTATCGGCAGCATCAACATCAACACCGGCAGCATCACGGCGACATCCGGCGGCTTGAACGTCGTGTTGCAGTCGAATTTGACCGGCACGGATGTCGGCGCGGTCACGATCAATTCCGCGATCAGCACCAATGGTGGTTTCATCACGGTGGGCGGCGGCGCCAACCCGATGACCACGGCGGCGATGGGTACCTTGCTTCTTCCTATTGGTGTCTATGTCAACGCTGCGCTGACGACCAATGGCGGCAACGTCAACATCCGCGGCACCGGTTTCGGTGCCGTTGGCGCCACGGGCGTGGAAATCAACAACACGATCTCGGCCGGCGCCGGCAACGTCAATATTGTCGGTATCGCCGGCGGCGTGGCGCTCGGCACGACATCGGGCGTGTACCTCACCAATACGGCGGCGAGCAGCATCGTCACGACGACCGGCAGCATCACCATCAATGGCACCGGCAATCCGGGTTCGTTGCTGACGACAGGCGGCAACTGGGGTGTCGGTGTTTCGGCCCTGGCGTCGATCCGTTCGACCAATGGCGGCACGATTGGCCTGACCGGCACCGGCGGTGTCGGCCCCGGCAGTGACGATGGCATCAACATCCTCGGCCAGGTCACGACAACGGGCGCCGGCAACATCAATCTGAATGGCACAACACCCGGTAGCGGCGGCTCTTCGTCCGGCATTTATAATGCCGGTCTTGTCGAGGTGGTGAATGGTACCGTCAACATCACCGCGCTCAACAGCGCGGCCTCGAATTCAAATGGTCTCAATCGCGGTCTGTTGCAGGGTAGCGCGGGCATCATCCGCGCCACCGGCACCGGCAGCGTCATTGCCTCGGGTACAGGTGGCGGCCGCGGTAGCAACAATTACGGCCTGCAGAACGACGGCACGATCTCGGTCACGACCGGCACATTGTCGCTGACCGGCATCGGCGGTGGCACCGGCGGCTCCGGCACGGACAATTACGGCATCTACCAGAACGGCACGACGACAGCGTCGAGCGGTACGATTTCGCTGACCGGCACCGGCGGCGCGTCGAGCGGCACGCAGAACGTCGGCGTTGCGCAAATGTCCGCGATCACAACGAGCGGCGCGGGCAATATCACCATCAACGGTACCGGCGGCGGCACCGGCTTGGGCCAGCGCGGCTATTATAACAATGGCGTGGCCGTGACGTCTGCGGGCGGCAACATTTCCATCACCGGCCTGGCCTCGGCCACGGCCACGGGCAGCCTGAACGACGGCATCTATCTCACCGGCGCAGGCGCTGCCGTCAGCACCAGCGGTGCGGGCACGATCACGATGAACGGCACGTCGCGCGGCACCGGCACCGGCCTTGGTGTCAACGTTGCGGCTGGCGCCACCGTGACGACCGTCAACGGCCTGAACTCGGTGACCGGCGTCAATCAGGTCACGTCTTCGACCGCTGGCCAACACGGTGTTCTCGTCACCGGCGCTAACTCAGCCATTCGCAGCACCGGCAGCGGTGGCGTGACCTTGGTCGGCACCGGCGGCGGCAGCGGCATCGGCAATTTCGGCGTCACCTGGGATACTGCCTCGGCGCTCAGCGCCAGCGGCTCCGGCACCATCACGCTCAATGGCACCGGCGGCGGCATTAACAACGGCAATGGCAGCAATTACGGCATCTACACCGCGCAGGCCTTGTCCGTCGGCGGCACTGGTGGCCTGACCCTGATCGGGCAGGGCGGCAATGCAGGTGGCACCGGCACGAACAATTACGGCGTCAATGTCGCGGCGCTGACGACATCAAGCGGCGCGATCTCCGTCACCGGCACAGGTGGCAACACAAGCGGCACCGGTAATTTCGGCATCAACCAGACCGCCGCCATCACGGCGACAGGCGCGGGCAATATCACGCTGCTCGGCACTGGCGGCGGCACAGGCAGCGGCGGCACCGGCGTTCTCAATGGTGCAAACATCGTCAGCGCCGGCGGCAATCTCAGCATCACCGGCAACGCGTCGGCGACGACTGTTGGCGCAAGCACCGGCCTTCTGGCCAATGCCGGCACGACGATCAGCACGACGGGCGCCGGCACGGTCGCACTCGCCGGCACAGCCGCGGGCACCGCCGCAGGCGCGGCCGTCAATGGCGTGACCCTTGCGGGCGGCACCATCGTCACCGCTGTCAACGGTCTGGTCAGCGTCACCGGCACCAACAATTCGATCAGCACCGCTGTGAACAATCACGGCGTCAGCATCACTGGCACCGGCTCGCGCGTGACCAGCACCGGCACTGGCGGCATCACGCTGGCTGGTACAGCAGGCGGCGCCGGCGCAGGCGGCTCGAACTACGGCGTCTCGGTGGACGGCACATCGTCCGGCGTCACGGCGACTCTCGCCGGTGGCAATTCGGCGATCACCGTTACCGGCACCGGTGGTGGCAATGGCGGCACCAGTGCCAATAATTACGGCGTCAATCTCGGCGTTGCTGTTGCCGGCAATGGCGGGCTGCTCAGCATCACCGGCACCGGCGGCAATTCCAGCGGTGCCAGCAACTACGGCATTAATCAGACGCTCGCGCTGACCAACACCGGCACCGGCGGCATCACGCTGAACGGCACCGGCGGCGGCACCGGCACCTTGGCGCGCGGCATTTACAGCACCGCGAATGTCACGGCGGGCACGGGCAATGTTTCGCTCACCGGCCTCGGTGCGCTCAATGGCACGACCTTGGCCGATGGCATCTGGCTTGAAGGCAATGGCGTTCTCAGCACCAGCGGCGCAGGCAATATCACGCTCGCCGGCACCGGCCGCGGCGCCAGCAGCGTTGGCGTCAACCTCGGCGGCTCGGGCGCAGCGACCACCGTCAATGGTCTTCTGTCGGTGACCGGCCAGAGCCAGGCCACCGGCACGGCCGGTTCGTCGCAAGGCATCGTTATCAATTCCAGTGTCGCCGGTCTGACGGCGACCGGCACCGGCGGCATCACGCTGAGCGGCACCGGCGGCGGCACCGGTGGCGCCAGCAATGTCGGCGTCCAGCTCACCAGCGCCAATGCCGTTCGCGCGACTTTGGCCGGCGGCAATTCGGCGATCAGCATCACCGGCATCGGTGGCGGCACCGGCGGCTCGGGCGCGAACAACTACGGCGTCAATCTCGCATCCGCGATCACCGGCAATGGCGGCACGCTGGCCGTGACCGGTACCGGCGGCAATTCCAGCGGCGCCAACAATATCGGCATCAACCAGACGCTGGCGCTCACCAATACCGGCACGGGCGCCATCACGCTGAACGGCACGGGCGGTGGCACCGGCACAAACGCGTCCGGTTACGTCAACACCGGCGTCAACGTCACGGCGGCGGGCGGCAATATCGGAATCACCGGCATTGCCGGTGCCTCCGGCACGTCCGGTACGGGCATCTCTCTGGTTGGCGGCACTACCAGCACGACAGGCACCGGCACCATTACTCTTGCCGGTACGGCGAAGGGTACGGCGGGCGGCGTCGCATCGGCCGGCGTCTCGGTCGGCACCGGCGCGATTGTTACCGCGGTCAACGGCCTGGTCGGCGTCACCGGCATCAATCAGTCGCTCAGCACGGCGGCGGGCAATGTCGGCGTTCTGATTGCCGATACGAACTCGGTGGTGCGCAGCACCGGCATTGGCGGCGTCACCGTCACCGGTACGGGTGGCGGCGCCGGGGCGGGCGGTTTCAATTACGGCGTCAATGTCGCTGTCGCCAATGGCGTGCAGTCGACCGGCAGCGGTTTGATCTCGCTCACCGGCACCGGCGGCGGCGGGACGGGTTCGGGGTCGAACAATACCGGCGTCAACATCGCGGCATCGCTCGGCGTGTCCGGCACCGGCGGTTTGACGCTGCTCGGCGTCGGCGGCAACGCCGGCGGCACCGGCAACAACAACACCGGCGTCGCCGTCAACGCCGCGGTCAACACGTCGGGCGCCATCTCCCTCACCGGCACCGGTGGGGCGGCGGGGGGGAGTGGCAATCATGGTGTTGTTAACAGCGCCGCCGTTGTCAGCGGTGGTGGCAACATCAGTGTTGCCGGCGTTGGTGGCGGTACCGGCGGTACCAATATCGGTTATGTCGGCAGCGCCGCGCTGACCGCGGGCGGCGGCAATCTCTCCGTCACCGGCACCGGCGCGACTGTCGGCACCGGCAATGATGGCATCAATCTCACCGGCGCCGGCACCATCCTGTCGACGATCGGATCCGGCACCGTCACGCTGAACGGCACCGGCGGCGCCAATGGCACCGGCACGGCGACCGGCGTTGCACTGAGCGGCGGCGCGATCGTGCGCGGCGTCAATGGTTTGACCAGCGTCACCGGTCTGAGCAGCTCGACCGGTTCGGGCGCAGGCAATATCGGCATCTCGCTTGCCGGCACCAACACCAGCATCCAGAGCAGCGGCAGCGGCGGCATCACTCTGATCGGCACTGGCGGCGGCACCGCCGGTTCGACCGGCGGTCACGGCGTCTCTGTCGGCACAGCGGCCGGCGTCACGGCGTCCGGCAGCGGCGCCATCAATATCACCGCGCTGACGTCCAGTGCCGCCGACGGCCTGAACTCGTCCGGCATCATCGGCGGCGCATCGGCCACCGGCGACATCACGATCAACACCAACGCGATCACGCTGGCGACTGCCGCCGTTCAAACGGCCGGCAATATCAGCATCCTGGCGGCTACACCCGGCACCAGCGTCGCCGTCGGCACTGCCGCGAGCGGCACGCTGAAAGTCGATGATGCCGAACTGGCGCTTCTCAACTGGGGCGCCGGCAAGCTGCTGACCATTGGCGGCGCCAATGCCGCCGCGCTCAACATCAACACCGGCGTCACTTTGTCGAACAACGCCATGTTCCAGAACGGCGCGGGCTATGACATCACGCTCGGCGGCACGCTCAACAGCACCGCCTCGGCCAATGCCGTCGTGCTGGCATCCGGCAAGAACATTGTCGGCGGCGGCTCGGTCAGCGTCACCGGTGGTGGCCGCTGGCTCGGCTATACGATCGACCGCAGCGGCAACGACGAAACCGCGTTCGGCACGGTGAACCGTGTCTTCAATCAGACCATCGGCACTTATGCGCCGGCTCTGGTGACCGAACTCGGCAATGTGCTGATCTATGCCTCGCTCGGCGGCACCATCACGCTGACGGCGAACAATGCGACGCGTACGTATGGCGACAGCAATCCGACATTCTCATACGTCTTCGCCTGCGTGCCGACCTGCACGCAAGCCGCTGCTCTTGCGACCGGCCCGACGGTGGGCAGCACTGCCACGGTCACGACTGATGCCGGCACGGCGAACATCACCATTGCCGGCGCCGTGCTCAACACGCTGTATCGCGACTACTCGATCAATTACGTCAACGGCACGCTGACCATCGCCAAGGCCAACCTGACCATCGGCACGCCGGCGGTCACGGCGAAGACCTATGACGGCACTGCAACAGCGGCGCTGACCGGCAGCCTGATCGGCATCAAGAACAGCGATGTGCTGACGATGGTCGGCGCCGGCACCTTCGCCGACGCCAATGCCGGCATCGGCAAGACGGTGACAGCGAATATCTCGGTCACCGGCGCGAAGTCCGCCAACTACAACATCATCCAACCGACCGGCCTGACCGGCACGATCAACAAGGCGACGCTGACGGTCGGCCTGACCGGCACCGCAGCCAAGACCTATGATGCAACGACGGCGGCGACTCTGGCGGCCGGCAATTACAGCATCAGCGGCCTTGTCGGCGCGGAAACCGTCACGCTCGCCAACACGTCGGCGGTCTACGCCGACGCCAATGCCGGCACCGGCAAGACGGTGACGGCGAGTGGCCTGTCGATTTCGGTCGGCGGCGGCAATTACCAGCTTGCTTCGACCACAGCGGCGGCGGCGATCGGCACGATCAACAAGGCGACGCTGACCATCGGTCTCACCGGCAACGTCACCAAGACTTATGACGCAACCACTGCCGCGGCGCTGGTGACCGGCAATTACAGCTTCGCCGGCCTTGCCGGCAGCGACACCGTCACGCTGACCGGCGGGACCAGCGGCACTTATGACAATGCCAATGTCGGCACCGGCAAGACCGTCACCGTCAATGGACTCGGAATCTCGGGAGCGGTGTCGGGCAACTATCAGCTCGCTTCGACGTCGGCTTCCGGCGCCGTCGGCGTGATCAATCGCGCCGCGCTGTCAATCGTCGCCAATAATCTGAGCAAGACCTATGGCACCGCCGATCCGACGCTCACCTATGTCGCGACCGGCCTGCAGGGCAGTGACACTGCCAGCGGCGCGCTGACGCGCGTGGCCGGTGAGACCGTGGCCGGTGGGCCTTACGCCATCAACCAGGGCACCGTCACCGCGGGCAACAACTACACGATCAGCTATACTGCGGGCGCGCTGACCATCAACAAGGCGACGCTGACCGCGACGCTGACCGGCTCGGTGACGAAGACCTATGACGCCACCACGGCGGCGACCCTCGTTTCCGGCAACTACAATGTCTCCGGCATCGTCGGCGGCGACAGCGTTGCCCTGACCGGCTTTGCTTCGGGCAATTACGCTGACGCCAATGCCGGCATCGGCAAGACCGTCACCGTCAATGGACTCGGACTCTCGGGCGCGGCTGCCGGTAATTATCAGCTTGCTTCGACCTCGGCCTCGGCAACGGTCGGCGTCATTAACCGCGCGGCTCTGTCGATCGTCGCCAATAATCTGAGCAAGACCTACGGCACCGCCGACCCGGCGCTGACCTATGTCGCGACCGGATTGCAGGGCAGCGATGCCGTCAGTGGCGCGCTGACCCGCGTCGCCGGTGAGACTGTCGCAGGTGGTCCGTACGCGATCAACCAGGGCACCGTGACAGCCGGAAACAACTACACGCTCAGCTATACCGCCGGCGCCTTGACCATCAACAAGGCGACGCTCACCGCGACGCTCACGGGTTCGGTGATCAAGACCTACGACGCCACCACCACAGCGACGCTGGTCTCGGGCAACTATAATGTCACCGGCATCGTCGGCGGCGACAGTGTCACGCTGACCGGCTTTGCTTCGGGCAATCATGCCGACGCCAATGCCGGCACCGGCAAGACCGTCACCGTCAACGGTCTCGGCCTGTCGGGTTCGGCTGCCGGCAACTATCAGCTCGTTTCGACCACGGCGTCGGGCGCGGTTGGCGTTATCAACCGGGCGGCGCTGTCGATTGTCGCCAACAATCTGAGCAAGACCTACGGCACCGCCGATCCGGCGCTGACCTACGTCGCGACCGGCCTGCAAGGTAGCGATGCCG
This sequence comes from Pseudolabrys sp., assembly GCA_030655215.1. Taxonomy (GTDB): domain Bacteria; phylum Pseudomonadota; class Alphaproteobacteria; order Rhizobiales; family Xanthobacteraceae; genus Pseudolabrys. Next base: position 95,443 of record JAURVZ010000048.1, on the reverse strand, counting down.
TCAGCGGTGCGCTGACCCGCGTCGCCGGTGAAACAGTGGCCGGTGGCCCCTATGCCATCAATCAGGGCACCGTCACCGCCGGCAATAACTACACGCTTAGCTACACAGCCGGTGCGCTGACCATCAACAAGGCGACGCTCACCGCGACGCTGACGGGCTCAGTGACCAAGACTTACGATGCGACGACAGCGGCCACGCTCGTCTCCGGCAATTACAACGTTGCCGGCATTGTCGGCAGCGACAACGTCGTGCTCAGCGGCTTCACCTCCGGCGCCTATGCCGATGCCAATGTCGGCGCCGGCAAGGTCGTGACGGTGACCGGGCTCGGACTCGCCGGTTCGGCTGCCGGCAACTACCAGCTTGCCTCAACGACCGCCGCCGCCTCGATTGGCGTCATCAACCGCGCATCGCTGTCGATCGTCGCCAATAATCTGAGCAAGACCTACGGCACCGCCGATCCGGCGCTGACCTATGTCGCGACCGGCCTGCAGGGCAGCGACACCACCAGTGGCGCGCTGACGCGCGTCGCCGGTGAGACGGTTGCCGGTGGTCCCTATGCCATCAACCAGGGCACCGTCACCGCCAGCAACAACTACACTATCAGCTACACCGCCGGCGCGTTGACCATCAACAAGGCGACGCTGACCGTCGGGCTGACCGGCAATGTCACCAAGACATACGACGCGACCACGGCCGCGGCCCTCGTTTCCGGCAATTACAGTGTCGCCGGTATCGTCGGCAGCGACGACGTCGCATTGACCGGCATCGCCAATGGCAGCTACGCCGACGCCAATGCCGGCACCGGCAAGACTGTCACCGTCATGGGCCTCGGCCTTTCCGGTTCGACCGCGAGCAACTACCAGCTTGCGTCGAGCACGGCGTCAGGCGCCGTCGGCGTCATCAACCGCGCGGCTCTCTCGATCGTCGCCAACAATCTGAGCAAGACCTACGGCACCGCCGATCCGGCGCTGACCTACGTCGCAACCGGCCTGCAGGGCAGCGACACGACCAGCGGCGCCTTGACCCGCGTCGCCGGTGAGACCGTTGCCGGTGGTCCCTATGCCATCAATCAGGGCACGGTCACGGGCGGCAATAACTACACGATCAGCTACACCGCCGGTGCGCTGACCATCAACAAGGCGATACTCACCGCGACGCTGACCGGCTCGGTGACCAAGACCTATGACGCCACCACGGCGGCGACCCTGGTCTCCGGCAATTACAACGTTACCGGCATCGTCGGCGGCGACAGTGTTGCGCTGACCGGCTTCACCGCCGGCAACTACGCCGACGCCAATGCCGGCATCGGCAAGACTGTGACCGTCACCGGACTCGGACTCTCGGGTTCGGCCGCCGGCAACTACCAGCTTGCTTCGACCTCGACGTCCGGCGCGGTTGGCGTCATCAACCGCGCGGCGCTGAGCATTGTCGCCAATAATCTGAGCAAGACCTACGGCACGGCCGATCCGTCGCTGACCTATGTTGCGACCGGCCTGCAAGGTGGCGACATGACCAGTGGCGCGCTGACCCGCGTCGCCGGTGAGACGGTCGCCGGTGGTCCGTATGCCATCAACCAGGGCACCGTCACCGCCAGCAACAACTATACGATCAGCTATACCGCCGGTGCGCTGACCATCAACAAGGCGACGCTGACCGCGACACTGACCGGCTCGGTGACCAAGACTTACGACGCCACCACGGGAGCCACTTTGGTCTCCGGCAATTACAACGTTGCCGGCGTCGTCGGTGGCGACAGTGTTTCGCTGACCGGCTTCACCTCTGGCAATTATGCCGACGCCAATGCGGGCATCGGCAAGACCGTCACCGTCAATGGACTCGGACTCTCGGGTTCGGCCGCCGGCAACTACCAGCTAGCTTCGACCACGGCATCTGGTGCCGTCGGCGTCATTGACCGCGCGGCGCTGACCATCGTCGCCGACGCCAAGACCAAGGTTTACGGCAGCAGCGATCCGTCGCTGACCTATGTCGCGACCGGTCTGCAGGGTAGCGACACGACCAGCGGCGCGCTGAGCCGGGTCGCCGGCGAGAACGTCGCCGGCGGTCCTTACGCCATCAATCAGGGCACGGTGACCGCGGGCAACAACTACACGGTCAGCTACACCGCGGCGGCGATGACCATCACGCCGAAGACACTGACCATTACGCCGGACGCGCTAGCCAAGGTCTATGGCGAAGCCGATCCTGCCTTGACCTTCGCGGCGAGCGGCCTCGCATTCTCCGACACCGCCAACGGCGTGCTGACCGGCGCGCTGACCCGCGCCGCCGGCGAGAACAAGGGCACCTATGCTATCGGCCAGGGCACGCTTGCCTCCAACGCCAACTATTCCATCGCCTTTACGCCGGGCCGTGTCTTCACCATCGGCAATGCGATCCTGACCGTCATCGCCAATGCGCAGGGCAAGGTTTACGGCGACACCGACCCGACGCTGAGCTACAGCGTGTCCGGCTTCGTCGGCAGCGACACCTCATCATTGCTGACCGGCGGCCTCGCACGCGCGGCCGGCGAAAACGTCGGCAACTACCAGATCAATGTCGGCTCGCTCAGCGGCGGCGGCAACTACACGATCAGCTACACCGCCAACAACCTCGCGATCACGCCGGCGACGTTGACGGTCACCGCCAACAACCAGAGCAAGGTTTATGGCGCGGCCGATCCGACGCTGACCTATGGCTATGCCGGTCTCAAGAACAGCGACACCGGCTCCGTGTTCAGCGGCGCGCTGAGCCGCGCAACTGGTGAGAATGTTGCCGGTGGTCCCTATGCGATCAGCCAGGGCAGCGTGACGGCCGGTTCGAACTACACGATCGACTACCAGGCTGCCGCGCTGACGATCACGCCGAGGGCGCTGACCGTCACCGCCAACAACCTGAACAAGACCTATGGCGATGCCGATCCGTCGTCCCTGACCTATACCTACGGCAGCCTCGCCAATGGCGACACCGCGTCGGTGTTCACCGGCGCGCTGGCCCGCGATGCCGGCGAGAATGCCGGGATCTACGCGGTCAACCGGAACACGCTGTCGGCAGGTTCGAACTACAACATCAGCTACACGCCGGGCCGCACCTTCACCATCGACCGCGCGAGCCTGAGTGTCACCGCTAACAACTCGAGCAAGATCTATGGCGATGCCGATCCGTCGCTGAGCTACAGCTATTCCGGCCTGAAGAACGGCGACACCGGCGCGGTGTTCGCCGGCTCGCTGACGCGCGCCAGCGGCGAAACCGTCGCCGGTGGTCCCTATGCGATCGGGCAGGGCACCCTGAATGCGGGCGGCAACTACAACATCACTTTCACGCCGGGCAACACTTTCACCATCACGCCGGCCATGCTGACCGTGACCGCCAACTCCAAGGGCAAGACCTACGGCGATCTCGATCCGACGTTTGATTACAGTGTCATTGGCCTCAAGGGCGCCGACACGCAGTCGGTCGTCAGCGGCCTGCTGACGCGCGATGCCGGTGAGAACGTCAGCGCCACGCCTTACGCGATCAATCAGGGCAGCCTGACCGCGAACTCGAATTACGCGATCAACTTCGTGTCCAACGGCCTGACCATCAGCACCGGTCTGCTGGTCGTCAACGCCAATGCCGCGGTCAAGACCTATGGCGACGCCGATCCGGCAAGCTATACCTACACCTATAGCGGCCTGGTGAACGGCGACACCGCCAGCGTGTTCACCGGCAATCTGACGCGCGCCGCCAATGCGACGTCGGAAAATGCCGGCCTGCACGCGATCACCCAGGGCACATTGTCTGGTGGCGTGAACTACACCATCGAGTATCACGGCGCCGACCTGACCATTAACAAGAAGGCGCTGACGGTCACCGCGGACAATGCCGCCAAGACCTTCGGCGCCGCCGATCCGGCCTCGCTGACCTATACGCATAGCGGCCTGGTCAATGGCGACACCGCCTCGGTGTTCACCGGCAACCTGTTGCGTGACAACGGCGAGAACGCCGGCGTCTATGCCATCAACCGCAACACATTGTCGGCCGGCGGCAATTACAACGTGATCTACACGCCGGGCCGCACCTTCACCATCAACCGGGCCGGCCTGACGGTCACCGCCAACAATGTCAGCAAGACCTATGGCGATGCCGATCCGTCGCTGACCTACACCTACTCGGGCCTGCAAGGCACCGACACCGCGGCGGTGTTCGACGGTTCGCTGGCGCGCGCCGCGGGTGAGACCGTGGCGGGCGGGCCTTATGCCATCAACCAGGGCAACCTGACCGCGGGCATCAACTACACGATCAACTTCACCGCCGGCCGGACTCTGACTATCAACCGGGCGACTTTGGCGCTCACCGCGGATGCGAAGTCGAAGATCTACGGCGATGTTGATCCGTCGCTGACCTATAATGTCAGCGGCCTGAAGGGGTCCGACACGGCGTCGGTGCTGACCGGTTCGCTGACCCGCGCGGTTGGTGAAACGGTTGCCGGTGGTCCCTATGCCATCAGCCAGGGCACCGTCGATGCCGGCGGCAATTACACGATCGCCTATACTGGCGCCGCGCTGACCATCGACCGCGCGTCGCTCACGGTTACCGCCGCCGGCCAGAGCAAGGTCTACGGCGCCGCCGATCCGACCTTGAGCTACACCGCGGCCGGCCTGAAGAACGGCGACACGAGTGCGGTGCTGACCGGCGGCCTGACCCGCGCCGCGGGTGAGACTGTCGCTGGCGGCCCCTATGCGATTTCGCAGGGTACGCTGACCGCCGGTTCGAACTACGACATCAACTACACCGGCAATGCGATGACGATCACGCCGGCGGCGTTGACGGTCACCGCCGACAATCTGACGAAGGTGTACGGGCAGTCCGATCCGTCGCTGACCTACACCTACGCCGGCCTCACCAATGGCGACACCAGCGCCGTGCTGAGCGGCGGACTGACGCGCGTCGCCGGTGAGAACAAGGGCAACTACGCCATCAACCAGGGCACGCTTGGCGCCGGCTCGAACTACACGATCTCCTACGATGCCGGTAACCTGTCGATCACCAGCGCGACGCTCAACATTGCCGCCAATGCGCAGAGCAAGACCTACGGCAATACCGATCCGACGCTGACCTACGCCACAACGGGCTTGGTCAATGGCGACAGCCTGTCGGTCCTGACCGGACAGCTGGCGCGCGCCACTGGCGAGAACGTCGGCAGCTACGCCATCAACCAGGGTTCGCTGGCGGCCGGCGACAACTACATCATCAGCTACACCGGCAATAATCTGGCGGTGAACCAGCGCGGCATCACGGTGGCGGCCGATGCGCAGACACGGACTTACGGCAATGCCAACCCGGCGCTGACGTATACTGTTGGCGGCCTCGGCCTAGTCAGCGGCGATACGCTGAGCGGCGGCCTGACCACCACGGCGAACGCCACCTCGAATGTCGGTAACTACGGCATCGCGCAGGGCACGCTCGCCAACGCCAATTACGCGATCACCTATACCGGCAACAATCTGACTGTGGCGCAGCGTGGCATCACGGTGGCGGCGGATGCGCAGAGCCGTGCTTACGGCCAGGCCAATCCGACGCTGACCTACACTGTCGGCGGCCAGGGTCTGGTCAACGGCGACAGCCTCAACGGTTCGCTCGCGACCACGGCCACCCTGATCTCGAATGTCGGTAATTACGGCATTACGCAGGGCACGCTCGGCAACGCCAACTATGCAATCACCTACACCGGCAATAATCTGGCGGTGACGCAGCGCGCGCTCACCATCGCGATCAATTCGCAGAGCCGGATGTACGGCGACGCCAACCCGGCGCTCACCTACACCGTTGGTGGCCTCGGCCTGATGGTTGGCGACGTGCTGACCGGCTCGCTCACCACCAGCGCCACCGCGACGTCGAATGCCGGCAGCTACGCCATTGCACAGGGCTCACTCGGCAACGCCAACTACACGATCAACTTCACCGCCGGTAACCTGGCCGTCACGCCGCGCACCATCACGGTCGCAGCCGATGCCCAGAGCCGCATTTACGGCAATGCCAATCCGGCGCTGACCTATGCGGTTGGCGGCAATGGCTTGGTCAATGGCGACAGCCTCAACGGTTCGCTGGCCACCACGGCCAGCGGCACCTCGAATGTCGGCAGCTACGGCATCACGCAGGGCACGCTCGCCAACAGCAATTATGCGATCACCTACACCGGCAACAATCTGGCAGTGACGCAGCGCGCCATTCTGGTGGCGGCGGATGGGCAGAGCCGCGTCTACGGCAATACCAATCCGGCGCTGACTTATGACGTCGGCGGCCTTGGCCTAGTCAATGGCGACACGCTGAACGGCGCGCTCGCTACCACGGCCGATGCAACATCGAATGTCGGCGGCTACGCCATCACGCAGGGTACGCTTGCTGCCAACAGCAATTACACGATGACCTATGCCGGCAATAATCTGGCGGTGACGCAGCGCGCCATTGCCGTCACGGCGGATGCTCAGTCGCGCATTTACGGCGAGGCCAATCCGGCGCTCACCTACAATGTCGGCGGTCTCGGCCTGGTCAACGGCGATACGCTCGGCGGCGCGCTGACAACGGCGGCCAACGCCACCTCGAATGTCGGCAATTACGGCATCGCCCAGGGCACACTGACGGCCAGCGGCAACTACGCGATGAGCTACACCGGCAACAACCTCGCTGTGACGCAGCGCGGATTGACGGTGGCCGCGAACGCGCAAAGCCGCATCTACGGCGACACCAATCCGGCGCTGACTTACGCGCTTGGTGGTCTTGGCCTGGTCAACGGCGACAGCCTCAGCGGCGCGTTGGCGACCTCGGCTAACGGCGCCTCGGATGTCGGCAGCTACGGCATCACGCAGGGCACCTTGGGCAACGCCAACTATGCGATCAGCTACACCGGCAACAATCTGGCGGTGACGCAGCGCACCATCACGGTGGCGGCGGACGGGGTCGCACGCATCTACGGCGACGCCAATCCGGCGCTGACCTATAGTGTCGGCGGCATGGGTCTGGTCAACGGCGATACGCTGGGCGGTTCACTTGCCACGGCTGCCACCGTCACCTCGAACATGGGCATGTATGCCATCACCCAGGGCACACTTGCCGATGCCAACTACGCGATCATTTACACCGGCAACAGCATGATGGTGGGGCAGCGTGCTATCACGGTGACGGCGAACGCGATCAGCCGCACTGTTGGCGTTGAAAACCCGGCTCTCACTTACACTGTCGGCGGTCGCGGCCTGGTCAACGGCGATACACTTGCCGGCTTGCTGGCCACGACCGCTGATCAAACCTCTCCGCTCGGCACCTACGCCATCACGCAAGGCACGCTTGGCGCGACACCGAATTACGCTCTGACTTATGTCGGAGCCGATCTCTCGGTTATCCCAGCGCCGCTGGCGATACCCCGCATCCTCTTGATGTCGATGGTGTCGCCGGATGCATTCCCGAGCGACGGGCTCCCCGAGGCGAGCGACGGGCTGCCCGCGAGCTACAACCTGCGGCGCCTAGGTAACAAGGTGAAGTTCGCAACCTTCGGGTACCTGGATGGACTGAATGACGGCGCCTGTTCATCGGAAGACCTTCAGAAGCGGCTGAAGCGTTTGGGCAAGGTCGTTCTCACCGGAACCGAGGCTGAAACCTGCGAGGGCGGTTCGCAGTAAGATCCAACAGCAAGACGAAGCGCTTTGAGAAACGAAGCGCTTCGGCAGCGAAATGAATGGCGCGAATTGTTACTGCCGCGGCCAGCCGGTATTTAGATAACGCAACCGCTGGTGGTATCATTATCTGCGCGTTCGTCTTGTTGTTTCGATGCGCCGGAGTCCGTGTAATTCGTCGGTATCTACGTAACGAATTGCCGTTTCAAACCTGATTAAAATGCAATTTTTAAACCACCGCGCATGCATCAAGGCGCTGACCGCCGAACACTCATACTCTCGTAACAGTTGTGTGTGAAAAAGCATGACGTAGCGAGTCGGCTTCAGCTGCCGGCTTCATTGGCGAGTACCGCAATACCGATTTCGTTCGATCGCAAAAGCGGTGAGTTGTTCAACCCAGAGATGGCGTGACCGATCAGTCAATGCATCGAACCGATTTAACCGGCGGAAGATCCCGCCTCTGCAAGTGAGGTCTCACATGAAATCAACGAAGAAAAGCTCCGGCATGTTCTATGCGGCCGCCGGTGTCGTCGCAGCGACTTTTGTTCTGTCCGGCTCGCTCGTCTTTGCGCAGAGTCAGCAGCAGCGGATTCCGAGGTCGGATACTCCGGCTCCCCGTGCCGACACAGCGCCCAGAGCGGATGCCGCGACGACCGGCGTGCAAACGGATATGTCGCCGACCAGCACGTCGGCCAGCTATGGCGACTGGATTCTGCGTTGCCAGCGGCTTGGCGCCGGCGCCGAAGTACAGCGCGTGTGTGAAGTCGTGCAGCAGGTTCGTGCGCAGGATCAGCAGAACCCGACGGCTGAAATTGCCATCGGCCGCGTCAAGAAATCGGATCCGCTGATGCTGACCGTCGTTCTTCCGGTCAATGTCACGTTCCCAAACAACCCGAACTTCTCTTCCAGCGGCAAGACCACCGACACGGTCGATCTCGGCTGGCGCCGGTGTCTGCCGGGCGGCTGCTTCGCCGATCTGGTGCTGAAGGATGACGTGCTCAAGGACTGGAAGAGCCAGACAAATGTTGGCCGCCTGACCTGGAAGGATGCCGCCGGCCGCGATTTCGCCGTTGGTATTTCGTCCAAGGGCCTGACCCAGGCCATCGACGCGCTCAGCAAAGAACAGTAGTCGTCCCCCCGACAATCCTGTTTCTGCTGAATGGTACGGCTCCTCGATCTTCACAATCGGGGAGCCGTTGCCGTTTAAGCAGTTCCGGGCTGATCGGTGACCTTGCCGACAAATTCGGAAATCAGAGTGCGCAATTCGTCGAGCGAGGGAATGTCCATCAGCAGCGCGACGTAGCCGTGGATTTCCTTGTGCCGGATGTCGAACTTGATATGCAGGAACAACACGAAAGTTGAGCTGCGGCTTTCAAATACATGTTTGCTGTCGCCGCGGATTACGACCGGCAGCGACATCTTCAGCGCGCTCTTCAGCAAGTTGGCGATGGTCGCGATCCAGCTGTTGAGGATGATGTTGCCGGTTTCGGCCAGCGCTTCGTCCTCGAGCTCGACAATGTCTTCCAGCGCCAACTGGCCGCCAACCACCGCCCGCACCAGTTCAAGACTGTTCTTTTCGGGAAAGATCAGCAGGGCGCGGCCGGAGAATGTGCCCTGGAAATCCTGCCGCACCGCGACCAGCTTCGGATTGTCGGTCTTGGCGATGAGCTCGACCGCCGCCGCATTGGTCAGGATCTCGACCGCCGGCACCGACAGCAGCACCTCATGCTTGACCATCTGGCGCAGGCCGTTCGCCGCCTTCGCCATGGCGATGTTGGACAGCTCCGCGAGGGCATCGCGTTCCAGGTCAGAAAGGGGTGCAATCGGGTCGGTCATTCGTCTCGTGCTCTTTAGCTATCTTTGACCATCGGCCGGGCCAATGGAACTCTTATTTGTCTGTACGATCCGATGCTTACCGCGTAACTTGCCGGAAAATAGCACCAGCGTCCGTATAGGCCCGTCATGCGTCAAAAATCCAGCACTCCGGGCGCGATTGCTCCGAAATCCTTGATGAAGACCTCGGCTTTGGCTTCAGGAAGCCGCCCCAAGCCGGTGCAAAAGATCGCGCCAAAGGCTGCGAAAGCAAAGCCTATCACGCCGCCGCCACCCGCACTGTCGGGTAGCCGACAGCAGAAGATCGAAGAACGTATCGCTGCCGCGACCGAGCAGCTCGCCGCCGGTATCACCCAATCCGCTTCCGCCGCTGAAGAATTGCGCCGCTCGATGGAGCAGATCGCCGCCGGCGCTGAAGAGGCGGCCGCCGCCTCCCAGGAAACGCTCGCGGTGGCGACCAGCACCGCCAATGCGCTGATCCAGGCACGCGACCGCGCCGACGCCGCCCGCCGCCGCACCGATGCGCTGGAAAACCTGCTGGTCGAAACCTCGAACCAGATCGGCATCTGGGCCGGCAACATCAAACACAATGGCGAGCGGCAGAGCGGCACCGTCGCCATTATGGCGCAGCTGAGCGAGCAGGCCGCCAGCATCGGTGACGTCACCAAGACCGTCAGCTATGTGTCCGACCAGACCAATTTGCTGGCGCTGAATGCGGCGATCGAAGCGGCGCGCGCCGGCGATCATGGCCGTGGCTTCGCGGTTGTCGCCGATGAAGTGCGGGCGCTGGCTGAGACGTCGGAGAAGAGTGCGCGCGACGTGCAAAGCCTCGCCGCGCAGATTGAATCCCAGGTCGGCAATGTCGCTTCCATCATCACCTCGGCCGCCACCGCTGCCGGCCTGGAGGCGCAAAAGAGCCAGATTGTCATTCTCGCGCTCAGCGAGCTGCGCAAGGAAGTCACCGCTCTGGCCGAAGGCAGCCAGACCATTGCGGCGAATGCGCTCGATGCCGAAGCTTCCGCGCGGGAAGCGCAGCGCGGCGCCGAAATCATTTCCGCCGCGGCCGAAGAGCAGGCCGCGGCAGCCGCCGAGGCTTTACGCAGCGTCGAACAACAGGCCAGCGTGCTCGACGAGAGCCAGACCGCGACGCAGTCGCTGTCGGCGCTCGCCGCCGATGCCAAAGGCATCGCCGCCGGTGGCGCCAGCACCGATCAACTCGCTTCCGCGGCCGAAGAATTATCGACCGCCGTGCAGGAAATGTCCGGCTCCGCCGCGCAGATCATGACCGCGGTCGACCAGATCAGCCGTGGCGCGCAACAGCAGGCGGCGGCGACGCAGGAAGCCAGCGCCGCGATGGACCAGATCGCCAAGGCGGCGCAGACCTCGCGCGAGACCGCCGCGGAGTCGCTCGACCGCGTCAAGCGCATGGACGCGATGCTTGGCGAGTGCCGCTTGCAGATCAACGATCTGTCGCAAGGCGTGACGCGCTCGATCGGCTCGACGCGCGAAAGCCTCGACCTCATCGCCAAGCTGGAAAGCATCACACTCAGCATCGACAAGATCGTCGACAGCATCGGCATGGTCTCGATCCAGACCAACATGCTGGCGGTGAATGGCTCGGTCGAAGCCGCGCGCGCCGGTGAATTCGGCAAGGGCTTTGCTGTCGTGTCCAAGGACATTCGCAGCCTGGCCCGCGACTCCGGCGAGAATGCCGGCCGCATCAAGGATACGTTGCGCGCCATCCAGGCGCAGATGACGTCGGTGCGGCGTGAACTCGAACGCGCCATCGCCAGTGCTGAAACGGAAAACCAGAAGACCGAGGCTGTGCTCGGCAGCTTTGAGCTGGTGCAAAAGGACATCCACGAAATTGCCAACGCCAATGGCCAGATCGGCGACAGCGCCGAAGCCATCCTCTCGTCGATGAAGGACGCCGCCGAAAGCGCGCGGCAGGTTGCCTCCGTTGCCGAAGAGGCGGCCGGCGCATCGGCGCAAGCCGCCGCCGCCGCCAAGCAGCAGGCGCGCGGCGCCGAGGATCTCGCCGCGGCGATCGAGGAGATCGCGTCTCTGGCTGAAACCATCCAGAACCGCAATGGCTAGTCGAAGCCAAAGTACGGCGAAGACGAAAGACGTTGCCCCAGGCGGCCCGGCAACGCCGACCGCACAAGACAATGTCGCGGGCGAACACTTTCTGACGTTCGCCATCGCCGGCGCGGCTTACGGCCTGAAGCTGTCGACCGTCGCTGAAATCATCCGCATGCCGGTCCTGTCGTTCATGCCGCTGGTGCCGCCAAGCCTGCTTGGCCTTGCCAATTTGCGCGGCACGGTTCTGCCTGTGATCAGCCTGCGCCGCTTGTTGAATGTGCCGGACGCTGCCGCTGATGATTCAACGCGCGTCATCGTCGTCAATGGCGTTGCGCCGGTCGGCTTCGTTGTCGACCGCATTGATGGGCTGCTGGTGGTGCCGCCGGAAGAAGAAACGCCGGCGAAAATTCTCGATCCGGCGCAATTGCTGCGTGGCCAGTTCGATCAGCTCGGCGTTTCCGGCAAGAGCGACGCTGCGCGCTCGTCGGTCGCGCCCGGTGCGGCAACGGCCGAGACTCAGGCGCTGGTCGCGATGCTCAGCTTTGACATCGGCACGCAGGAATATGCATTGCCGCTGGACAGCGTGCGCGAGATCGTCGCCTTGCCGGATCATCTTCCGGACCTGCCGCATTCCGAGTCCTCCGTGCTCGGCGTCATCACCTTGCGCGATCGCTTGCTGCCTTTGGTATCACTGCGCGCTCTGCTCGGCTTGCCGGCCGGCGAGACGCGGTCGCAGCGCGGCAAGGTCATTGTCGTCTCGCTCGGCGATGCTCTGGTTGGTGTCGTTGTCGACGCCACCCGCGAAATCCTGCGCGTCGATCCATCCGTGATCGATGCGGCGCCAGCCTTGCTCAGCCGCGGCGCTGGCGAAGCCGATGTCACATCGATGGCGCGGCTCAATCATGGCCGCCGCCTCGTCGCCGTGCTGTCGCCGGATCGACTGTTCCGTTCCGAACTGTTGAGCAAGATCGCCGCCGAGCAGGGCAGCTCAGGCGAAGAAGACAATCAATCGGGATCAACGGCCATGGCTGACGAACAATTCATTGTCTTTCGTCTGGGTGGGCAAGAATACGCCATGCCAATCGCCGCGGTCAGCGAGATTGCCCGGACGCCGGAGCACATCACCCGCGTGCCGAAGGCGCCGAGCTTCATCGATGGCGTCATCAACCTGCGCGGCGGCGTCGTGCCGGTGGTGGATTTGCGCCGCCGTTTCGATATTCAGGGCGCGGACGATCAGACGTCGCAGCGCATCCTGGTGCTCGGCTTTGCCGGCGCGCGCGCCGGCTTCCTCGTCGACAGTGTCGCCGAGGTACTGAAGGTGTCGTCCGACGCCATCCGCCCGGCGCCGGACCTGTCGCCCGACCAGATGCGGCTGATGCCGCGCGTCATCAATCTTGAAGACAAGGGGCGCATGATCCTGCTGGTCGATCCGGCGCAGCTTCTCGACAAGATCGAGAGCGACATCCTCGCCAAATTCGACAGCACGCTCGATCAAGCGTCGACGCCGACGTGATCAAACTTCTCATTGCCGACGACTCGGCGCTCATGCGTAAACTGCTGGAAGGCATCTTTCTGGCGGAAGGCGACTTCGATATTCGCCTGGCGCGCAACGGCACCGAGGCGCTCGCGCTGGTGCGCTCGTTCGAGCCCCAGGTCGTCACCCTCGATGTGCAGATGCCGGACATGGACGGGCTGACCTGTCTTAGCCAGATCATGATCGAGATACCGACCCCGGTGGTGATGGTATCGTCGCTCACGGCCGAAGGCGCCGAAGCAACGCTGGAAGCCATCGAGCTCGGCGCCGTTGATTTTGTCGCCAAGCCGAGTGGCGCGGTGTCGCTGGAGATCGACAGGCTGCGACCGATCCTGGTGGAAAAGGTGCGCGCCGCCGCCAAGGCCCGTATCCGCCGCACGCTCCGTCTGACCGAACGCGTACGGCATCAGATGCGCGGCACTGGGCTGGCGGCGCCGCGGCGGGTGAAGCCTTTGCCGCCGATGCCCGTCGCCGGCAACAAGACCAAGCCTGCCGCCGCCAACCGCGCGATCCCGGGACTGCTTCTCATCGGCACCTCGACCGGCGGCCCGGCCGCGCTCGATGTCGTGCTGCCGCAATTGCCGGCGGATTTCCCCTGGCCGGTGCTGGTGGCGCAGCATTTGCCGGCGAGTTTCACGGCTGCTTTCGCTCGGCGGCTGAATAATGACTGCCAGTTGAATGTCGTCGAGGTCGACAAGCCAACGCTGCTGCAGGCTGGCACCATTTATATCGGCAAGGGCGATGCCGATGTCGTCGTGGCGCCGCGCGCCGCCGGTATCGTCGCCATGCCCGTTCCGTCGCAGGCGAGCTATCTTTGGCATCCGAGTGTGGAACGCATGGTGCTCAGCGCGCTTGAACACATGGATCCACGGCAACTGATCGGCGTTTTGATGACCGGCATGGGAAACGACGGCGCCGGCGCCATGACGCGGCTGCGTGACGGCGGCGGCCGCACCATCGCCGAGGCGGAATCAACAGCGATTGTCTGGGGCATGCCCGGCGAACTGGTGAAGAATGGCGGCGCTGAAAAGGTGCTGCCGCTCGACGACATCCCGGCTGCTATTCTCGATATGGTGAGCGCGCATGCCTCTCATTAAAGGTGGCGGCAAAGCCGCCAAGGACTCACCCAAGGATGCCGGCCCGGCCGCGCATCTCGCAGCATTGAAAAGCACTGACGCCGATGCGCGCTGGAGCGCCGCCCGCGCTTTGGCCGGGCAGGCGAGTGCCGTGCCGGCGCTGGCGGAAGCACTGACGAGCGAAACCGCGCCGCGCGTGCGAGAAGCGATCATGACGGCGCTGATGCGCGTTGGCGATGAGGCCAGCGTCAAGGCCATGCTGCCCTGTTTGCGCGCCGACGATGCCGGCGTGCGCGGCGCCGCCATCGAAGCCTTGCAGTCTATGCCCGACGCGGTCGCGCCTTTCCTGCAATTCCTCTTCGGCGACTCCGACTCCGACGTACGCCTGCTGGCCACCGAACTCGCCCGCAACATGCCGGAGGCCGAAGCAACGCGTCTGCTTTGCGCGCTGATCGAAAACGAGTCGCATCCGAATGTCTGCGCCGCCGCCATCGATGTGCTTACCGAAGTCGGCACGCGCGACGCCATTCCCGCGCTTGAGAAATGCGCTGAGCGCTTTGCCACGACGCCGTTCCTGCCTTTCGCCGCAAAAATGGCGATCGCGCGGATTTCCGGCACGGAAGCCTGATGCGGATGGCGCCGCGTGACGGCCCAGTATCCCAGATCACGCCGGAAGAGGTGCAGCGCTTCTGCGAGTTCTTGTATCGCCGCACCGGCATGTCGTTTTCCGAGAGCAAGCGCTACTTCATCGACCGGCGGCTCGATGAGCGCATGGCCGCGACCGGCTCGCCGTCATTCCAGTCTTATTTCTCGCTGCTGCGTGCCGATGCCGAGCACGAGATCGAACACCTGATCAATTCATTCACCGTCAACGAAACCTATTTCTATCGCGAAGACGCCCAGCTTCGCTGCATGACGGAAGACATGCTCGCAGGCATCGTTAGTCGCAAGCCGGAAGGCGCCTCGATCCGTATCTGGTCGGTGCCGTGTTCGACCGGCGAAGAGCCTTATTCCATCGCGCTCTGGCTGATGGAGAACTGGCCGCAGGTCGATGCCTACAATATCGAGATCGTCGGCTCCGACATCGACACACGCGCGCTCAAGGCTGCCGCCGAGGGCATTTATGGCGACCGCGCTCTGATGCGCCTGTCGCCGGACATTATCGGCCGGTATTTCACCAAGCTCGATGAGGGGAGCTACCAGATTGACGAGGGCCTGCGCGGCTCGATCGAATTCAGCCGGATCAACCTGATCGACAGCGCCGATATGGCGCAGCAGCGCGACTTCGACCTGATCTTCTGCCGCAACGTCCTGATCTATTTCGACGATGCCTCACGCCGGGTCGCTGCCGAAAATCTCTATGATTGCTTAACGCCTGGCGGCTATATTTGCCTCGGCCATTCGGAAAGCATGAGCCGGATTTCGCCTCTGTTCAACGTCGCCCGGTTTCCCGACGCGATCGTTTATCAAAAGCCGGAGGCCAAGAATGGCTGAAGCTGTCGCAGCCCGGACATCTGAGATGAAGCGCATTCTTGTGGTCGACGATTCGTCGCTGGTGCGGCTCTATTATCGCGCTGCGTTGGAGAAGTCCGGCTTCACCGTCGAGCAGGCGATCAATGGTCTGGAGGCGATGGAGAAGGTGCTGAGCGAGGCCTTCGATCTCGTCATCGTCGACGTCAATATGCCGCGCATGGACGGGCTCGCCTTCATCGCTGCTTTGCGCAGCGAAGCCGATGCGCATATTGCGGCGACGCCGGCTTTGATGATTTCGACCGAGTCGGAGCGGCAGGACATGCTCGCCGCGACGTCAGCCGGCGCGAATTTCTATCTGGTCAAGCCGGTGTCGGAAGCCGATCTCGTCAAGCATGCCGCCGTGCTGACGGGAGCTTCGCCATGAACGAACTCCAGCAGCAGTTCGTCACCGAAGCGCGCGAGCTCGTTCGGCAGGCGACCGACGATCTCATCTCGCTGGAGCGCGACAGCACCTCCGCCGCGCATATCGACCGCGTTTTCCGTGCGTTTCATACGCTCAAGGGTTCGGCTGGTGTCGTTGAACTGCCGGCCATGACGCTGCTTCTGCATGCGGCCGAGGATTTGCTGACGGCGGTGCGCGGCGGCTCTGTTGCCGCCAATGGCGAGATCGTCGATCTGTCGCTGGCCTGTCTCGATCAGGTGTCGCGTTGGGTCGATGACTTTGAGGAGGCAGCGGCTTTGCCGGCCGATGCCGGTGAAGCCGCACGGTCGATGGCCGAGCGTTTGCGCACATTTCTGCCCGCGGACAATGCAGCCGTTGTTGCTCCGGCTCCGAAGGTGACGGCACCGGTTGCTAAAGGTGAGACGGCGGACTGGGTTGTTCGCCTGCTCGACAGATCGCGCGACAAGATTGCCGAACATCTGCGAAGCGGCACGACCACCTTGCATTCGATTGCCTATGAGCCGATACCGGGCTGCTTCTTCAATGGTGACGATCCGCTCGAATTGATGCGGCAGGTGCCCGGCCTGCTCGCCTTCCACATCGAGCCGCGCGAGCCGTTTCCGCCTTTGGCCGAGCTCGACCCTTACGCCTGCAATCTGCGGCTTCAGGCGATTGCCGCCAGCGAGCGGGACGACATCTTCAAGATCTTCCGCATGGTGCCGGATCAGGTGCGCATCGCCACCGTGCCCGAGTCGGCGCTGCCTTCTGCGCCGGTGAGCGCCAAGCCTGCGCAAGACGCCTCGCTTATCCATATCGTCCTTGAGGCACAGCTCGAATTGCTGCGCGTCACCGACAAGCCCGAAGGTCTAGCCGGACGCATCGGCGCGGCCCGCCGGACCGCGCTGAACGCGTTGCGCTCGGGCGGTTTGACGTCAATCGCCGATGCTGTCGAGCGCAACGACGCTGTATCCGACGCCATCGAACAGGCTTTGGCCGGGCTGACCACCAGCACCGCGCCGGATACGCCGCGCACTGACACCGGCGACCGCCCGGCCGAGCGCATGTTGCGGGTCAGCGAGGACAAGATCGAAGCGCTTGTCAATCTGGCCGGCGAGCTGATCGTCGCCAAGAATGCGCTGGCGCATTCGGTCAAGGCGACCGGCGGCACAGGCGATGCCGCGCTGCGCCGTGATCAGGACGCCATCGACCGGCTTGTAATCGAACTGCACGGCAGCATCCTGCAACTGCGCATGATCTCGGTGGCGCAGGTTTTCCGCTCATTCCCGCGCCTGATACGCGACGTGGCCAGGCAACTGAACAAGACCGTCAATCTGGTCACACAGGGCGAGAACACGGAAGCCGACAAGACCATCGTCGACCGCCTTTTCGAGCCGATGGTCCATCTCGTCCGCAATGCCGTCGATCACGGCATCGAGACGCCGGAGCAGCGTAGCGCCGCCGGCAAGCCGGAACAGGCGACCATCACCATTGCCGCCTCGCGCGCCGGCGACCGATTCCATGTTGATGTTCATGATGATGGCCGTGGCATCGATCCATCCGCCATCCGCCGGCGCGCCGCCGACAAACAACTCTTGCCCGCCGATGAACTGGCCGCGCTCACCGACGAACATGTCATCGATCTCATCTTCGCCGCCGGCTTCTCGACCGCCGAGACAATCTCCGACGTCTCCGGCCGCGGCATCGGCATGGACGTGGTGCGCACCGCCGTCGAGCGCATGGGCGGCCGCGTCACGCTGGCCAGCAAGGTCGGCGCCGGCACATCGGTGCGGCTCGACATGCCAATGACCATCTCCATGTCGCGCATCATGGTGGTGCAGGCGGGCGGGCAATCCTTTGGCATCTCGATGGACGCCGTCTCCGAGACGGTGCGGCTGTCGCCCGACCGCATCAACCGCATCAAGAACAATGAAGGTTTCGTGCTGCGTGATCAGGTCGTGCCTGTCGTTTCTCTCGCCGAACTGATGCGGTTGCCGGTAAACCCGGCCGCCGCTTCGCGCTTGTTCCTGATTGCCGAGAGTGGCGGTCGCACCGCTGCCTTCGAAATCGACGCCATTGGCGAACGGCTCGAAGTGGTGCTCAAGCCGATGCAGGGCCTGCTCTCCGGCGCCCGCGGTTACGCCGGGACGACCTTGCTCGGCAATGGCCAGGTTCTGCTGGTTCTTGACGTCAAGGAGATCATGCCATGACCATCCGCCGGGCCGACGATGGAACTATTCACCTTGAGGGCGCATGCCCGGTCGAGGATGCCGAACCGCTGTTGCAACTCCTGCTGGCCAGCCCTAAGTCCCCGGTTGACTGGTCGCAGTGTCAAAAACCCCACACAGCCGTGGTTCAGGTCCTGATGGCCGCCGGCGCGGTCCCCACCGGGCCCTGCGGCGACGGCTGGATTGCGAAATGGCTGTAAACAGGCTCTAACGACGCAAACCTTGGTTTTTCGAGAAAGTTCAATGGCGCATAAAGTCCTCATCGTCGATGACAGCAAGCTTGCCCGCATGGTGATGGCCAGTTCCCTGCGCCGCATACGGCCTGATTGGACACTGGTCGAGGCGACAAATTCGGACGAGGCTTTGGCCGCCGTGGCAAAGGAATCTGTCGATATCGCCCTGGTCGATTTCAACATGCCCGGCATTGACGGACTGGAACTGCTTGCCCGTGTTCGCACAGCGTACCCGGCCATGCCGGTCGCGGTCGTTTCAGCGAACATGCAGGATGAGATAATCAGCCGCGCCCGGGAACTAAACGCCGCCTTCATCGCTAAGCCTCTGACAGATGAGGCCCTTGGATCGTTTTTGTCCGGTGCCGCGCTCAGGCTTAAAACGGCGGCGAGATGACAGCAGACGTCAGCGAACTAACCGACATCGAACAGGATGCACTCGCGGAAATCGCCAATATGGGGGTCAGCCGCGCTGCCGCCAGTTTGCGCCAGATGGTTGGTGAGCAAGTTCTTCTGTCGGTGCCTTCGGTCAAGATCGTCAGCCGGCAGGCTGCATCGAAACTGGTCGAGCGCGGCAACACCAGGAAACTGGTCGGCGTTCAGCAATCTTTCGATGGCCCGTTCGCCGGCAAGGCCATCCTGATTTTCCCCGAGGCGCAAAGTCTCGAACTGGTGCGCTCCATCGTCGGCGAAGAGCATTCGCTCGAGGATGTCATCGATCTCGAACAGGAAGCTTTGGCGGAAACCGGCAACATCATCCTGAACGGCTGCCTCGCGACCATCGCCAATGTGCTGCACAAGACCATGCGTATGTCGCTGCCGACGATCGTGCGCGGCGATGGCGAGACGTTATTCGAAGTTGGCTCGGAGACCGTCGGCGGCAACCTCGTTCTTTTTCTCTACATCGATTTCAACATCAAGAACCGCGACATTCACGGCTTCATCGCCTTGCTGATGGATCTGCCCTCGATTAATGCCTTGAAAGAGATCGTGGCGGACTTCATCAGTGGAATTGAGAAACAGTCCGTCGGTCATGCTGGATAATGTAGCAGCGTTGGGCTTGGGTCCGGTTTTCGACACTGTCGATATCGGTCTTGTCGTGCTCGATTCCGATATCCGCGTCGTCGCCTGGAACGACTGGATGGCCCGCGTCACCGGCCGGCCTTCGAAGGACGTTATCGGCAAGACGCTGCACGAAGTTTTCCCGGACCTGCAAAGCCCGCGCCTGATCACGGCGATCGACGATTCCTTTGCTGCCGGCAGCTCCAGCGTGCTGACGCATACCTTGAACAAGCTGTTCTCGCTGAGCGACGGCCATGGCGAGCTGCTGTTGCACAACATTGTTGTTCGCCCGGTCGTCTCCAATGCGCAGGTCTTTTGCCTGCTGCAAGTATCGGATGTGACCGTCGCGGTGACGCGCGAGCGCATCCTGCGCGAACGGCAGAATGCGCGCTACCACGCCATTGTCGACTCGGCGCCGGACGCGATCATCACCATCAATCCCGACCGCACCATCCAGTGGGCCAATGGCGCCGCTGAAGACGTCTTCGGTTACGGCCTGTCCGAATTGCTCGGCCAGAAAATCGATCTGTTGCTCGATAAGGACAGCGCCTTGTTGTCTTATCTCGCCGACGACGCCGTTTTCCCGGAAACAGACCGCGCCATCGGGGTTACCGGAAAATACAAGGACGGCGAGTCCGGCTCATTCGAAGTGTCGCTTGGGCATTGGACCGCCGACCAGCGTGATTTCGTCACCACCATATGGCGCGACGTCAGCGAGCGTGTCGCTTCCGACCGCGCCTTGCGCGAAGCGCGCGATGCGCTTGAGAAAATCAATCAGGATCTAGAAACGCGAGTTGAGGAACGCACGCGGGAAAACGAAGTCGCCATGCGCCAGCTGCACGAGTCGCAGAAGATGGAGAGCATCGGCCAGCTCACCGGCGGCATCGCGCATGACTTCAACAATTTGCTCGCCATTATTCTCGGCAGCCTCGGTCTGCTGAAGAAAGCAGTGCCGGACGATGCGCGTGTCGCGCGTCTGCTCGATCGCGCCATCCAGGGCGCCGAACGCGGCGCGACGCTGACGACGCGGCTGCTGGCTTTCGCCCGCCGGCAAGAGCTGAAGGTCACTGTTGTCTCGCTGCAGCGCCTGATGCCGGAAATGCTGGATTTCGTCCGCCATTCCGTCGGGCCGAACATTTCCATCAATGTCGATGTCGCGCCGGAAGTCGCCAGCGTCGAAGTCGACGCCAACCAGCTGGAACTGGCGCTGATCAATCTCGCGGTCAATGCGCGCGACGCCATGCCGGATGGCGGCTCGCTGACCATTGCCTGCCACAACGAGACCAATGGCAAGGCGCACGGCATGCTGCGCGACGACTATGTCTGCGTCACCGTGACCGATACCGGCGAAGGCATGAGCGAAGCAACCCTCGCCCGCGCGCAGGAGCCTTTCTATACGACAAAGGGCATCGGTAAGGGCACCGGCCTGGGCCTGTCCATGGTGCACGGCTTCACCGCGCAGTCCGGCGGCATGATGCGCATCAAGAGCGCGCCGGGGAAGGGCACGACAGTCACCTTGTGGCTGCCGCGCGCGAGCGAACGCGATGCTGCGGAGGTCAAGGTGGTTGAAGCGCCGCCGACGGTGACGTCGAGCGGGTTGCGCGTCCTGCTGGTCGATGACGACATCCTGGTCAGCATGGGCGCCGCCGACATGTTGCTCGATCTCGGCCATATCGTCACCGAGGCCAAGTCCGGCATGGAAGCGCTGCAGATTCTCGACGCCGATTCATCCTTTGACGTCGTCATTACTGACTACGCCATGCCGCAGATGAATGGCCTCGACCTGGCGCACAAGGTTCAAGAGAGATTGCCGAAGATGCCGATCATCATGGCGACAGGCTATGCCGAGCTGCCTTCCGGCAAGGCCTTTGAGTTCGAGCGGCTGTCGAAGCCCTATTCGCAGCACGATCTGTCGGCGGCTTTGGTAGTCGCCATGAAGGGCAAGTAGCTCACCTGTCGAGCGTGATCTCGCCGGTCATCGCCCGCGACACGCAGATCATGATCGTGTCGGCCTTTTCCTGATCGGACAGCACCAGGTCGCGGTGGTCGGCAACGCCGGCCAGCATCTTGGTGCGGCAGGTGCCGCAGGTGCCGGTTTCGCAGGAGCTCGGTACGTCGAGTCCGTTGTCGCGCAGCATTTCGAGAATGGTCTTGTCCGGCGGCACCGTGATCGTCTTGTCGCTGCGCGCCAGCCGCACAGTGAACGGCGTATCGCCGGCCTTGTGCGTCTCGGCATCGCTGAACGCCTCGAAATGTACGGCGGTCGGCGACCAGTGATCGGTCATCGCCCGCACCGCTTCCATCAACGGCCGCGGTCCGCAGCAATAGAGATGCTCGCGGTTCTGCCGTTCCTTCAGCACCGGCTTCAAATCGTAGGAGCGCGTCGGGTCGCCTTCGTCATAATGAATGACAACGACGTCCTTCAGTTCTTCAGCACTCAGCATGTCGCGGAACGCCGTCATCTCCGGCGTGCGGTTGAAATAGAACAGGCGGAAGCGTTTCCCGGCGGCGCGCAATTCATGGATCATCGCCACCATCGGCGTGACGCCGATGCCGCCGGCGATGAACAGGAAATCCTGGCCGCGCGGCGGCAGGCCGAAATCATTGATCGGCGGCGCCACCATCAGCACATCGCCAACCTTGGTGTTATCGATCAGCGCCATCGATCCACCACGGCCCCTGGCGTCGCGCTTGACCGCGATCTGGTAGAAGCCGCGCTCGGCCGGGTCGCCGCACAGCGAGTACTTGCGGACGAGGCCGTTCGGCAATGTGATGGCGATATGTGCGCCGGCGGTAAAGGCGGGCAATGTCTCACCCTCCGCGGCGCGGAATTCAAGCGTGTGAATGCCTTCGGCAATCTTCTCGTTGCGCGTCACGCGCAACGGCATAGCAAGCTGCTCAGTCACGATTAGCGTACCCCAGTGCTGACGCGCTCGACCGGCGGCTTGGGCTTCGCCGCTGCCGCCAGCGCCGCTTCCGGCGGGTTAAGCGCCGAAACAGCGTCAGTCAGCCCGGCGCCGAACATCGCATCCTTGCCCTTCGGTCCGATATCCCTGGCGGTGACCTGCAAAATGCCGCGCACCTGCGCCGGTGTGAGTTCTCCACGCCGCTCCAGCATGAGCGCCACAACGCCGCTGACCGTCGCTGAAGAATAGGATGTGCCCGACGAGAAGTCATAGCCGTCCGGTGTCGCCACCATCAGCTGCGCGCCCGGCGCGGCCACCGCAATATGGTTGCCGCGGTTCGATTGCTCGAACAATTTGTCCTCGGAGTCGGTGGCCGACACAGCGATCACATTGGCATCGGCGGCCGGAAACAGCGGTGGCGATTTTGCTCCGGCATTGCCGGCGGCGGCGATCAGCACGATGCCCTTCTTGAACGCGGCTTCCATCGCGCGGTGCATTGCCGGATCGCTCGGCCCGGCAAAGCTCATATTGATGATGCGGGCGCCTTGCGTCGCCGACCAGTCGAGACCTTTAAGGATGGCGAAGGTGGTGCCTTGCGCCGTGCCGCCGACCGGATCGAAGGCGCGCACCGCGAGGATCTTGGCATTCGGTGCCGCGCCGAGCAGCTTGCCATGCCCGGCGATCAGGCCGGCAATTGCGGTGCCGTGCGAATGCGCCGCCATCGGCGAGGCAAGCGCGTTGAAGTTCTCGGCGATGCTGCCGCTGAGTTCGGCATGCGCGGCATCTACACCGGAATCGATTACCGCGATCTTGATGTCGCCGCCGCGCGCGAGACCATGCGCCTCCCGCAGGCGCAGCTTTGCTAGTTCATATTGCGCCGGATCGCCCGCGTTCTGCGTCTGCTGCAATGTGTATTGGTAATTCGGTTGCGCCGAGGCGACGATGTTGTCGGCCTCCAGCGCGCGCACGACATTCGGCACCGTACGGCGATCCGGAATGCGCCAGCGATACATCGTCGTGCCGGACAGTTGCATCACCTGCGATTCCAGCCGTGTCAGCCGGTGACGGGTCTGCAACGCTTGCAATTGCTGCGGCGTCACCGAATTGCGCAATTCGATGACCACTTCATCCGGCACCAGCCGGCGTTCGCCGGCGGGCGGTGCATTGCTGGCGCGGCGCGGCGCAGTCTGCGCCTGGCGCGGACGGCGCGGCCGTTCATCGATGATCTCTTCTTCCTCGATATAACGGCGTCCGCCCGGCGCGGCGCGCGACTCGCGCGGCACGACATGCGGCAACACCATCATCATGCCAGGGATCGCCGCGCCCCAGCCGGGTCCACCGCCGCCGGAAAATCCACCGCCGCCGCCCGGCGTTGGTGTCGGCATGGGCGGTGGCGGTGGCGGCGCGGCCATTTGCGCCGCCGCCTGACCAACAGACAGGGACGCTATCAAAGCCACGCCGAAACCGAACAGGGCGATCTTTGTGCTGCGCATGGCCAACTCCTGTTAGTCGCTGGTGGCGGCGAAACCGACCGTTTTGTCTTCCTGCATATTCTTGACGATGGCCGCGAGCTCGGCCTTCGGCAGGCCGGTCACTGCCACGCGCACTTTATAGAAGCCGCCGGGCAGCGGCCCTGCAGTGATCGCGAACTTGTTGGCGTCGAGGAATTTGGTGACATCATCCTGCGTCGCCTGCGGCGCAAAGCGGATCATGGTGAAAGCGCCGACGCCCGGATCCTTCGACGATGTCGAGGCCGTCTCATAGCCGCCGGCACCTTGTCCTTTCATCACGCTGTTGGCGATGAAACCTGCCTGCACCAGAATGAGTAAGGCCGCCAGGCTGCCGGCGAGCGACAAAGTGCGGGGCGACAGGCTGGCGAAGAAAGATGTCATGCGCGCGCCGAAGGGTACGCCCGCCATCTTGCGCGCCGGCTCGGCATCGATCTTGGCAAACAATTTATTCAGCGCCTTGGCCGACGGCGCGCCGAGTGTTTCATTGAGCACGATGGTCTCGCCGAGCTCTTCCCGTACCAGCGCATAGCGGCGGGCCAGTTCAGGATCGGCGGCAAGCGCGTTCTCGACGCGTGCGGCATCGCGGCTGCTCAATGTGCCGGCGGCGTGCCAGGGCAGCAGCGCTTCGATGTCGTCCGGCATCTCTGTATTCGTCGCGTTCATGGCCAGCCTCGATCAATCCCTTGCTCCTTGAGGAGCTCCGATAATTTCTTCCGCGCGTAGAACATGCGCGTCTTCACGGTCGCTTCCGGGATACCGACGATTCCGGCCACTTCTTCCACCGACTTCTCGTGGTAGTAGACGAGGTCGATGATCTCCCGATGTTCGTTCGACAGGCCTTGCAGCGCCTGCCGCAGTTGCGAACCCTTGTCCTTCTTCGCCAGCGTGGTTTCCGGATCGTCGGATTCATCCTCGATCCGTTCCGCCGTCTCGTCGTCCAGTTCTGCTTCCGGCCGCTTCCTGAGTGCCGACAGCGCCTTGAAGCGGGCGATGCTCATCATCCAGGTCGAGACCTGCGAGCGGCCCTCGAACTTCCCGGCTTGCCGCCAGACGTCGAGGAACACCTCGCTGATCAAGTCCTCGGCGGTGGCCTCATTGCGCACCAGCCGCAGCACGAACCGGTAAACCCGTACATGGTGCCGTGCGAACAGCACCTGCATGGCCAGCCGGTCGCCGCCTGCGATCCTTGCGATCAGAACATCGTCCGAAGTCGTTTGCATCGCAGGCTGCTCGTATGGGTCTGTCGCGCCGCAGGGCCGGGAGGTTCAAGCAATATCAAGGAAATCGGCGGGAAAGTGTGATCGCCGACACGCCCTCTGTTTAAGAGAGAGGCAGTTTGGGGCATTTTACCGGCAAGGACACTCAAAAAAGGCTGAACCGGGCTTTGAACCTTTCCCCGGAGCGGGGCGACCCATGATTACCGGATGCGAATGCCGCGTCCCTCAGAACAGGAGTTCAGGTCATGTTCCGCAAGCTTACCATCGCCCTCGGCGCCGCCGCTGTTGTCGCCGCCGCTTCCTTGGCAGTCCCGACTGCCGCGTCGGCCGGCTGGAAGGGTCATCACCACGGTCACCACGGCTGGCATGGCGGCGGTTTCCGCGTCGGCTTTTACGCCCCGGCCTACGCCGCCTACGGTTCGGACTGCTACACCGTCCGCCGCGTCGTCTACACGCCCTACGGCAAGCGCCTGCGCCGCGTTACGGTTTGTAACTAGGCACAATCCCGCCGCATGACAGTCCTATGACCCCGGCCTCGCCAAACGCGCGGCCGGGGTTATCGCGTCCCCTCGCGCCGTTGATAGAGTTCTGCTAGGTGACTTTGAGCCACGCGCCTCGCGCTGGCTCAGGCGCCGCCGGTCCGGAGGTTCGATGCTTCATTCGCTGCGCGCGGTGGCGCGACTGTTCCAGAAGTACATTGGCTGGAACAAGATTGGCATTCTGCTCAGTTTTGCCATTATCGGCACGGCCGCGACCGTCCTGTGGCGGATGCTGCACAAGATCAATATCGACGAGGTCATCGTCGCGGTGAAGGCGACGCCGCCGGGAAATATCGCGCTCGCCGCGCTCTTCGTCATTGGCGGCTATTTCACCCTGACCTTCTATGACTGGTTCGCGCTGCGCACGATCGGCCGCGGCAAGGTGCCGTACCGCATCGCCGCTTTAGCCGGCTTCACCAGCTATTCGATCGGCCACAATATCGGCGCCACGGTCTTCACCGGCGGCGCGGTGCGCTACCGCATCTACTCGCATTACGGCCTCGATGCCGTCGAAGTCGCCAAGATCTGCTTCGTCGCCGGCCTGACCTTCTGGCTCGGCAATGTGACGGTGCTCGGCCTCGGCATCACCATTCATCCATCCGCCGCCGGCGCCATCGACCAGCTCAGCGACACGGCGAACCGTGTCATCGGCATCGGCCTTCTCGTCATTCTCGCTTGCTACGTCGCCTGGGTGTGGAGCGCGCAGCGCGAGATCGGCAAGGGCGGCTGGACCGTGCGGCTGCCGCGCGGCCCGAACACGCTGCTGCAAATCGGCATCGGCATCATCGATCTCGGCTGCTGTGCGCTCGCTATGTACATGCTGCTGCCCGGCGAGCCGAATATCGACTTCATTACATTGGCGGTGATCTTCGTCACCGCGACCTTGCTCGGCTTCGCCAGCCATTCGCCCGGCGGTCTCGGCGTGTTCGATGCGGCGATGTTGATCGCGCTTTATCAATTCGAGAAAGAGCATTTGCTGGCGGGATTGCTGCTGTTCCGCATGCTCTATTATCTCGCTCCGTTCGCCTTCGCACTGCTCATTCTTGGTGTGCGCGAACTGCTGCTCAACATGCGGGGCACGCGGCACAAGATTGAGCTGACGCCGGTGACCAAAGTCGCCACGCCGATCCTCGCCGTCGAGCCGGAAAACAACGACACCGGCCGGCCGTAAGTTATGGCGGACGACGACCAGCGCCAAGATGGCGGAGACCGCCCCGGACGCCTGCGCGGCGCGTGGCGTGCGCTGTTCGGTGAGCAGGACGTTGCGCCGCCGGGGCGGATGAGGGTCTCCGCCAGCCGCAACGCGCCGCATCCGAGGGCGTTGTTGATCGAGCAATTGATCGGCGGCATGCCGGGCGCGGCCATCGTGCTCGACAGCGACACCCGCGTCATCGCCTTCAACGCAGCGGCGGCCAGCATCGCGCCGGCCTTGCGCAGCGGCGAGCCGGCCTTGATCACCTTGCGCATGCCGGAGCTGGTCGACGCCATTCGTCGCGCCGGCAAGACGGGAGAGCCGCAGCGCGTCGAGTTCTTCGAGCGCGTGCCGCTCGACCGCTGGTTCGA
Organism: Pseudolabrys sp.; assembly: GCA_030655215.1. Classification (GTDB taxonomy): domain Bacteria; phylum Pseudomonadota; class Alphaproteobacteria; order Rhizobiales; family Xanthobacteraceae; genus Pseudolabrys. The sequence continues at coordinate 68,107 of JAURVZ010000048.1, read as the reverse complement.
GGCTTTCGTCACGCCGGTTGAACTGGACGAGGGCACGGGCGCATCCAGCATCCTGATGATGACTTTCAACGACCTGACGCCGCTGCGCCGGGTCGAGGAAATGCGTGCCGACTTCATCGCCAATGCCAGCCATGAATTGCGCACGCCCTTGGCGGCGCTGCTCGGCTTCATCGAAACTTTGCAAGGTCCGGCCAAGAACGACGTCGCCGCGCGCGAGAAATTTCTCGGCATCATGCAGCAGCAGGCGGCGCGCATGGCGCGTCTGATCGACGATCTGTTGTCGCTGTCGCGTATTGAATTGAACGCGCATCTGCCGCCGAGCGCGGCGGTCGATCTGGCGCCCTTGGTGCGGCAGGTGGCTGACGGCTTGCAGACCTTGGCGCGCGACCGGCAGGTCGAGATCGTCATGGACGCGCCGGAAGAGCCACTGGTTGTGCGCGGCGACCGTGATGAGTTGATCCGCGCGTTGGAAAACCTGGTGGAGAACGCACTGAAATACGGCGCCGCTGGCAAGCGCGTCGACATTACCTTGTCGCAGGCCAAGACGCGCGGCGGCCTGCCGGAAGCGCGCATCGCCGTGCGCGATCATGGCCCGGGCATCGCACCGGAGCATCTGCCGCGCCTGACCGAGCGTTTCTATCGCGTCGATGTCGCCGACAGCCGCTCGCAGGGCGGCACCGGCCTCGGTTTGGCGCTGGTCAAGCACGTGCTCGCCCGCCACGGCGGCCGGGTTTCGATCGAGAGCAAGCGCGGCGACGGCGCGACCTTCACGATGCATTTGCCGCTAAGGACGGGTGAGTAAGCCCCTCAATCCGCCGTTGGCAATCTTCGCATCGTAAATTCGATCTTGCCGTCAGCCGCCTCGCGCCAGGTCTCGACCTGCGTGTCATAAGCCTGCTTTGGAAAACGCTTGAACCAGTCGCGTGCCATGGCGCGCGCGAGGTCCCGCGGCAGCGCGTAGGTCTGCCGCTTGAAAGCGTCTGTCTGCGGTGGTGGCCGGCGGGGTGGGCTCATGGTCCACCTAATCTGGCTATTTCCCTCGCGTGACACAATCCTTTCCCTCCGCAGAGGCAAAGGCTCCGGCAGCGCCATATTCGCAAGTCTTTCCAGTATCTTACGCTGTCATGTCACTGTCACATAAGCTTCATAGAACCGTGACGGACGACGCCTAGGTCACCCGGGCGTAAGGGCTCAAGCGTCCCGGCGAAAGGTCGCCAGGGAGTGCCAATGAGCCCACAACATGGAGAGTTCCCTTGAAACACTGGACCGTCATTGCTGCCGCCGGCTTCATCGCCGCCGCCGCCGCTTTCGCACCGGCCAACGCTGCCGACATCTCGGGTGCCGGCGCGAGCTTCCCCTATCCCATTTATACCAAGTGGGCCGACTCCTATAAGAAAGAGACCGGCAACGGACTGAACTATCAGTCGATCGGCTCGGGCGGCGGCATCAAGCAGATCCAGGCCAAGACCGTCACCTTCGGCGCGACGGACGCGCCGCTGTCGGGTGCCGATCTCGACAAGCATGGCCTCGCTCAGTTCCCGGCCGTCATGGGCGGCATCGTCGCCGTTGTGAATCTCGACGGCATCAAGCCGGGCGAACTCACCATTGACGGACCGACGCTGGCCAAGATCTTCCTCTCGGAAATCAAGAAGTGGAACGATCCGGCCATCCAGAAGCTGAACCCGTCGGCCAAGCTGCCGGATCAGGCAATCGCCATCGTGCATCGTTCGGACGGGTCGGGCACCACCTACAACTTCGTCTATTACCTCTCGGAAGTGAGCCCGGACTTCAAGTCGAAGGTCGGCGTCAACACCTCCGTTCAGTGGCCGGCCGGTATCGGCGCCAAGGGTAACGAAGGCGTCGCCAACAATGTCGGCAACACCAAGGGTTCGATCGGCTACGTCGAATACGCCTACGCGTTGCAGAACAAGCTGACCCACACCAAGATGATCAACAAGTCCGGCAAGACTGTCGAGCCGACTGCCGAAGCCTTCCAGGCCGCGGCCGCCAATGCCGACTGGAATTCGCAGCCGGGCTATGGCGTGATCCTCGCCAACCAGCCGGGTGATGCGTCGTGGCCGATGACTGCTGCGACCTGGATCCTGGTGCACAAGAAGCCGGTCGATGCCGCAGCCACCGGTGAAGCGCTCAAGTTCTTCGCCTGGGCCTTCAAGAATGGCGACAAGGCTGCCGATGAACTCCACTACGTGCCGATGCCGGAAAAGGTTGTGACCAGCATCGAAGCGTCGTGGAAGAAAGACATCACCGACGCGACTGGTAAGCCGATTTTCTAATCTGCTGACAAAAGAGGGCGCCAGTCTCGGCAACAGCCTGGCGCCCATTTCCTTCTCTCGCCGATATCCACCGGCACCAATTAGCGACTTGTTTTGCGGCCGCCGTGCGGCTTGAGTGGCTCCCTTAGCTGGCGCATTTGCCCGTAAGCACTTGGCCCAAGGAGAGCTTCAATGAATTCTTCGGGGGACCGACCTGTGGTTGATGTAGCGTTTCAGAGCAGCGCCGCCGTTTCGGTCGCTGAAAAGGTTGACCGCGCCAAGGTCCTGCAGAAGCTGCGGCTTGGCGACACCATCTTCCGGCATGTCACGCGCCTGGCCGCCATCACCGTCCTCGTCATTCTCAGCGGCATTATCGGCTCGCTGATCTACGGCTCGATCCCGGCGCTCGAGAAATTCGGTTTCAACTTCCTGATCACGGAAAGCTGGAATCCGGTGACCGAACAATTCGGCGCCATGTCGCCGATCTACGGCACCATCATGACCTCGCTGATCGCCATGTTGATCGCGGTACCGGTCGGCCTGTTCATCGCGCTCTTCCTCACCGAGCTGTGCCCGATGTGGCTGCGCCGTCCGATCGGCATCGCCATCGAACTGCTCGCCGGCATTCCGTCGATCATCTACGGCATCTGGGGCCTGTTCGTGTTTGCGCCGTTCCTGCAGCAGCACGTGCAGCCCTTCCTGATCTCCGCTTTCGGCGACATCCCGGTGCTGTCGACCTTGTTCGCCGGCCCGCCTTACGGCATCGGCGTGCTGACCGCCGGCCTGATCCTGGCGATCATGGTGCTGCCCTTCATCACCTCGATCTCGCGTGACGTGTTCGAAGCGGTGCCGCCGGTTTTGAAAGAAGCCGCCTATGGCCTCGGCTGCACCACCTGGGAAGTGGCGCGCTATGTCGTGCTGCCCTTCACCCGTGTCGGTGTCATTGGCGGCGTCATGCTGGCGCTGGGCCGCGCGCTTGGTGAAACCATGGCGGTCACCTTCGTCATCGGCAATGCGCATCGCATCTCCGGTTCGATCATGGCGCCCGGCACCACGATTTCGGCGACCATCGCCAATGAATTTACCGAAGCCGTCGGCGACATCTACACCTCGTCGCTGATCACGCTCGGTCTCATCCTCTTCGTCATCACCTTCATCGTGCTGGCCTTCGCCCGCCTGATGCTGATGCGCCTCAATGGACGGTTGGGTCAGTAACATGGCAAACATGATCTCAGGCGCCTCGTCGCCGCTCTATCACAGCCGCCGCCGCAAGAACGTCATCACGATGCTGCTGGCCTATTTCGCAACGGGCTTCGGCCTGATCTGGCTCGGCTTGATCCTTGGCGTGTTGTTCTATCAGGGCTTCAGCGGCCTCTCGCTGCGGGTCTTCACCGAAATGACGCCGCCGCCGGGCGCGTCCGGCGGTCTGCTCAACCCGATCATGGGCAGCCTGGTGATGACGTTCCTCGCGGTGCTGATCGGCACGCCGCTCGGCATTCTCGCCGGCACTTATCTCGCCGAATATGGCCGCTTCGAAAAACTCTCGACCATCGTGCGCTTCATCAACGACATCCTGTTGAGCGCGCCGTCGATCGTCATTGGCCTGTTCGTCTATGAAATCATGGTCGCCACGATGGGCCACTTCTCCGGCTGGGCTGGCGCTGTCGCGCTCTCGGTCATCGTCATTCCGGTGGTGGTGCGCACCACGGAAGACATGCTGACCTTGGTGCCGGACACGCTGCGCGAGGCCGCTGCCTCGATCGGCTTGCCGCGCTCACTGATGATCCGCAAGGTTGCCTATCGCGCCGCCCGCGCCGGCATGATCACCGGCGTGCTGCTGGCCATTGCCCGCATCTCCGGTGAAACGGCGCCGCTGCTGTTCACCGCGCTCAACAATCAGTTCTGGAGCAGCAACATGAATGCTCCGGTCGCCAGTCTGCCGGTCGTCATCTTCCAGTTCGCGCTCAGCCCTTACAAGGACTGGCAGGAACTGGCCTGGACCGGCGCTTTGATCATCACCTTGGCGGTGCTCACGCTCAGCATCGTCGCGCGTTTCCTTGGGGCACAGAGTAAGAAATCATGAGCACCGTCAATTTCACGATTCCCGTTGTCACGCACGCCGCGAGCAGCGCCAGCGACCTGTCGGAAAAGGTCACCGTCAAGAATCTCGACTTCTATTACGGCGATCACCGCGCGTTGAAGAACATCAACGTGTCGCTGTACCACGGCAAGGTCACGGCCTTCATCGGTCCGTCCGGCTGCGGCAAGTCGACTTTGCTGCGCGTCCTCAACCGGATGTACGATCTTTATCCGAACCAGCGCGCCACCGGCACGGTGCGGCTCGACAATGACGACATCCTGGAGCCGTCGCAGGATCTCAACCTGCTGCGCGCCAAGGTCGGCATGGTGTTCCAGAAGCCGACGCCTTTCCCGATGACGATCTACGAGAACATCGCTTTCGGCATTCGCCTGTACGAGAACCTGCCGAAGCCCGAGCTCGACAACCGCGTGCAGCAGGCCTTGCAGCGCGCCGCTTTGTGGAACGAGGTCAAGGACAAGCTGGACGCCAACGGCCTGTCGCTCTCCGGCGGCCAGCAGCAGCGTCTGTGCATTGCCCGCACCGTCGCGGTGCGCCCGGAAGTCATCCTGTTCGACGAGCCGTGCTCAGCGCTCGATCCGATCTCGACTGCAAAGATCGAAGAACTCATCGACGAGTTGAAGGAAGATTACACGATCGCCATCGTCACCCATAACATGCAGCAGGCGGCGCGCGTCTCCGACTTCACCGCCTTCATGTATCTCGGCGAGCTGGTCGAATATGGCGACACGACGCGCATGTTCACGACGCCGAGCGATCGCCGCACGCAGGATTACATCACCGGCCGCTTCGGTTGATCCCAAAAGGAATCTGGATATGAACGATCAACACACCGCCAAGGCTTTTGACAGCGACCTGCAGGACCTGGCGCGCATGGTCGCCGAAATGGGCGGCCTCGCCGAAAAGCAGGTGGCCGACGCCGTCGATGCGCTGGCCAAACGCGACACCACATTGGCGACGCGTGTCACCACATCGGACGCCGCGATCGACGCACTTCAGCGTGAGATCGAGGAGAAGTCGGTGCTGACCATTGCCCGCCGCCAGCCCATGGCGATTGATCTGCGTGACATTGTCGGCTCGCTGCGCATCGCCAATGACGTCGAGCGTATCGGCGATCTGGCCAAGAACATCGCCAAGCGCGTCATCGCGCTGAATGCCGAATTCCCGCCGCCGAAACTGATCCGCGGCGTCGAGCACATGACCGACCTGGTTGTCGAGCAACTCAAGGCCGTGCTCGATGCCTATGCCCGCCGCGACGACAACAAGGCGATGGCGGTGTGGCGCGGCGACGAGGAAATCGACGCGGTCTGCACCTCGGTGTTCCGTGAACTGCTCACCTACATGATGGAAGATCCGCGCAACATCACCTTCTGCATCCATCTGATGTTCTGCGCCAAGAACATCGAGCGCATGGGCGACCACGCGACCAACATCGCCGAGACCGTGCACTACATCATCGACGGCAACCCGATCACCGAGCGCCGGCCGAAGGGTGACACCACGACCATTCCGGCCTTGGCCGGTTAGCAGCGCGCATGATCCCGAAAAGTGTGAAGCGGTTTTCGGATAAGATCATGCGCAAAGGAAAAGTACTATGAGCGCGCGAATCCTGATCGTTGAAGACGAGGAGCCGCTCACCATGCTGCTGCGCTATAACCTCGAAGCCGAAGGCTACGAGGTCGATAGCGCCGCGCGGGGCGATGAAGCCGACACCAAGCTGAAAGAGAACATCCCCGATCTGGTGGTGCTCGACTGGATGCTGCCCGGCCTGTCCGGCATTGAACTGTGCCGCCGCTTGCGCGCGCGCCCGGAAACGCGACAGTTGCCGATCATCATGCTCACCGCGCGCGGCGAGGAGAGCGAGAAGGTGAGGGGCCTCGCCACCGGCGCCGACGATTATATCGTCAAACCATTCTCGGTGCCTGAATTGCTCGCCCGCGTGCGCGCGCTGCTGCGCCGGGCGATCCCTGAACGCGTCGCCAATATTCTCAACATTGGCGACATCGAACTCGACCGCGAAAAGAAGCGCGTCTCGCGTGGCGGCCGCGCCATCGAATTGGGGCCGACCGAATATCGCTTGCTGGAATTCCTGATGGAGCGGCCCGGCCGCGTCTTCTCGCGCGAGCAGTTGCTCGATGGTGTCTGGGGATCGGACATCTATATCGACGAACGCACGGTCGACGTGCATGTCGGCCGCTTGCGCAAGGCGATCAAGAAGGGCCCGGAGCCGGACCCGATCCGCACCGTGCGCGGCGCCGGCTATTCGCTCGACGATCGCTTCGGCCGCGCGGAATAGTCCATATTGTAGCTGAGCGCCGAAACGGCTAACCCGGTTTCTTTATTGAAGCCGGAGATGCCGCGATGACACAGCCGCAACAAGACGTTCTCAATGATTTGGCGCCGACTGGGAAGCTGCGCGCCGCCATCAATGTCGGCAACATCGTGCTGGCCAAGGCTGGCGTCGATGGCGCGGAGCCGACCGGCATCACCGTCGATCTCGCCCGTGAGCTGGGCAAGCGCCTTGGTGTGGCGGTTGAGTTCGTCGTCTTCGCGATGGCCGGCAAGGTGTCGGATGTCGCCAACAAGAATGTCTGGGACATCTGCTTCCTCGCCATCGAGCCGGCGCGCGCCGCCGAGGTCGAGTTCACCGCGCCCTATGTGCTGATCGAAGGCACCTATCTGGTGGCGAAGGATTCACCGCTCAAGACGATCGAGGATGTCGATGCGGCCGGCATCAAGGTCGGCGTCAACACCGGTGCGGCCTATGACCTGTTCCTGACGCGCTCGCTGAAGAACGCCACCTTGCTGCGCGCCGGCGATGGCTCCTCGATGTTCGATCTGTTTGCGGCCGGCCAGGTCGATGCGGCCGGCGGCGTGCGCCAGCCGCTCGACATTTATGCCAAGGCGCATCCGGACACGCGGGTGATGCCGGGCCGCTTCATGGAAATCCGCCAGGCCATGGCCTGCAGCAAGGGCCGGTTCGCCGGCCAGAAATATCTCGCCGCCTTTATCGAGGAGATGAAGGCGACCGGTTTCGTGGCCGAGGCGATCAAGCGCCACGGCCAGGCGGCAGCTGTGGCGCCGAAGGGGTAAGGCTCTCGTTCTTTACCCTCCCCCTTGTGGGGAGGGTCGACCGCGAAGCGGTCGGGGTGGGGGTGGTGGCTATAACCTCGACCCCCACCCCGAACGTATTCGCCATAGCGCGTCGAAGACGCGCGTCAGCGCGCTTATTGCTCATACGTTCGACCCTCCCCACAAGGGGGAGGGTAAAAGAGGGTGAGTGCTGCATCGCGTCCGGGGCACAAAAGGAAAAGCCGGGGTTTCCCCCGGCCTTTGTCATCTCGCTCAGCTCCGAAACCCTAGCTCCGGAACGGCGGCCGGCTGGCCGCGCGGCGGCGGTCGGAGGCCGGCTGGAACGCCACCCGGCAGTGGAAGGTGCAGTACGGCTTGTCGTCGGCGTTTTCGCCGCCGCAGAAGAAGAAATCCGGCGTGCTCGGGTCGCCGACCGGCCAGTGGCAGGACTTCTCGCTGAGTTGGAGCAGCGTCTTGCGCTGTTCCATCGGGATTTCCAGCATTTCCGGCTCGGCTTCGACTTCGTAGTCGAAGGCCAAAGCGGTGTTGCCGCGAACCTGCGGCCGCTGCACCCGGATCATGTGGTTGGACGAACGCTGCTTGCGCGGACGCGGCGCGTTCGAGGATGGGCTTTTTGCCCGGCCGGACAGGCCCAGGCGGTGAACTTTGCCGATCACGGCGTTACGGGTGATCCCGCCGAGTTCGGCGGCGATCTGGCTGGCGGACAGGCCGTCAGCCCATAATTTCTTCAGGAGTTCGACCCGTTCATCGGTCCAGCTCATAGTGGGCTCTCCGCGGCAGGATTGCTGCCTTAGGTGGAATCCACCCCCGTCGTCTGGCGCGGGTTGTCCGCGCCTGAACGTGTACGCTTCAGGGATGCACTAGATTTAGGTGGCCCTACGCACGACATGTCGTAGCGCCTGATCAAAAAACTACACTATGGGTTGACTCTCCCGCAAGCTTGCGCAACCCCGGAAACCGCATCTACCAACAGGTTTTCCTTTAGAATCCGCACTTACGGCGATTTTGAGTCGCGAATCGCTGTGGACATCCGGCTCTGCCACAGCCCGCTACCGGTAGTGGCCACCCGGAAAAACCCGAAAAGCTGAGTCCTGCCCGGCGGTTGACTTGGCAAGCCCCACCAATAGAATGCTCAAAGTGCCGCCCGTTGAGGCGGCACGATTCATTTTGGCGATGCCAAGATGGTGGGTAAGCCCTCGTCATCGATGAAAGAACCCGGTCGTGAGCTCGCATCTGTTGCCGACCTATTCCCGCGTCGACCTCGCTTTCGAGCGGGGCGAGGGCGCCTGGCTGATCACGGCGGACGGTAAGCGCTACCTTGATTTCACCTCGGGCGTCGCCGTCAATGCGCTCGGCCACGCGCATCCGCATATGGTCGAGGCGATTACCGCGCAGGCGCAAAAGCTCTGGCACACCTCCAACCTGTTCCGCATTCCGGAGGGCGAGACGCTGTCCGCGCGTTTGTGCGAACTATCCTTCGCCGACTTCGTATTTTTCCAGAACTCAGGCACCGAAGCGATCGAGTGCTCGATCAAGATGGCGCGCAAGTATCAGTCGGCGTCCGGCAAACCCGAGCGCTATCGCATCGTCACCTTTGAGGGCGCGTTCCACGGCCGCACAATGGCGGCATTGGCCGCGACCGGTAACAAGAAATATCTCGATGGCTTCGGCCCGCCCATGCCCGGCTTCGACCAGGTCGCCTTTGGCGATCTCGAACTGGTCAAAAAGGCCGTCGGTCCGGAGACGGCTGCGATCATCATTGAGCCGGTGATGGGCGAGGGCGGCGTCCGCGTCGTGCCGCACAATTTCTTGCGCGCTTTGCGCAAGCTCTGCGACGATAACGGCCTGCTGCTGATCTTCGACGAAGTGCAGACCGGCATCGGTCGTACCGGCGACATGTTCGCCTATCAGCACACTGGCGTTGAGCCGGACATCATGGCGATCGCCAAGGCGCTCGGCGGCGGCTTCCCGATCGGCGCGTGCCTCGCGACGACGGAAGCAGCCAAGGGTATGACGGCCGGTTCGCATGGCTCGACCTTCGGCGGCAATCAAATGGCAATGGCCGCGGCCAATGCTGTGCTCGATGTCGTTTCCGGCAAGGGCTTTCTCGACAAGGTTCGCCAGAGCGGCCTGCTGCTGAAGCAGCGTCTGGCCGAACTGAAAGACCGGCATTCCTCGGTGATCGCCGAAGTGCGCGGCGAAGGCCTGCTGATCGGCCTGAAAATGGTGCCGCCGGCCGGTGAAATGGTCGATGAGCTGCGCAACGAGGAGATGCTTGCGGTGGCCGCCGGCGACAATGTCGTGCGGTTGCTGGCGCCGTTGATCATTGGCGAGACTGAGATTTCCGAAGCCATTGCGCGCATCGATCGCGCCTGCACGACCTTGGCGAAGGCGCATCCAAGACAGCAGGGGGCGGCGTGATGAGCGACGTTCGCCACTTCCTCGACCTGACCGATATTCCGAAGCCGGTGCTGAACGGCATCATCGCCAACAGCCGGACCATGAAGACGGCGCGCAAGCGCGGCGAATTGTCGTCGCCGCTTGCCGGTAAGACTTTGGCGATGATCTTCGACAAGCCGTCGACCCGCACGCGTGTGTCCTTCGATGTCGGCATGCGCCAGCTTGGCGGCGAAGCCATCATGCTGACGGCGCAGGAAATGCAGCTTGGCCGCGGCGAGACCTTGGCCGACACGGCGCGCGTCCTGTCGCGTTTCGTCGATGCGATCATGATCCGTACGCTGGACCATGAATCCGTGGCCGAGATCGCGCGCTATGCGACCGTGCCGGTGATCAACGGCCTGACCCGGCGCTCGCATCCGTGTCAGGTGCTGGCCGACGTGATGACCTATGAAGAGCATCGCGGCTCGATCAAGGGACGCAAGATCGCCTGGACCGGCGACGCCAATAACGTGCTCGCCTCGCTGGCGCATGCGGCAGAGCGTTTTGAATTTGAATTGCAGATCGCGACGCCGTCCGAACTGAAGCCGAAGAAGTGGCTGATGGATTGGATCAAGTCCTCTGGCGCGGCAATCAAGTGCACCGACGATCCGGAAAAGGCCGTCAAGGATGCCGACTGCGTGTTCACCGACACCTGGGTGTCGATGGGCGACCGCGACGGCAAGCATCGCCACAACGTGCTCAAGCGCTACCAGGTCAATGGCAGCCTGATGTCGAAGGCCAAGCCCGACGCGCTCTTCATGCATTGCCTGCCGGCGCATCGCGGCGAGGAGGTCACCGATGAGGTGATCGACGGACCGCAGTCGGTGGTTTTCGACGAGGCGGAAAATCGCCTGCACGCCCAGAAGGGCCTGCTCGCCTGGTGCCTGCACGCCGACGGGGTTTAGCCGCGCGGGGTAGGGGACTCGCCTTTCTGCGATTGCGACCTACATAGGCCGAATGACAAGCCCCATCACGATCTCACCCGAAATACCGACCCGTGCCCCGGCGCCGACCAGCCCGGATGACACGGCCATGCCGTTTGAAGTGGCGGCGCTCGATCTGCGCGGCCGCGTCGTCCGGCTCGGCCCCGTGGTCGATGAAATCCTCGCCAAGCACGATTATCCGGAGCCGGTCGCCAAGCTGCTCGGCGAAGCCATTGTGCTGACCGTGATGCTCGGCTCGGCCTTGAAGATGGAAGGCCGTTTCATTCTCCAGACGCAGACCGACGGTCCGGTCGGCCTGCTGGTTGTCGACTACACCACGCCCGGCAAGGTGCGCGCCTGCGCGCGTTTCGGCAAAGAGGGTGTCGAGGCGGCGGTTGCGGCGGGCAAAGGCAATGCCGGTGCGCTGCTCGGCAAGGGCCATCTCGCCATGACCATCGATCAGGGCGCGGCGACGTCGCGCTATCAGGGTCTGGTCGCGCTGGATGGCGGCTCGCTCGAAGACGCCGCGCATGAATACTTCCTGCGCTCGGAGCAGATCCCGACGCGTGTGCGTCTGGCGGTTGCTGAAGAGCTGGTGCCCGGTGGCAAGAAGCGCTGGCGCGCCGGCGGCATCATGCTGCAGTTCCTGCCGAAGTCGGCGGATCGCGCCCGCATGGATCTCGATCCCGGCAATGCGCCGGCAGGCGTCGAAGTTCAGCGCGCGCCGGAGGACGATGCCTGGGTGCAGGGGCGCGCTTTGCTCGAGACGGTCGAGGATCTCGAACTGATCGATCCGGAAGTGTCGAGCGAGCGGCTGGCTTACCGGCTGTTTCATGAGCCCGGCGTGCGCGTGTTCAAGAGCACCGATGTGCTGGCGCAGTGCTCGTGCTCGCGCGATACGGTTGAGGCAATGCTGCGCAGCTTCTCGCAGGACGACCGCGATCACATGGTCGAGAACGGCAAGATTTCAGTGACCTGCGAATTCTGCAGCTCGACCTACACCTTCGCGCCGGGCGAGACTGATCCGAAACCGGGCGACACACCGGAATAACAGACACCATGCGCGCGACGCTCGTAGCTTTCATCCTTTTGATCGCACCGGGCGCCGCAGTGGCGCAAACATGCCCGGTGCCGCTTGCGGATGCGCGCAAGCTGGTGCTGGTCACCGCTGATACAATGACCTCGACAACCGCAAGCGTGCAGCACTTCACGCGTGCTTCGCCTTCGGCACCCTGGACAACGGATAGCGCGCCGGTCTCCGCCTTGATCGGTTACAAAGGCGTCGGCTGGTCGCATGCCTTTCGCTCTTTCGCGCAAAAGGGCGAACCGATCAAAGTCGATGGCGACAAGAAAGTGCCGGCCGGTTTCTACACGATCGGCCGTCCATTCGGCTTCGGCCCGTCGCAACGGCCGGGCTACATGCGCATTGTGGGAGGCATGACCTGCGTCGATGATGTGCGATCTCCGGCCTACAACACCATCACCTCGCGCGCACAGGTCGGCTGGCAGGTGAGCGGCGAGAACATGTGGCGCGTGCCGCAATATCGGCGCGGCCTGCTGGTCGAATATCCGACCAACCGCGCGGCGCGCGCCGGCTCGTGCATCTTCATCCATGTGCGGCGTATTGACGCCAAGGGCACCGCCGGCTGCGTCGCCTTGCCCGAGCCGCAACTCGAGACGTTACAGGATTTCGCCCAAAGCGGCGCCGTGCTCGCCGTGCTGCCGCGTCAGGCGCTCGAGCGGTTTAAGGGCTGCTTGCCGTAGCTCAATTTAGTTGAGCGTGCGCTTGCTGCCGGCCATTGACGGCGCATCCAGCGAAAACGCCGGGATTTCAATATCGAAACGAACGCCGTCGTCGGTGATCATGCCGTAACTGCCGGCCATGAAACCGGATGGCGTGGGCAGCGGCACGCCGCTGGTGTACTCGAAAGACTCGCCCGGCTTCAGCGTCGGCTCTTCGCCCACCACGCCCGGCCCTTTGACCTCTTCGAGCCGGCCCATCGCATCGGTGATGCGCCAATGGCGGGTCTTGAGCTGCACGGTCTCGGAGCCGTGATTGGCAATGTCGATCGTATAGGACCAGAAATAATAGTCCTTCTGCGGTGACGAGCGTTCGGAAACGAAGCGCGGCGTCACCGTGACCTCGATCTTGCGGGTTACGGCGCGATACATCTAAATGCCTTATTCTTGTTCTGGCTATTGGTTCCGTTGGCGTGATTATGGCTGAAACGGCAGACGAAAGAAAATCCTCTTGATAGCCCCGCTTCCGACCGAACGCGATTTGCGGCTTGATCTGTTTCGCGGGTTGGCTCTGTGGCTCATCTTTCTCGACCACATTCCGTCAAACCTGGTGAGCTGGGTCACGATCCGGAACTACGGCTTCAGCGACGCCACCGAAATCTTCGTTTTCATCTCCGGCTACACGGCGGCCTTTGTCTATGGCCGCGCCATGCAGATCACCGGTTTCATCGTCGCGACGGCCCGCGTGCTCAAGCGCGCCTGGCAGATTTACGTGGCGCACGTCTTCCTCTTCGCCATCTATCTCGCCGAGATTTCCTACATCTCGCACTCGTTCGAGAACCCGCTCTATTCGGAAGAAATGGGCGTGCTCAACTTCATTCAAAACCCGGATGTCACCATCATCCAGGCGCTGCTGCTGAAGTTCAAACCCGTCAACATGGACGTGCTGCCGCTCTATATCGTGCTGCTGTTGTGGTTCGCGCCGATCCTGTGGCTGCTGCTGCGCTCGCCGACGCTCGGACTGCTGATTTCCGTGGCCATCTACACGACGTCATGGATGTTCGACATCAACCTGCCGGCCTATCCGAGCGGCGACTGGGCGTTCAATCCGTTCGCCTGGCAATTGCTGTTCGTGTTCGGCGCCTGGTGCGCGCTCGGCGGCGCCAAGAGGCTGGGGCGCTGGATCAAGTCGAAAGTCGTCATCGGGCTGGCTTTTGCCTATCTGGCCTTCTGCTTCAGCATTGCCATGAGCTGGTACTTCCCGGCGCTGGGCGCCTATGTGCCGGAGTTCATCAGCGGGTCGATCTATCCGATCGACAAGACCAACCTCGACGTCCTGCGCATGCTGCATTTCCTGTCGCTGGCTGTGATTACTGTCTGGCTGGTGCCGCAGGACTGGCCGGCGCTGAAATCGCCGATTTTCTGGCCGGCCATCGTTTGTGGCCGGCATTCGCTGGAAATCTTCTGTCTCGGGGTGTTTTTGTCCTTTGCCGGGCATTTCGTGTTTACCGAGGTTTCCAACCGGGTGTTTATGCACGTCCTGGTCAGCGCCGCCGGCATCGCCATAATGGTTGGCGCGGGGGCCCTGATTTCGTGGTATAGAAGGGTCGAGAGACAAGGACCGGGACCGCGGCCGCCTGTAAAACCAGGCCTCGCGGGGAGCGAAGTATGACGGGGCGCTTCTCAATCTTGCTGGCTCTGCCGGTGTTGGCGGTGCTTGGGCAGCTATTGCCCGGGCTGTCCGCGCCCGCTGTGGCGCAGACGCCGGCGGTCCCCGCTACCCCGCCACTGACCGAATGCGACGCCCCCGGCCACCACACTGAAATCGCCTTCCCGCTGGCGCAGACGACCAAGGCCATCGCCGCCAAGAAGCTGAGCGTGCTGGTGCTGGGCGCCGGTTCTTCGCAATTGCCGGGCGCGGCAGGCGCCAAGAGCGCCTATCCAGGGCGGCTGCAGGCGGCGCTGGCGGCCAAACTGCCCGGCGTCGAGGTCACCGTCGCCACCGACATCAAGCCGGCCCGAACCGCCGCCGACATGGTCAAAACCATGCGCCAATCGCTGGCGGATTCGAAGCCGTCCCTGATGATCTGGCAGACCGCGACCTACGACGCGATGCAGTCGGTCGATGCCGACCAGTTCAACCAGGCGCTTGCCAAAGGCATCAAAATCGCCAGATCCGTCGGTTCCGACGTCATTTTCCTCAATCCGCAATACAGCCCGCGGACGGAATCAATGATCGCCCTGACCAGCTACCTCGAGAGCATGCGCTGGGTGGCGATGCAGCACGAAGTTCCTTTATTCGATCGCTTCAATCTTATGAAAGCCTGGTCGGATTTGGGTACCTTTGACCTCTATTCTGCCACGAAGAAAGTTGATATGGCTGAACGCGTACATAACTGCCTCGGACGCCTGTTAGCCGATCTCGTGCTAGAATCGTCGAAGGCACCTTCTTCAGCGACCGAATCCGGCGACAAGCCGGCTCAATAGGCGGGCTTGGGGGACCATTAAGTGCGAGCGACTGATCTGACCTACCGGGCCATTCAAGGGCTCGCCGCTCTCTCCGTATTTACAGTTCTGGTCATGCCAGCCGTGGCGACCGCGCAAGACGCTTCCCGCGTTTCAGACGCGAAGCCGCCGTGCAATCCGACCATCGATCAAGTGAAGATGACGGCGCCGCTCAAGCACGTCGCGCAGAAGATTGCGCTCGGCGAGCCGGTCACCATCGTCGCGCTCGGTTCTTCGTCAACCGCCGGCGCCGGCGCCACCTCGCAGCTCAATAATTATCCGAACCAGTTGGCGCTCGATCTGCAGCAGCGCTTCCCCGGCCAGGCCTTCACCGTGCTCAACCGCGGCGTCAATGGCGAAGAAGTGCCGGACATGCTCAAGCGCTTTGACAGCGCGGTGATGGCGAACAAGCCCGACCTGCTGTTGTGGCAGCTCGGCACCAATTCGCTGATCCGCGATCATAACTTGAATGAGCCCGGCTCCAACATCCGCGTCGGTCTCGACAAGGTGCGCGCCATCGGCGCCGACGTCGTGCTGATCGATCCGCAATATGCGCCGAAGGTCATCGAGAAGCCGTTGGTCGGCAAGATGGTCGAGTTCATTGCCAGCACGGCCAAGCAGGAAAATGTCGCTTTGTTTCGCCGCTTTGAGGTGATGAAGCGCTGGGTCGAAGCTGACAACATGCCGTTCACCAGCTTCGTCATCGCCGACGGGCTGCACATGAACGACTGGGGTTATCAGTGCATGGCGAAGGGCCTCGGCATGGCGATCGCCGAAGCGGCATCGCGCAACATGATCTCGGCCAAGGCGTCAGTGAAGGCGTCGGCCAAGCTGCCGGTCGTGTCGGCCACGGCGATCGTGCCGACGACGCGCTAAGAGAGCGCCTAGCTTTCACCAAGCTCGTCATGCCCGGCCTTGTGCCGGGCATCCACGTCTTGGCTTCAGTAAATCAAGTAAGACGTGGATGGCCGGGACAAGCCCGGCCATGACAATTGTCTAGACCTTATCCAGCGCGCCGAGCACATCCTCGATGATGTCGTCAGCATGCTCCAGCCCGCACGACAATCGCACCAATCCATCGCCAATGCCGAGTTCGGCGCGCTGCTCCGGCGTCAGGCGCTGATGCGTTGTCGTCATCGGATGCGTGATCAAGGTCTTGGCGTCGCCGAGATTGTTGGTGATGAGAATGAGGTTCAGCGCGTTGAGGAAGCGGAACGCGCCTTCCTTGTCACCCTTGATGTCGAAGGCCAGCAGAGTCGAGCCTGATGTCATCTGCTTCTTGATGATGTCGGCCTGCGGATGATCGGCGCGGCCCGGATAGATCAGCCGGTTGATCTTGGCGTGACCTGACAGCGCGTCCGACACCTTCCCCGCGGTCTGCGTCTGCCGGTCGACACGCACCGACAAGGTCTCGAGGCCCTTCAACAACACCCAGGCATTGAACGGCGACAGCGACGGCCCGGTCTGGCGCAACAGCTGCTGGTAATTGTCGAGGATCATCTTCTCGGAGCCGAGGATGACGCCGCCGAGCACGCGGCCCTGGCCGTCAATATGCTTGGTCGCCGAATAGACGACGACATCGGCGCCCAGCTTGAGCGGGCTCTGGAACAGCGGCGTCGCGAACACATTGTCGACCACCAGTTTGGCGCCGACGCTGTGCGCAATATCGGCGACCGCCTGAATGTCATAAACCTCGAGCGTCGGATTGGTCGGCGTCTCCATGAACAGCACGGCCGTGTTCTTCTGGACGGCATTCTTCCAGGCATTGAGATCCTTGCCGTCGACGAGCGTGCAGGGCACGCCGAAACGCGGCAGCCAGTCCTCGATCACCCAGCGGCACGAACCGAACAGCGCCTTGGCGGCAACGACGTGGTCGCCTTGCTTGACCAGACCCATCAGCGCGGTTGTGACGGCGGCCATGCCGGTCGCGGTCGAGCGCGCGGCCTCGGCGCCTTCGAGCGCGGCCATCCGCTTCTCGAACATGTCCATGGTCGGGTTGTTGTAGCGGGAATAGACGTAGCCCGGGATCTTGCCGGAGAAGCGCTGTTCGCAGTCTTCGGCGCTCTCGTATTTGTACCCTTGAGTCAGAAACAGCGCCTCCGACATCTCGTTGAACTGCGAGCGGAGCGTGCCGGCATGAACCAGCCGGGTTTCTGGGCGGTAATTTTTCTCATTCGAGCCGGACATCGCAGCGCTCCTTTGCTGCGCCAAAATGCGTTGGCGCAATAAAAAACCGGCCGGAGAATAAATCTCGGCCGGGCACACGTGTCCCCGGCCTTTTAGCGCCTTGTTTTACGTGGCGGCAAGCCAGCCGGCTTCAAATGACCACGGGATAAATTGCTTGTAGCGGGGGCTGCGGCTTCCCGTCAAGCCGCCTGTCGGGTTAGATCGGGCCCTAAAATAAAGGGTAGACAGCGTGGCGCTCAACTTCGGCCTCGACGACAAGGGCATCCTGCCCGACAGCATGATCGCGCAGCTGGCCGCGGATGGTGGGATTCTGCCCTCGGTTGAATTCCAGCCTGACCAGATCCAGCCGGCCAGTCTCGACCTTCGTCTTGGTGACATTGCCTATCGCGTGCGCGCCAGCTTTTTGCCCGGCTCGACCACGGTCGCCCAGCGCATCGATGAGTTGAAGCTGCATGAGTTCTCGCTGAGCGACGGCGCGGTGCTGGAGACCGGCTGCGTCTATATCGTGCCGCTGCTCGAAAGCCTGGCGCTGCCGGATGAGATTTCCGCCGCGGCCAATCCGAAAAGCTCGACCGGGCGTCTCGATGTTTTCACCCGCGTCATCGCCGACTCGATGCGCGGCTTCGACCGGATCGAGCCCGGCTATCACGGCCCGCTCTATGCTGAAATTTCGCCGCGCACATTTCCGGTGCTGGTGCGTGAAGGCTCACGGCTGAGCCAAATCCGTTTCCGCTATGGCCGCGCGCAACTCGACTCCGTTGCCTTACGCGAACTGCATGCGCGCGAGCGGCTGGTCGATAGCGACGATGCCGACATGAATGATGGCATCGCCGTCGGTGTCGATCTGTCCGGTGCGCTCGGTGCCGGTGACGTCGTCGGCTATCGCGCCAAGCGTCACACCGGTCTGATCGATGTCGAGCGCCGCGCCGGCTACAGCGTGCTCGACTTCTGGGAGCCGATGACGGCGCGCCCTGATAGAAGCCTGATCCTCGATCCGAACGAGTTCTACATTCTCGCGTCGAAGGAAGCGGTGCAGGTGCCGCCCGGCTACGCCGCCGAAATGGTGCCGTTCGATCCTTTGGTCGGTGAATTTCGCGTGCACTATGCCGGTTTCTTCGATCCCGGCTTTGGTTATGCCGGTTCGGGCGGCAAAGGTTCGCGCGCCGTGCTCGAAGTGCGCTCGCGCGAAGTTCCTTTCATTCTTGAGCACGGTCAGATCGTCGGCCGTCTGGTCTATGAGAAGATGCTGGCGATGCCGGAGAAACTCTACGGCTCAGGCATCGGCTCGAATTATCAGGCGCAGAGCCTGAAACTGTCGAAACATTTCAAGGCGTAGAAATTGTGCCTACGTTTCGCGGCATGCGGTCGCGTGCCCACACGAATGCTTTGCAAATAAACTGAGACGGCTGGTATCCTGCCCACAACACGCAAACTTAAAATGCGTTGGGAGGATTCGATGTACAAACCACGCGCGTACTTTCTCGCATTGGCCATGCTCGTTTTGCCGTCTGCAGCATTCGCTCAAGCCTGGCCCACGGCGCAGCCGATCAAGGTTGTCGTGCCGTTCAGCGCCGGTAGTGCCACCGATATCATTGCGCGCGCAGTTTTCGAACAAGTGTCTAGCCAGATCGGTCAATCCGTCGTTGTCGAAAACCGCGTCGGCGCCGGCGGCACGATCGGCGCCAATGCGGTGGCGAAGGCCGCACCCGATGGTTACACCCTGCTGGTGCACTCGGCCTCGCACACGGTGACGCCGGCGACCTTCGCGCAATTGCCCTATGACACGGTGAAGGATTTCAAGGCGATCATTCCGCTCGCCAATTTGCCGAACGTGCTCGTCGTTGCGAAGGCAAAGAACTATGCCTCGACGCGCGCCATGGTGGATGCGGCCATCGCCAAGCCTGGCAGCTTCAACTACGCGACGGCCGGCGCCGGCACGGCGTCGCATTTCAACGCCGAGCGTTTCAAGCTGGCCGCCAAGTTCGAGGCGCAGCATGTGCCGTTCAAGGGCGCGCCGGAAGCGCTGCGTGAGATCATTGCCGACCGCGTCGATTTCTATTTCGTGCCGCTCTTGCCGGCGAAAGGCATGATCGATGACGGCCAACTCACCCCGCTGGCGGTCAGTTCGTCGCAGCGCGCTTCGCTTTTGCCGAATGTGCCGACCACGGTCGAAGCCGGTTTTCCGAACTCGGAATATAATTTCTGGATCGGCGTGCTGACCGCAAGCGCGACGCCGAATGATGTCGTCACGCGGCTGCACAATGAGATCAAGACGGCGCTGGCCAATCCGGGCGTCAAGGAACGGCTGGCGCGGTTAGGGGCCGATCCGATGCCATTGACGGCGGCCGAATTCGACGCCTTGATCAAAAAGGAAATCGACGACAATTTCGCGCTGGTGAAGGCCGCCGGAATCAAGGTGAATTAAGGGGACTTGAGTTTGGCTAAAATCGTTGCTGCCTATGGCTTGCCGCACACGCCGTTTTTCCCGTCCAAGGCGGAAGAGGAGGGGCCGGAATCGCCGACAGGATTGATGTTCGCCAAGGCGCGCGAGTCGCTGATCGCGGCCAAGCCCGACGTCATCCTGCTGTTCGACACCGACCACTACAACACGTTCTTCTTCGACAACTTTCCGATCCTGGCGATCGGCATCGAGGACAAGTTCACCGGGCCGAATGACGAGCCGCGCGGCGGCATGCCGAGTTACACCGTGCCATCGGCGCCGAAGCTGGCCGATTACCTGCACCAGCATCTGGTGCGCGCCGACTATGACGTCGCCTCGCTGCGCGACTTTTCCTGCGATCATTCGGTAATGGTGCCGCTGCACTTCGTCAATCCCGGCATGAAAGTGCCGGTGATCCCGTTCTTCATCAGCGGCCACGTGCCGCCTTTGCCGTCGGCGAAGCGCTGCTTTGCGCTCGGCCAGGAGATCCGCAAGGCGCTGGAAGCGTTCAGCGAGGACCTGCGCGTTGTCATTATCGGCACCGGCAGCTTCTCGCTCGAAGTGTTCGGCCCGCGCATCGATCCCGGCAAGACCGACGGTGTGCCCGATCCGGAATGGGTGCACGAGCTGTGCCGCGATATCGAGGCTGGTGACACCGAGACGATCATTGGCAAAGCGAGCGAAGACCGAATGCAGGCGGCCGGCAATGTCGGCGGTGAACTCTTGAACTGGATCGCCATGTTCGCCTTCACCGATAACCGCAAGCCGGACTTTCTTTTCAAGCAAATGGAAAACGGCCATGCCTATGCCGGCTGGCGTTGGGGCTGATCATGACCGTCCACACCATCAACAAAATTTGCCGTCAGGTGCTGCGCGATCACGACTTCCGCGCCCGCATGGCCTCCGACCCGGCCGGCGCGATTGCCGGCTATGACCTCAGCGATGCGGAGCGAAACGCCTTGCTCGCCGGCGATGTCGTCGCCATGCATGTCATGGGCGTCAACGATTTCATGATGGGCTATCTGGCGCGCTTCGGCGCAGTGGGTCTCAGCGTGCCGCGCTACAACGAACTGATCCGCTCGGCGCCGCCATCAGGTCACTAAGCCCGGCGCAGGGTGATCCGCGTCAGCTCCGCCGGCACGCCAAGGCGCAAGGCGAAGCCGGGCCATAGCGCGGTGCCGTTATTGACGTAAAGTGTCATGCCACCGACCTGATAGCGGCCTGAGACGAAGCCTCTATTGGCGCGGGCGACCAGCCGGTTCAGCCCGACGATCATGCCGCCATGCGTATGCCCAGACAGTTGCAAGGCAACGCCGCGCGCGGCGGCTTGCGGCGCGTTGCGCGGCTGATGATCGAGCAGGATGACCGGTACGCCGGAAGGCGCACCATTGAGCGCTGCGGCAAGATCGGGCCCGGAATTGCCGGTCGCGCGCGCTGACACATCGGTGACACCGGCCAGCACAAGCTGTCCACCATCGCGGTTGAGCACCGCGTGGCTGTTCTCCAGCAAACGCATCCCCATGCCGGCGAAGTGCGTCATATACTCCCGGTAGCCGAAGAAATATTCGTGATTGCCGGGGATCATATAGACGCCGTCCTGCGCGTGCAGACCGCGCAACGGCTCGACATCTTTGCGTCGCATGTCGAGGCTGCCGTCGATGAAATCGCCGGTGATAACGATCAGATCAACGCCCAGCGCATTGCTGCGCGCAACAACTTCGCTCGCCCATGTCTCAGGAAACAACCGGCTGATATGCAGGTCGGTCAGCTGCAGCATCTTGTAGCCATCGAACTGCGGCGGCAGATCGCGGATACTAAATTCGATATCTTTCAGTGGCGGCAGCTTGATGGCCTGACTGACGCCGAACGCGGCCAGCCCCGCGGCCACAAGCGCGATCGCGTAGCG
Organism: Pseudolabrys sp.; assembly: GCA_030655215.1. Classification (GTDB taxonomy): domain Bacteria; phylum Pseudomonadota; class Alphaproteobacteria; order Rhizobiales; family Xanthobacteraceae; genus Pseudolabrys. Next base: position 46,503 of record JAURVZ010000048.1, on the reverse strand, counting down.
CGCACTGTCCGGCGCGCCGACACGAATGCCCTGAAACGGCATACGCAACAGGGTCGTGAGGTCGAGCAGTATCTGCAACGCGGCGAGCAGCACGATGGCGCCGAACGCCCAGTTGAACACAATCACCAGCGCGCGCGGAAATTCCGGCGCGAACACCGAGCCGGAGGAGAGCTTGCTCCAGTAATGATATTGCGAGGCGATCAGCAGCAGCACCGCAACCCCCGCCTTTGCCGGAAGCGGCAAGTGCAGCGGCCAGAGGAAGCGGGTGATGACCACGGCGCAGGGCAGGCTGAAAATGATGTGAAGAATCGGTCGTCTCCGTCAGCGACTGCCAAACGGAGCAATCTGGACTGTTCTTAGGCGGAACCATTGCCGCTGCCAATTGTTCCTGAGGGGAACATTTGGAGGGTAAAAATGAGCATCATCTGGACCATCATCATCGGTTTCATCGCCGGCCTCGTTGCACGCTTCCTGCATCCGGGCTCGAACGAGCCGAGCGGCTTCATCCTGACGACCATTCTCGGCATCGTCGGCGCCTTCGTCGCCACTTATATCGGCCAGGCAATGGGCTGGTACCAGGCGGGTCAAAGCGCCGGCTTTATCGGTGCCGTCCTCGGCGCCATCCTGGTGCTGTTTATCTGGAGCATGCTGGCGCGCCGGAACGCCTAGGCGGTCAGCTCGGGTTCGAGCTCTTCGTCCAACAGGTCCTCGAGGAAGCCTCTGGTTTCCTCGGGGATCGTCTTGTGTTCGGCACGAGCGCGCTCCAGCACTTCATGCGCCACATCTTCCGAGACGTCGCGCGACCAGCCTTCGGCAATGTTGAACGCCATGACCTGCACCGGGTGCGTGTATTGTCCGGCCAGCATGTTGTTGATGACGTTCTGCTCGGTGGTCAGCGGCTCGGTCTCGACATAGGCCAAGCCCTGCTTGCCGAAGTCGCACAGGACGAGATGAACGGCTTCATCGAATGCCGGCGCAAGGCCAGGACTAAGACTGGGGCTGCGCATCAGTGCCGCCCGGCGGAGACGCGCCGCTCTTCCTGCTGCGGCACAATCGACGGGCTCTCGGCGTCAGGGTCAATCAGCGCCATGGCGGCATTAATCTCTTCATCGCCAAGAATTTTAGACAACCGGTCGACGGTGCCTTCCGGCGTGCCGCGGCACAAATCGTCGCGGTAGCAGGCGATCTCGAGACGCGCCTGGCGCACCGCTTCGGTCAGCGCCAGCAAGGCATTTTTCATCTGCATGATACGCACTCCACGCTACAAATACGCGGACTCAACGCGGGTTTGCCGCGCACGTTCCTAGTGTGCCGGCGGGCCGTGCAGCCACAAGGCGGTTCGACATTTGTTCTGGATGGCGGAACTGGAAATTGCGCGGTTGCACGTAATCTGCGAAGAGTCAGGCCAATGCGGGTGTAGCTCAATGGTAGAGCAGGAGCTTCCCAAGCTCACGACGAGGGTTCGATTCCCTTCACCCGCTCCAACCTTCGCTCGCGAAGCGAGGGAAGGTTGCCCGTCGAAGCTTTAGCGAAGACGGGCGATACCCCGATCTCTACCCCCGCAACTTCGTCGCCGCTCGCGCCCGCATCTCGATACCCTGCCAGTCGCCCTTGGCGATGGCGCTCGCCGGCGTGATCCATGAGCCGCCGACAGCAACGACCTTCGGATGCGCCAGCCACTCTGCGGCGTTCGTTTCGCCAATGCCACCGGTCGGACAATAGCTGACAGATGGAAACGGCCCGCTCAGCGCATTGAGCGCGGCAAGTCCGCCGGCCGATACCGCGGGAAAAAACTTCACGACATCGAAGCCGGCCGTCACGCAAGCAATCAGGTCGGACGCGGTCTGGATGCCGGGCACATAAGCGAAGTCGCCTGCCGCAGCCGCGCGCAGCAAGCCATCCGAATAGCCCGGACTGATGGCAAAGGCCGCGCCGATCTTCTGCGCGCGTTCGAGATCATCCGGCGTCAGCACCGTGCCGAGCCCAACAACAGCGTCCGGCACGTCGGCAATGATCGCCTTGGCTGCGTCCATCGCCGCATCGGTGCGTAAGGTGATTTCGATGACGCGCAGGCCGCCTTGCACCAGGGCACGCGCCAACGGCACCGCGTCCGAAGCACGATCAATAGTGATGACCGGAATAACCGGCGCGGCAACGAGCAATTCCCTTGCCCGCATTGATGAAGCGTTCGCGCTCATGCCAAACCTTTCTTCAGCAATGCCCGTACCTGCTCTTCTGTCGGGATCGGCGTGACTGCACCATATCCTTCGGTCGACAAAGCAGCGGCGGCCGCCGCATAATGCGCGGCCTCTTCGAGCTCATCATTAGCGACAAGACGCGCGATAAATGCGCCGCCGAAAGTATCGCCCGCGCCGGTCGCATCGACTGACTCACACGGGTAGGGCGGAATGCGGATGCGCTCGTCATAGTCGGCAACAAGCGTACCTTTAGCCCCGAGCTTCAGTGCGACAATCTCCGGACCCAACTCCAGGCAGCGATCGGCAATCCTGTCCGGATCTGTCATGTCAGACAACTGGATCATGTCATCATAGCTCGGCAGGCAGATATTCGACAGCGCAATGACGTCCCAGATCACGGCGCGGGCGCGGCTGAGCGGCCACAGCTTGCGCCGCAGATTGGTGTCGAACGACACCGTCACGCCTTTGGCGCGCGCATGTTCAATGGCGCGGTAGCCGGCGTCGCAGGCCGAGGTGGAAATCCCGAGCGAGATGCCGGACAGGTGCAGCACCCTCGCGCTGGCGATCGCCTCCAGTGGCAAATCCTGCGCGGTGTAGCGGCTCGCCGCCGATCCGGTGCGGCAGAAATCGAACTGATGGCCGCTCTCGCTATGGCTGACGAAGTAGACGCCGGTCGGCGCATCCTCGACAGTGCGCACATGCGTATCGTCGACCTGCTCGGTCTGCCAGAGGCTGCGCAGCAGCGCGCCATTGCTGTCATTGCCGATGGCGGAGATGTAGCCGGCGCGTGCGCCTTGCCGCGCCGCAGCCACAGCGAAGTTCGACGAGTCACCGCCGCAGCCGCGCAGGAATGTCGTGCCGCCGCCATCGTGTGTTTGATTGAACTCGACCATGGGCTCGCCCATGGACAAAATGTCGATCGCCCCAGCCATTCCATCCCGCCTGATTAAACGTTCGTTGGCGCCGAGTTTAGCGCAAGCGCCGCTCAAACAAAAATCGGGCTAGACGGTCGCCGCAGCGATCTCCTCAATCTGCACCTGCGGCAGTAGCCGCTTCACATCGGCCTCGCTGCACAGTTCGGTGCCCGGGCTGGTCACCGCGGCAGAGCCGGCAGCAACGCCGGTGCGGAAGGCTTCCTCGATCGGCTTGCCGGCAGCAAGCGCCGACACCATGCCGCCGAGAAAACTGTCGCCGGCGCCGACGGCGCTGACCACTTCAATGTCGAGCGGCTTGGCCTTCCACACGCGCTTGGCGGTGACCAGCAGCGCGCCTTTGTCGCCGAGCGTCAGCGCCACGGCTTCGGCGCGGCCGCTGACGATCAGCTTGCGGCACGCCTTGATGCAGGCCTCGTCGGTGTCCAGCTTGGCGCCGGCCATTTCGCTGAGTTCGTTCAGGTTCGGCTTGAACAAAGTCACGCCTTCATCAAGCACCGCTGTCAGTGAATCGCCCGATGTATCGACGACGGTCTGCGCGCCCATTTTCTTTGCCGCTTTGACCACGCGGGCGAAGAAGTCATCCGGCACGCCGGGCGGAATGCTGCCGCTGGCGACAACGAATTTCGGCTTCGACTCCAGCGACACCAGCCGTTCGAGGCAGGCTTCCCATTCGGCCGGATGCAGCTTCGAGCCGGGCAAGACGAAGCGAAACTGGTCGCCGCTCTCGTTTTCAAAGGCGGTGAAGTTCTCACGCGTCTCGACATGCGACGGCGTGACGATGCTGTCGATGCCTTCGCGCTCGACCAGCCGGTGCAGCAATTTGCCGAGCGCGCCGCCGACCGGATAGATCGCCACAACGTCACTGCCGAGGCGATGCGCCACCCGCGCGACATTGATACCGCCGCCGCCCGGATCGCGCTTCGGTCCTGATGCACGCATCTTCGTGGTCGGCTCGACCTTGTCGACATTGACGAAAATATCGACGGCCGGATTGATCGTGAGAGTGACAATGTCTGGCACGGAAATTCCAATTCTCGTTTCGACGTGACGCCCGGCAGAAGCACATATGGGCCTGTTTGCCGCGGCGCACCATAGAACCAACTTGTGCCTCCGCCTCTCGTTCCACGGCTGGAACGATCTGCCTCAGGCGGACTTATCCTCATAACCAATTGAAAAGTGATGGAGATTTACATGCGTACCTTCCTGAAGGCCGGCTTAATGACCCTTGCGCTCATGGCTGCGCCGATCGCGGCACAAGCCGGTACGCTCGAAGGCGTGGCGATTGGTGCCGGCGCCGGCGCTGTAGTGGCCGGGCCTCCCGGCGCAGTGGTCGGTGGTGTTGTCGGCGCGGTCACGGGCGGTCCGAACATCGTCAATCGCCGCAGCGCCCGCCGCTGCTGGAACGATCGCAACGGCGTTCGTCACTGCCGCCGGTAGTTACGCTTCCCAACGCTTCATCAACACCGACGCATTAACGCCGCCGAAGCCGAAGCCGTTGGCCATTGCATAATCGATATCTTGCGTCCGTGCCTTCGGCCCAACCATCGCCAGGCCGGATGCAAGATCGTCGGCGTCTTCCAGATTGATCGTCGGCGGCATCGTGCCGGTGCGCAGCGCGCCGATGGCGAAGATCGCGCCAATGGCGCCGGCAGCACCCAAAAGATGTCCTGTCGCAGCCTTCGTCGATGTCACCAACACCGGCGACCCATTGAACACGCCGCGAATGGCGGTGAGCTCAGCAGCGTCGCCCAGCGGCGTCGATGTCGCATGGGCGTTGATATGGCCGACAACGTCGGGCGTCACGCCGGCGGCTTCAATGGCCAACCGCATGCAGCGTTGCAATCCCTCGCCATCCGACGGCGCCGCCGCCATGCTGAACGCATCCGACGTGGTGCCGTAACCGACGATCTCTGCCAAAGGCGTGGCGCCGCGCGCCAGCGCATGGTCGAGCGCTTCGATTACCAGCACGGCGGAGCCTTCGCTCATGACAAAGCCGTCGCGCTTTTTGTCGAACGGCCGCGACGCCCGCTCCGGCGTGTCGTTGAAATCAGTGGACAGTGCGCGCGCTGCGGCAAAGCTGCCGAGGCTGACGCGCTCGATGCAGGCCTCCGAGCCGCCGCAGACGGCGACATCGGCTTCGCCGGTACGGATCAGGCGTGCGCCGTCGCCAAGCGCCTGCAGGCTGGCAGCGCAGGCCGTCACCGGCGCGCCGATCGGGCCGCGGAAACCGTGCCGTATGGAAATCTGACCGGCGGCGAGATTAACCAGAAACGACGGCACCGTAAACGGCGACAGCTTGCGCGCGCCGCGCTGGTCGATCGTGTGCACCGCCTGCTTCATCGTGGCGAAGCCGCCAATGCCGGAGGCAATGATGGTGGCGGTGCGGTTGCGCTCGGCGTCGGTTGAGGGCGCCCAGCCTGATTGCTTGATGGCTTCGTCTGCCGCGGTCATGGCGAACTGGATGAAGCGATCCATCCGCATCTGTTCTTTGGCCGTGACGGTGCGCAGCGGATCGAAGCCGCCTTCGGCATCGTCAGCGATGGTCGGCACCACGCCGGCAATCTTCGCCGGCACGTCGGGTACCAGATTGTCGGGCAGGCGGCGAATGCCGGATCGGCCAGCGACCAATCTTTGCCACACAAGGTCGGCGCCGCAGCCGAGCGGGGACACGATGCCGTAACCGGTGACTACAATGCGTCGCATGCTGCTCCTGCAACTCGACAGCCTTTGGACGCTCAGTCCGGCGCGGAAGCCCACGCCCGGACGATCAATCCAGCAAGGTCTGCGCGCTCTGCTCGGCGTCGTAGACCGAGACCTGCACGATCGGGTGCGCCTTCTTGATGGCCTTGCCGGCCGTCTCGGCTTCTTCCAACGAGGCGTAGGTGGCCTTGGTCTGGCGGTCGACCTGGAGCCGAAAGCGCCCGAGAACGGGGCGGTTCTGACCGGCCTTGGTAGCAACTACCGGCTCGGCCGCCGCTTCCTTCTTGGGCATGCTCATCGTGGCCATACGCGACAAATCCTTGTTGGCCCGGATAGGTTTCCGGACATCGTCATCCATCTAAGTGCCCCTGTGGTTTTGGATAGTGCCTTTTGCCGCCCCATTTGGGCCGTCTGATTCGGGGCCGAAGGCCGCGTCGGACTGTGGCCTTAAATCGGGGCACAAGGCAAGAACGTCTGGTATAGGTGGTTTATAGCGCCGGAAGGCCGAAAAAGTTCATAGTTTCAATGACGAGACCAACATGACCATCAAACGCCGCAGCGGCGACAGCCGCCAGGATGCCGAGGCGCTGTTCAAGGCCGTCACCACCAAGCCGGTTGAGGCGCCGCCGAAGGCCACGCCGTCGCTGCCCGGCGTTAAGGAAATGGTGTCGCTGCGGCTCGACAAGGACGTGCTGGAGCACTTCCAGGAAGACGGGCCGGGCTGGCAGGACCGGATCAACGAGGCGCTGCGCAAGGCGGCCGGAAAGTAAGTCTCCAACGGACAACAAAAAGCCGGCCGTGCATTGCTGCACGGCCGTTTTATTTTTTGTAACCTGCTTAGTTGGCCGGAACGGTCCGGATCACGCTCGACATCGGACGGGCATCTTCAAGCCCACCGCCCATTTCTTTGCGCACCATCTCGACAAATTCCTTCTTCGGCTCGGTCGGCTTGGCGCCGGTGATCTGCACCACCTTGTAGCCGCCGTCCTTGAGCTGCTTGAGCAGATCCGGTGCGGCAGTCGCAGTCGCCTGCTGGAAGTCGTGCATCAGGATGATGCCCTTGCCGGTCTTTTCCAGCTTCGACATCACGGTCTTGATGACCTGGTCCGGCTTGCGCGCCTTGAAGTCGAACGAGTCGAGATCAGTCGAGAACATCGAGATATTGCGCTCGCCGACATATTTCACCATCGCCGGCGGGTGACGCAGCGCCGGGAAGCGGATGAACGGCGCGACCGGCTGGCCGGTGGCGATCGAAACGGCGGCGATGCCCTTTTCGATTTCCGCCTTGGCTTCATCGTCCGTCAGGCGCGACAGGTCCTTGTGCGACCAGGTATGGGTACCGACGGTGTGACCGGCGGCAACAACACGCTTCAAAATTTCAGGATGCCAACCGGCGTGCTTGCCGATCGTGAAGAACAAGGCCTTGGTGCACTGGTCGGACAGCGCCTTCAGCACGGCAGCGGTGTGCGCCGGCCACGGACCGTCATCGAAAGTCAGCACGACTTCCTTGTCCTGCAGGAAGTCATAAGCCTTGAAGTGCTCGAAGCCGAAGCCCGGGCCACCGGTGGTGTCGATCTCGACCACGCGCGCAACGCCCAGTGCGTTCGGGTTTTCGCATTTTGCCGGCGTTGTCGCGGCGGGAGGAATCGAGCCCGTGCTTTGCGGGCTCTGAGCCAGCGCGGCAGTGCCGGCGACTGACAGTGAAATCGCGGCAACTAATGCCAAAGCGGTACGCATGACGTGCTCCATATCGACGTTCTTTGATGCCTTAAGATTTATTCATTGCGGCTTTAACCTTTTGAGTCAACGCAACTCCGAAAATGCCCGGATTTATAGGCTTGCCGGTGGGAACATGGTTAATGCCGCCGCATTTGTCGCAGGGCGAGGGAAGCATGTTGCCTTGGCTGCCGGGGCGACTTATGTGAATCGGGTGGCCTGGAACCGGGCCGTATTCTGGTTCCGAAAATGGACCTGAAAGCGCAGCAATGCCGGCGACAGTTTCAACAACGACCTTGCCGTGGCCAGTTTTACTGACCGCGCTCGGTGTTGGCCTGTTGTTTGCCGCCGCAATCGCGCTTTGGGCCTATCTCGGAACCACGGTTTTCTTTGAAATACTGCGCACCGGCTGGATGGCGTGCTTCTAACTTCAGGTTTCCAATCGCCATGACAGCGCGCGCTACTCATATCCTCCTGGTCGTTGCCGCCTTTCTGTCCGGGCTGGTGATTTTTCTCGGCGTCTTCCTGGTCGCCACCGGCAACATGGGCAGTGGTAATAGCGCACCGGGCGCTTCTGCTATTGGCGGTCCGTTCCAGTTGATCGACCAAGATGGCAAGCCGATCACAGACCAGGACATGAAGGGCAAGCCGTTCCTGGTGTTCTTCGGCTTCACGCATTGTCCCGATGTCTGCCCGACCACTTTGTTCGAAGTGTCGGAACTGATGCGCTCGCTCGGCAAGGACGCCGACAAGACATCAGCTTTGTTCATCACCGTCGATCCGGAGCGCGACACCGCGGCCAAGCTGAAAGATTATCTGTTGAGTTTCGATCCGCGTGTGCGCGCCGCCACCGGCGACCGCGCGGCCATCGATGCGGTCGAAAAGGCCTATCGCGTCTATTCCAAGAAGGTCCCAAGCGACAAGGACAAGGACGACTACAGCATGGACCACACGGCGCTGGTCTATTTGATGGACAAGCAGGGCCGCTTCGTCGCGCCGTTCAATCTCAAGCGGACGCCCGCCGAAGCTGCGGCTGAACTGCGGAAGTATTTGTAGCTTCGTTCACCTCCGGCAATTCACCGCGCTGTTTCATGCCGGTGAGTTCACGTTCGAGGTTGAACAACGCGCGCGTTGTGCGATCAGCGCGATGCGACGTCTTGGCCAGGCCGTGCGTGGTTTTTTCCCAGGCGTAGGGCGCGAAAAATAATTGAAAGAGTGCGCGCCATCCCGCGATCGACAGCATCAGCCAATAGATGGGCGTGAGCAGCAGGACCCATCCAGCGGATGCTAGCCCGCGGCGGCGCAGCCCGAGCCAGCTGATCCATGCCGACGTCAGATAACCGATGATGGCCGTCATGCCATACAGTGCGCCGAGAACAGCGAGTGTCGTTGTCTCGCCGACAATGCCGCGGCCTTGCGCCAGCATGTAAATCAGCCCGGCCATGAACAGCGGATGCACCAGCGCCGCCAAAGCATTGCCGCCGACCATCAGTTGGAAAACGAGAAAACCGGTTAAGCCGAGGTCTTGAAACATCTTCACAGGCTCGCGCATATGCACCAGCCACGTCTGCATCCAGCCTTTGAACCAGCGCGTGCGTTGCTTGAGCCAGGGCCGGAAGTCAGCCGGTGCTTCTTCATAGGTCGTCGAGTCGATGACGTCGGCGCGATAGCCGAAGCGCGCCAGCCGCATGCCGAGATCGGCGTCCTCGGTGACGTTGTGGGCATCCCAGCCACCGATCTTGCGCAAGGTGGCAGTATGAAAATGGTTCGACGAGCCGCCGAGCGGCAAGGGCAGTTGCAGCGCTGTCAGGCCGGGCAGGAAAACATCGAACTGTCCGGCATATTCGGCGGTAAAGTAGCGCGCGATCAGGCTGTCATCGGTGTTGTCGATGCACAGGCGCGCCTGCACGCAGGCGAGGTCGTCGCCGTTGTCGCGGAATGCCTGCAAGGCGCACCGCAATTGATCGGGCTCCGGCCTGTCTTCCGCATCATAAACGACGGTGAACGTACCGCGTGCGAAGGGCAGCGCCACGTTCAGTGCTTTGGGTTTGGTGCGCGGCCCGATCGGCGGCGCTGGAATGACCGTGACCGGCAGGCCAGTTCTGTTCGCGGCGATGGCGGCGCGTGTTTCCGTGTCGTCGGCTTCGACCGCGAGGATGATGTCGAGTTTTTCCGGCGGATAGTCGAGCCGCTTGGCCGCCGACAGCAATCCATCCACCGACGACGCCTCCTGATAGAGCGCGCAAATGATGGTGTAGACCGGCAGTTCCTCGTCGCGCCCGGCGACGATGCGCGCCGTCACCGGACGGCGCACCAAAGCGCCGGTGATCCGCAGCGCCAGCCAGGCGACGAAGATCGCGGCTAGCAGAATCTCGAAGAAGCGTGCTGTCCCGTCTGGTGCACTATAGAAAGCCGCGGCGATCGTCAGCAGGACTGGCGTCAGAATGAAGATCTTGCCGAGATTGTACGGCGATGCGGCGGCGAGCGCCGGCCACTTTTGCTTCAGCGCATCGGACGCATTGTCGGCGAGCTGCTTGCCGGCGCATCGCATGACGAAGCGATTGAAGCGTTCGGCTGAGGTAAAGCGGAAGCGCGTGGCGGACGCCGGCGTCTCCTCGATCATGCCGAGCAGCTTGCGCACAGCGAGCCCGCGCGGCGCGACAACAAATACAAGACCGCCCTCGGCTACGAGCGGTAACAGCCCGTTTGCGGCTGCGTCGATCAGTCGCCCGTCATCCAGCGGACATTGCGCGCGCGGCATTCCATCGAGCGGCTCGAACACCACGCCGGTGCTGTTGCACAACGCCCGCAAATAGGTTTCTTCGTCGAGCGCGCCGGCCGCAATCAGAACGCGGTCGGCGCCGGTGCCGAGCCGCTCGGCGCGCAGTTCGGCGGCCGCGATGACCCGGCTGGAAAGCCGGCCGCGCACGCAGTTGATTTCGGGAAAGCCGTGTATGTCCTCAAGGAACGGCGCGTCGCGCGACGGGTCGATCGATGGGCTGCCTATAGCAGCGCCCAACACCCTCCAGGAGCGGCTCAGCCCCGCTCTCGTGCGCACCCCAACCGCCATAGCTGATACTCGCTATGCCCACCCCACAATCGCATTTAGCAAAAATGCAACCTGATGGCGAGTCCCGCAGGTATGCTGTTATGTCCAAGGGGGTACCTTGGCTGCCCGTTGGCCGGGCCCACCGGACGGTGCTATTAGGCTGCCATGGCAAACCTGTTCTCCACCTATCTCGTGCCAATCGCGATTGGCGCGGTCGCGATCGTCCTGCTGCTCGGCCTCGTCAACATGATGCGCGGCGGCTCACCGAACCGCTCGCAAAAGCTGATGCGGTTGCGGGTGCTTTTGCAGTTCGTGGCGATCATCATCATCATGATCGCGGTCTGGGTGATGAAGGGCTAAAATGGTAACCCTCAATCGCATCTACACCCGCACCGGCGACGACGGCACGACCGCGCTCGGCTCCGGCGCGCGGCGAAAGAAATATGACCTGCGGGTCGATGCCTACGGCACGCTCGACGAGGTCAATGCGATCATGGGCCTGGTGCGGCTGCACACTTCCGGCGACCCCGAACTCGATAAGGCCCTCGGCCGCATCCAGAACGATCTGTTCGACGTCGAGGCCGACCTCTGCCTGTCGGAAAAAGGCCCCGGCGGCGCCCGCCTGACCGTGACCGACACCCAGGTCGCCTGGCTCGAGGGCGAGATCGACCGACTCAATGCCGGCCTCGCGCCTCTGAAATCTTTCATCCTGCCGGGCGGCAGTGCGGCTTCCGCCTATATGCATCTGGCGCGCACGGTCTGCCGCCGCGCCGAGCGCATCATGGTCGAACTGATGGACCAGCCCGGCGAGGAAGTGTCCCCGCCGTCGCTGAAATACGTCAACCGGCTGTCCGACTACCTGTTCGTTGCCGGCCGCTATGCCAATGACAAAGGCGCCGGCGACGTGCTGTGGGCGCCGGGGCAAAACCGGTAGCACCGTCATGAACATCGCCCTCGCACCTTTCGTGTTGTTGGCGACCCTCAGCATCGCGCAGGCGGCGAGCCCGCTCGACGAACTCATTCCGCCCAAGGCTGATACCAGCGCCTGCTTCACCCGCGTCTATGACGCCGCGCATCTGCGCAAGAATCCGAAGCAGACGACGATGTCGATGGCGGTGCGTTTTTCCTACGACAAGCCGGAAGGCACGCCGCCCATTCTGGGTCTCGGCGTCGGGCTTGGCCTCATTCGCAAGGGCGATGCGCTGCCCTGGTTCGCGCAAGGCGGCTGCCGCTGGATCCGGGAGGTAAATGTCGATACGTCCGGCCGGCCGCTGGTCAAGGAATTCAGGAAGGACACCGGCGGCGGTTGCATGATGGCGGCGATACCGGATGTCTTCGACACATTGAGCGCGGAAGAGGGCGGCTACCTCATCGTCGACCGCGGCAAGGATGCCGATACCTTGATGGTCTATCTTCAGGACGACCTGATGATGGTGAAACAGGCGAGCCGAGATAAGCCGGTCATGCGCGAGTTCGGCGCCGCCGACAGGGTGTTCATGTTGCAGCGCGCGCCGGCGGCTGCGTGTGATTTCGTCCAGCGCGCGCTGAGCCGTTAGGGCGCCGCGCGCATAGTTGCCCGGCGTTGACCCCGAATAGGGCGGCTATTAGGGTGCGCCGCATCAATATTACGGGCCCCGAATATGGGCTTTTTGGCCCGAGGAGCAGATTCAGACCATGAAAATCCTGGTGCCCGTCAAACGGGTCGTCGATTACAACGTCAAAATCCGCGTCAAGGCCGACGGTTCCGGCGTTGAACTCGCCAACATCAAGATGTCGATGAATCCCTTCGACGAAATCGCCGTCGAAGAGGCGATCCGTCTGAAGGAAGCCGGCAAGGCCACCGAGATCGTCGTTGTCTCGATCGGACCGCAGCAGGCTTCGGAAACCATCCGCACCGCGCTCGCCATGGGCGCCGACCGCGGCATCCTGGTGAAAGCCGACGGCGTCGTTGAGCCGCTTGCGGTTGCCAAGATCCTCAAGGGCATTGTCGAGGCGGAAACGCCCGGCCTCGTCATTCTCGGCAAGCAGGCGATCGACGACGATTCAAATCAGACCGGCCAGATGCTCGCCGCATTGCTCGGCTGGGCGCAGGGCACCTTTGCCTCGAAGATCGCCATTGATGGCGACAGCGTCTCGGTGACGCGCGAAGTCGACGGCGGCTTGCAGACGGTGAAGCTTAAGGCGCCGGTCATTGTCACGACCGACTTGCGTTTGAACGAGCCGCGCTACGCCTCGCTGCCGAACATCATGAAGGCGAAGAAAAAGCCGATCGAGGAAAAGACCGCGGCCGACTACGGCGTCGACACCAAGCCGCGCCTTGAAATCGTCAAGACCAGCGAGCCGTCCGGCCGCAAGTCCGGCGTCAAGGTGGGTTCGGTTGCCGAGCTCGTTGCCAAACTTAAAGACGAAGCGGGAGTAATTTAACATGGCCACGCTTCTTCTCGCCGAGCACGACAACAAGTCGCTCAAGGACGCCACCGCCAAGGCGCTCACCGCTGCCAAGGCTCTCGGTGGCGATGTTCATATCCTCGTCGCCGGCAAGGACGCCAAGGCTGCCGCCGATGCCGCAGCCACGCTCGATGGCGTCGCCAAGGTGCTGCTCGCCGACGCCGCGCCCTACGAACACTTCCTTGCCGAGCCGCTGGCGGCGCTGATTGTGTCGCTCGCCGGCAGCTACGACAATATCGTCGCCCCTGCCACGACCAGCGGCAAAAACGTCATGCCGCGCGTTGCCGCATTGCTCGACGTCATGCAGATTTCGGAAATCATCAAGGTCGTTTCGCCGGACACGTTCGAGCGGCCGATCTATGCCGGCAATGCGATCCAGACCGTGAAGTCGCTTGATCCCAAGAAAGTCATCACGGTCCGTACCTCGACCTTCCAGGCCACCGGCGCCGGTGGTTCGGCTCCGGTCGAGAATGCCACGGCCGCTGCCGATCCGGCGCTGTCGTCCTTCGTTGGTGAGGAACTGTCGAAGTCGGATCGTCCCGAACTGACCTCGGCCAAGAACAACATCTCCGGCGGCCGCGCCATGCAGAACCGCGAGAACTTCACCAAATATATCGAGCCGGTGGCCGACAAACTTGGTGCGGCGATGGGCGCGTCACGCGCGGCGGTCGACGCCGGCTACGCGCCGAACGACTGGCAGGTTGGCCAGACCGGCAAGGTGGTCGCGCCCGATCTCTACATTGCGGTCGGCATTTCCGGCGCCATTCAGCATCTCGCCGGAATGAAGGACTCCAAGGTGATCGTCGCGATCAACAAGGACGAAGAGGCGCCGATCTTCGCGGTCGCCGATTACGGCCTGGTCGGCGATCTCTATACGATCTTGCCCGAACTGGTGACCGAACTGGGCAAGATCGGCAAGTAACCGGCCCGTGAATTAACCGGCGGCGCCCCAGTGGCGCCGTCTTGCGGTTCGGCGTAAAAGAGCCGCGAAGCAGTTTTGATTGGATCAGATGATGGCGGCAGATATTCAGACGATTGGCGTGGTCGGCGCCGGCCAGATGGGCGGCGGCATCGCGCACGTTTGCGCGCTGGCCGGGTTCAACGTGGTGTTGAACGACCTCGCGCCGGATCGCATCAAGCAGGCGCTTGCCACCATCAATGGCAACATGGCCAAGCAGGTTGCCAAGAAGACCATCACCGAAGAAGACCGCAAGGCCGGCCTGTCGCGCATCAAGGCGGGCGAGAAATACGACGATCTGGCGGCCTGCGATCTTGTGATCGAGTCGGCCATCGAAAAGGAAGAAGCCAAGCGCAAGATTTTCTCTGATCTCTGCGCCTCGCTGAAGCCGGAAGCCATCATCGCCACCAACACCTCGTCGATCTCGATCACGCGTCTGGCGTCATCGACCGATCGTCCGGAGCGCTTCATCGGCATCCATTTCATGAATCCGGTGCCGCTGATGGAGCTGGTCGAAGTCATTCGCGGCATTGCCACGGACGACGCGACGTTTGAATCGAGCAAGGTGTTCGTGCGCAAGCTAGGCAAGCAGATCGCCGTCTCGGAGGATTTCCCGGCCTTTATCGTCAACCGCATTCTGCTGCCGATGATCAACGAGGCGATCTACACTTTGTACGAAGGCGTCGGCAATGTCGAAGCCATCGACACCGCCATGCGCCTCGGCGCGCATCATCCGATGGGCCCGCTTGAGCTCGCCGACTTCATCGGCCTCGACACGTGTTTGTCAGTGATGCAGGTGCTGCACGAAGGCCTCGCCGATTCGAAGTACCGGCCTTGCCCGCTGCTGGTGAAATATGTTGAAGCCGGCTGGCTCGGCCGCAAGACAAAGCGCGGCTTTTACGACTACCGCGGCGACAAGCCGGTCCCGACGCGCTGATTATTTTTTAGCGACGCGCTCCATTTTATAACCCGTCATCCTGAGGTGCGCGCTCTTGCGCGCCTCGAAGGACGACGGCCCGAGTGCGGCGGCCGTCGCCCTTCGAGGCTCGGCCCATCGGCCTCGCACCTCAGGGTGACGGGGAGGGGGGATGAGCGGGCCGCTAAATCACCTTCGCCAAGTTCAACAGCGCCAGCGCAACAAGCGATCCCCATGTCAGCAGCTGGCCGATGCCGCGGCCGGACTTGGGCATTGGACTGTCGCTCAACATCGCCCAGCTCTGGATGATGCGGCCGGTGATCAGGGCGATGCCCACGGCATGCAAGGGCCAGCGCAAGCCGCCATTGAGTTCATAGAGTGCCATCAAGACAAGCGCGAGCGGCAGATATTCGACGGCATTGGCGTGCATGCGGATCACGCGCAGCATGACGGGATTGCCGCCATCGCCCAGCGAGACCTTAAGCTTCATGCGATGCACTGTGACGTTGATGCCGAGCGCAACAATGATCAGCGCCAGGATCGCGGCGTAGAGCGCGGTGATTGTAAGCGGCATGGTGTGTTCCCCACTCTTGTGTCCCGGACGCGCTGCAATACAAAGTATTGCTGCGCAGATCCGGGACCCCGGTTACTTCCTGCACATTACAATAAAACAACCGGGATCCCGGGTCTGCAGCGCACCAAAAAGATGTGCTGCGCTGCGCCCGGGAAACGCGTCAGCCGCAGCAGGACTTGGCGGCGATAACGGCTTGCTCATACTCATCATGCCGCTTCACCCATGACATGGTGAACGGCAAGCCGTCCTCGTCACGTCCCTTCGGCACCAGATCGAGAAACTGATAGGTGCCGATCATGTTGTCGAGGCCGCGGGCATAAGCCGAATAGGTGCGGAAAACTTCGCCGGCCTTGTTGCGCGTCAACACGCTGATGCCCGGCATCTCGTCGCCATAGACCTTAGTCGTGCCGAAATTATAAATGCCTTCCTGGCCGACCTGATCTTCCGGGAATGACACTTTGAAGTCGCTATTGAAGTCATTGCCGTTCGACGACAGCCATTTGAATTTCCAGCCCATGCGCTGCTTATAGGCGTCGATCTCGGCCAGAGGCGCGCGCGAGATCACAACGAAGGTGACATCGCGTTCCGCCAGATGCGGGATGGCGCCGTCGAAATGATCGGCAAGATAAGAGCAGCTCTTGCAGCCTTCGCCCCAGCCGGGCGCCAGCATAAAGTGATAGACAATGAGCTGGCTCCTGCCGGCGAACAGCTCACTCAGGCTTTCACGGCCGCTCTCACCGTCGAACACATAGGGCTTGTCGATCTTCACCCAGGGCAGGTCGCGGCGTTGCGCGGCCAACGCCTCGCGCGCCTGGGTGAATTCCTTTTCCTTGGCCAGCAGCCCCTTGCGCGCCTCCAGCCATTCGCTCTGTGAAACAACAGCATGTGACATTTACGCCTCCACCAGTGCGGCCAGACGCTCGACAATTTCAGTCCAACCCTTGTTGTGGTTGTCGCGCGCGGCTTCGTCGAAGAACTGTTCGTGATGCAGCGTCATGAGGCTGCCGTCGCCATCGGGCACGATGGTCACGGTGACCAGCGACTCGCGCTCCGGCGTCGATTTCCACGCCCAGGTAAAGACGAGCTTCTCGTTCGGCACGATCTCGCGATAGACGCCCAGCGCATTGTGCTCGTCGTCCGCCATCACCATGCGGATGGAATAGCGGCCGCCGACGCGCAGGTCGGTCTTGGCCTCGACGCGTTTGACGTCGCCGGGCCCGAGCCAGCGGCTCATTTTTTCCGGGTCGGTCCAGGCGGCGTAGACTTTGGCGGGCGCGGCTTTGAAGCGCCGCTTGATGGTGAGGCTTGGCTTAGTGAGGGTGTCGGACATTCGTCTTCCTCCAGGAAAGCGGCGAGTTGATCGAGGCGTTGGTTCCAGAAGCGCGCGTAGCGCGTCAGCCATTCATTGGCTTCCTGCATGGGCCCGGCCTCCAGTCGGCAGGACACGGTGCGGCCGGTTTTTTCCCGCGCCACCAGGCCGGCGCCGGCCAGCACATCGAGGTGCTTCATGATCGCCGGCAGCGACATGGCGAAGGGCTCAGCCAGTTCGCTGACCGAGATCGCCTCGGTCTCGCTCATGCGCGCGAGCAGGGCCCGTCGGGTGGGGTCCGACAAGGCGGCGAAGGTGCGGTCGAGTGGCGAGGCTGAATAGTAAACCATGTGGTTAAGTATAGGCGTCCGGGCGCGCGCGTCAAGGGGCCGCAGCGGGGAGCGGAGGTAAAGGTCGGTTAACCCTGCACGCCTAGCGTCTCGGCTGGGACAAGGGACGTGTTGATGGTTGGATTTCGTTCCATAGCGGCCAAGGTCGGCCCCGCCGGTATCGGGCAGCAGACGCAGTTGCAGAAGCTGCAGGCGAAGCGCGCCGGAATGGCGCAGCAGCTGAACTCCATGCAGTCCCGGTTGAGCAGCATCACCAGCGCGCTGGCGCAGGCGCAGATCAACCGCGTCAGCGGCGAAGCGACGAATGCGGCACAGGCCGGCGTCAATCGTGTCAACGATATGAAAGATGCCGCAATGGAAGCGCGCAACAAGCAGATCGACGCCGCATCATCCCGCATCGCCGCGGTGCAGTCGCGCGTCAACATGGTGGCATAATGGACATTTCCTCGATCGCATCCGCCTTTGCCTCATCGCAGGCCAGCCAGACGCAGACCACCATGGCTGCCAAGATGCTGAAGATGAACGCGGCGTCGGAAAGCGCGATCGCGCAGGTGCTGGAATCCGCCCAGAAGAACCTTCAGAGCCTTGCCAACACCGGCACGGGCGTCGGTCAGAACGTAAACATCACGGCGTGATGTGCGCGAGCACGCTGTAGCCGTTCCACAAAATCTGAATGCCGATGCACAGCAGGATGAAGGCTGACAGCCGCACCACGACATTGGTACCGCTCCTGCCGAGCAATGCGATGATGCGGTCGGCGAAGCGGTAACAAACATAGATCGTGATCGCGACGGCGATGATGCCGGCAATCGCCGAACCGGCGAGCAAGGTCAGTTGCGCCCAATCGTTTGTTGCCACCGGCCGCTGACTGCCGAGCGCAATGGCAACCGAGATCGAGCCGGGGCCGACGGTGAGCGGCATGGTCAGCGGATAAAATGAATCGATCGCCGTGCGCGGCGCCGCGCCGGCGGCGCGCTGGTCTTCCGAATTGGTGCCGCTATGCAGCAGATTCCAGGCGAAGGCGATCAGCACCAGACCGCCAGCGATGCGCACCACCGGCAGCGTGATGCCGAAGAACACCAGCAGGTGTGAGCCGACGAACATCGAGCCGATCAGCAACAGGGTGCTATTGATGGCAATGCGGCTGGCCAAGGCCTGACGCTCGGCATCGGTCGAGCCTGCGGTCAGGCCGAGAAAGATCGGCGCGCCGCCGATCGGATTGATGATCGGAAACAGACCGGCATAGACCAGCAGAAATGCGTTGGTGAAATCAGCCATGGCGCCCCCGCGTCACGCTAATGCGGACGCGGCTATTTCGCCAGCGCGGCTTCGACCAGCTTGACCGCATCGTCGCTTGCCCATTCGGCCGGGCCGGCAATGGTGCCGATCTCGCAGCCTTGCGGATCGACCAGCAGCGTCGTCGGCATGCCGAAGGCGCGACCGACCGACTTCAGGTCCTGGAAGGTCTTGGCGTTTGGATCGGCGTAATATTTGAGACCCGTAATGCCGACCTCCTTGAGCCAGGTCTTCGGCTTCTCGGCGTCGCGGGTGTCGATATTGATCGTCACCACCTCGAAATTCGGGCTGCCAAGCTTCTTCTCCAGCGCCTCGAGCGCCGGCATTTCCTGGCGGCACGGCACGCACCAGGTCGCCCACAGATTGACCAGCACGGTCCGGCCGCGGAAGGCGTCCAGGGTCAGCGCCTTGCCGGAGGCATCCTGGAAGGCGAGGTTGGGGAGCTGCAGCGGGTTCTTGGCGACCGTTACGGCGGCGACTTCGCCGCGCGCGAACGGGGCGATTTTCGCCGCCAGATCGACCGCCGGGCGGCAAACCGAAGCCGTTTTGTCTGCTCCGCCGAACAGATTGCCTGCAAGGGTGGCAATCCCGTATACCCCGGCCAGACCGACGGCCACGCCGGCCAGCCCGCCGGCCAAGACGAGAATGAGCCGTTTGACGGCGCGGGTGCGGGGTGGGCTTTCGGTCATGCGCAGAGAAACCTTGGGTCAGAACGGCGTGAGAGCGACACGATGAGCAACAAGATGTGGGGCGGCCGTTTTGAGACCGGTCCCGACGCCATCATGGAGGAAATCAACGCCTCCATCGACTTCGACCGGCACTTGTACCGGCAGGACATCGCCGCGTCCAAGGCGCATGCCGACATGCTGGGCAAGCAAGGCATCATTGCGGCGGACGATGCGAAAAACATCGCACACGGTCTAGACACGATCCTGTCAGAAATCGAGGGCGGCAAATTCACCTTCAAGCGCGCGCTCGAGGACATTCACATGAATGTCGAAAGCCGTCTGACCGAGATCATCGGCCCCTCGGCGGGTCGACTGCACACCGCGCGCTCGCGCAACGATCAGGTCGCGACCGACTTCCGGCTATGGATGCGTGACTCCATCGATACGATCGACGCCGCGCTCGCCGCTTATCAGCTCGCGCTCGCCACCAAGGCGCTTGAGCACGCCGGCACGGTGATGCCGGGCTTCACCCATTTGCAAACCGCGCAGCCGGTGACCTTCGGTCATCATCTTCTCGCCTATGTCGAGATGACGGCGCGCGACCGCGGCCGCTTCGCCGACGCACGCAAGCGGCTGAACGAAATGCCGCTCGGCTCGGCGGCGCTGGCCGGCACGTCGTTTCCGCTCGATCGCGACATGACCGCCAAGGCGCTCGGCTTCGACCGGCCTGCGGCCAATTCGCTCGATGCCGTGTCGGACCGCGACTTCGCCATGGAGACTTTGGCAGCGGCGTCGATTGCCTCGGTGCACTTGTCGCGCTTTGCCGAAGAGATCGTGATGTGGACCTCGCCTTTGGTCGGCCTGGTCAAGCTGAGCGACAAGTTCACCACCGGCTCATCGATCATGCCGCAGAAGCGCAATCCGGACGCCGCCGAACTTGTGCGCGGCAAGACCGGCCGCATCATAGGTGCGCTCAACGGCATTCTGATTGTCATGAAGGGCTTGCCGCTGGCCTATGCCAAGGACATGCAGGAGGACAAGGAAGGCGTCATGGACGCTTTGTCCGCGCTGTCGCTGTCGATTGCGGCGATGACCGGCATGGTCGGCGATCTCACGCCCGACGCGACCAAGATGAAGAAGGCGGCCGGCGAGGGCTATGCCACCGCCACCGACCTTGCTGACTGGCTGGTGCGGACCTTGAAAATCCCGTTCCGCGATGCGCATCACATTACCGGCCGCATCGTCGCCAAGGCGGCGGCTGATGGCGTCGCGCTGCACAAGCTGTCGCTCGCCGACATGCAGGCGATCGAGGCGACCATTACCGATGACGTCTTCAACGTCCTTTCGGTCGACAAGTCGGTGAAGAGCCGCGTCAGCTTCGGCGGCACCGCGCCGAAGAACGTCAAGACGCAGGCCAAGCGCTGGCTGAAGAAACTGGGCCATTCCGTCCCGTGAAGGCCCAGGAACCAAAAATGGGCCGTCTGAAAGGCGGCGCCAACACCGAAGCCGAGGCGGCAAAGCTTTCGCTGGCGCAGCTCGAATTGCTGATCGAGGGCGCCGAGTGGCGGCTGGACCGCGCCACCAACTCCAACTTGCGCAAGGACGCCTTTAAACGGCTGACCTGGCTGGAAGCCCAGCGCGAGCGCCTGCATGGCATTGAAGCCCCGGACCGGCGGTTGCCGAGCCGGCGCTCCGGTCCGGACGAGACCTGATTTCGCCTTTTATCCCGGCTTTGCTAAGGTGGAAGCCGATCCAGGAGATTCACCGCTTGCCCTCATCCCGCGTTCTTCCGCTCTACCGTCTCGCCACGATCGGCGTGCTGGCCCTGTCGCTCGGTTTGACCGCGTGCGGCCGTAAAGGTCCGCTGGATCCGCCGCCGGGCGCCTCGCTCGATGGTGTCGCGCAGCCGGACCTGGTGGATATGAGTTCGAACGGCCGCCAGATCCCGATCGGCGGCGAGGACCTGAACGGCAATCCCGGCGTCGGCCAGGACGGTCAGCCGCGGGCGCCGAAGGGTCCGCAGAAACGAATTCCGCTCGACGTCCTGCTCAACTGAGCGCGCCCCATGCATCACTTTGATTATCGCGGCGGCGTCCTGCATGCCGAGGCCGTGAACCTGATCGACCTCGCCGAGGCGGTCGGCACGCCGTTCTATTGCTATTCGACCGCGACGCTGGAGCGCCACTACAAGGTGTTCGCGCAAGCCTTTGCCGATGTCGATGCGCTGGTCTGCTACGCCATGAAGGCGAATTCCAACCAGGCGGTCATCAAGACCTTCGCCAAATTGGGCGCCGGCGCCGATGTCGTGTCCGAAGGCGAACTCAAGCGCGCCGTAGCCGCCGGTATTCCCGCCGAAAAGATCATGTTCTCCGGCCTGGGAAAGACCGCGCGCGAGCTGGCGCTGGCCATCGACGAGAACATCCTCTGCATCAATATTGAGAGCGAGCCGGAGCTCGAACTGCTGTCGCAGATTGCCGCGTCCAAGGGCCGCACCGCGCATGTCTCGTTCCGCGTTAATCCTGATGTCGACGCCAAGACGCACCACAAGATTGCGACGGGAAAGGCCGAGAACAAGTTCGGCATTCCGATCAGCACGGCGCGTCATGTCTATGCCCGCGCTTCCAAGCTGCCCGGCATCAAGGTCGCCGGTGTCGATATGCATATTGGCAGCCAGATCACGGATCTGGAGCCGTTCGGCAATGCCTTCGCGCTGCTGGCCGACTTCGTGCGCGAACTGCGCGCCGATGGCCACACGATCAGTCATGTCGATTTCGGCGGTGGTCTCGGTATTCCCTATCGCGACGACAATGAACCGCCGCCGTCGCCGGACGCCTATGCCGCGGTGGTCAAGAAGGCGACGCGCGATCTCGGTTGCCGTTTGATCTTCGAGCCGGGCCGTCTGCTGGTCGGCAATGCAGGCATCCTTGTCACGCGCGTTCTGTTCATGAAGCACGGCGAAGCCAAGAACTTCGTGGTGGTCGATGCGGCGATGAACGATCTGATCCGCCCGACTTTATATGAGGCCTATCACGCGGTCCTGCCGGTCGATGAGGATCGCGGGACCGCGCCCCGCATCAAGGCCGATGTCGTCGGCCCGGTCTGCGAGAGCGGCGACTTCCTGGCCAAGGACCGCGACATGGCGGAACCCAGGGACGGCGCGCTGCTGGCGGTGATGACCGCCGGCGCGTATGGCGCGGTGCAGGCGGGTACCTATAACACCCGGGCCCTCGTGCCGGAGGTGCTGGTGAACGGCGCCGAATGGGCGGTGGTGCGGCCACGCGTCGATGCCGACGAGCTGATCGCGCTGGACCGGTTGCCCGGCTGGCTTTGATTTGATTTCAGGCGCAATGCGCCAATAACCGTTCGTCCCCGCGAAAGCGGGGACCCAGTACTTCCAAGAAGATAGCGCTGGGCCCCCGCTTTCGCGGGGACGAACGGAGATTGCGGCTCGCGCGAGGTTGCCATCGAGGGGTGGCCCAGCACCACCCGCCTTGAAGTTGACCCATTAACTTGGCTCGATTGACCCGCGGGCCGGCCCGATGCCGCGGAAGTGACGTGGCCTGGGAATTGCTCTCCCACTTGCCTGTGTTAGCGTCGGGTTCGGCGAGATTCTCTTAAAGCCCGAAAAGCGGAGCCGCTTTTGGACGATTTGAACGACCAGGGTTCCGACAAGCCGCACTCGCCCAGGCTCATTCTGGCGCGCGCGCTCAAGCGCGCCCGATCCTCCCTGTTCTGGGAGCGGTTCTGGCCGGCTCTGGCCTCGATCCTCGTCGCCATCGGCCTGTTCCTTGCTGTGTCCTGGGCTGGTCTCTGGATCGTGCTGCCGCCGCTCGCCCGAGCCATCGCCCTCGTCATTCTTGCGCTGGTCCTGATCGCCTCGGCAATCCCGCTTTTCCGGTTGCGCTTGCCGAACGATAGCGAGGGCCTACGCCGCCTCGATAGCGTCAGCGGCGAGACGCACCGCCCGGCGACCGCTGTTTCCGACGCCATGGCAGCCAACCGCGACGACCCGGTGGCGCAGGCGCTGTGGCGCGCCCATGTCGAGCGCGCATTGCTGTCGGCGCGAAATTTGAAGGCCGGCTGGCCGCAGCCAAGACTCTCGATCCGCGACCCGATGGCGCTTCGCGCGCTGACCCTCATTCTCGTCGTTGCCAGCTTCTTTGCCGCCAGCGGCGAACGCACAAGCCGCATCACCGCCGCTTTCGACTGGCGCGGTGTGGTGACGCCGGCCAATTTCCGTGTCGATGCCTGGGTGACGCCGCCGCTTTATACCGGCCGTCCGCCGGTGATGCTGCCGGGCTTGCGTCCGGGTGACACCGCGCAGAATGCCGCCGAGCCTGTCTCCGTACCGGCCGGCAGCCAGGTCGTGATCCGCGCCACCGGCAAAGTGACCTTCGACATCGTCCGCGTCGGCGGCCTCGAAGAAGCACCGGCCGATGCCAAGGCGCCGGCGCCCGCGGGCACCGAGGAGCGCCGCTTCGTCCTCAAGACCGACGGCTCGCTGACCCTGAACGGCGTTGGCCGCACCAGCCCGGTGTGGACCTTCAGCGCCATTCCGGATCGCACGCCGAACATTTCGCTGGTCAAGGAGCCGGAACGTCAGGCACGCGGCGCGTTGCGGCTCGACTACCGCATGGATGACGACTATGGCGTCGTGGAAGCCAAGGCGATCTTCGCGATCAAGGATCAGCCGCAGGCCGCGAAAGAGCGCCGCCCGCTTTACACCTCGCCGGACTTTGCGCTGACCTTGCCGCAGGCGCGCGCCCGCGCCGGCGTTGCGCAGACAACGCATGATTTGACCGAGCATCCGCTCGCCGGCGGCACCGTCATGATGACGCTGACGGCGCGCGATGAAGCCGGCAATGAAGGCCGCAGCGAAGCGTCTGAAGTGACCTTGCCGCAGCGCATCTTCGTCAAGCCTTTGGCGCGTGCGCTGATCGAACAGCGCCGCATCCTCGCGCTCGATGCCAATGAGAAGCCTTTGGTGCTCGACGCGCTCGACGTGCTGGCTTTGGCGCCGGAACGCTTCACGCCGGAGGCCGGCATCTATCTCGGCCTGCGCTCGGTGTATTTCGATCTGCGCAATGCCAAGAGCGACGACTCGTTGCGCGATGTCGTGGCGCGGCTGTGGCACATGGCCTTGCAGATCGAAGACGGCAATGTCTCGCAGGCCGAACAGGCTTTGCGGCAGGCGCAGGATGCGTTGCGTCAGGCGCTCGAGCGCGGCGCCAGCGACGAAGAACTTAAAAAACTGATGGATAATCTGCGCGCCGCGATGGACAAGTTCCTGCAGGCGCTCGCCGAGGAGATGCGCAAGAACCCGCAAGCGCTTTCGCGGCCGCTCGACAACAATACGCGCATGCTCAGCCAGCAGGACTTGAAGAGCATGCTGGACCGGCTCGAGCAGCAAGCGCGCTCGGGCAACCGCGATGCCGCCAAGCAGTTGCTCGATCAGTTGCAGCAGATGATGGAGAACCTGCAGACCGCGCGTCCGGGTGCGCCCGGCGAGCAGGGCGACGACGACATGAACTCGGCGCTCGACGAGCTCGCCGACATGATCCGCAAGCAGCAGCAATTGCGCGACAAGACGTTCAAGGAAGGTCAGGACAACCGGCAGCAGCGCCAGCGCGGCCAGCGTGGGCCGAACAAGCAAATGGGCGACCTGAAGCAGGACCAGCAGGCGCTGAAGGACCGGTTGCAAAAGTTGCTCGAGCAATTGAAGCAGCGCGGCCAGGGCCAGCAGGGTGAAAAGGGTCAGGGCGAAAAAGGCGAAGGACAGCAAGGCGAGCAGGGCGGCGACGAGATGGGTGAACTCGGCGGCGCCGGTGAAGCCATGGGCGATGCCGAAGGCGCGCTCGGCGAAGGCGATGCCGATGGCGCCGTTGACGGACAGGGCCGCGCGCTCGAGGCGATGCGCAAGGGGGCGCAAGGTCTGGCGCAGCAACAGGCGCAACAGCAAGGTCAGGGACAGGGCCAAGGTCCGGGTCCCGGCCAGCCGGGCCGCAATGGCCGGCAGCGCGCCGATCAGGGCACCGATCCGCTCGGCCGTCCGATGAGTGGCCGTGAATATGGCGACGACACGACGGTGAAAGTGCCGGGCGAGATCGATGCGCAGCGCGCGCGGCGCATTCTCGAAGAACTGCGCAAGCGGTTTGGCGAAAGCGTGCGGCCGCAGCTGGAGCTGGATTATATCGAGCGGCTGTTGAAGGATTTTTGATCTTTCTTATCCCTCCCCTGAAAGGGGAGGGTGGCCCGCCGAGCGCGGCGAAGGCGGGTCGGGTGGGGTCATCTATCAATTTGGCATCGCCCCACCCCGACCGCTTTGCGGTCGACCCTCCCCGTAACCGGGGAGGGATAAAGCAGCACTACTTACTTCCGCTTGCTGCGTCCTGCGCATTGAAAAACCGCACCATCACATCGGTCGCGTCCGGCGGCGGGGCGGCGAGGCGGCTCTGGAATTCAACATTCTCACCGACGCCGAGCAGGCTGCGCCGCGGCAGCGCCGTCCACGTGTAGACTTCCTGGCCGGCAGCATTGCGCGCCGAGAAGCGCAGGCGCGGCACGTCGGTTGGCTTGCTGGCGGTATTCGCGATCACGCCTTCGACTATCAGGATGCTGACGCCGTCCTGCGTTTCCTTACTGATCTTGACGTCGTCAAATCTCAGATTGCGCAGATTGACCGGCAGGCCGACCGCGGCAAACAGCGACGCGGTCTGCGGCAGATAGCGCACCACTTCGCTGCGCGCGCCGATCAGCGCGACATTGACTGCAAACAGAACGAGGATGATGGCGGTCCAGCGCGATGTGCGCCTGGTTTGCTTGCGCCGTTCCTTCAAACGCTGGCGGCGGGCGATATAGCTGTCGGCTTCTTCGGGATCGTTGCCGAAGACGCCTTCCGAGTGCGTGTCATGGTCGAGCGGCGGCACAAGAGACGGCGCATCCGTGATAGTCAGGCCGGCATGCTCTTCATGCGGCTCGTCGGCGCGCGGCGCGAGATCGCTGTTGCGGCTGGCATCGTCGAAGTCCGGCTCGCTGCGCGGCGCCGGCTCGTCGCGGCCGAATTCGTCAGCGGTCGCCGGGGATTCCATGGAAGGCGGCGGCGGACTGTCAGCTTGCGCTGGCTTGGCTCCGCCGGTTTCAGCCTCGGCTTCGGCGATCACGCCATCGACAAAGGCCGAAACGCCGGGCGCCGCCTTGGTGGCGTTGGCGCCGGCAAACCAGGTCGACTTGCAGCGCGCGCAACGCACGGCGCGACCGTTCGGCCCGACCGAGGCCGGGTCGATCATGTAGGAGGTCGCACAATTGGGGCAGACAATCAGCATGACTTGTACAGGTAACCTGGACCGGCGACGTGTTCCGGCCTCGAACCTACCAGCCGACCGTTAATGGACTGGAAACCATGGGCGGCCACACCATAAGTCTGGCCGGGTGCTTCGTTCCGGCCTCAATGCGGGCCTATGTCGACGGCGGCACTGTGATATCCCTTGTAAATGCGCGATTCTGGGCGTTTCCCGAAGGTCGCCGCAGCACGGGGCCATCCGGGCCGGTTTGGGACTAAGCTGGCGCCGGGGATATCCTCGGCGCTCTGAAGACAAATATCGGAGACGACGGCGTGGTCCGGTTCGAGAACGTAGGTCTTCGTTATGGTCTCGGCCCGGAGGTGCTGCGCGATCTCTCGTTCCGTATCGAGCCGCATTCCTTCCAGTTTCTCACCGGGCCGTCCGGCGCCGGTAAGACATCGCTGCTGAAGCTGCTGTTTCTGTCGATGAAGCCGACGCGCGGGCTGATCACGCAGTTCGGTCATGACGTCGCGACTCTGTCGAAGGACGCAGTGGCGACCCTGCGCCGCCGCATCGGCATCGTGTTCCAGGATTTCCGCCTGCTTGATCATATGACCACATATGAAAACGTCGCGCTGCCTCTGCGTGTGATGGGCCGGCCGGAAGAAAGCTATCGCGATGAAGTGATCGAGCTGTTGCGCTGGGTCGATCTCGGCGAGCGCATGTGGGCGCTGCCACCGGTATTGTCCGGCGGCGAAAAGCAGCGCGCGGCGATTGCCCGTGCCGTCATTGCGCGGCCGCAATTGCTGCTCGCCGACGAGCCGACCGGCAATGTCGATCCGCCCTTGGCGCAGCGCCTGCTGCGGCTGTTCATCGAACTCAATAAATCCGGAACGTCGGTGGTGATCGCCACCCATGATATCGCCCTGATGGATCAGTACGATGCGCGCCGTCTCGTGTTGCATGACGGCCGGCTGCACATCTACGACTGAGATTTATCATGTCCGAGCAACAGCAAGAGGAAATGACGGCGCCGACGCGGATGCAGGGCATGGCGCGTCCGCGTTACGACACGCCTCTGGTACCGCGCAATTCGATTTCGGGCAGCGCGCTGATTGCCGTCGTTGCCATCATGACGTTTCTGGCGTCGCTGACTACCGGTGCGGTGGTGCTGGTGAGCCAGGCCGCCAGCGAATGGCAATCCGATGTTGCGCGCGAAGTCACAATACAAGTCCTGCCGGCGCAAGGCCGCGATGTCGATGCAACCGTCGCGAGGGCGGCGACTGTTGTGCGCGGCGTCACCGGCATTGCCGACGTGCGCGTCTACAGCAAGGAAGAATCCGCCAAACTGCTGGAGCCGTGGCTCGGCAGCGGGCTGAAGCTGGACGACCTGCCGGTACCGCGCATGATCGTGGTCAACTTCGCCTCCGGCGCGCGGCCAGACATGGGCCAGCTGCGCCGCACGCTGGCGGAACAAGCGCCGGGCGCAACGCTCGACGATCATCGCGGCTGGATGGATCGCATGCGCGCCATGGCCGGCACGGCCGTCGCCGTCGGCATCGGCGTGCTGATGTTGATGTTTGCGGCGACGGTGCTGTCTGTGACCTTTGCGACACGCGGCGCCATGGCGACCAACAAGACGGTGATCGAAGTGCTGCACTTCGTCGGCGCCAAGAACGGCTTCATCGCCGGCAATTTCCAGCGCCACTTCCTGCTGCTCGGCCTGCAAGGCGGCGCCATTGGCGGCGGCGGCGCCATTCTGCTGTTCTTGCTGCTGTCCCTGATCAGCGGCTGGTTCAGCGGCACCGCCGGCGGGGACCAGACCTCGGCCTTGTTCGGTTCATTCTCGATCGGCTGGGCCGGCTATATCGGCGTCCTGTGTCAGATCGTGCTGACGGCCATTGTCACCGCCTACACATCGCGGCATACGGTCAATCGGACACTTGAGATGATTGATTAATATGCTCGCAGGTCTTGCCCGCTGGATTGGTTTTCTCACCATGACGATTGCCGTCGTGGGCGGCTTGCTGCTGACCATCGGCTTCTTTGCTTTCGCCGCGCAGATTGCCGGTGAGGAAGTTCCGGTCGATCGCCGCGCCGACGGCATTGTTGCGTTGACCGGGGCGGCGGCGCGCATCCCGGACGCGATCGAGTTGCTGGCGGGGGAGCGCGGCAAGAGGCTGTTGATCACCGGGGTGCACCGCGCTACCAGCGCCACCGAGATCGCCCGGCTGACGCCGCTCTATTCCAAGTTCTTCACCTGCTGCATCGATCTCGACCGCTCGGCGCTCAACACCTTCGGCAATGCGCTGGAAGCCAAGCGCTGGGCGCGTTCGCACAATTTCAACTCGCTGATCGTGGTGACATCGAACTGGCACATGCCGCGGGCGATGGCCGAAATCGAGCACCAATTGCCCGATGTCGCGCTGATCCCCTATCCTGTGATATCGGAAAAGGTGAAGACCGAGCCGTGGTGGCAAAATGTCAGCACGGCGCGGTTTCTGGTGGCGGAATATCTGAAATATTTGTTCGCGCTTACCCGCATGAGCCTCGATCCCGACGGCGCGCTGTAAAGGACTTGTCCCTGTGTTGATTCTTGTGCGCTCGATCATTTTCAATGTGCTGTTCTATCTGAACACATTGATCCTGCTGATCCTGGCGCTGCCGACATTCTTCATGCCGTATCATGCGATCGTCTGGGTGGCGACGACATGGGGCCGCATCAATCTGTTTCTGCTGCGCGTCGTCTGCGGCGTGAAATACGAGATCCGCGGCCGTGAGAAGATTCCGCAAGGGCCGCTGCTGGTTGCGTCCAAGCACCAGTCGGCGTGGGAGACCTTTGCGCTGCTGCAGCTGTTCAACCGGCCGCTGTTTATCGTCAAACGCGAACTGATGTGGATCCCGCTGTTCGGCTGGCTGATGAAGAAGGGCCGCATGGTGCCGGTCGATCGCAGCGCCGGCGGGCAGGCGCTCAATGCGATGACCGAGCGGGCCAAGGTTGAGCTTGCCGATAACCGCCAGCTCATGATTTTCCCGGAAGGCACGCGCCGCGCTGCTGGAGCCGAGCCGCGCTACAAGCACGGCATCGCGCATCTCTATGCGTCGATGAATGTGCCGTGTCTGCCGATCGCGTTGAACTCCGGCCTGTTCTGGCCGCGCCGTTCGATCCTGCGCATTCCGGGAACGGTGGTGGTCGAGATCCTTGATCCGATCCAGCCGGGCCTCGACAAGGAAACCTTCTTCAAGAAGCTGCAGAGCGACATCGAGACCGCGACCGCGCGCCTGATCGACGAAGGCCGCGCCGAGATCGCGGCGAATTCCTAACTCTCGTGCGCGCCTTTGAGCTGCGCCGCGAGCAGATGCAGGCCGGGGTCGCGGACGCCGAGCGTTTCCAGCTCAGCCACGGTGGCCAGCACATAATCCCGGCACGCGCCTGACTTGCCATGCCCCTGCCGGCAATAGTGCAACTGCTCCGCCGCACTGAGCCGGCCGGCATATTGCTCGTGGCCACGGTCGACGATGTAGCACAGCGCCTGCACGTTCAGTCGCGGATCGTCGTCGAGCCAGACCTGACGCCAGGCTTCCAGGTAAACCATGGTGACCTGCTCGCGCTCGCGCAGATAATCGATCGTCGCGGCGCGTTTCTCCGGCGCCACCCGGTAGGCGATGCCGCGGCAATTGCCGCCACGGTCGAGGCCGAGCACCAGGCCGGGCTTCTCCGGCGTGCCGCGATGAACGAACGAATAGACGCAGAGCGCGCGGTGGGCGCCGACCAGCCGCGCCTTGCGCCGCTCCAGCACCTCGAACCCCGGCCGCCACATCAGCGATCCGTAAGCGAAAACCCAGAAATCCCCGGTGCCCTGATGTGTGTCCGCGCTCATGCCGCGTTCGCCTATCAGGCCACCCGTTTCGGGGCAACTGCGGACCTTTCGGGCCCTTGTTTTCAGCGGCGAACATGCGCAGAGAAGGCGCGTGACTGACCGGCGTATAAACGCCGCATTCCGCAGGTGTCTGACAGACGATGGACAACTCCTACTCCCCACGCCGCACGTCCTGGCGCTACGTTATTTTGCTGCTTGTGGTCGTGGCTGTGTGCGGCGGCTGGAGCCTGTTCTGGTACACCGCAACCGACAAGGCGCAGACGGCCCTCGATGGCTGGCGCGCGCGCGAGGCGCAGGCCGGGCGCATCTACGCCTGCGGCTCGGAGAGCTTCGGCGGCTTTCCCTTCCGATTTGAAGTGAACTGCGACGCCGCCTTGGCGCAGTTTCAGCGCAGCCAGCCGCCGCTTGAGATCAAGGCGCGGGGCATTGTTGTCGCGGCGCAAGTCTATGAGCCGAACCTGCTGATCAGCGAATTTCGCGGGCCGCTCACCGTCGCCGCCACCGGCGAGGCGCCGCAACTGGTCGTCAACTGGAAGCTGGCGCAAGCGAGCGTGCGCGGCACGCCGGCGGCGCCGGAGCGCAGCTCCGTGGTGCTCGACAAGCCGGTCATCGATGCCGTCAATGGCGGCACGACACGGACGCTGGTCAAGGCCAACCGCATCGAAGTGCATGGCCGCCTCGCCGAAGGCTCGGCGCTCAGCCAGCCGGTGATCGAAGTGGCGCTGCGTCTCGACGACGCCGTGGCGCCGGATATGCACCCGGCCATGGCCCTGCCGCTCGACGCCAGTATCGATACGGTGCTGCGCGGCCTCAACGACTTCTCGCCGAAGCCCTGGCCCGAGCGCTTCCGCCAGATCCAGGCAGACGGCGGCCGCATCGACGTCACCCAGGCGCGCGTGCAGCAAGGTGAAACCATCGCGATTGGCAGCGGCAGCGTCTCGATCAATCCGACCGGACGGCTGCAAGGCCAGTTACGCGTGACCGTCGCCGGGCTTGAACCGTTCCTGAAGCTGATCGGCGCGCAGCAGATCATCCAGACCTCGCCGCAGGTCGACAAACTCGCCGGCGCGCTCGATCGCCTGTCGCCGGGCCTTGGCAACATGGCGCGGCAGCAAGTTGGCGCCAACCTGTCGGCCGGCATCAATATGCTCGGCGAGAAGACCACGCTGGAAGGCCAGCCGGCGGTGACCTTGCCGCTGCGCTTTGACGATGGCCGGATGTATCTGGGGCCGATCCCGCTCGGCGACGCGCCAGCGGTGTTCTAAGCGACCAGCTGCGCGTTGACCGGCGCCGCGAGCCGCGTGCGAATAGCTTCGGCGTTCATCGGCCGGCCGAACAAATAGCCCTGACCTTCATGCACGCCTTGG
The DNA here is from genome assembly GCA_030655215.1 of Pseudolabrys sp. GTDB lineage: Bacteria > Pseudomonadota > Alphaproteobacteria > Rhizobiales > Xanthobacteraceae > Pseudolabrys. Next base: position 14,858 of record JAURVZ010000048.1, on the reverse strand, counting down.
GCGATGACCAGCTTGCGCTGTTCTTCGGTCTCGATGCCTTCTGCCACCACGATCTTGTCGAGACCGGCGCCAAGACTGGCGATGGCGCTGATGATCGCCTTCGCCTCGCGCTCATTGCCGCGGTCGCGAATGAAGGACTGGTCGATCTTGATCTTGTGGAACGGGAATTTGCGCAAGTAATTGAGCGACGAATAGCCAGTGCCGAAATCGTCGAGCGAGAGGCTGACGCCGAGCTTCTTGAGCTGCTCCATTGTCTCCAGCGTGTCATCGCTGTCCTCGAGCAGCAAGCGCTCGGTGACCTCGAGTTCAAGCCGAGGCGCCGGCAATCCTGACTTGGCCAGCGCTGTCACGACTTGCAGCGCCAGGCTGCGGTCCCTGAATTGCACCGGTGACAGGTTGACCGCGACCTTCACGTCGTTCGGCCATGTCGCCGCCTCGACGCAGGCGCGGTTCAAAACCCATTCGCCGAGCGCGACAATCAGGCCGGTTTCTTCGGCAACGGGGATGAATTCGGCTGGCGACACGGCGCCGCGCACCGGATGCGTCCAGCGCACCAGCGCTTCGCATGTCGTCACCTTGCCGCTGTGCAGGTCGACCAGCGGCTGGAAGTTCAGCGTGAACTGCTGCGCGGCAATGGCCTCGCGCAAATCGAGTTCGAGCGCGCGGCGGTCCTGCGCGGCATCTTCCATTTCGGACGCAAAGAAATGATGGTCGCCGCCGCCGAGCTTCTTGGCGGCGTACAAGGCCATGTCGGCCTTCTTCAATAGTTCGTCGGCGTCGGTGCCATCCTTCGGCGCCATGGCGACACCAATGGAGGCGCCGATATCGATGCGATGTCCGTCGATTTCGAACGGATCGTTCAGCGTCGCGGCGAGGCGCAGCGCCAGCGCCTTGGCATCGTCATGGTTCGGCGTGCCGGTCTGCAGGACGACGAATTCATCGCCGCCGAAGCGGGTGATCATGTCGCCGCGCTTGATCTGCGTCGAAAGACGGTTGGCGACCTGCTTGAGCAGCTTGTCGCCAATCGGATGACCGAGCGTGTCATTGATCGACTTGAAGCGGTCGAGATCGATCAAGTGAATGGCGATATGATTTTCCAGTTTGTGCACCGCCGCCAGCATCACATTGATGCGCTCGCGGAATTGCGCCCGGTTTGCCAGCCCGGTGAGTTCGTCAAAGCGCGCCAGCCGCTCAATGCGCTCCTGCGCGCGCTTTCGTTCGGTGACATCCTCTAGAATGACGACCGAGCCGCCGCCGGACATCATGCGGCGCGAGACGGAGAGGGTGCGTTCGCCATCCGGCGAAATCTGAAACTGGTCGAATGCGTCGTGTTGCAAGGCGGCGGTAAAGTCGTCGAACACCTGTTTGACGTTGCGCGACTTGTGATTGCCGGCGCGGATACTGTGCCGCACCAGCTGTGACATGTGCATGCCGACGCGGATCGGCGCATTCTGCAAATGCAGCATTTCGGTGAAGCGGTTGTTCCAGACCTGCAGGCGGTCGCGTTCGTCAAGCATGCACAGGCCGTGCGACATGTTGTTCAGCGCAATGTCGAAGCGGCTGGCTTGCTGTTCGAAGCGGGCGGCCAAAGCGGCTTCCTTGCGCGTCATGGTCAGCGCCTGGATGATGACGTCGCGGATCGCCAGCGAAATGTCGGTCATGCCGTAGATGAACAGCAGGGCGACGACGCCGAGCGTCTTGTGAATCCAGTCGGGATACATCAGCAGCGCGATGGCCATCGGCACCGTGCAAAGCGCCAGCTGGCCAATGGCGATGAAGGGGCGGCCGGCATTGCGGCTGGAGATCGCCGCGGCATAGCCGATCGATGTCGCCGTCACTGAAAGCTGCAGCGAAACGTCCGAGCTCTGGCTGATCGTCAGCCAGCACAACAAGCCGAGCAGCGCAGAGAAGCCCCAGGCGCCATATTCGTAAACGCGTTCCCAGATCCGCGTCGCCGCGCGGTCGCCGGTCTTCTCGTATTTCTTGTACAGCAGCGCCGAGGCGACGCGCAGCATGCCGATGGAGAAGATGGCAATCGACGTTGCCATGATGACGTCGTCATGGACGCGCCATGCGACCAGCGCGCCGACGATGGCGCAGCCGACGGCGCCGACGATCAGCGACGAGATCGGTGCAAAAAGCGACTCGATTAGAGAGGCGCGAATCTCTGACGAGAGCTCGGCGTCTTCCTTCCGTGTCTTGATCAGCTTCTTGAAAATCATGTGACGTCGCGGGTTACCTTCGCCACCAGCGTACCGGCGGAAGTTCAACAACCCGCAAACGAACAGGCTAATCGCGGGTTGTGGTGAACGACCGCTCAACAAAGACGCCGCAATTCGCAGAATTTTTCTGCACTATAAAAAGCATTCACAAATACGCGAGCACGCGGCTTTCTTCCGCATTTGCGCGAGTGCTGCACGAAGACAATATGGTTAACGGCAAAAGTATTATTGTAAGGGTGTTAACGGTCTGTTAGGGTTAAGGAATACTTAACGGGTTGTGTTCATGGGTGTTGCAACTCAGACGGGCCTAGCCTCCGCCGCTCGGACGGGCGTGAAGACGCTGGCATTCGCCGCGTCACCGCCGCCGGAGCAGGCGTTCGAGCAAAAACAATTCGAGTTGAAGCGCGACAACGACGCAAAGCAACTGTTCGACCTCGAGCAATTGGAAGTGTCGTGGGACGAGACCACCGGCGCGCTGTGGACCTTCATGCGGCCGCGCGGGCGTCCGAGTTACAATCTTGGACTGCTTGACGACATGCACGCCGGCCAGCGCGGCGTTACTGCGATGTTTGCCGATCGCCCGAATGATCTGCGCTATCTCATCGTCGGCTCGCGCACGCCCGGCGTGTTCAACCTCGGCGGCGATCTCGACTACTTCCTCGCCAAGATCCGCGAGCGCAACCGGCATGCTTTGATCGCCTACGGCGAATCCTGCGTGCGCGTGCTGCACAAGAACATCAACACGCTCGGTCTGCCCATGATCACCATCGGCCTTGCACAGGGCGATGCCTTCGGTGGCGGCTTCGAGACGCTGCTGTCGTTCAATGTGATCATTGCCGAGCGCAATGCGAAGTTCGGTTTCCCGGAAAGCCTGTTCGGTCTGTTCCCCGGCATGGGCGCCTACACGCTCCTGTCGCGGCGCATCGGTGCGGCCTTTGCCGAGGAGATGATGCTGTCGGGCCGTACCTATACCGCCGAGGAAATGGTCGACGCCGGCCTTGTTCATATTGTCGCCGAGCCCGGGCAGGGTATCGAGGCCGTGCGCGAATATATGGAAAAGCACAAGCGCCGTCATGCCGGTGCCCGTGGCGTCTATCGCGCCGGCCGCGAGGTCAATCCGGTGACGTTGGGCGAGCTCGACCGCATCGTCGCGATCTGGGCCGATTCCTGCCTTGAGCTGACCGAGCGCGATCTCAAGATGATGCAGCGCCTGGTCAACGCGCAGGACAAGCTGCAAAGCACCATGCAGGCCGCCGAGTAGAATTCGGTATTGCCGCGTCTGTCGGCCTGGCTAGACTAGCGGCATGACCCTCGAATTCCTCATCACCTCATTCATCGTCGTCGTCTCGCCCGGCACCGGCGTGCTCTACACGTTGGCGATCGGCCTCTCGCGCGGCGGCCGCGCCAGCGTCGTTGCCGCCTTCGGCTGCACGCTCGGCATCCTGCCGCACATCGCCGCGGCGATCATGGGCCTTGCGGCGCTGCTGCACACCAGCGCACTGGCCTTCGAGATGTTCAAATATGCCGGCTGCGCTTATCTGCTTTACATGGCGTGGGTGACGTGGCGCGATCACTCACCGATCAAGGTCGAGAAGCAGCTCGATGGCCGCTCGGTGGCGCAGATCGCCGGCAAAGGCATCCTGCTCAACATTCTCAATCCGAAGCTGTCGATTTTCTTTCTGGCGTTCCTGCCGCTGTTCGTGAATGCCGACGAGCCGCAGGCGGTGACGCTGATGCTCGAGCTCAGCGCCGTCTTCATGCTGATGACGTTCGTTGTGTTCGTCGGCTACGGCCTGTTTGCCGCATCGATCCGCGATCACGTGACGACGCGCCCGCGCGTCGTCACCTGGATGCGCCGCACGTTCGCCGGCGCTTTCGTGTTGCTGGGCGCGAGGCTGGCCCTGGCGGAGCGTTAGCTTTCGTAAGGCTTGGGCAGCGGCTCGTGCGGCAGGTCTTCATGCGCGCGGCCGAAATCCGGCGCCGGTGAATCCTGGCCGATCTGCACGATGCCTTTGCGAATGGCGCGGGTGCGGGTGAAGTGATCGAACAATGCGTCGCCGTCGCCCTTGCGGATCGCCTTGGTCAGCGCCGAGACGTCTTCATTAAAACGCCCGAGCATTTCCAGCACCGCATCCTTGTTGTGCAGGAAAACGTCGCGCCACATGGTCGGGTCGGAGGCGGCGATGCGGGTGAAGTCGCGGAAACCGCCGGCGGAGAATTTCAGCACTTCCGAGCGCGTCACCGCTTCCAGTTCATCGGCGGTGCCGACGATGGTGTAGGCGATCAGATGCGGCAAATGACTGGTGACGGCCAGCACAAGGTCGTGGTGGTCGGGCGCCATGGTCTCGACATTGGCGCCGATCAAGCGCCAGAACGCCGCGAGCTTCTCGACAGCGGCGGGGTCCTGGCCTTCCGGCGGCGTCAGAATGCACCAGCGATTGACGAACAGTTCGGCGAAGCCGGCATCGGGACCGGAATATTCGGTGCCGGCCACCGGATGCGCCGGAACGAAATGAATGGTCTTCGGCAGATGCGGCGCCATATCGCGCACCACAGATCCTTTGACCGAGCCGACATCGGACACGGTCGCGCCGGGCGCCAGATGCGGGCCAATCTCCGCGGCCACCGGGCCACAGGCGCCGACCGGAATGCAGACGATAACGAGGTCAGCGCCTTCGACAGCCGCGGCCGCTGTCTCGACCACCTGATCGGCGAGGCCGAGTTCAGCAACGCGCTTGCGCGTCGTCTCCGAGCGCGCCGTGGCGACGATCGAGCCGACCGCGCCTTGCGCCCGCGCCGCGCGCGCAATCGACGAGCCGATCAGGCCGACGCCGATCAAGGCAAGGCGGTTGTAGAGCGGCTTCGTCTTGCTCACGCTTTCGACCCCAGAAATTCCTTCAGCGTCGCGACGACGAGTTTGTTGGCTTCTTCATCGCCGATGGTCATACGCAAGGCATTCGGCAATCCATAGCCGCCGACGCGGCGCAGGATGATGCCGCGCTTTGTCAGGAAGGCATCGGCATCGGACGCGGATTTGCCCGCCGTTTCCGGGAAATGCATCAGCACGAAGTTCGCCACGCTCGGCGTCACCTTGAGGCCGAGCTTGCTCAGTTCTTCGCTGACGAAGGGTAGCCACTTGTTGTTGTGCGCGACCGACTTCTCGATGTGCGCAGCATCCTGGATCGCGGCAATACCGGCCTTCATCGCCGGTACGCTGACGTTGAACGGGCTGCGCACGCGGTTCAGCGCATCGACAATGCTGGCCGGGCCATAGAGCCAGCCGAGACGCACGGCGGCAAGGCCATGGATCTTGGAGTAGGTGCGGCACATGACGACATTCTCGGATGTCGCCACCAGCTCGATGCCGGACTCATAGTCATTGCGCTGGACATATTCGGCATAGGCCGCGTCGATCACGAGGATGACGTTCGGCGGCAGTGCCGCATGCAGGCGCTTGATCTCGTCGAAGGGCACATAGGTGCCGGTCGGATTGTTCGGATTGGCGACGAAGACGATGCGCGTGCGCGGCGTCACCGCCGCGATCATCGCGTCGACGTCGAGCGTGTGGTCCTTCTCCGGCACCTTCACCGGCTTGCCGCCATGTCCGAGCGTGTAGATCGGATACATCAGGAAGCCGAATTCGCTGTAAACGGTCTCATCGCCGTCCTGCACATAGGCGTGCACCAGCAGATTGAGCAGATCGTCGGAGCCGGCGCCGCAGACGATGCGGTCGGGATCGAGGCCGAAAGTGCGGCCGATAGTCTGGCGCAATTCGGTCGCCGCGCCGTCCGGATAATCCTCGAGCTTGCCTGCCGCGGCCTGGTAGGCGGCGGCCGCCTTCGGGCTCGGGCCCAGCGGACTCTCATTCGACGAGAGCTTGTAGATTTTGTCGACGCCGGGCGCTGTGCTCTTGCCCGGAACGTATGGGGCGATGTCGAGCACGCCGGGGCGCGGGGTAGGGCGGTTCGCGGTCATAGTCTTAAGCCATTCTTGCTGGTCGGGACGTCGTCAGGATTTCGCGGCAACCGTATAGCGGCTCGCATGGCTGCCGACGAGGGCGGTCGAGCGCACGGTGGCGCCGGCATCGAGCAGCGCCTTGGTGATGGCGCCGATGTCTTTTTCCTTCGGCAGCGTCACCAGAAGCGCGGCGCCGTCGAACGCCGTATCGGGCACGGCGATGAAGTCGGCCATCGGCGCAAGCGTCTGCGCCGCATGATGCGACCAGCCCGACACCCGCACGCTCCAGACGCCGGTATCGGTCGCCATCGCGTCCGGCGCGACGCGCGAGATGATGAACACCGGCAAAGCGGCCGGATGGTCGGCGCGCTCGACGAAAGGCAGGCGGGCGATGATTTTCGGCGCGGCGTCGAATTCGAGCGCGGTCCACCACGGCCCGGCGCTGGCAATCGCCACCGCCGGCACCAGTCCGAGATCGCCCTTCGAGTTCGACACAGCCTCGACCACGGCGGCGGCGCCCATATGCGGCACCAGCGGCACCGTGAAGCCAAAGTGGAAGCGAGCCGAATCCCGCATAAGTGCGTCGCCCGCCGAGAAGTCGGCATGGGCCGAGAAGTGCGACTGCACGTAGGTGAAAGTGGCGATGATGACGCGCCAGATGCTCTCGACCGTATCGAGCGGCAGCAGGCCTTTGTGGCGCTGCACCAGGCGGCGCATCATCTCGGCTTCGCGCACGGGACGGAAGGCCGAACCCGTTTCCTGGCTCTTCTTGATTGCGATCAGCCGGTCGATGATCTGGCCGCGCTCCATCAGCAGGCCGTGCATCGACTCGTCGATACGGTCGATTTCCTTGCGGAGTTCAGTCAGGTCTATGGCTGGCGGCGGTGTGGACATGGCGGCATTGATAGGGGCGGCGGGGCCTGAAATCAAACCCACCTCGTCGTGCCCGGCCATAGCCCGTCGAAGACGGGCGTAAACGCCCTTATGTGCCGGGCATCCACGTCTTGCTTTAGGCCCAGAAAGACGTGGATGGCCGGGACGAGCCCGGCCATGACGGTGATAAGCCCCGTCTTGACGGGCAAGGTCGCCGGTACTAACTCTTTGGTCGTGGTCATTTGAGCCGGCCGGCTTGCAGCCACGTTAAACAACTCGCTAAACAGGCCGGGGAACGTGTGTCCCGGCCGAACCTTTGTTCAGGCCGGGTTTTTTTTATGGCCTGTTGTAAGCGATCGGGGGAGACCTCGCTCAAGGGCCTGTTTCGGATGGTGGATATCCAGACACAGCACACTCAGGCGGCGCGCGGCGAAGCCGTGCGCGATGCCGATCGGCCGCGTGACTCGCTGATTGCCACCTTCGGGCCTGACAAGCCGCTCAAATTAGACGCCGGCGTGTTGCTGTCGCCGTTCCAGATTGCCTACACCACCTACGGCGCCTTGAACGCCGACAAGTCGAACGCGGTCATGGTCTGTCATGCGCTGACCGGCGACCAGTATGTCGCGCAGGTTCATCCGGTCACCGGCAAGAATGGCTGGTGGGAAACCCTGATCGGTCCCGGCAAGCCGCTCGATCCGGCGCGCTACTTCATCATCTGCACTAATGTCCTCGGCGGCTGCATGGGCTCATCAGGCCCGGCCTCGACCAATCCAGCCACCGGCCAGCCGTGGGGCCTCGAATTCCCCGTCGTCACCGTGCGCGACATGGTCCGCGCGCAGGCCATGCTGGTCGATCATCTCGGCATCGAGACTTTGTTTGCCGTGGTCGGCGGCTCAATGGGCGGCATGCAGGTGCTGCAATGGGCGGCGAGCTATCCGGAGCGCGTCTTCGCGGCGATGCCGATTGCCTGCGCCACCCGCCATTCGGCGCAGAACATTGCGTTCCACGAAGTCGGCCGCCAGGCGATCATGGCCGATCCGGAGTGGCATGGCGGCCGCTATCACCTTGAAGGCGGCAATCCGCGGCGCGGCCTCGGCGTCGCCCGCATGGGCGCGCATATTACGTATTTGTCGGACGCCGCCTTGCATCGCAAATTCGGCCGCCGCTTCCAAGACCGCGAAAACCCGACATTCTCATTCGACGCCGATTTCGAGGTGGAATCCTATTTGCGCCATCAGGGCAGCACCTTCGTCGAGCGTTTCGACGCCAATTCCTACCTCTACCTGACGCGCGCGATGGATTACTTCGATCTGGCGGCCGATGCCGGCGGCACTTTGGCCAATGCCTTCAAAGGCACGCAGACGCGCTTTTGCGTGATCTCATTTACCAGCGACTGGTTGTTCCCGACCTCGGAGTCGCGCGCCACCGTGCATGCGCTCAACGCCGCCAGCGCCCGCGTGTCCTTTGCCGAAATCGTCACCGACAAGGGACATGACGCCTTTTTGCTCGACGAGCCGGAAATGTTCGGCATCGTCCGCGGCTTCCTTGAAGGCGCCCGCAAGGCGCGCGGCCTCGACGGCAGGAAGTAGGCGACCATGCCCGAATTCAACGCCGCAAAGATTGCTCGCACGTCGACCGGCACCCGCGTCGATCTCGTCCTCGTCTCGCAAATGGTGGCGCGCGGCGCCAAGGTACTCGACGTCGGCTGCGGCGATGGCGAATTGCTGCATCTGCTGGGCGAAAGCCGGGATGTCGACGGCCGCGGCATCGAATTGTCGCGGGAGGGCGTCAATGAATGCGTTGCCAAGGGCCTCGCCGTGATCCAGGGCGACGCCGACACCGACCTCGGCGACTATCCGAACGATGCCTTCGACTATGTGATCCTGTCGCAGACGCTGCAGGCGACCCGACAGCCGCGCGTCGTGCTCGAGCACATGTTGCGGATCGGCCGCCATGCCATCGTTTCGTTCCCGAACTTCGGCCATTGGACCGTGCGGTCGCAATTGCTGTTCGCCGGCCACATGCCGCAGACCGATATCCTGCCGTACTCCTGGTACGACACGCCGAACATCCACCATTGCACGATCAAGGACTTCGTCCAGCTCTGCAATGCGATCGACGTGAAGATCGAAAAAGCCGTGGCGCTTAATGCTTGGGGCTCGCCGCTGCGCTTAAGCGCGCCGTGGTGGTTCTGGAATCTGTTCGGCGAGCAGGGCGTGTTTCTGCTCAGCCGGAAAAAGTAGGGCTGCTCCCGCCAAATCCCGCGACATCTTTGCTGCAGAGCACCATTAACTTTGGTGCAATGCCGTGAAAACTATGTGAATTAGTATCGCCTGTACTGAATACAGTATAAAATCCATTTTCATAGAATAACTAAAGGAATGTATCGATTACCTATCTTGTGCCAAATGTATTAACGCGCATAGCAGCCAGTTTTATATAAAATGACCTTATGAGCAACATGAAGTTGCCACGTTTCCCCGGCGTTTAGACCGCGAACTTGAAGACAATCCGATCCAGGCGGGGCGCATTGCTTTGATAGCTAGAGGACTAAACGATATGAAGCGAGTAAGAAGGCGGGCGACCTATTTGTTGTGCGCACTGACGGCAGTGACTTTCGCCGGTTCGGCCATAGCAAGACCCGTCCAGAAGACGACCCTTCCGGCCGCGTCCCCCCACGATTCACGTTCGGCCGATGCCCAGCCCTATCCCATGGCGGGCGCCCGGGCCTCGGCCCAAACTTCGGGCCCGACTGAAACTCTCTCCCGTGGCCAGAGCCGCGCCGAACGGCGGGCCCAGAGCGGTTCGCAGGTCAATCCCTATAACCGGGCCAGCCGTCGGCACGCCGGCGATGCTTTCGGCGGCCATACCTCGAACGCCCTGGTCTCCCAGGCGCGCGCCTATATGGGCACCAACCCGACCGGGCGCAGCCGTGCCTGGTGCGGCGCCTTCCTCGACATGGTGCTGAAGAAGACCGGCCATGCCGGTGGCGGCAATCTCGCCCGCGCATATGCCGGCTATGGCAAGCGCGTGTCGGGTCCGCAGGTCGGTGCCATCGCCGTGATGCGCAACCATGTCGGTGTCGTCTCCGGCATCGATCCGAACGGCAATCCGATCATCGTCTCCGGCAATCATAATCGCACGGTGGCCGAGTCGGTTTATCCGCGTGGCCGTATCGCCGCTTACGTCGTTCCGTAATTCGGATCGGCATCAAGGCCATTAACAACGCCGCGTCTCGCAAGAGGCGCGGCGTTTTCTGTTACCGCGCCCAAGTAAGGTAAATGCTGCCGCGGTAACCACTTCATTGTTAATTCAGTCTGTTCCATTCGAGAAAAATTGTCGTGCTAATCCCGATGCCATCGCCGCGCATACCAGCCGCGCGCAAAGCAATGGGCAACGGGCAATGCAATTCAATGTTCGGATGATCGTCACTCTCGGATGTTTGGGTGTTCTCGCGATGAGCGTGCCGGCCTTCGGTCAGCCCGACCAGCGGCCCCTGTTCGGCTGGCCCAAGCTGGTCAGCGAAGCGCGCAAATATATGGGCACCAACCCGACCGCACGCGATCGCCTGTGGTGCGCCACCTTCATGAACATGGTGCTGGCCAAGACCGGCCATAGCGGCACCAATTCAGACGCCGCCAAGTCCTTCGCGCAATATGGCCGCCGCATTTCTGAGCCGCGCATCGGCGCCATTGCCGTGCTCACCCGTGGCAAGAAGGGCGGTCATGTCGGCGTCGTTTCCGGCATCGACGCCAACGGCAACCCGATCATCATTTCCGGCAATCACAACAAGCGCGTTGGTGAAGCCACCTATGCCCGCTCGCGCGTCATTGCTTATGTGATGCCGGCGGAAAACCGCAGTGGCGCCACGCAGTTCGCTTCCGCGGGGGCTAAGCCGCTTGACCTCGATCTCGGGCTCGACTCGCCGATTACCGAATTGCTGGCGGCCATTGAAGCCGAACAAAGCCGCGCCGAGGCGCCGCGTGCTGAAGCCAATCGGCAGGCTGGCGCGCCGCAGGCGGCGCGGCCGACCGGCCGTCGCGATCTGCCGCTCGATCCGCGGCTTGCCAATTTGTTCGGCCTGAAGCCGGACGCCAAGCCGGCGCCGCGTGTTGTAGCGCAGCCGCCGCAGATCAAGCCGGTGCAGCAGGCCAAGCCGAAGCCCGCGCCGCAACCGCAGCGCCAGCTGCGCGTCGCCCAGCGCTAGATCAACACATTTGTGGTGAGCGCATCGCCAATGGCGATGTCGCCACCGCTGATCACCTCGGCATAGATGCCGCAATCGGCATGGCCGAAATTCTGCAACAGCGATTTCGGAATGGTCATGTCGCGCACGCCGGTCGCCGGATCGACATTGGTGGCGGCGCAGCGCACGATCCGCTTCACCACTTTCAGCCGCACATCGCCAACCGACAGCTCGCCATCGAGCAGGTCGAATTCGTGCCAGGCCGGCCAGCCGCTGACATGGATGTTGCCGCGAAAGCGTAGCGGATCGATCGCCTGCCCAGTGGTCTTCTCGACCTCGGCGACCGACGCCAGATTGATGATCGACACGACTTTCTTGGCGACGTCGGAGAAACTGTGCGGCGCACCGGGGGCGGTCTCACCTGACAGCACCTTGGGCGGACCTTTCAACTCGTCCGGCATGAAACGGCGGAAGAAGGCCTCGATGGCCAGCTTGCCTTCCTTGGTGCGCAGGTCGCCGCGCGCCGCCTCGCGGCCGTCCTGGACGATGCTCAGCGTGTGCATCCCCTCGTCGTAATCGGTCTTCAGCGCCGCCAACCGCTCATTCTTCATCAGCATGAGAAAGCGGTTCTTTGGGAAGTAGGTAGGCTGCGCCGGGTCGAAACCGGTCGGGCCGTTCTCGATGGCGTAGAGCCGGTCGGCGGCAATCGTCCGGCCCGGCACCAATGCGGTCCGCTCCAGAAGCTGCGGCGACAGGCCCTTCACCGGGTAGCGATAAATGGCCTCGATCTTGGCGGTAGGGCTGGGCATGGCGATGGACTTTCGAAGGGCCTGAAAGTGACGACGATCACCCGGTTACCCCTTCAAACTGCAATAATCCACCCCCACATAATCGGTCGAAAGGGTCGCCTTCGGGGGCCTTAAATTAATCGTCCGGTGCCAAGATGGGCCGAGGGAGTGGAATGATGAACTTCGAGAAATACACTGATCGTGCGCGCGGATTCGTGCAGTCCGCTCAGTCCATGGCCCTGCGTGAGGGCCACCAGCAATTTACACCCGAACATATGTTGAAGGTGCTGCTCGACGATCCGGAAGGGTTGGCGGCGGGCCTGATCGACCGTTCGGGCGGCCAATCGCGGCAGGTGCTGCGCGACACCGAGGCGGCGCTCGGCAAAATGCCGAAAGTCTCCGGCGGCGGCGCCGGCCAGGTTTATCTGACCCCGCAATTGGCGCGGGTCTTCGAGGCGGCTGAAAAGGCCGGCGAGAAGGCCGGCGACAGCTTCGTCACTGTCGAGCGGCTGTTGCTGGCGCTTGCCCTGGAGAAAGACTCTGACGCCGGCAAGGCGCTCGCCAAAGCCGGCGTCACGCCGCAGAACCTGAATTCTGCCATCGAAACCCTGCGCAAGGGCCGCACCGCCGACTCGGCGTCGGCGGAGAACGCCTATGACGCGCTGAAGAAATATGCCCGCGACCTGACGCAAGCGGCGCGCGACGGCAAGCTCGACCCGGTCATCGGCCGCGACGAGGAAATCCGCCGCACCATTCAGGTGCTCTCCCGCCGCACCAAGAACAATCCGGTGCTGATCGGCGAGCCCGGTGTCGGCAAGACCGCCATCGTCGAGGGCCTCGCGCTGCGCATCGTCAATGGCGACGTGCCGGAGAGCCTGCAGGACAAGAAATTGATGGCGCTCGACCTGGGCGCGCTCATCGCCGGCGCGAAATATCGCGGCGAGTTCGAGGAGCGCCTCAAGGCCGTACTCAATGAAGTGACATCCGCCGATGGCGGCATCGTGCTGTTCATCGACGAGATGCACACGCTGATCGGCGCCGGCAAGGGCGACGGCGCCATGGATGCGTCCAACCTGCTGTAGCCTGCGCTCGCGCGCGGCGAGCTGCATTGCATCGGCGCCACCACGCTCGATGAGTACAAGAAGCACGTCGAGAAGGACGCGGCTCTGGCGCGGCGCTTCCAGCCCGTCTTCGTCTCGGAGCCGACCGTGGAAGACACGGTGTCGATCCTGCGCGGGCTGAAGGATAAGTACGAGCAGCATCACGGCGTCCGCATTGCCGACTCGGCGATCGTCGCCGCGGCGACCTTGTCGAACCGCTACATCACCGACCGCTTTTTGCCGGACAAGGCCATTGACCTGATCGACGAGGCCGGCGCGCGGCTGAAGATGCAGGTCGACAGCAAGCCGGAGGAGCTCGACTCCTATGACCGCGAAATCGTGCGCCTGAAGATCGAGGCCGAGGCGCTCAAGAAAGAGAGCGATCCGGGCTCCGTCGATCGTCTGGCGCGGCTTGAGGTCGAGCTGAAGGACCTCGAGATGAAATCGGCCGATATCACTTCGCGCTGGAAGGCGGAGAAGGAGAAGCTGTCCGGCGCGCAGAAGCTGAAAAGCGATCTCGACACGCTGCGGGCTGAACTCGCCAATGCGCAACGCACTGGCGACTATCAGCGCGCCGGCGAGCTGGCCTATGGCCGCATTCCGGAGCTGGAGAAGCAACTCAAGGCCAATGAGGAAACCGGCGATCGTGGCGCAATGGTCGAGGAGACCGTAACCGCCGATCATATCGCCGGCGTCGTCTCGCGCTGGACCGGCGTTCCGGTCGACAAGATGCTGGAAGGCGAGAAGGAAAAGCTGCTGCGTATGGAGGATGAGCTCGCCAAGCGCGTCATCGGCCAGCGCGAAGCCGTAACCGCCGTTGCTACCGCCGTGCGCCGTGCGCGTGCCGGCTTGCAGGATCCGCATCGTCCGATCGGCTCGTTCATGTTCTTAGGCCCGACCGGCGTCGGCAAGACCGAGCTGACCAAGTCGCTGGCGTCTTATCTGTTCGACGATGAGAACGCGCTGATCCGCATCGACATGTCCGAATACATGGAGAAGCATTCGGTGGCGCGGCTGATCGGCGCGCCGCCAGGCTATGTCGGCTATGAGGAAGGCGGCGCGCTGACCGAAGCCGTGCGGCGCAGGCCTTATCAGGTCGTGTTGTTCGACGAGATCGAGAAGGCGCATCCGGATGTGTTCAACGTCCTGCTGCAAGTGCTCGATGATGGCCGCTTGACCGACGGGCAGGGCCACAAGGTCGACTTCCGCAACACATTGATCGTGATGACGTCGAATCTCGGCGCCGACTATCTGGTCAACCAGCCGGACGGCGAAGACACCGATGTCGTGCGCGACCAGGTGATGGGCGTGGTGCGTTCGGCGTTCCGTCCGGAATTCCTCAACCGCATCGACGAGATCATTCTTTTCCACCGGCTGAAGAAGTCGGAGATGACGGCGATCGTCGACATTCAGATGGGGCGCTTACGCAAGCTGCTGGACGATCGCAAGATCACCATCACGCTCGATGCCGCCGCCCGCGAATGGCTGGCGGAGAAGGGCTGGGATCCGGCCTATGGCGCGCGTCCGCTCAAGCGCGTGATCCAGAAGTCGGTGCAGGATCCGCTCGCGGGCATGATCCTGTCCGGCACCGTGAAGGACGGCGAGGCGGTGAATGTCTCGGTCGGCGTCGGCGGGTTGACGTTTAATGGGAAGATGAGCGTGGCGGCGTAGCGCTACTCTTTACCCTCCCCTGGAGGGGGAGGGTCGCGAGCGTAGCGAGCGGGGTGGGGGT
>JAURVZ010000039.1 GCA_030655215.1 Pseudolabrys sp. | reverse complement strand
ACAACATCGCCATGGAAGTGCACCTGATCGTGCCGATCGCGATGGAAGAGAAGCTGCGCTTCGCCATCCGTGAAGGCGGCCGCACCGTCGGTGCAGGCGTCGTCGCAAGCATCATCGAGTAAGACAATCACCAAATGGCGGGCGACGACTGGGGCAGGCGCCCTGATCGTCGCCCGCCTTTTGCGTTTTGGCCCGCTTGCCTCTTGCAAATCAGGCGCGGTCTATGCTTCAAACGGCGCGAAACGGCAGGAATGTTCGTTTCCGTAGGGGTGTAGCTCAGTTGGTAGAGTACCGGTCTCCAAAACCGGTTGTCGTAGGTTCGAGCCCTACCGCCCCTGCCAATGATTTCAATACGTTAGCTGATTCCGGCCGTCACGGGTTGACGACTCGTTCGACTTTCTCGCTCCTCCGCAACAGCCGACGACCATGTTAGCCATCGCGTGGGAGCCTCATAGGCGCGCTTCGATCGTCCAAAACTGAGAGAACTCAGCGACCGCCGCCGTTGCCGCCTTTGTTGTCAGGATTGACGGTGGCATTGGATCCCCCCGCGGAGTTGCCGTTATTGCCGCCCTTGGCCGCATTCCCTCCGGCACTGCCGGTCGTCGGGGTGGTCACGCTGCCGGATCCGCCGGTACCGGCATCGGTGTTCGAGCCTGACGTGCCTGCCGTACCTGAGGCCGAACCGACGCCGCTGGCACCGACTCCCGAAACTCCGGTGGTGCCGCCGCCGGCGCCGCCGCTGGTCTGGGCGAGCGCAAGCGTGGAACTGAGTGCCAGGATCGAGGCCAGTGCGATGGTTGATATCTTCATGTCGTCATCCTTTCATTCGTCAGGCTCGAAGAATGAAATTCGACACTCATCGTTCCAGGGCGTCAGGTCCGCCGCCGGCTGAAACGATCAAGATCTCGACGCTTGTCAGCGGCAAAAGTCACTGCCCGTAGATGCGCTGCGACCTCATATAAGCGAGAACTTTTTCGGCGCGGGCGCGGTCGGGATAAACGAAGTGCGTCATGTCCGGGGTCCACGCCCCCGCGCTGAAGCGCTGCCATGCGTCGCTATACAAGCCGGCCTGGACGACGGCGGCGCGGCCGACCATGACCTGCTGCGCGAGCAGGGCCGTTGCTGCCACAAGGATCGCGATTTTCACCGCGGCGGCATGGCGGCCCTCGATCAGGCGCCCCAGCCAGGGAAGCGCGGCCAGCAGGATGCCGGCGTGGGCAAGGGCCACGATCATGCCGTAGCGCACCGGCATCTCCCGGTCGGGCGCGATGTTGAGCCGGGCCAGGGCGGCCGCCGCGGCCAGCATGAAAGCGAACAGGATCATTCCCAGGCCGACGCGTTCGAAGCCCGGCTTTCGTTGTCCCGAAAAGGCATCTGTCAGCAGGAGGTAACAGCCGGTCGCCAGCACCAGCGTGCCGATCGCACGCCCAGGCCAGACCAACGCTGCCGCATGCGACCACGGCAATCCCAAAAAGCGGATCACAAAGTCCGCCATCGCGACCACCCGCTGCAGGTCGAGCGCCAGCATTCCCGGATGCGACGGCAAGCCTTTCAGATAGATCGTCCACATTAACAGGCCAGCGACGCCGATCACCGCCAGCCAGGCGACGCGGGCGCCGGAGCGCCAGGCGACGAAGGCCAGCGCCGGCCATGTGAACAATCCACCTGCAAGGCCGAGCCCGGCGATCGCCGCGGCGGCCAGCGCAGCCGCGCGTTTTGGCGTGCTGTCGTTGTCCCATAGCAGCAGGGCGAAGACAGCGAAGCTGCCGGTATGTACGAATCCGCCCATCACCGGCATCGTGCACATCACGACGAGATGTGCCGGCAGCAGGGCGAAGACCAGCAGGCTCAGAGCGGTCGCCTTCACAAGCTGCGACGCGATGGAATGGTAGATCTGCCAGGCAAGTCCGAGACTCAAGATCAACACCAGCGCGGTCCGCACCACCACGAAGGGGAGGCCGGTGCCGCCGAACCATTCGATATCGATGCCGAGCAGCAGCCGTTCGGCGGCTATCCGGTGCTCGCTATGCGGCGTCCACAGATAAGCGAGCCGGCCGGCCGGCCGTTCGCTATAGAGCATGATCCAGTCGAGAAAATCGTAGCCCGACATCTGGCCGGCGGTGGCCCAGATAAAATAACCGAACACGGCGGCGTAGAGCAGGGCAACGCCTGACAGGATGGTTGGAAACAACGGCAGGACGGGCAGGTCGGCTACAGGTCTGCGCGTATCCAGAAATGACATCGGGGCTTTCGGCGTGAGGATGCAGGCTTCAGGAATTGCAAGCCCCAGCAGTGGCACATTATCAGCCATGGCAATCCGTCTTGCCAACGAAATTTAGGTTTGGCTGGGTGCGACCGATCGGCCGTCGCGGCAGACATTGCTGTCGTGCTTTCAGCCCGCGCTGCTGAGCCGGCGTGCACTGCGCAGACTAGCGGCGTCGGCTAAGTGCGTTTCACGACCGTGCGGCAATAAAATCCTGCGAGCAGGAACGCGTATCGTTGGAGCCCGTTGGCGCGCACAATCCCCAACTGGAGAGAATTCATGCGCGCACTTTGCTGGCACGGAAAAGGTGACGTTCGCGTCGACACCGTTCCCGATCCGAAAATTCAACATCCCCGTGACGCCATCATCAAGATCACCGCCTGCGCGATCTGCGGTTCGGATCTGCATCTGCTCGACGGCTACCAGCCGACGATGAAGGAAGGTGACATTCTCGGCCACGAGAACATGGGCGAAGTCATCGAGCTCGGTTCGGAAGTCACCAACCTCAAGATCGGCGACCGCGTCGTGGTGCCGTTCACGATCAGTTGCGGCCAGTGCTTCTTCTGCAAGAAGGGGCTGTTCTCCTGCTGCGACCGCACCAATCCGAACCATGAGATCGCCGCCAAGGCGATGGGACAGTCGCCGGCCGGCCTGTTCGGCTTCAGCCATATGCTCGGCGGCTATTCCGGCGGCCAGGCCGAATTCCTGCGCGTGCCGATGGCCGACGTCGGCCCAATCAAGGTGCCAGACAACGTCACTGACGAGCAGGCGCTGTTCCTGTCGGACATCTTCCCGACCGGCTACATGGCGGCGGTCAATGCGCAGATCGAGGACGGCGACACCGTGGCGATCTGGGGCTGCGGCCCGGTCGGCCAATTCGCTATCCGCTCGGCGTTCATGCTTGGCGCGGGCCGGGTGATCGCGATCGACGAGGTTCCGGAGCGGCTGGCGATGGCGCAGGCCGGCGGTGCGGAGACAATCAACTTCTCGCAGATCGACGTGCATGACGAATTGATGCGCCTCACCGCCAAGCGCGGCCCGGATAGCTGCATCGATGCCGTCGGCGCCGAGGCGTCCGGACACGGCGCCATCGATGCCGTGATGGACAAGATCAAGGCGGCGACCTTCCTGGCCACCGACCGCGTCCATGTGCTGCGCCAGGCCATCATGGCCTGCCGCAAGGGCGGCACAGTTTCGGTCCCGGGCGTCTATGTCGGCATGGGCGACAAGATCCCGATCGGCGCTGCGATGAATAAGGGTCTTACCATCAAGATGGGCCAGACC
>JAURVZ010000032.1 GCA_030655215.1 Pseudolabrys sp. | reverse complement strand
AAGTGCTCAACATCGGCCAGTCGGTGAAGGTCAAGATCATCGAGATCAACCACGAGACTCACCGCATTTCGCTCGGCATGAAGCAGTTGCTGGACGATCCGTGGCAGGGCATCGAAGCCAAGTACCCGGTTCAGGCCAAGTTCAAGGGCCGCGTCACCAACATCACCGACTATGGTGCGTTCGTGGAACTGGAGCCGGGCATCGAAGGCCTCATCCACGTTTCCGAAATGTCGTGGACCAAGAAGAACGTTCACCCCGGCAAGATCGTCTCGACCTCACAGGAAGTCGAAGTGCAGATCCTCGAAGTCGATCCGGTCAAGCGCCGCATTTCGCTCGGTCTCAAGCAGACCATGCGCAATCCGTGGGAAGTGTTCGTTGAAGCGCATCCGCCGGGCTCGACCGTCGAAGGCGAAGTCAAGAACAAGACCGAATTCGGCCTGTTCCTCGGCCTCGACGGCGACGTCGACGGCATGGTCCATCTGTCCGATCTCGACTGGAAGCGTCCGGGCGAGCAGGTGATCGAAGAGTACAACAAGGGCGATATGGTCAAGGCTCAGGTTCTCGACGTCGATGTCGAGAAGGAGCGCATCTCGCTTGGCGTCAAGCAGCTCAACGGCGATCCGATGGAATCGGGTGCTGCGGGCGAACTCAAGAAGGGTTCGGTCGTCACCTGTGAAGTCACCGCGATCACCGACGGCGGCCTCGAAGTGAAGATCGTCGATACCGATCTCACGGCGTTCATCCGCCGTGCCGATCTCGCGCGCGAGCGCGGCGATCAGCGTCCGGAGCGTTTCGCCGTCGGTCAGAAGGTTGACGCCCGCGTCACCCAGTTCGACCGCAAGACCCACAAGGTCGGCGTCTCGATCAAGGCGCTCGAAGTTGCCGAAGAGAAGGAAGCGATGGAGCAGTACGGCTCCGCCGATTCGGGCGCTTCGCTCGGTGACATTCTCGGCGCCGCGCTCAAGCAGCGCGCCGGCGAGAACACCGACGACGACAAAAAGGGCGAGTAGGGTTTAGAAGACCTTTACTGGCTGCGACAAAAAGAACCCCCGGGGCGCGCGCTCCGGGGGTTTTTCTTATGCGCCACAGAGCTGCCAAAAAACGCACAGAGACCCTATTTCAGGCTATGATCAGCCAACGGTTCAACTGAAGGATTTTCCATGTCGTTCGATGCCGATGCCATCGTCGATCGCCGCCGCATGCGGCGCAAGCTGACCTTCTGGCGCGTTGCCGCGGCTTTGCTTGTGCTGATCGCTGTCGGTGTCGGCGCCTTCATGCTGGTGCCGACCAAGGGTATGAAGCCCGGCGACAGCGCCATCGCGCGCATCAAGATCCAGGGTATCATTCGCGGCAATCAAGATCGCGTCGAGGCGCTCGAACGCCTGGCCAAGTCCAATGCCAGGGCTGTCATTGTGCATCTCGATTCACCGGGCGGCACCACGGCCGGCTCCGAGCAGCTCTACGACGCGTTGCGCGCGCTGCAAGAGAAGAAGCCGATGGTGGTTGTGGTCGACGGCGTCGCCGCCTCCGGCGCCTATATCGCCGCGCTGGCGTCAGAGCACATCATTGCCGCCGACACGTCGCTGGTCGGCTCGATCGGTGTCTTATTCCAGTACCCCAATTTCACCGACGTGCTGAAGACCATCGGCATCAAGGTCGAGGAGGTCAAATCCTCGCCGCTGAAGGCTGCGCCGAACGGCTTCGAGCCGACCAGCCCGGAAGCGCGCGCCGCGATCCAGGCGATCGTTCTCGACTCCTATGGCTGGTTCAAGGGCCTTGTGAAGGACCGCCGCAAGCTCGATGACGGGCAGCTCAATGTCGTCGCCGATGGCCGCGTTTTCACCGGCCGGCAGGCCATGCCGCTGAAGCTGGTCGATGCCATCGGCAATGAGAAGACGGCGGTCGCCTGGCTCGAGAAGGAAAAGAACGTGCCGCCGAACACGGCGGTGCGCGATTTCTCGCTGGAGCCGCGTTTCAGCGAGCTGTCCTTCCTGCATGTCGCCGCCTGGGGCTTCCAGCAGGCCGGCCTGAGCTCATGGTCGCAGCAAATCCAGCAATGGGGCGGGTCGCAGGCTTTCGAGCGACTTAATCTTGACGGTCTGTTGGCGCTTTGGCACCCTTCACAGTCCAATTGAACAGATTTTCCGAACTGAGCTATTTTTTCCAACTGAGTGAGGCGGGGCGTCCATGATCAAGTCCGAACTTGTGCAGCGTATCGCCTCCCAGAATCCTCACTTGTACCAGCGCGACGTCGAGAACATCGTCAACGCCATCCTCGGTGAGATCACCGGCGCGATGTCGCAGGGCGACCGGGTCGAGCTGCGCGGCTTCGGCGCTTTCTCGGTCAAGCACCGCCCGGCCCGCACCGGCCGCAACCCGCGCACCGGCGCGCATGTCTCGGTCGAGCAGAAATCGGTGCCGTTCTTCAAGACCGGCAAGGAAATGCGCGAGCGGCTGAACAAGCTCGATGGCGCGGACGCTGCTGCGGCGACGGAAGCCTGAACTCTCTCCGGTACTCGGGCGTTTGATGCAGGTCTGGATTCCCGCTTTCGCGGGAATGAGCGGTGGTTCGGCCTTCGCTTGTCCGGGACACGAGGTAATTAATGTTCCGCAAGATCGTCACGCTCGTCATCGTCCTGCCGCTCGCCGCGGTGATCATCGCCTTTGCGGTCGCAAACCGGCAGATGGTGACGGTGTCGTTCGATCCCTTCACCGCCGTCAATCCGGCCATGGCGCTGACGTTTCCGCTGTTCATCCTGATCTTCATCCTGGTGATCGTTGGCGTCATTGTCGGCGGCGCCGCCTCCTGGCTGCGGCAGGCGCATTGGCGCCGCGCCGCCCGCAAGGCGGACGGTGAGGTGCGACAGCTGCAGCAGGAATTGGCGGCCTTGCGGAACCGGTACGCCGACGCCGAGCCGGCCCCGCCGCCGCCCACCTATTTTGACCCGAATCCGCCGCCGGCCATCGCCCCGCCGAGCCTGCCGGCCAAGGTCCCTTGAGTCTTTGCGGCGGCGCGCTTTAGGCGCTAGAACCCGCTCATCATGGCTCTCGCGATCAAAATATGCGGGCTCAAGACCCCCGAAACCCTTGATGTCGCGCTGGAATCAGGCGCTGACATGGTCGGCTTCGTGTTCTTTGGCCCAAGCCCGCGCAACCTCGCGCTTGAGGCGGCGCGTGTGCTCGGTGCGCAGGCGCAAGGCCGCGCCGCCAAGGTGGCGCTGAGCGTCAACGCCGATGACGACACGCTGCACGACATCATCGCCGCGCTAAAGCCCGACATGCTCCAGTTGCACGGCAATGAGACAGTCGAGCGCATCGTCGCGGTGCGCACGCGCTTTGGCTTGCCGGTGATGAAGGCGTTGCCGATCGCCACGCGCGGCGACCTGTCGCCGATCCGCGAATATTCCAACGTCGCCGACTGCCTGCTTTTCGATGCGCGTCCGGCACCGGACGACACGCGGCCGGGCGGCCTGGGCAAGACGTTCGACTGGAATTTGCTCACGGGACTGAACGCCACCGTGCCGTTCATGTTGTCCGGCGGGCTCAGCCCCGACAATGTCGCGGAAGCCATCCGTATTACCGGCGCGCCGGGCGTTGACGTGTCGTCAGGCGTCGAGCGCGCGCCGGGCGAAAAAGATCCCGATAAAATCCGCGCCTTCATCCAAGCCGCGCGCGCGGCGGATGCGGCGATGAGTGCAGCCAAGGTGACCGTATGACCGTGCAACAAGTGAATTCGTTTCGCACCGGCCCCGACGAACGCGGCCACTTCGGCAATTATGGCGGCCGGTTTGTCGCCGAGACCTTGATGCCGAATATTCTCGAACTCGATGCGGCCTACACCGCGGCCAAGGCCGACCCGGCTTATCAGAAGGAGATGGATCACCATCTCGCGCATTTCGTCGGCCGGCCGTCGCCTTTGTATTTCGCTGAGCGCCTGACGCAAAAACTTGGCGGCGCGAAAGTCTACTTCAAGCGCGAAGACCTCAACCACACCGGCGCGCATAAGGTGAACAATGTGACCGGCCAGATCATGTTGGCTTTGCGCATGGGCAAGAAACGCATCATCGCCGAGACCGGCGCCGGCATGCATGGCGTCGCCACCGCGACGCTCTGCGCCAAGTTCGGCCTGCCCTGCATTGTTTACATGGGCGCGGTCGACGTCGAGCGGCAGCAGCCGAACGTGCTGCGCATGAAGATGTTGGGCGCCGAAGTGCGCCCGGTGACGTCCGGCTCGCACACGCTGAAGGATGCGATGAACGAAGCGCTGCGCGACTGGGTCACCAATGTCGCCGACACGTTCTATTGCATCGGCACGGTGGCCGGTCCGCATCCTTATCCGGCGATGGTGCGCGACTTCCAGTGCATCATCGGCAACGAGACCAAAGAGCAGATGCAGAAAGCGGAAGGGCGGCTGCCCGACTCGCTGATCGCCTGCATTGGCGGCGGCTCCAATGCGATGGGGCTTTTTCATCCGTTCCTCGATGACCGCAGCGTTGAAATCTACGGCGTCGAGGCGGCCGGTCACGGCGTCACCACGGGATTGCATGCGGCATCGATCGCCGGCGGCCGACCCGGCGTGCTGCATGGCAACCGCACCTATCTCTTGATGGATGCGGATGGCCAGATCACTGAGGCGCATTCGATCTCGGCCGGTCTCGATTATCCCGGCATCGGACCCGAGCATGCCTGGCTCAATGATATGGGCCGCGTGAAGTTTTTGTCGGCAACCGATGATGAGGCTGTCGCTGCGTTCCAGTTGTGCAGTCAGCTTGAGGGCATCATCCCGGCGCTTGAGCCGGCGCATGCGCTGGCGCGTGTGATGGATCTCGCGCCGAAGCTGCCGAAGGATCACCTGATGGTGGTTAATTTGTCCGGCCGCGGCGACAAGGATCTCGATTCGGTCGCGCAGTTTTTGGCGAGTAAGAAGTAATGACCACCCGTATCGAAAAGCGCTTTGCCGAGCGCAAGGCTGAAGGCCGCGCTGTCTTCGTGACGTTCACAATGGCCGGCGATCCGGATTACGCAACATCGCTGGCGCTTGCCAAAGCATTGCCGAAAGCCGGCGCCGACGTGATCGAGCTCGGCATGCCGTTCACCGATCCAATGGCCGATGGCGTCGCCATTCAGGCTGCGGGCCTGCGCGCTTTGGCCGGCGGCCAGACCTTGATCAAGACCTTGCAGATGGTGCGCGACTTCCGTGCCGACAATAATGACACGCCGATCGTGCTGATGGGCTATTACAATCCGATCTACATCTACGGCGTCGATAAATTTCTCGTCAATGCCAAGGAAGCCGGCGTCGATGGCTTGATCGTTGTCGATCTGCCGCCGGAAGAAGATGTTGAATTGTGTCTGCCCGCGCTTAAGGCAGGGCTCAACTTCATTCGCCTGGCGACGCCGACGACCGACGATAAACGTCTGCCCGCCGTGCTGAACAACACGTCCGGCTTTGTCTATTATGTCTCGATTGCCGGCATCACCGGCTCGGCCGCCCCTGACGCGACCAAGGTGTCGGCCGCCGTGGCGCGCATCAAGCGCCACACCGACCTGCCGGTGGCGGTCGGCTTCGGCGTGCGCAATGCGGAAAGCGCCCGCGCCATTGCCGCCGGCGCCGATGGCGTCGTGGTCGGGTCGGCGCTGATCGACGTATTGCGCGGCACCCTCGATGCCGAGGGCAAGGCCGGCCCGAATACGGTTAAAGCTGTGACCGACATGGTTGCCGACATCGCGCAGGGCGTGCGTTCGGCCCGTTAAGGACCATAATTCGTTCATAGTGGCGCAGTAGAAGAACCGATATTATCTACGGACACTGGATGCCCGCCGTTCGGGCATGACGGTCGGAGCAAGCATGAACTGGATCAACAACGTCGTTCGGCCCAAAATCCAAAGATTTCTGCGTCGCGAGACGCCGGAGAACCTCTGGATCAAGTGTCCCGAGACCGGCTCGCTCGTCGTCTACAAGGACGTCGAGGCGAATCAGTTCGTCATTCCGAGCTCCGGCTATCACATGCGCATCAGCGCGCCGCTGCGCCTGAAGTCGATGTTCGACGGTGGCGATTATGAAGAGATCGCGCTGCCGGAAGTGCAGATCGATCCGCTGAAGTTTCGTGACGAACGCCGCTATATCGATCGCCTCAAGGATGCGCGCACCAAGACCGGCTATCAGGACGCGGTGAAGCTCGGCGTCGGCAACCTTGAAGGCCAGACCGTGACCATCGGCGTGCAGGATTTCGATTTCATGGGCGGCTCGCTCGGAATGGCCGCGGGTGAGGCGATCATCACCGGCTTCGAGACGGCGGTGGCGCGGAAGACGCCGTACATTCTGTTCGCGGCCTCCGGCGGCGCGCGCATGCAGGAAGGCATCCTGTCTTTGATGCAGCTGCCGCGCACGACGGTTGGCGTGCAGATGTTGCGCGAGGCCAAGCTGCCTTATCTCGTCGTGCTGACCAATCCGACAACCGGCGGCGTCACCGCATCCTACGCGATGCTGGGCGACGTGCATGTGGCCGAGCCGGCCGCGCTGATCGGCTTTGCCGGACCGCGCGTCATCGAGCAGACCATTCGCGAGAAATTGCCGCCGGGTTTCCAGCGCGCCGAATATCTCACCGAGCACGGCATGGTCGACATGGTCGTGCATCGCCACAAGTTGCGTTCGACTTTGGCGGAGCTGTGCCGTCTGCTGACCAAGCAACCGGCGCCCGGCCCTCAAAATCGAGCGGAAGCGCAACTGCCGGTCCCGGCGCACGCGTGACGTGAGCCAGGTCGACTCCATCCTGGCGCGATTGCTGGCGCTGCACCCGAAGCGCATCGACCTGTCGCTCGATCGGTTGCAGCGGTTGCTCACCGCGCTGGGAAATCCCGAACGCAAATTGCCGCCGGTGATTCATATCGCCGGCACAAATGGCAAAGGCTCGACCACGGCCTTCCTGCGCGCGATCCTGGAAGCCGCCGGCTTGCGCGTACATGCCTATACATCGCCGCATCTGGTCAATTTCAATGAGCGCTTTCGCCTTGGCCAGGTTGGAGAGGGCAAGCTGGTGAGCGACGCTGAGCTCTCGGCGGCGCTGGAAGAATGCGAAGCCGCCAATGTCGGCGAGCCGATCACTGTGTTTGAAATGACGACCGCGGCCGGTTTCCTGCTGTTCGCGCGCAACCCGGCGGATGTGCTGTTGCTCGAAGTCGGTCTTGGCGGCCGCCTCGATGCCACCAATGTCATCGATACGCCGCTGGCGTCGATCATCACGCCGGTGTCGATGGATCACATCGATTTCCTCGGCGACATGATCGAGAAGATCGCCTTCGAGAAGGCCGGGATCATCAAGACCGGCGCGCCCGTGATTGTCGCTGCGCAAAATCGCGATGCGCTCGCGGTCATCGAACGGCAAGCGGCGCGGCTGAAAGCGCCGATCAAAATTGCCGGTGAAAACTGGACCGCGACCGAAGAACGCGGCCGTCTCGTGTATCAGGATGACAACGGTCTGCTCGATCTGCCGGCGCCGAAGCTTTATGGCCGCCATCAATTTGAAAATGCCGGGCTGGCTATCGCCGCGTTACGCGCGATACCGCAGTTCAAGATCCCGCCGAGTGCTTATGAAGCCGGCATGACCAAGGCCGACTGGCCGGCGCGGCTGCAACGGCTTGCTGCCGGGCGTCTTGTCGATCTGACGCCGCCGGGCAGCGAGCTGTGGCTCGATGGCGGGCATAATCCGGATGGCGGCCGCGCCATTGCCGCCGCGCTGGCCGATCTCGAAGAGCGCGTGTCGCGGCCTCTGGTGATGATCGTCGGCATGATCGCGACCAAGGACCTCTCCGGCTTCCTCAATAACTTCGCCGGGTTGGCGCGCCGTCTCATCGCCGTGCCGGTGCCGTCCGCTGACAAAGGTGTGCCGGCTGAAACGGTGGCTGAGGCCGCCAAGGCGCTCGATATTCCGGCGACCAGCCGCGGCACACTCGATGAGGCGCTCGACGCGGTGTGCAAACTCGACCTCGATCCGCCGCCGCGCATTCTCATCACTGGTTCACTCTATCTCGCCGGCGATGTGCTGCGGGAAAACGGCACGCCGCCGCAATAAAAAACGGCCGGGATTTCTCCCGGCCGTTTCATTCTACTTGATCTCAAGCGATCAGACCGCGCCGCTGATCCAGGAATGCAGCTTCTGCTTCGGCGCGGCGCCGACCTGGCGATCGGCGATCTCGCCGTTCTTGAACAGCAACAGAGTCGGGATCGACATGATGCCGTACTTCGCGGCGATCGCCGGGTTCTCGTCAACGTTTAGCTTGACGATCTTCACCTTATCGCCGAGCTGGCCGGAGATTTCCTCCAGCGCCGGCGCGATCATGCGGCACGGGCCGCACCATTCGGCCCAGAAGTCGACAACGACCGGCTCGGAGGCCTTGAGAACATCCGCTTCGAAGCCTGCATCAGTGGTTTTGCCGACGGCCATGGGAGCCCCTTTATTCCGGTGTGGCGGGGCGAGGAATCGCACCGCGAATTGCGAGGCTGCGAACCTATGAATGGTGCTCCCCAGCGTCAAGGCGCTATCGCGCGGACGTGACCAGCGTCAGCGCGGTGTCCAAGGTCTCGGCGGAAAGCTCCATCAGATCAGGTACTTCGGTCCAGATCAGCGCGGCGCGGATCGGCCGGTCCGGGTATAACTGCGCCAGCACAGCGCGATAGAGTGCAAGCTGCCGGACATAAGCGGGCGGCACTTCATCGAGCGTGCGGGGGGCGGGGCGGTTGGTTTTGTAATCGCCGATCAGAATGGCGTTGTTGGTGATGACCAGGCGGTCGACCTGGCCAGAGACCAGCAGCGTCTGGCCGGCGGTTTTCAGGCGGCCGACGATCGGCACTTCGGCGCGGGAGCCGGGGCCGAAAAGATCGGAAAAGCGGGTATCGTCGATAACGGCCATGACTTGCGCGGCGAGCTTGGGACGCTCTTCCACTTCCAGTTTCGAGCGCGCGAGATAATCATCCGCCGCCTTGCGCCGTGTTTCGACGGGCATGTTCGGCAGCGATTGCATCAGGCGATGCACCAGCTTGCCACGTAGCAAGCCTTGTTCATTGCCACCGCCGTTGGTGTTAAACCGCTCATCGTCTTCAAGCAGGCCCGAGGGCGTCACCGTGCGCGCGGCGAATTGTTCGCGCGGGGCATCGCGGGTCAGCCAATCGGGCAGGGCGGGCGGCGCAGCAGGCTTCGTATCATCCTGCTTCGCTTCAGGCGGCGGCAAGGCCTCGCCTTTGCGATAGCGCTTCACCTCGCCGTCACCGTCGTCGGCGGGCTCGGTCATAACGTTCTCGGTCAGCGCATTGTCGACAAGCTGGTACCAGCAGCCATCCGGGATCTTGTTGGCACCCTTGGCGCCGCAGACGATCAGCCGCTCGGCCGCGCGCGTCATGCCGACATAAAGCAAGCGGCGGTATTCGTTGCGCGCGTCCTGTTGCGCGCCGAGCCGCGCTTCGGTCATCGGCCCGATGTCTTCTTTCTGACCCTTGGCCCAGGTAATCGCGCCGTCTTGCAAAGGCAGCAGCCGCGGGTCCGATTTGCCCGTCGGCTTGCCGACCGTGTCGGCGAGGATGACGGTGTTAGCCTCGAGACCCTTGGCGCCGTGCACGGTCATCACCCGCACTTCGTCGCGCGCCAGCTCCATGTCGCGGCGCACCTCGCTTTGCGCCGCGCGCAGCCAGTTGACGAAGCCTTGCAGCGACGGCGTCCGCTGCACTTCATAGGTCAAAGCAAGATTGAGGAATTCGTCGAGCGCGTCATTGGCCTCCGGGCCCAAACGCGCCAGCACCTTGGCGCGGCCGCGCAACGGCCCGAGCACATGGGCGAAGAAAGCAAATGGCGTCAGGTTGCGCGCCGCGTCACTAAGCTCATCGAGCGTTGCCGCGGTCGCGGAGAAAGCGGCGTTGCCTCTGAGTGACGCGCGCAGTGACCCCTTGCGGTCATAGGCAAGCTCAAACAACTGTTCTTCGTTCAAACCGAACAAAGGCGACTTCAGCACGCTGGCCAAAGCCAGATCGTCATCCGGCAGCAGCAACGCATCGGCGAGCGCCATCAAATCCATCACAGCGATATGCTCGGTCAGCACCAGACGATCGGCGCCGGCCACTGGCACGCCGGCCATCTTCATGGCGCGGATGATCGCCTCGAATAATTGCCCGCGCTGGCGCACCAGCACCAGCACATCGCCAGCTTTGAGGCCGCGCGACATCCACAGCTTCACATTGGTGGCGATGCGCCGCGCCAACCGCACGCGCGGGCTCTCCTCGCTCTCGGTATCGAACGGCGCGTCCCAGCCTTCCATCTCCTTGCGTTCGGCCGGCTCGACCAGCGGCCATACTTCAACGAGGCCCGGCGCGGCATCCGGCAGCGAACGATGTTCGGGAATGCCGATCTCGTCAGTGGTGATGCTGGAATAGACGTCTTTGTCGCGGAAGACTTGATCGACCGCGCCGAGCACATTCTCGCCCGAGCGGAACGAGGAATGAAACTTGAGTGACTTCCAGCCGAGCTCCGGCCTGTTGAACTGCCGCTCAAACACGCGCCGCATATTGTCGAATTCGCGCGGCTCGGCGCCCTGAAACGAGAAGATCGATTGCTTCTCGTCGCCGACGGCAAACACCGTGCGCCGGATATTGGGCCGCGCGCCGCCCGGCATGAATTCGGACACGATGGTGCGGATGATCGTCCACTGCTTCGGGCTGGTGTCCTGCGCTTCATCGACCAGCACGTGGTCAATGCCGAGATCGAGCTTGTAGAGCACCCAGGCCGCGGACGAGCGCTCGAACAGTGCAATCGTCTTGTCGATCAGGTCGTCATAGTCGAGCAGGGCGCGGCGGTCTTTCTCCGCCTTGTAGCGGCCGATGACGTCGGCGGCGATGGTGATCAGCGCTCGCGTGCGATCACGCGCGGCAACGGCGCGTTCGCGCGCGATAAGTGCGCAGACGCGACCTTGTTCGTTTGTTAGACGCTCAAACCAATCAGGATGATCTGCAGCAAGCGCCTTTGTCAGGAGCCGTTGACGACGAGTTCGCGCGTCATCCTTGTTGCAGAATATGTCGAGGTAATTTTCTATGCGGTCGCGGCCGAAGCTCTTTTGTGCGGCTACCAGTGCTTCAATATGATTCTTATCAGACTTCGTGCCGACCTCTAACACCGAGATCAAGTCTGCCCATTCCGTTTCTGGAATGTGCATTTGCGCGAAAAATTCATGCTCCAGCGATTCAGCCGTGTCTTTCGGATCGACGCCGAAGCTGTGCGACAGCGCATTGATCGCGGCATCGACGCTACCGGCGGCATCGATCCACTTGGAAATGGCATCGCGTTCCTTGATGGCGTCGCCGATGACATCCTTGAAGGTCTGGTCGGCGGCAACAACAATCGCGGTCGACAACGCCTTGCCGAGCGGACTCTGCGGCGCAGCTGAGGCCTCCAGCAGCACGTCGAGCGTCAGACGGTCGAGCAGTTCGGTGGTCTGCGCCTCGTCGAGCACGGTGAAGCGCGCCGCAACATTGGCCTCGAACGGAAACTGATGCAGCAGCCGCGTGCAGAAGGCGTGGATGGTCTGCACCTTGAGGCCGCCCGGCGTTTCCAGCGCCGAGGCAAACAGCCGCCGCGCGCGGGCGCGCTCCTGGGGGGTCGCTTCCTTGCCGGTCGAGGCCTTGATCTTGTCATCAAGCGCGGTGTCGGACAGCGTGCTCCATTCGGCGAGTGTGCCGAACACGCGGTTGGCCATGTTGGCCGCTGCCGCCTTGGTGAAGGTGATGCAGAGGATCTTGGCCGGATCGGTGCCGCGCAGCAGCAGATTGATAACGCGCTGCGCCAGCACATGCGTCTTGCCGGAGCCGGCATTGGCCGAGACGAAGGCGGACGTGTCGGGGCTCGCCGCCTCGATCTGGACGTTGGTGACGTCTGACGGGATGTTTCGGGGCGCGTTCATTCCCCGCCCTCATCGCCGCCGCCGGACAGCGACCATTCCTTGACGCGGGCGAGGTGATCATAGTCGCCGTAATGGTTGGTCCACATTGGATGCACCAGCGACATGTACGGCGTGTCGGCGTTCTCGAATGTGACAGCCAATTCCTTCAGCCGCTTGAGCGCGTAATCGGCGTGTGCGTCCGGCGTGCTGTCCTTGAAGGTGATTTCTTCCGGCTTGCCGGCCGGGTCGCCGCCTTTCAGCGTCACATAAGTGATTTCGGAAATAGAGCCGGGCCGCAGATTCTTGAAGCCGCCTTCGCGCAGGATGGCGCCTTCCAGTGTGAGCTGTGGCGCGAGGCCCGTGCTGACCTGCTTCTTGGTACGCGCGGCACCGGTCTTGTAATCGATGATGGCGTAGCTGCCGTCGCGCCGCCATTCGATGCGGTCAGCGATGGCCGACAGCGTGAATTCGCGCGCGCCAATCGGGAATTTTAGTTCGCCGCGGATTTCACCGTGCAGCGTTGCAACCGCATCGCGGCGGGCGCGGTCCCATTGCGCAAACCATTGCGCGATGCGCAGGAAGCGCGGCCACCAGAAGGCCTTCGCCTCGGGGTAATCGAGAAGCGGCGCGAAGCGCTTGTTGACGAGCAGTTCAAGTTGCTTTTGCGGATCGGGCGGGAAAGCATCGGCGAACTGCACGGTGAAATCGCCAATGGCGCCGTGGATCACAGTGCCGCGATCACGCGCGCCGGGCTGTGTATCGACATCATCGAGCGGATGGAGCCGCAGAATGTGTTTGGCATAGACCGTGTACGGGTCGCGCAGCCAGTCCTCGATCGCGGTGACCGACAAACGCGATGGCCGCGCCGCAACCGGCGGCCTGGGCTCCGGGCGCGCGGCGGCCTTCACCGTGGCCGGTGTGTCGAGCGCGCGCGCCAGCAGCAAAGCGTCATTGCCGCGATCAAGCACGGCTTTCCAGCGCTCCTTGCCGGCCAACGCAGCGATGCGCTGCACGAAACGCGACGTCACGGTCGGCGCACCGGCGAGCTTGGCGGCGCGCGTCAGCACGATCTCCGGCGCCCCTAGCATTTGCGCGAAGTCATGCGCCGACAGGCCGATGCGGCGTTCCGGCGGATCGAGGCCAAGCTGACGGCGCATCGGCCGCGACAGCCACGGATCGCTGCGCGTTTCCGGCGGCCAGG
The DNA here is from genome assembly GCA_030655215.1 of Pseudolabrys sp. Classification (GTDB taxonomy): domain Bacteria; phylum Pseudomonadota; class Alphaproteobacteria; order Rhizobiales; family Xanthobacteraceae; genus Pseudolabrys. The sequence continues at coordinate 39,079 of JAURVZ010000032.1, read as the reverse complement.
TTGCTTCATTCAGGCCGGCGAGCACCAGCAGGTCAGCAGTCTGCAAACGCGCTTCAAGCGGACCGTAAATGCGGACACGGACATCGCGCACTTCCGGCCTTCGCACCGGGCTGGTGGCGATGGTGGCGTGGAACAGTTCGACATAGTCACTGCGGGCGAGTTCAACACCTTGCGCCGCGGAGTCCTTGCCGGTGATCGCCTTGAGAATATCGGACAGCACCTTGCCATCGTTGCCGGCGAAGGCGTGCACCTTGCCCGATGCATCTTTCGACAGCGCGATGATCGTATTGCAATGATGCTCCGCCATCGCAGCGAGCTTCTGATCGCCCTTCGACAGAGTCTCCAGCGGCTGAAGCGCGGCCTTGAGCCTCTCAATCAACGCAGCAGCGTCGTCGAGTTCATCGTCCTTGATGCGCCGGCGCGGATCGCTGCGGTGCATGTCGTCGCGGTTGGCGCGGAAGGTCGCCAACGCATCTTTGAGCCCGCTGGTGCCCGGCCTCGGCCGCGGGCCACGTAACAAGGCCTTTTCCAGCGTGGCAATGGCCGTATCGTGCGCGCCGGCATCGGCACCGAGGCGCAGCAGCGGATGCTTGAGCAGAGCCAGCAGCGTCACCGGCTCCAGTTCCTCAAGCGCGGCTTCGGCCGCCAGGCGGGCGAAGCGCCCGGCCTGCGTTTCCGGCAAGGGATCGCCGCCGGAATCATCGACCCCGACATGCCAGCGCTCCAGCGCGGCAACAACGCGGCGCGCCAGAGCGCGGTCGGGCGTCACCAATGCCGCCGTCTTGCCGGGCGTGTTCAGCGCCTGGCGCAAGGTCACGGCAATGGCCAGCGCTTCTTCTTCCGGATTGGCCGCTTCGATCATGCTGACCGTCGACAATGCGGTATCGGTCGCCGGGCCGAAGCCGGCATCGCTGCGCCCGGCCTGCCAAAGGTCGGTGCTGGCCGCCGGCCGCAACGCCTCGGAAGCCAGCTTCTCGCGGCCATGCGGCAAAGGTGCGCTCAGCATCTCGACTTCACTGCGATCAATGCCGATGGTCCTCAGCAAAGCCTGCATCGAGAACTGCGCATGGCCATAGGATGGCGAGCCATCATGCGTTGCGTCGTCATCTGCGCCGGAGATGGAGCGCCACGACTTGTCGTCGAGGTCCATGTCGAGGCCCGGCAGCACGACGGCGCCGTGTGGGAGATTGGCGATGGTCGCCAGCAACTTCGCGGTGGCCGGCATCGAACCGGTCGAACCCGCGGCGATCACCGGGCCATCGCTGCCTTGCAGGCGCCTAGCTTCGGCTTCGATCAGTTTGTCGCGGCGCTCGGCGGCTTCGATCGTATCGTGTTCGCGCAGGATGTCGTCCCAGCGCGGATGCACGAATTTGAGAAATTCGAGCGACTGCTCCCAGTATTTATCCAGATCCTCCGGGACCAGTTTGTCGAGATCGCTCCACTTCACCTGACGCGTGGTGATGTCGTCCATCAGCCTCGCGAGATCGCCGGCGAGGGAGAAGGCCGCGCCCGGCGTATTGGCAACCAAAGGCGAGCCTTGCGACGCGCGCACGGCGATCGCCCATTTGGCGATGATCTGCGACAAAGTGAGTTGCCGCTCCAGGCCGGAGATCGCCGGCGGCAGCATCAGCGTTTCGATGCCCACCGCAGCCTCGGCAAACGCAATCTCGTCTTCGTCGAGATCGCCGAGCGGCACGATGCGTGGCAAAATCGCGGCGTCGCCTGGGAGCTTCTCGAGAAACACATCGCGCGCCAGACGGCAGGCGCGGCGCGTCGGCAGATAGATCGTCGCGCGCGCCAGCTCCATCGGCTCGTTCGATGCCGGGAAGCCGGGCACGAGTTTGCCTTCGCGCAGCGCGTCGATCAGCACCGGCAGGAATTGCGCCGAGGCGGGGATGTTGAAGACGTTGGGTTTGGCCGGCATCAGGGCCTAAGTATACACGCGGGAGCTAACCCGTGCTCTCGGAAATCGCGGTTTCCGCCTCGCCAATCGCCTCCGGCGTGCCGACATGCATCCACAGGCCTTCCATGCGCAAGCCGTGCAGGCGGCCGGCCTCGATGGCGCGGTTGAACAATTTGGTGAGCGAGAAGGCGCCTTGCGGCGCATCCTTGAACAGCGCGGGCGAGAGGATCGCGGCGCCTGCATAGACGAAGGGCGCGACATCGCGCTCGACGCGCGGCTTCAGCCGGCCATCGGAGGCCATGGTGAAATCGCCGCGGCCGCTATAGCCGATGCTGCCGGCGCCCGGCGCGAGCAATAGCAGCGCGTCCATCGTCGCTGGATCGAAGGCGTCGGCGAGGCGTGTCAGGTTCGGCGTAACGCCGTCGATCCAGATCGTGTCGGAATTGATGTGAAAGAACGGCGCATGGCCCAACAGCGGCAGCGCCTTGACCACGCCGCCGCCGGTGTCGAGCAGCACGCCGCGCTCGTCGGAAATCGTCACCTGCGGCGCGGTGCGCGACGCGACGTGCTTTTCGATCTGGTCGGCGAGGTAATGCACATTGACGATGGCGCGTTTGACGCCGGCATCGGCAAGACGATCAAGCACATGATCGAGCAAAGCCTTGCCGCCCACTTGCACCAAAGGCTTCGGCATCTTATCGGTCAGCGGACGCATGCGCTGGCCAAAGCCGGCAGCAAGCACCATCGCAGTCTCGGGAGTTACACTCATCTATGATTTAACCTTGGGCACGGGGATGTTCGCGCGATACCAGGCGGCGAGCTCGGCCAGATCCGGATGCGCCAGCGAACGCTGGAGATAGGTCCATACCCGCGGCAGATGACGTAAATATTGCGGCTTGCCGTCGCGGCGGTCGAGACGGGCAAAGATACCGAGGATCTTCGAGGCGCGCTGCGCGGCGAATGTGGCATAGAGCCGCGCGAAAGCCGGCGCGTCGAAGCCGGGCTCGGCTTTCATGCGGGCGCGCGTATAACGCGACAGCAGCGATATCTCCATCATCTCCGGCACCGAAACGCGCGCATCCTGCAGCAGTGAGGCGACGTCGTAGGCCGGCGAGCCCATCATTGCGTCCTGGAAATCCAGGAGGCCGATGCGGTTGATGCCGTCTCGCTCCGGCAGCCATATGATGTTCGGCGAATGATAGTCGCGCATCACCCAGGTTTGTTGCGAGGTTAGGGCCGGCGCGAGTGCCGCGCGCCACAGCGTGATGTATTCGTCGCGCACATCGTCATCCGGCGTCGAGCCGAGCAAGGGCAGGAACCAGTCGAGCAGCAACTCGGTCTCGATCAGCATTGCGTCCATGTCGTAACGCGGCACGCGATATTGCACGCCGGATTCGACATTGAGCGTGTCGGGCGTGCGCTCGTGATGCAGCGCGGCGAGGAGATCGGCGGCAATCTCGTAGCGTTCTTCGATCGGCGCCGGCGGATCGCCCTCGACGATCACTTCATTGCCGAGATCTTCCAGCACCAGCAAGCCGGCGTCGCGATCGGCGGCATAGATCGCCGGTGCCGACAAGCCAAGCATGCGCAGCCCGCGCGCCATGGCGATGAAAGGCGTCACCGTCTCGGCGAGATGCGCGATCTGGCTGTATGGTTTGCCGTCGCGCACCGGCGGACCATCGGGGCGGCGCGGCGAGTTCATCAGGATGTAGCTGGTGCCATCGCGCATCAGCCGCTCATAGGAACGCGTCGAGGCATCGCCCTGGATGCGGCGGCGCGTGGCGAGGCCAAAGCCGCTCTCGTTGAGAAAGTGGCGGATCGCGGCAATGCGCGCTGCGCGCGGCGCGAACGATCCATAGCCGGTGATCTCGGCGTGACGGAAGCTCTCGCCCTGCGGCGGCGATAACGTGAAGGCGATGTCGAGCCGGTCGCGCGGCAATTGGCCGCCGGCGCGGTCCGGCCACTCCAACAGCGTCACGGCGGTTTCCGGAGCATCGGAGAAGCCGAGCTCGTCGAGTTCGCTCGCGTCGCCGATACGGTAGAGATCGGCATGCACGACCGGAAAGCGCGCCAGGTCGTAGGTCTGGATCAAGGTGAAGGTCGGGCTCGGCACCTCGATCTCTTCATCGCCCGCAATATGCCGAATGAAGGCGCGCGCGAAAGCAGTCTTCCCGGCTCCCAGGTCGCCGGAGAGCGTGATCAGGTCGCCCGGATCGATTAGCCCGGCAATGTCAGCCATCAGCCGGCCGGTGGCCTGCTCGTCTTCGAGCGCCACCGTGAAGCTGAATTCGCCTGAAGTGGTCGGGGACATCGAATCATCCGCGTAAGGGCCTGTTCCTTATAAACGCGTCATATGCGTCTGCGCCAGACTGCGGCACGTCGATGGCAAACCCAGGTTGTGTGCCACGTCACCGCCTTGGTTTGACCGCGCCAGAGTCCGGGTTCCTGACGCTCACCACATCATTGCCATCGTTACATTAAACCTCGCCGTTCCACGCGTGCAGTGCGGAACGCATCCGGGCAGGTGGCGTTTGTTCGACGGGTCAAGGGTTTCAACGAAGGAGCATATGATGCTTAGACTTATTACCGGACTTTCGTTCGCCGCTGTTGCAGCGGTTGCCGTCGCCATGCCGACTTTTGCCAGCGCGCAAGAAAGCCAGTTCACCACAGGTTATGCTGCGCCCGTTGCGGGTGCTGTGGTTGGCACTGCTGTCGGCGTCGGCCTTTATAATGGCTGGTACGGCACGGGCAGTTCGATCACGACTGGCGTCGCTACCACGACTGCCGGCGCGATCACATATGGCGGCATTGCCGGTGTCGGCACCGTGGCGCTGATCGATGCGGCCTTCCAGCCGTGCCGTGGCTTCCACGCGCTGTTCGGCGCCAACAAGGCATCCTGTGCCAATGGCGAGTATGTTGCTGATGCGCCGCGAGTCCGTCGCGTTCGCTAAGCCAGCTTGACTCGAAAAGCCTCCGCGGAAACCGCGGAGGCTTTTTTTGCTGCCGGCGTCAGGCCGCGCTTTGTTTGCTGAGTGGCTTGGCCACCGGATCGGCGGCGTGCGTCGACGGGAAGGCGCAAGTAACAGTCGTTCCTTGGCCAACCGTCGAGTCGATGGTGATGGTGCCACCATGCAGTTCGACGAAAGACCGTACCAGCGAAAGACCCAGGCCGGTGCCGCGGTGCTCGGAGCCTTGCGAGTCGGTTTCGAACCAGTCGAACACCTTGTCTTTCGCTTCCGGCGCAATTCCGGGGCCTCGATCGACAACTGTGAACACGACGGCATCGGCTTCGCGCTCGGCGGTCAGCGTGACGGTCGCGCGTTCGGGCGAGAAGCCGACGGCATTGGATAACAGGTTGAACAGAACCTGACGCAGGCGGCGCTCGTCGGCGCTGAAGCTGCCGATGCCGGGCGCGGTCTTGATCTCAAGCTTCAAATTGTTCTTGACCAGCCGGTCGAGCACGCCTTCAGCCGCCGCCTCCATACATTTGCGGATGTCGACCTCAGACAGGCTGAGCGTCATCGCTCCGGCGTCGATGGTGGCAAGATCGAGAATATTGTTGATGATCGCCAGCAGCGCATTGGTCGAGGTGGTGATGTAGCCGAGATATTCATGCTGCTTGGCGTTAAGCGGGCCGAATGCCGGATCGCCGAGCAAATTGGCAAAGCCGATGATGTTGGTCAGCGGCGAGCGCAATTCGTACGACACGTGATGCACGAACTCGATCTTGATACCATCGGCAGCAACCAGCGCCTCGTTGCGGTCAAGGAGGGCGCGCTCGACATTGACGGTGTCGCTGACGTCCTGGAACGTGACCAATGTCGCGCCGTCCGGCAGCGGCATGGTCGCCATGTCGATCATCATGCCGTCGCGGCGTTCGATCCGGGAAATGATCGGCTTGCGTTCATCGATCGCGGTTACCGCCGCGCGCAGCGAGCGCCACACCGTGTTGTCGTCATGCAGCGCCTGCGACCATGCGGTCACGGCTTCGATATGGGGATGCGCGTCGAGCGCATCCGGTGAGAGTTTCCACATGCGCTGGAACGCCGGATTGTGCAGCCGCACGCGGCCATCCGATCCGAACACCGCAACCGCTTCGGCCAGATGGTCGAGCGTTTCGCTCTGCACCTTGATCAGCGCATCGTAGCGCCGGTGCATGTCGAGACGCTCGGTGACATCGTCGTAAAGATAAGTGACGCCGCCTTCCGGGTTCGGGGTCGTGACGACACGCAAGGTGCGGCCGTCAGGCAGGTGCCACATATGTTCTAGTGGTTCGACCATGCGATAGGCTTCGTAGAGCTGCTGCTTCCATTGCCGGAAGTCCTGCTGCTCGGGAAGTTTGCGGTCGGCGCGCAGCCGGTCGAGCACGGCGCTGTCGGTCGGATTGTGCTCGAGCACGGCCGGATCGAGATCGAACAATGTGCGGAAGGCGCTGTTGTAGAAAATCAGCTTGCGATCGACATTGAAGATCGCAACGCCGGTGGCGAGCTGGTCGAGCACGCGGCGATGCGCCTCGATCATGCGGGCGAGTTCAGCGCGCATGGTCTCGGCTTCGGTGCGGTCGATGGCCATGCCGGCGCTGCCGCCACCGCTCGGTGAATCGACAATGTCGAAGATGCGCCGCTCGCCGGCAACAATGGCCGGCAGGCGCTTCGTGAATGTCTCGCCGGCGGCGCGGGCGCGGGCGGCTTCGTCACGTGCGGCGCTGTCGAGCAGTTCGAGATCGCGCGCCACGGCGTCGAGCGGATCGACCGCTTCGACTGCGCGTGCATAGGCCGAGTTGGCGAACACCAGATGGCCGCTGTCATCGCGCGCCCATACCGGCGCCGGCAGCGATTCAAGCAGCGCCTTCATGGTCTCGACGTCGGCGTTGAGGCGGTCATGCTTGGTGGCGAGATCGACAAGGTCGCGCTCAATGCCGCTGACATCGCGCAGGCGCAGCACGGCGCGTCCGGCAACGGCGCGGCCTGTCGCTTCCAGCGGCCGGCCGTGCGACGTTGTCAGTGTCATGACAAAGGCGCGGCCATCGCTGCGCAAGGCGGTAACGGCTTGCTCCATGCGCTGCGCCGCAGCCGGCTCAAGCCAGGCGCCGAAGGCCAGCACGCGTTCAGCGTTGCCGGTCAGGATAAGCGCCGTGTCGCCGAGGATTTCCGGGCGGTCATCAGCGGCGGTCCATGTCACCAGCACTTGCGGATCGGACAGCAATAATTGCTTGAAGCGATCGACTTCGGCCTGCAGTGCAAGCGTGTCGTCGCGCGCGCGCGGATCGTGGCGTCCGGCATTGCGGCGGCTGCGGATCAGCACGACGGTGGCGAGCACCGCAAAGCAGGCAGCACCGGCGCACAGAGTGAGCGTGACAAATTCCTGCCGGTCGAAAATGGCAAAGGCGCGGTCAAGCGTTTCCGCTCCGGCCGCGGCCGCGCTGAAAGGAATGCAAAGATTGGCAAGGACGGTTGACGACAGGAATCCGCCTCGCCTCGGACGAGAACGTGACCTCTCGTACGACGTCCGGATTGTCTCCGGCATTCAGCTTTGCCCCACAGGATGCGTCGACGGCGGGTGCAATCATGGTGCGCCCTCACGTCCGCGAATCATTGGACTTTACCCCTACGGCGACTCGTGCCGAAAGAGTCCATATGGAGAACATGTTGAGGCGATGATGATATTCGGAAGAGACCGCGTTTTTGCGGTGCGCGGCTACTTCAGCGCTTCGCCGCGCTTGGCCATGTCTTCGACATTGATGCGGCTCAGCGCCAGCGAAAAGCTGCGCTCCGCTTCGGCCAGCGCCGGCTGCACCACGTCGCTGACCAATTGCGGCAACGACGTCTGTGGCTCGTCTTCGTCCTCGGCGCTTGAGGCGGCACGGAGGATTTCGTCGGCGGTGATCTTCTTGTGTTCGCGGGCCAGTTCGTAGCCGCCGTGCGGGCCGCGAATACCCTTGAGAATGCCGTCGCGGACAAGCGCCTGCAGCACCGGCTCGAGGTGGCGAGGAGGCAGCTTGTGACGCGCCGCAAGGGCCTTGGCAGACACTGGCCTGCCTTTCGCGTTGATAGCGACGTCGATCACAGCGGCAATGGCGAGAATACCCTTGCGGGAAACCAGCGGCATTATGGCACCACTCGCAACTAATTTGCAGCGGTAATAGGCTACAGTCGGTAATCCGTCTAGCGACAAATGGAATAAACTAAAGCTCAACCGCCGGTGGAGCCGAAGCCACCGCTGCCACGGTCTGTTTGGTCGAGATCGGCTACTTCAATAAACGTCGCGCGCGTTACGGTTGCGACGACCATCTGGGCAATTCTCATTCCGCGGGTGATTTCGACTGATTCGGACCCCAGATTGATCAGGATGACCTGGATCTCGCCGCGGTAGTCAGCATCGATTGTGCCCGGTGAATTGAGCACGGTGAGGCCCTGCTTGATGGCCAAGCCCGAGCGCGGCCGCACCTGGGCCTCGAAGCCATCGGGCAGGGCGATGGCCAGGCCGGTTGGTACGAGGGCACGCGCGCCAGGCGCGATGGTCATCGGTTTGTCTGTGGCCACCGCAGCGGTGAGATCGAGTCCGGCGGCCTGCGCGGTCTGATAGGCCGGCAGCGGCAGGTCCTGCGCATGCGGCAGGCGGGTGATGCGGACGTCTGCGGTGCTCACTTCGTTTCTCCATTCAGCGTCGCGGCAATGCGATCGATCAGCATCTGCGCGACGTCTTCCTTGCTTTGCGGCGGCCAGGCTTCGACGCCGTCAGCCGTCACAAGCTGTATCGTGTTGCGGTCGCCGCCCATAATGCCGGTGGCCGGTGACACATCATTGGCGAGGATCCAGTCGCAGCCTTTCTTCGCCAGTTTGGCCTTGGCATTGGCCTCAACGTTTTCGGTCTCAGCGGCAAAGCCGATGACCAGGCCGGGACGTCCTGATGTGCGCTGCGCGATGGTCGCGAGGATGTCGGGATTTTCCGTGAGTTCAAGGTCTGGCGTCGCCGCGCCGGGCTTCTTCTTGATCTTCTGCTCGCCGGCATTGGCGACGCGCCAGTCTGCCACGGCCGCAGCAAAGATGGCGATGTCGGCGGGCAAGGCGTGCTCGACCGCGGCCAACATGTCGCGCGCGCTTTCCACGTTGGCAACATTGACATTCTGCGGTGGCGGCAGAGTTACCGGACCACTGATCAATGTGACCTTGGCGCCAGCTTCAGCAGCAGCAACGGCGATGGCGTAGCCCTGCTTGCCGGATGAGCGGTTGGCGATATAGCGCACCGGATCGATCGGCTCATGCGTGGGACCGGCGGTGATCAGGACGTGCTTGCCTTTCAAGGGCTGCGGGGCGGCGCTGAGCTTGAGCATCTTCTCCACGGCGGCCGCAATCTCCAGCGGCTCCGCCATGCGTCCCAGGCCGCGCTCGCCGCTTTCCGCCATCTCGCCGCTGTTCGGACCGATCATTGTGACGCCATCGGCAACAAGCTGCGCCAGATTGCGCTGCGTTGCCTTGTTCGACCACATGCGCGGGTTCATCGCCGGCGCCAGCACGACCTTCGCCGTCGTCGCCAGCAGCACGGCAGTGGCGAGATCGTTGCCGAGGCCATTGGCCATCTTGGCCATCAGGTCAGCCGTGGCCGGCGCGACCAGTATCAAATCAGTCTCGCGGGCGAGGCGGATGTGGCCGACGTCGAATTCGCTGCCGGGATCGAACAGGTCGGTGAAGACGCGCTCGCCGGCGATGGCGCCGGCGGCCAGCGGGGTGATGAATTCCCCGGCCGCCTTGGTCATGATGACGCGGACGGCGAGGCCGCGCTCTTTCATGCGCCGGATCAGGTCGAGCGATTTATAGGCGGCGATGCCGCCGCCAATGATCAGCAGGACGCGGCGGGGCAGGGCTGGCTCACTTGCGGCGAGCGGACCGGCAGCAGGAGCAGGCGGTGTCTCGGTGTCGCCGGCGGCCTCGCGCAGGATGTTGCGGATCTCATCCTCGACCGACCGGCCATGACGCGCCGCGCGCAGCCGCAATTGCTGCTTCAGGGCGTCGTCAATCTGGCGGACGGTGAGCGAGGCCATACCCCAGATTAGCAATTTCTGCAGTCAGTGCAATCAATGCAATCATGTCGTGGCGTCTTGACCGGTGGCGCCATTGTCGGTATTTAACCGAAAGGTTATTTAACCGTCAGGTTCACAAGGCTCCGCAAATGGCACCCGCCACCGACCGCCTCAACGCCACCTTCTCGGCCCTCGCCGATCCGACCCGGCGTGCGATTCTGGCCCAACTCGCACTCGGCGAGACGTCAGTGTCGAAACTGGCGGCGCCATTCGAGATGAGCATGCCGGCGATTTCCAAGCACCTGAAAGTGCTCGAGCGCGCCGGCCTGATCACGCGCGGCCGCGATGCGCAGATGCGCCCGGCGAAGATTGACGCCTCGGCGCTGATCGGCGTCGACACGTGGCTGACCGAGTACCGCAAGCTCTGGGAAGCGCGGCTCGATCGCCTCGACGATTATTTACAAGAACTTCAGGCGAATGAACTGCAGGCCAAACCGAAATCCAAGTAGCAGGGCTGACCATGTCGACACCTTTGAGCGACAATCGTTCAGGCGAGGCTGCGCAAACTCTGGCGCAACTGATCGGCGCCGCCGTTGGCGATAAGCGACTCGATGTCGACATGGGTCGACTTCCAGGTCGGATAGGCTTTCTGCAACAGAGCGCGTCCGGCTTCGGTGATGATGAGCCGGCGGCTGCGCTTGTCTTCCTTGTCGACCGCGATCTTCATCAGGCCGCGCCGCTCCAGCGGCTTCAGATTGGCGGTCAATGTCGTGCGGTCCATCGCCAGCAAATTGGCGACGCTGCCAATGGTCGGCGGCTCAGGCCGGTTGAGCGACACCAGCAGCGAAAACTGCCCGCTGGTCAGATCGTAAGGCTGCAACGCGCTATCGAAACGCCGCGCCAGCATCCTCGCTGCGCGTTGAACATGCAGGCACAAGCACGCGTCGCGCACCTCAAGCGTGGCGGCGAAAGGCAGCACATTCTCGTCCAATTTGGGCGCGAGATTTTGTCGCGGTTGGGGACGGGTTGACATCAGGCAATATAGGTTGATATCAACGTAATTGTCAAGAAGACGAATTGCGCAAAAGGAAGCGACATGAAGATTTCCCCTTATTTGATGTTTGACGGCCGCACCGAGGAAGCGATCGAGTTTTACAAAAAGAATCTTGGCGCCACGGTGTCGATGCTGATGCGCTTCAAGGAAGCGCCGCCGGAAGCCAATTGCGATCCGAGTTCGTATGAGAAGATCATGCATGCCGCTTTTGAGATCGGCGGTAACCAGATCATGGCGTCGGATGGCGACTGCTCCGGCAAGGGTGAGTTCAAGGGCATCTCGCTGACCATCAACCTCAAGGACGAAGCCGAGGCCGACAGATTGTTCAATGCGCTCGGCGACGGCGGCCAGGTGCAGATGCCATTGTCGCCGACATTCTTTGCCAAGAAGTTCGGCATGGTCGCCGACAAGTTCGGCGTCAACTGGATGGTCGTCGCGGAGTAACGCGGCGGCAGGACGACCAGCCGGATCTCAACCGGCAACATCAATGGAGGATTTGCGATGCTTGAGAAAGTCAGCACACTTCCGTCCGCGACCGAACTTGCGGCGAACTGCAAAGTCCGCTTCCCCAATGAAAGCGCCGAGTATCGCCGGGCGCGCACGGCCTTGCTTGCCGAGGAGATCGAACTTCGCCGGCACATCGAGCGCGTCGCCGCGCAGCGGCGCGCTCTGCCGCTCGGTGGTGAGGTGAAGAACTACCAGTTCGTCAGCGAAAACGGACCGACCGATCTGAACCGTATGTTCGGCGACAAGGATACGTTGGTTATCTATTGCTACATGTTCGGGCCGCAGCGTGAGACGCCATGTCCGATGTGTACGTCGCTGCTCAGTGCATGGGACGGCGAAGCGCGCGACATCATGCAGAACGTGGCGCTGGCGGTGACGGCGCGCTCGTCCATCGACCGCCTGATGGAATTCAAGTGGGAGCGCAACTGGCGCAGCCTCAAGCTCTATTCCGACGTCAGCGGCGAATTCAGCCGCGACTATCATGCGGTGACCAATGAAGGCGGTGACGATGCCGGCCTGCATGTGTTCACGCGCAAAAACGGCGCGATCCGCCATTTCTGGAGCGGTGAGATGGACGGCGACACTGCCGATCCGGGCCAGGATCCGCGCGGCGCGCCCGACCTGATGCCGCTTTGGACCGTGCTCGACTGCACTCCGAACGGCCGCGATCCGAAGTGGTATCCGAAACTCGAATACGGCCGCTGATCGCCTAGCCATCACCCGAAAATCCGAATGAGAGAACGCACATGTCCGCCGCGCCGTCCAAAGAGTTTGTCACCTCGCGCGTCTTTAATGCGCCGCGCGATCTGTTGTGGAAGTGCTTCACTCAGCCGGAGCACATGGCGCAATGGTGGGGACATGCGGGCGTCACGATCGTCAAGTCGGACATGGATCTGCGCGTCGGCGGCATCTATCATTACGGCATGCAGAATCCGGACGGTCAGGTCATGTGGGGCCGGCAGGTGTTTCGTGAAGTCACGCCGCCGGATCGCATCGTTCTGATCAGTTCGTTTTCGGATGAAGCGGCCGGCCTTAAGCGCCATCCCTTGGCGCCGCAATGGCCGCTGCAGATCCACACAATCTATACGTTCGAGGACGCGCCCGGCGGCAAGACCCGTTTCACCGTGACCTGGTCGCCCTTTGAAGCGACAGCGGAAGAGCAGGCGGCGTTCGATGCCGGCCACGCCAGCATGAGCGGCGGCTGGAGCGGAGTGTTCGACAAGCTCGACGCCTATCTCGCGCGCACGCAACAGCAACAACAGCAGCAATAGAAACACAGTGCGTTACTAAAACGGCATCACAACCAGGGAGACGAGCATGGTCTATGTCGATGGATTTGTCATTGCGGTGCCGAAGAAGAACATCGCCACCTATCGCAAGATTTCCCGGATCGCCGGCAAGGTCTGGATGGAATTAGGCGCGCTTAGCTACGTCGAATGTGTCGCCGACGACGTCAAGAAAGGCAAGTCGACGTCATTCCCACAAGCAGTCAAGCTGAAGCCGGGCGAGACGGTGGTGTTTTCCTGGATCACCTACAAATCGCGCAAGTCACGCGACGCCATCATGAAGAAGGTGATGAAGGACGAGCGCATCAAGATGGACATGGACAACATGCCATTCGATGGCAAGCGCATGATCTTTGGCGGCTTCAAATCGATACTGGAATTCAGCGTTTAACTTAACGGAGGTCAGCGTGCTCACCACTCTTCTCGTCATTGCCGGGATCATCGTCGCCGCGATCGTTGTCGTGCTCATCCTTGCGTCCATGAAGCCCGATCACTTCGCGGTCGCGCGGACAGCGACCATCAATGCGCCGCCGGAAAGGATCTATCCGTTCATCGCTGACTTCCGGCGCTGGACCGACTGGTCGCCTTACGAGCATCGCGATCCCAACCTCAAGCGCAGCTTTGCCGGCGAGCCCGGCGCCGTCGGCCAGCACTATGCCTGGGAAGGCAACAAGAATGTCGGCAAGGGCAGCATGACTGTGAACGAAGTTGCCGAGCCCTCGAAGGTCGGGATCAACCTGGACTTCATCAGTCCCTTTGCCTGTCACAATAAAGTGGTGTTCTCGCTGGCGCCGCAGGGCCCCAGCACGGCGGTGACTTGGCATATGCAGGGACCTGTGCCGTTCATGGCCAAGATCATGCATGTGTTCATGGACATGGATAAAATGTGCGGCAAGGATTTCTCGGAAGGCTTGGCCAAATTGAAAACGCAGGCAGAGACCAGCCATGCTCAAGCGGCGTAAAGTCGGGAGGATTTGATGCAAGCCATCGAACCGCAGGCGCAACACGCCTGGCTGCAGAAACTCGTCGGTGAATGGACCTACGAGGTCGGCGGCGAAGAAAAGATGAGCGGCAAGGAAATCATCAGGCCGCTCGGCCCGTTCTGGATCGTCGGGGAGAGCGAGTTCACCATGCCCGGTGGTGGCCAGGGCTCGGCCCGGATTACGGTCGGCTTTGATCCGCAGAAGGGCCGCTTTGTCGGCACCTGGGTGGGCTCGATGATGACCTATCTCTGGGTCTATGATGGCGAGCTGGATGCCAGCGGCCGTGTGCTGACACTCGCGGCTGATGGTCCGAGCATGACCGGCGACGGAAAGACCGCCAGCTATGAAGACATCATCGAGATGGTCAGCGACGATCACCGCCTGTTTCGCGCGCGCGTGCGTGGCGAAGACGGCGAATGGCAGCCGATGATGTCCGCCGACTATCGCCGGGTCCGCTGAAGAAGGAACGCTGGATGACCGGCCCCACGGGCGCAGCGCCGGAACGAGCCTTGACCGTCACGCGCGTGCTCAATGCACCTCGCGAGATGGTGTTCAAGGCGTGGACCGATCCAAAGCAACTCATGCAGTGGTGGGGACCGAAGCACCATCCGGCGGTGCATATCGACATGGACGTGCGCGAAGGCGGCAGGTTTCGTAACTGCCTGCGTTCGCCCGACACCGGCGTCGAGCTATGGCATCACGGCGTGTTTCGTGAGGTCGTCGCGCCGTCGCTTCTGGTGTTCACCTTTGCCTGGGAAGAGGAAGGCGAGCGCGGCATCGAGAACCTGATCACCATTAAGCTTGAGGATCTCGGGGCCAAGACCAAACTGACGCTGCATCAAACGCCATTCCAGTCGGATGCCGAACGCGATGGGCATGGCGAGGGTTGGGGCAGCACGTTTGAGCGCCTTGCCGAGTTCGTTGAAGCTGCTTGAGGCGGCGATACTTTTTCCGTTCGTTCCCGCGAAAGCGGGAACCCAGTTCTAGCTAGGGCTGGGTCCCCGCTTTCGCGGGGATGAACGGTTAAGAGCCTACGCTGATCTACAGCAGTAGCCACGCAATCCAGCCGAGCATCAACGCGATCATCCACAATCCACCCGCGACCCAGCGATTGTGCCGCGCTTCGGAACGGCCGATAGCCTCGACACTCTCTGGCGCCAGCACCAGACCATTGCGCGTGATGTCGTCAACCTGATCGAGGATCGTGCCGGCGCGGTTGAGCAGCGAGGGCACCTGACCGAGGAAACGGCTGAGTTCGCCGGCGCCTTCGACAGCGCCCTCAAGTTTACCGGCCGGACCAAGATGTCGCGCGATCCATTCGCGCACGACCGGATCGGCGGTTGCCCACATATCGAGCTTCGGATCGAACGTGCGCGCAACGCCTTCGACGACGACCATCGTCTTCTGCAACAGCAGCAGCTCGGGCCGTGTGCGCATGTCGAACAGGCCGGTAACCTCGAATAGCAGCATCAGCAGCTTGGCCATCGAGATGTCTTCGGCGGTGCGATTATGGATCGGCTCGCCAATGGCGCGGATCGCCTGCGCGAAATCCTCGACCGAATGGTGCCGCGGCACATAGCCGGCATCGAAATGCACCTGCGCAACGCGCTGATAGTCGCGGGTGATGAAGCCGTAGAGAATCTCGGCGAGGAAGCGGCGTTCCTTCGGACCGAGGCGGCCCATAATGCCGAAGTCGACGGCGACGAGCTTGCCATTATTGTCGACGAACAGATTGCCCGGATGCATGTCGGCGTGGAAGAAGCCGTCACGCAAAGCGTGGCGCAGGAAGCTCTGGATGACATTGCGGCCGAGCGCCGGCAGATCGAGCCCGCGCGCTTCCAATGTGGCGCGGTCATTGAGCGGCGTGCCGTCGATCCATTCCAGCGTCAGCACTTCACGTGCGGTGCGGTCCCAGTCGACGGTCGGGACGCGGAAGTCAGCGTCGTCCTTGGTGTTCTCGGCCATCTCGGAGGCTGCAGCGGCTTCGAGACGGAAGTCCATTTCGATACGCACCGAGCGCGCCAAGGTGGCGACGGCTTCAACCGGACGCAGGCGTTGCGCTTCGGTCGACATCTTCTCGGCGGTGCGCGCGGCGAAGAAGAACGCTTCGAGATCAGCGGTGAGGCGGCGCTCAATGCCGGGGCGCAGCACCTTGACGGCGACCGTCTTGCGCTCGCCGTCAAGGTCGCGTTCGGCCTTGTGCACCTGCGCGATGGACGCGGCCGCGACTGCGGGGCCGAGGCTGGCATAGGTCGCGCTCAGCGGCCGGTCGAAAGCGGCGACGATGACAGCTTCGGCTTCCGCTTGCGGAAACGGCGGCATGCGGTCTTGCAGGCTCTCAAGGCTCTTGGCGATCTGCGTGCCGACAACATCGGGCCGCGTTGCCATGAACTGGCCGAGCTTGACGTAGGTCGGCCCAAGCTTGGTCAGCGCCGCGCCGAGACGGCCGGAATTTTCCTTGGTGCCCGGCCGTTCGATCAAGCGCGCCATGGCAATGAAGGTGCGTTCCGGCAGCGGCAGCGCGCGCGTATCGACGATGCCGAACACGCCTTCGCGCGCCAGCACATAGCCTGTGCGGGCCAGCCGCGTGAGATGCGATAAGGACGAAATCACAATTTCCAGCCCGAATGCATCGACACGACATTGCCGGTCATCGGCGTGAACGTGACGCGGCGGAAGCCCGCCTCCTCGATCATCGCGGCGAAGACTTTCGGCTTGGGGAATTGCCGGATCGATTCGACGAGATAGGCATAGGACTCGCGGTCGCCGGTGACGGCGCGGCCGATGTTCGGGATGACGTGCTTGGAATAGAGATCATAGATCTTGTCCATGCCCGGCACATCGACGGCGGAGAATTCCAGGCAGAGGAAGCGGCCGCCATGCTTGAGCACGCGATGCGCTTCGCCGAGCGCTTTCTGAATGCGCGGCACATTGCGGATGCCGAAGGCGATGGTGACGCAATCGAAGCTCTTGTCCGCATAAGGCAGCTCTTCGGCGTTGCCCTGCTCGAAAGTAACCCTGTCATCCAGCCCGCGCTCCAGCGCGCGCTCGCGACCCACGCTGAGCATCTCGGCGTTGATGTCGCAGACGGTGACGCGGGTGCCGTAGCCGCCGTTACTCCCGACGCGAAAAGCGACGTCCCCGGTACCACCGGCGAGATCCAGCAGCGCGAAGGGCCGGTCGGCTTTCGGCGGGTTCACCGCCGTGACCAGCGCCTCTTTCCAGGCCCGGTGCAGCCCGCCCGACATCAGGTCGTTCATCAGGTCGTAGCGGCGCGCGACCGAGTGGAACACCTCGTCCACTAGGCCCTGTTTCTCGGCCAGCGGAACCGTCTGGTCGCCGAAATGCGTCTCTTCTTGCGTCGTCATAAGCCGATTGTCCTTTGCGGGCGGGACCATAGCGCGGCAGGCGGCGGGGCGCTAGAAAGGCCGGCCTCTTGTTTAACGGCCGCAGGGACCCCGTATGGCTATCGAATTCGGAAAAACCGTGCCGGTTCTGCGCATTTTTTCGCTGGAGAAGGCGCGCGAGTTCTACCTCGATTTCCTCGGCTTCAAGGTTGACTGGGAACATACGTTCGAGCCGGGCATGCCGGTCTATATGCAGGTGTCGCGCGGCGAGGTGGTGTTGCACCTCAGCGAGCACCATGGCGATGGCACGCCGGGCACGCATATCTATGTCTATATGAAGGGCGCGGCCGAGCTGCAGCGCGAACTGATCGCGAAGGGCTACCGCCACAACCGGCCCGGCCTGCAGCAGCAGGAATGGGGCATGCTGGAAGTGGCGGTGGTCGACCCGTTCAACAACCGCATTACATTCGGCGAACACAGCGACCACAAGAAGCATCCTGACGGAAGCCTGACCTGATGCCGGAATTACCCGAAGTCGAGACCGTGCGCCGGGGCCTGGCGCCGGTCATGGAAGGCGCCAAGATCATCAAGGTCGAGGTGCGGCGCGGCGATCTGCGCTGGCCTTTGGTCAAGGACTTCGCCAAGCGCATCACCGGCGCCAAAGTCGACGGCCTCGGCCGCCGCGCCAAATATCTGGTAGCCGACCTGTCGACCGGCGATGTGCTGCTGATGCATCTCGGCATGTCCGGTTCGTTCCACATCATCCAGGACACGAAGACGGCGCGGCCGGGCGACTTCCATCACGAGCGCGGCAAAATCGGCGCGCATGATCATGTCGTGTTTCATATGTCGAATGGCGCGACGGTGACGTTTAACGACCCGCGCCGCTTCGGCTCGATGAAGCTGGTCAAGCGCAGCGAGATGGACCAAGATCCGCTGATGAAGGCGATCGGGCCGGAGCCGCTCGGCAATGCATTCGATGCCGCGATGCTGGCAAAGGCTTGCGCTAACAAGAAGACATCGCTGAAGGCGGCGCTGCTCGACCAACGCGTCGTGGCCGGGCTCGGCAATATCTATGTCTGCGAGGCGCTGTATCATTCGCATTTGTCGCCGAAGCGGCAGGCCTCAACCATTGCGGATCGCAAGGGCGGTCCGAATGAGCGCGCGGTGCTGCTGGTCGATGCGATCAAGGCGGTGCTGCACGATGCCATCAAGGCTGGCGGGTCGTCGCTGCGCGATCATCGACAGGCCGACGGCACGCTGGGTTATTTCCAGCACAATTTCAGTGTCTATGACCGAGAGGGCGAGAAGTGCCCGAACTGTAAGGGCACGATCAAGCGCATCGTGCAGAGCGGCCGCTCGACATTTTATTGTCCCTCGTGCCAGAAATAAAACGAACCGGGAGAGCGCCATGGCCTACGAAAATCTGATCGTCGAAACCAAAGGCCGGGTCGGCGTCATCACGCTCAACCGGCCGCAGGCGCTCAATGCGCTCAACCGCGCGCTGGTCGGCGAACTGACGCAAGCCATTGAAGCATTTGAAGCCGACGAAGCCATCGGTTGCTTGCTGATCACCGGCAGTGACAAAGCCTTTGCCGCCGGCGCCGACATCAAGGAAATGGCGGACAAGACATTCATCGAAGCCTATCTCGGCAATTTCACCGCCGACTGGAGCGCGCCATTGCGCACGCGCAAGCCGATTGTTGCCGCGGTGGCGGGCTTTGCGCTCGGCGGCGGTTGCGAACTGGCGATGCAGTGCGATCTGATCATCGCCGCCGACAATGCCAAATTCGGTCAGCCGGAAATCAAGCTCGGTGTTATTCCCGGCATTGGCGGCACGCAGCGTCTGACGCGCGCAATCGGCAAGGCGCGGGCGATGGACCTGATCCTCACCGGCCGCATGATGGATGCGGCGGAAGCCGAGCGCGCCAATCTTGTCGCCCGCGTTGTGCCGGCGGCAAGCCTGATGGATGAAGCGCTGAAAGCGGCCACTACAATTGCCAATATGTCGCTGCCGTCGGTGCTGGCGGCGAAGGAATCGGTCAATCGCGCTTTTGAATCGAGCCTTGCTGAAGGCCTCGTGTTCGAACGCCGCATCTTCCACGGCCTGTTCGCTACCGAAGATCAGAAGGAAGGCATGAAGGCCTTCGTCGAAAAGCGGAAGCCGGTTTGGAAGAATAAATGATTATTTGCGAACGCAAATAATCCGCACGACAGACGCCGAAGCATCCGCGCTCTGCGCCGCAACAACCGGCACATTGTTCGAATCCAGGAAGCCGCGAATGGTCGCGGCGCGGACAAGGCGCACCGGCGGCACGGAAGGCTCGATGCTGGCCAGCACGGCATTGCGCATTTCCGCCATGCCGATGAAACGGCCTTGACCGTCCAGTGCAGCGGCGCCGGAGAAGCCGGCCATCGGCTCGGACTGACGCGCTTCAATCGCATTGCCGTCAATGACGCGCGCTTTGATCTCGGCAATCCTCGTCTTGCCGGTCTGGTCTTTCGGATCGGGAATGCCGGCCAAGGTGACGTCGGCATTCTTGAACGCCGCCACGTCGCCGCTCATCGACAACGCTTGGAATTTGCGCGGGCCATAAACGCGCAGCAACGCCAGGCCATTGTCCTTGTCCTCGGCGACACGCTCGGCATCGCCAAAGCCGGATGCGACGATCACCTTGCAGCCGCGCGCAAGATTCGCATCAGTGACGATGTGTCCCTGCGCGCTGACGATCAGTCCGTTGCCATAGTCGACCGACTTTGCCAGCGCAGCGAACGGCGCACTGCGTTGCGGGAACGGCGAGAACGCCGATGTCATCGCCACCATCATCGGCGTGACGATGCCGTGCATTGCTTGGTCGTACAGCATGGTGAAGCCGCGCACTTCGCCATTGCGCAGCGACGCGCTCACCGAAAACATCTTGAGGCCCTGCAGCCCGCTGACGAAGAAGCTGTCGTCCTTGAGCAGGCTATATTCGGTCTTGCGGCCGTTTTCTTTCTTCTCTTGCTCGAACAAAGCGGAAAGCTTCAGACCCGGCTCAACGAGACGGAATGTTTCGACCTGCACTTCGCCGTAGGTCGATGACCAGTGCGTGCCGCGCGCGGCGTCGCGCGCATGCGGCACCATTTTGGTCGGCAGGCCGATGTGAACGCCAGTGGCGGGATCGGCCACGACGCGCCAGCCCAATTCCTGTTCATGCGCTGGCGGAGTCGCAACGGCGGCCGCCGGCTTTTCAATTGCCGCCTTGAGCGTATCCGGCTTGACCGGCGGCAGGACAACTGGCGGCACGGGCGCCTGCGCCCATGCCGAAACCGCGCTGAAAGACAGCGCCAAAAGCGTCACGATGGGGAGGGCCCGATGGGTCATTTACGCCTTGCTAACCAATAGTCCGGGCACCTTAGCCGATGTGGCAGTGCGTGCAAGAACGCAGCGCTGATTGCATTAATGCGCGAATTTCGCCTCATAAAGCCAAGGTGCTAGGGTCGCCCCATGCTTAACCGTGACGAACTCGAACGATATGCGCGCCACATTGTCCTGCGCGAAGTGGGCGGGCCGGGCCAGGCCAAGCTGAAAGCCGCGCGCGTGCTGGTGATCGGCGCGGGCGGCCTCGGCGCGCCGTTACTCCTGTACCTCGCCGCGGCCGGCGTCGGCACGATTGGCATTGTCGATGACGACATTGTTTCGCTATCGAATTTGCAGCGTCAGGTCATTCACGTCACGGCCGATGTTGGTGTCCGCAAGGTCGACAGCGCCGAAGCGGCAATCGAGAAACTCAACCCGCATGTCAAAGTCGAAACGCACATGACACGGCTCGACGCCAGCAACGCGCTCGACCTGATTTCCGATTACGATGTCATCGCCGATGGCTCTGATAATTTCGCGACGCGCTATCTGGCGTCGGATGCATGTTACTTCGCGCGCAAGCCTCTGGTCACCGCGGCGGTCGGCGTCTTCGATGGTTCGCTGACAACCATTCGCGCGCATGAGAGCGGCGCCGATGGCGCGCGCAATCCGACCTATCGCTGTCTGTTTCCGGAGCCGCCGCCGGCAGGCTCCATTCCGGCTTGCTCTGAGGCCGGTATTCTCGGCGCGCTGCCGGGCATTCTCGGCTCGATGATGGCGCTTGAAGTCATGCGCGAGATTGTCGGCTTCGGAGAAGGCCTGGTCGGCCGGTTGCTGATGGTCGATGCGCGCTCCATGCGTTTCGAAACGCTGAGTTATGCGTGGGATTCCGACAATCCGTTGAGCGGTATTGCGCCGACGATCGTCGATTTGTGCTGATTTAGCAGCGGTTTCCGGCACCAGCCGCGCCAACAGCCCTAACGCGCGTTTACGATTTACTTGGTGATCGCTTAACAGCGGCACAGCATTTTTCGGTCAAAGTGGAGTCAAATTCGCGGTACGGAGTTCGCGTCATGTTTTCGGCCAGTCAGATCGCCAACCAATATAACGGCGTCTATCAGCGCGGCGTCGTTGAATGCGAGAAGTGTCAGTCGCCGATCGTGATCCGCCAGCCCAATATGGTCGGCGTCGAGTTTTCTGTGCCGTGCCAGAAATGCGGTCACCGCGGCATGTACTTCAAGCGCATGATCTATATTGAAGATGCGCATGAGCGGCGCGGCAAGCCGCGGAAGTGAATCTAAAGCATCGACGGTAAGACGCGATCCGGCGGACGATGCCCGTCCATGAAGGTCTTGATGTTGATGATGACCTTCTCGCCCATGTCGACGCGACCTTCGATCGTCGCCGAGCCCATATGCGGCAGGATGACGACCTTGCCGGCCTTGGCCAGCTTCAACAGTTTCGGATTGACCGCGGGCTCGTGCTCGAACACGTCGAGGCCGGCGCCGGCAATGTCGCCGGAGTCGAGCAAACGCGCCAGCGCGTTCTCGTCGATCACTTCGCCACGCGCCGTGTTGACGATGAATGCCTCTGGCCGCAGCATTTTCAGGCGGCGCGCCGACAGCAGATGAAACGTCGCGGGCGTGTGCGGGCAGTTGACCGACACGATGTCCATGCGCGCCAGCATCTGGTCGAGGCTCTCCCAGTAGGTGGCGTCGAGCTCTTCCTCGATCTTCGGCGCCACCTTGCGGCGGTTGTGATAATGGATCTGCAGGCCAAAGGCGCGGGCGCGGCGCGCCACGGCCTGGCCGATGCGGCCCATGCCGATAATGCCGAGGCGCTTGCCCCAGATACGGTGGCCGAGCATCCAGGTCGGCGTCCAGCCGGCCCAGTCCTGGTCCGAAATCAGCACATTGGAGCCTTCGACCAGACGGCGCGGCACCGATAGGATCAGCGCCATGGTCATGTCTGCGGTGTCTTCGGTCAGCACGCCGGGCGTGTTGGTCACGGTAACGCCGCGCTGAACCGCGGTGGCGACGTCGATATTGTCGACGCCATTGCCGAAATTGGCGATCAAGCGCAGCTGCTCGCCGGCCTTGGACAGGAGGGCGGCGTCGATGCGGTCGGTCACGGTCGGCACCAGCACGTCGGCGGTTTTCACCGCCTCGGCCAGCTGCGCCGCGGTCATCGGCTTGTCGTCCGGATTGAGCCGCGCGTCGAAAAGTTCCCGCATCCTCAACTCGACCGAGTCGGGCAATTTGCGGGTGACGACGACAATTGGCTTCTTCGGCTTCGGCATGATGACTTGCTTTGGCTAATTGACCGCTGATTCAGTTCTCTTTAACCGCGTTCGACCACACTCCGAATTCTTGCGTGCGGGGTCGAAAATTCCTTCTTTTTCCTACCAGATGGCAATGACAACACAAAGTGTCCGGGCAGCCTCGCGGCTGTTGGGCCGGGGCATGCTTTTGGCCGCCTTGCTGGTTGTCTGGACACCGGTGGCCCGGGCGACCGGCGAAGGCCCGGTCGGGGCGGTCAGTGGCCTACCCATTCCGCGTTTCGTCAGCTTGAAGTCGGACAAGGTCAATGTCCGCGCCGGCCCGAACAAGGATCAGGAAGTTCGCTGGGTTTACACTCGCGTCGGCATGCCCGTCGAGGTGACCGCCGAATTCGAGAACTGGCGCCGTATCCGCGATTGGGAAGGCGCCGAAGGCTGGGTCTACCATTCGCTGCTGTCGGGCAAACGCTCCGCCGTGGTGGTGCCGACGCTGAAGGACGAACTGATCCCGCTTTACGACAGCGCTGAGGCGACCGCGCCGGTGGTGGCCAGCCTCCAGCCCGGCGTGCTGACGCAGGTGAAGGCCTGCGACGGCAAATGGTGCCAGGTGTCGGGCAAGGGCTTTAACGGCTGGATCGTGCAGGAGCGCCTGTGGGGCGCCTATCCGAACGAGAAGGTCGAGTAGCTAGCCAACGCTGCCGATCCCGAACACTTCACGAAATTTCCGCTGACCTTTGACGGTGATCGCCACAGCGCGCGAGCCGTCGACGTGCTTGATCCAGCCTTCGCTCATGCAGTGCTTGCACAGAGCCGCACCGACAGAGCCGGCAAGATGCGGCCGACGTTCGCTCCAGTCGAGGCAGGGACGGCACAGCATGCGGCCTTTGCGTTTGCCGGTCGCATCGAGATCGATGCCGAGTGTGTCGAACAGAGCAGTGCCCGTATCAGTGACGATGCCGGCATCGCTGGTCAGTTCGATGTGGCCGCGCGTGACCAGCGCATCGGCGAGCGCAACGCCGAGATTGCCGGCAAGATGATCGTAACAGGTGCGGGCGGCGCGCAGCGCCTGATCGCGCGGGCCGACGAAGGCTTTGCGCGGCGGTGCGGTGTCAGCCGCGACCTGCATGATGCTTTCCAGCATGCGCGCGACAGCTGGCGAGGCTAGCCGATGATAGCGATGGCGGCCTTGTTTCTCGACAGCAACCAGTCCGCCGACAGTGAGCCGCGCCAGATGGCCTGACGCCGTTTGCGGCGTGATGCCGGCAACGCGCGCCAACTCGGTCGCGGTCAAAGCGCGGCCATCCATCAGCGCGTGCAGCATGCCGGCACGGCCCGGATCGCCCGCCAAACTGGCCACTTCCGCGAAAACCGCATTGTTCGCCATTGTCAGATTCCTTGCGCCAATAGCCCGCAGTCTAGGCCATTTGCCGCCGCGATGCTTCGGCCTTGACCGAAGCATCTAACCGCTGCGGCCGCGCATGGTCCGGTCATGACCACAAACAAGGATGCCGACATGACCACGATCGCCATGACTTCGATTGCCGAAGGGACGCCGATATCGCCACCTCTTACGCTATGGCTGCGACGCATCACCACGCGCCGCCAGTTGCGCGCGCTGGAAGCGCATCGCCTCGCCGATGTCGGCCTCACCGAGCGGCAACGTCGCGATGAATGCGCGAAATGGTTCTGGGAGCCATAAAAAAAAGCCGCGCGTTTGAAACGCGCGGCTTGAGGTCGTTCTGGAGTAAAAAGTTTAGGCCTTGCGGCGCAGGCGCACGACAACGTCGACGCGGGCGATCTCGTAGCCTTCCGGTGCATCCGGCGTCTTGCCGACGATCACTTCGGCGCCCGGAATATCGAGCAGTTCATCTTCGCCTTCGACGAAGAAGTGGTGATGAGACGAGGCGTTGGTGTCGAAATAGGCCTTCGAGCCGTCCACTGGCACCTGACGCAGCAGGCCGACTTCAGTGAACTGGTGAAGGGTGTTGTAGATTGTGGCCAGCGACACCGGCACCTTGGCGCGCGATGCTTCTTCGTACAGCGCCTCAGCGGTCAAATGGCGGTCGCCCTTGCCGAACAGGATCCAGCCCAGCGCCATGCGCTGACGGGTCGGACGCAGGCCAACATCGCGCAGCATCGCCTTCACGTCGTGCCAAGGGCAGCCGGTGAGCGAGTTGCGGTCGGGCGGCAGAGCCGCGTCGGCCTTCTCAAGGGGCATCATGATGGTACGCGTCTGGGTCATTGGGTCGCCCAAGCAGGTTACATATAAAAACTAAATCATTGCCCAAGCAGCGCCAAGACGGCACCGAGGCAAACCCGTTTCATCCGCAACATATCGAAAGCGGCGCCTAGATGCAACTGTCTCGCAACAGGACGACTGGCGGTTTGGTGCGGCTATCTGGCTGTAATATGGCCGGAATCGGCACCTTTGCCACCCCGGTCCTGTGTGTTAGGAAATGCCTCAATTCAGGCAAGCCCGCCCAACGGGGATATCGCGACAATGGAAAACCGGCGCAACAGTTTCGGCTATGAGGACCTGCTGGCCTGCGGCCGCGGCGAGCTGTTCGGGCCGGGCAATGCCCAATTGCCGTTGCCGCCGATGCTGATGTTCGACCGGATCACCGAGATTTCCGAAACTGGCGGTCCGCACGGCAAGGGCTTTGTCCGCGCGGAACTCGACGTAAAGCCGGACCTCTGGTTCTTCCAGTGCCACTTCAAAGGCGATCCGGTCATGCCGGGCTGCCTCGGCCTCGACGCCCTGTGGCAAATGGTCGGTTTCTTCCTCGGCTGGTTGGGTGCGCCCGGCCGTGGCCGCGCCATCGCCACTGGCGAGATCAAATTCAGCGACCAGGTGCTGCCGAGCGTGAAAAAGGTCGTTTACGGCGTCGATTTCAAGCGCGTCATGCGCTCCAAGCTGACTCTCGGCATCGCCGATGGCTGGCTCGAGGCGGACGGCAAGATCATCTACAAGGCCACCGACCTCAAGGTTGGCCTGTTCAAGGACGCGGTTGCCGAACCGGCCGGCGGCTGAGGCATTTCGGGCGTCCCGGGAACCTTGCGCTGTTGCGTCAGGCGGCCCAAATGTGCCCAATCACCGCCAATATGCGGTTCTGAGCGAGGAAGCACGCCATGAGACGGGTCGTCGTTACCGGGTTGGGCATTGTCTCATCCATCGGCAATAATTCGCAGGAAGTCCTCGCCAGTTTGCGCGAAGCCAAGTCCGGCATTACGCGCTCGGAGGAATTCGCCGCGCACGGTTTCAAGTGCCAGGTTCAGGGCATGCCGACGCTCGATGCCGCTGGCGCCATTGACCGCCGCGCCATGCGCTTCCTCGGTCCCGGCTCGGCCTGGAATCACGTCGCCATGGAGCAGGCGATCCGCGACTCGGGCGTCGAGGAAAAAGACATCGTCAATCCGCGCACCGGCATCGTCATGGGCTCGGGCGGTCCGTCGACCAGCATCTTGGTCGATGCCGCCGATATTACCCGCAAGAACAATTCGCCGAAGCGCATCGGACCCTTCGCCGTGCCGAAGGTGATGTCGTCGACCGCGTCGGCCACGCTCGCCACCTGGTTCAAGATCAAGGGCGTCAACTATTCGATCTCGTCGGCCTGCGCGACCTCCAACCACTGCATCGGCAACGCCGCCGAACTCATTCAGTGGGGCAAGCAGGACATGGTGTTCGCCGGCGGCTCGGAAGAGCTGCACTGGACCCTGTCCAACATGTTCGACGCCATGGGCGCGATGTCGACCAAGTATAACGACACTCCGCAGACCGCATCGCGCGCTTACGATGTCAGCCGTGACGGCTTCGTCATTGCCGGCGGCGCCGGGGTGCTGGTGCTGGAAGAATACGAACATGCCAAGGCGCGCGGCGCAAAAATCTATGCCGAGATCGCCGGCTATGGCGCGACCTCCGACGGCGCCGACATGGTTGCCCCTTCCGGCGAAGGCGCCATGCGCTGCATGAATATGGCGCTGGAAACCTGCAAGGCGCCAATCGACTACATCAACCCGCACGCCACCGCGACGCCGGTTGGCGATGCTGCCGAAATCGGCGCGATCCGCGAAGTGTTCGGCGACAAGTGCCCGCCGATCTCGGCGACAAAATCGCTGACCGGCCATTCGCTCGGCGCCGCCGGTGTGCAGGAAGCGATCTACTCGCTGCTGATGATGAACAACGGCTTCCTCTGCGAAAGCGCCAATATCGAGACCATCGATCCGGCCTTTGCCGACATGCCGATCCTGCGCGAGCGCAAGGACAATGTGAAAATCGGCGCCGTGCTGTCGAACTCGTTCGGCTTCGGCGGCACCAATGCGTCGATCGTGATGAAGCACGTCGACGCCTGATCATTTAATCACGCACGAATTTGGAAGCTGAACCATGCCGGGATTGATGGACGGAAAACGCGGCCTGATCATGGGGGTCGCCAATGACCACTCGATCGCCTGGGGCATTGCGAAGGCGCTGCATCAGCACGGCGCGCAAATCGCCTACACCTATCAGGGCGATGCACTGCTCAAGCGCGTCAAGCCGCTGGCCGAGCAGACTGGTTCGGACCTCGTCATCCCTTGTGACGTGGAGGACATCGCCTCGGTCGACAAGCTCTGGCAAACGCTGAAGGAGAAGTGGGGCACCATCGACTTCTTCGTTCACGCCGTCGGCTTCTCGGACAAGAACGAGCTGAAGGGCCGCTTCGCCGACAATACGCGCGAGAATTTTGTGCGCACCATGGTGATCTCGTGCTTCTCCTTCGCTGAGAGCGCCAAGCGCGCGGCCGAGCTGATGCCGAATGGTGGATCGATGGTCACGCTGACCTATAATGGCGGCGACCGCGCCATGCCGAATTACAACGTCATGGGTCTGGCCAAGGCGGCGCTTGAATCCTCGGTGCGCTATCTCGCCGTTGACTTCGGCCACCAGAAGATTCGCGTCAACGCGATCTCGGCCGGTCCGATCCGCACGCTTGCCGGCGCCGGCATTGGCGATGCCCGCTACATGTTCGCCTTCCAGCAGAAATATTCGCCGCTCGGCCGTGGCGTGACGCTGGAAGATCTCGGCGGCTCGGGCTTGTATCTGTGCTCGGATCTGTCGACCGGCGTGACCGGTGAAATCCATTTCGTCGACAGTGGCTACAATGTCATCGCCATGCCGCAGCCGGATGCGCTGAAGGCCGCGCATGGCGAGGTGGATGGGCAGTAAGTTCATCCGCTCGTCCCCGCTTTCGCAGGAACGAGCGGAGTTTAACGCGGCTGCTTAAGCCCTCTCCGCAAACTCCTTCATTAGCCCCTCATACTCATCCATCTCCGGAAACTTAGGATAGCTGTGCACTGCCGGCGTTGTCGCCCAGGGCAGCTTTTCGCTCGTATAGGTCTCCATGAACGGCGTGAACCACGCCGGCTCATCGAGCATACCGGCTCGCACGTTGACGAAGGGGCCGAGCGCCTCCATCCGCGTGAACATCCAGCTCATGCAATAGGGACAGAAGTAATGCCGCGCTTCGCCGTGCAGGCCGCCGATCACCGTCTCGCCCTCCGTAACGCTGAAGCCTTCGTTCGGTACCGCCGCGCTTAACGAAAACGCGCTGGACGACATGCGCTGGCAGCCGGTGCAGTGGCAGGCCATGGTCAGCAGCGGCGCGGAGTCGATGCTGATGCGCACTTTGCCGCAGCGGCATCCGCCGGTCATCGGAAGTTTCCATGTCGGCATTGGTCCCTCCGTGTCGGTATTTCGTCAATTACGAAGCGCGGCGCGGGTTCCCTACGGCTAAATCCTCATTTGAACATTTCCAAGGAACCCCGCTGCTGCAGGGCAGTTGGCAACCCGAGCCGGTGTGCGGTGCGGGAGAATTCGATGGACGCGATTACCGACGAGCTACGGCTCGCCACCGACAGTGAGCATCAGTGTTTCGGCGCCGGCATGCCGCTCAACATCACGGTCAACGGCAAGGCGCATGACACGCGCGTCGCGCCTTGGACCACTTTACTGGATTTCCTGCGCGAAAACCTCGGCCTGACCGGCACCAAAAAGGGCTGCGATCATGGCCAATGCGGCGCCTGCACCGTTCTGGTCGATGGCCGCCGGATCAATAGCTGCCTGACGCTGGCGGTGATGCGCGACGGTTGCAAGATCACGACGGTCGAAGGCCTCGGCAAACCGGGCGCCTTGCACCCGCTGCAGGAAGCCTTCATCGAGCGCGACGCCTTTCAATGCGGCTATTGCACGCCGGGGCAGCTCTGCTCCGCCGCCGGCCTGATTAATGAGGGCCAGGCGAAAGACCGTGACGACGTACGCGAACTGATGAGCGGTAACATTTGCCGCTGCGGCGCTTACACCAACATTGCAGACGCCGTCATGGATGTGCTGCCAAAGGGCGGACAGTCATGAACCCATTTTCCTACGAGCGCCCCGACAATGTCGCAGGTGCCTTGCGCGGCGTTGACGGACGCTCTGTTAAATTCATCGCCGGCGGCACCAATCTGCTCGATCTGATGAAGGAGGGCGTTGAACGCCCGTCGCGTCTGATCGATATCAATCATTTGCCGCTCGGCAAGATTGAAGAGAACGAAGATGGCGGACTACGCATCGGCGCGCTGGTGCGCAATGCCGACGCCGCCTATGACGAGCGCATCAAGGCAGGCTATCCGCTGTTGTCCAGCGCCTTCTTGGCCGGCGCCAGCCCGCAACTGCGCAATGCCGCGTCAACCGGCGGCAATCTGCTGCAAAGGACGCGCTGCTATTATTTCTATGACACGGCGACCCCGTGCAATAAGCGCGAGCCGGGCAGCGGCTGTAGCGCCATTGGCGGCGTCAATCGCATCCACGCCATTCTCGGCGCCAGCGATCAATGCATCGCCACGCATCCGTCGGATATGTGCGTCGGCCTTGCAGCCTTGAACGCCAAGGTGCGCGTCACCGGCGAAGAGGGGGATCGCGTGATCGAGTTCGCCGATTTCCATCGGCTGCCCGGCAACACGCCGCATATCGACACGACTTTGAAAGCCGGTGAGCTGATCACTGGGGTCGATCTGCCCGGTGAGACCTTCGACACCAACTTCACCTATCTCAAATTGCGCGACCGGCTGTCCTATGCCTTTGCTTTGGTATCGGTCGCTGTGGCGATGAAGCTGGACGGTGGCAAGATTGCCGAGGTCCGCGTCGCGCTCGGCGGTGTCGCCCACAAGCCGTGGCGCAACACCGAGGCGGAAGCCGTGCTGGTTGGCCAGGCGCCTGAAGCCGCAGCCTTTGCGACTTTCGCTGAGAACGTGCTGCGCGAGGCCAAGGGGCAGGGCCATAACGACTTCAAGACCGACCTGGCCAAGCGCGCCATCATGCGCGCGCTGAGACAAGCCGCGGCCGGCACACCACAGTCGCAGACCCACAAGCGCGTGGCGTAAGGAAATCAAGATGGCTCAAGTTGAAATCGGAATGCCGCAGCGTCGCGTTGAAGGCGAACTCAAGGTCACCGGCCAGGCGCGCTATGCCGCTGAGTATCCGGTGGAAGGCCTGCTGTACGGCTTCGTCATCAACGCCACGATCGCCAAGGGGCGCATTGCCAAGATCGACACCACGGCGGCGCTGGCAGTGCCCGGCGTGATCGAGGTTTTCACGCACGAGAACAGGCCGAACCTGGCCTGGTTCGACCGCAGCTATAAGGACGACGGCGACTCGCCGGGCTCGCCGCTGCGTCCGCTCTATGACGACAAAATCCTGTACGACGCGCAACCGATCGCGCTGCTGGTGGCCGAGACGTTCGAGATCGCGCGCTATGCGGTCGGTCTTGTCGACATCGAATATGAGCGCGAAGACTTCAACACCGATTTCGTCAGCGCTTTGCCGGACCGGTTCTTTCCCAAGAAGAAGCGCGCGTTCTACACGCCATTCAAGGATCGGGGCGACGCGCCGAATGCCTATAAGGACCTGCCGGTGCAGGTCAGCAACGACTATCACATGGTCTCCGAGCACCATAACCCGATGGAGTTGAACGCCACGACTGTGGTCTGGGAAGGCGACGGCAAGATTACCGTCTACGACAAGAACCAGGGATCGCAGAACGTCCAGAAATATCTGGCCAGCGTCTTCGGCCTGTCGAAAGACAAGGTCCGCGTGCTCAATCCTTTCGTCGGTGGCGCCTTCGGCTCCGGGTTGCGGCCTGAGTACCAGGTGTATATGGCGACCTTGGCGGCGACCACATTGAAGCACTCGGTGCGCGTGACACTGACGCGCCAACAGATGTTCAGCCATGTTCATCGTCCGGAAGCGGTGCAGACCGTGTCGCTTGCGTCCGATGAAACCGGTCGCATGAATGCGATGATGGTCGAAGCGACCACCTCGACGTCGCGCTATGAGAATTTCATGGAGACGGTGGTCAATTGGGGCGGCACGGCCTACGCGTGCGAGAACGCCAAGTTCGACTACAACATCGCAGCGCTCGACATTCACACGCCGGGCGACATGCGCGCGCCGGGCGCCGCGACCGGCATGAATATTTTCGAGATGGCGATGGACGAGCTGGCCTATGCCGCCAACGTCGATCCGCTGGAACTGCGCATCAAGAACTACAGCGAACAAGATGCGATGAATAACACGCCCTACACCAGCAAGGCGCTGATGTCGGCCTATAAGGAAGGCGCCGCGCGCTTCGGCTGGGAAAAGCGCAGCCAGGCGCCGCGGTCGATGAAGGATGGCACCGAGCTTGTCGGCTGGGGCATGGCGACCGGAATGTGGGAAGCGATGATGGCGGTGGCCACCGTGCGCGCCCGCATCGGTGCCAATGGTCAGCTTGAGGTTGCTTCGGCGACGTCCGACATCGGCACCGGCACCTATACGATCATGACGCAGATCGCTGCCGAAACGCTCGGCCTGCCGATGGACCGCGTGACGGCAAAGCTCGGCGACTCCGATCTGCCGCTGTCGCCGATCGAAGGCGGCTCATGGACGGCGGCGACCGTTGGCGCTGCGGTGCAATTGGCTTGCCGCGCGCTCGGAGAGAAGCTGTTCAAGGCCGCTTCGAAGGTGCCGGGCAATCCCTTTGGCGATGCCAAATTCGACCAGATCGAGTTTATTGACGGCCAGGCGCGCGTTCGCGGCAAGGCCACTGGCATCTCGCTGCAGGACCTTTTGCACGCCTCCGGTGAGCCGTGGCTGGAAGCCGAGGAAACGGCCAAGCCGTCGATGATCACCAACATGACCAAGTCGCGGCATACGCACAGCGCGGTGTTCGTCGAGGTTAAGGTCGATGAGGAGCTCGGCGTTGTGCGCGTCACACGCGTCGTCAACGCCGTTGCCGGCGGCCGTATCATCAACCCGCTCACTGCGCGCAGCCAGATTCTCGGCGGCGTGGTGATGGGCATGGGCATGGCGCTGCATGAAGATACGTTGATGGACCATCGCCTCGGCCGCATTATGAACCACAGTCTCGCCGAGTATCACGTGCCGGCGCATGCCGATGTGTTCGATATCGACGTGATCTTCGTCGATGAGCCGGATCCGGAAGTGTCGCCGCTCGGCGTCAAGGGTCTTGGCGAGATCGGCATTGTGGGCGTCGCCGCAGCGATTTCCAATGCGATCTTCCATGCCACTGGCAAGAGAGTTCGTAGTTTCCCGATTACCATCGACAAGATATTGTCGATCGATACGACCGACGCTCTGTAATAAAAACGGCCGGGAATTCCCCGGCCGTTTTCTTGTCTTGAAGTGGTGATTACTCCGCCGCTTCCAGCGCCGGCTGCGCGGCAACGTCGAAGCGATCGTTCTCCATCACGCGGGTCCAGGCCTTGACGAAGTCCTTGACGAACTTCGTCTTGGCATCGGCGGTTGCATAGACCTCAGCCAGCGCGCGCAACTGCGAGTGTGCGCCGAAGATCAGGTCGACGCGGGTGCCGGTCCACTTCAGCGCCTTGGTCTGGCGATCATGGCCTTCATAGACCCCCGCGGTCGAGGTTTCCGACCACACCGTTGCCATGTCGAGCAGGTTGACGAAGAAGTCGTTCGTCAGCTTGCCGGGCTGTGATGTGAACACACCATGCTTGCTATCCGCGGCATTGGCGCCGAGAACACGCAGGCCGCCGATCAACACCGTCAATTCCGGCGCGGTCAATGCCAGCAATTGCGCACGGTCCACCATCGCCTCTTCAGGCTGCATGAACTGCTTCTTGCTTGCGTTGATGTAGTTGCGGAACGCATCGGCTCGCGGCTCCAGCGGCGCGAAGGACGGCGCGTCCGTCTGCTCCTGCGTCGCATCGGCCCGGCCCGGCGTGAACGGTACTTTCACATCGACGCCCGCATCCTTCGCTGCCTTCTCGACAGCGGCGGTGCCGCCGAGAACGATGATGTCGGCGAGAGAGACGCCCTTGCCGAACTCCTTCTGGATCGCTTCCAGCTTGGCCAGCGCGGTCTTGAGCTGCGTCGGCTCGTTGACGTCCCAGTCCTTCTGCGGGCTCAGCCGAATGCGCGCGCCATTGGCGCCGCCACGCTTGTCCGACTTGCGGAAGGTCGATGCCGAAGCCCAGGCGGTCGACACCAACTGCGACACAGTCAGGCCAGAGCCAAGGATCTTCGTTTTCAGCGCGGCAATGTCCGCATCACTGAGCTTGGAGGTGGAAGCCGGGATCGGGTCCTGCCAGATCAAGGTTTCCTTCGGCACCAGCTTGCCGAGATAACGCACGGCCGGGCCCATGTCGCGATGCGTCAGCTTGTACCAGGCACGGGCGAAAGCGTCCGCAAACTGGTCCGGGTTCTCGTAGAAGCGGCGCGAGATCTTCTCGTAAGCCGGGTCGAAGCGCAGCGCGAGATCCGAGGTCAGCATCATCGGCAGGATCTTCTTTGACGGATCATGCGCGTGCGGAATGTCGGCTTCGGCATTCTTCGCCACCCACTGCTTCACTCCGGCGGGGCTCTTGGTCAGCTCCCACTCGAACTTGAAAAGGTTGTCGAAGAAGTGGTTGCTCCACTTGGTCGGCGTCTGCGTCCAGGTCACTTCCGGGCCGCCGCCGATCGTGTCAGCGCCCATGCCGGTGCCATGCTTGCTGGCCCAGCCGAGGCCTTGCGCCTCGATGTTGGTGGCTTCCGGATCGGCACCAACCATGGACGGATCGCCCGCGCCATGCGTCTTGCCGAAGGTATGACCGCCGGCGATCAGCGCGACGGTCTCTTCGTCGTTCATCGCCATGCGGAAGAAGGTTTCGCGAATGTCGCGCGCCGAAGCGAGCGGATCGGGATTGCCGTTCGGACCTTCCGGATTGACGTAGATAAGGCCCATCTGCACGGCGCCGAGCGGCTCGGCCAGCTGACGTTCGCCGCTATAGCGTTCATCGCCAAGCCACGAACCTTCCGGACCCCAGTAGAGTTCTTCCGGCTCCCACACATCGGCGCGGCCGCCGGCGAAACCGAAGGTCTTGAAGCCCATCGACTCGAGCGCAACATTGCCGACGAGCACGAACAGATCGGCCCAGGACAGCTTGCTGCCGTACTTCTGCTTGATCGGCCAGAGCAGGCGGCGCGCCTTGTCGAGGTTGACGTTGTCCGGCCACGAATTCAGCGGCGCGAAGCGCTGCTGTCCGGCGCCAGCGCCGCCACGGCCGTCAGTGATGCGATAGGTGCCGGCCGAGTGCCAGGCGAGACGGATGAACAGGCCGCCGTAGTGACCGAAGTCGGCCGGCCACCATTCCTTCGAGTCGGTCATCAAGGCGTGCAGGTCCTTGATCACGGCATCGAGGTCGAGCTTCTTGAATTCCTCGGCGTAGTTGAAGCTCTTGCCCATCGGATCGGCGTCCGGATGCAGCGTGTGCAGCACGCCGATGTCGAGGTGCTCAGGCCACCAGTCCTTGTTGCGATGGCCGCCTTTGCTCTTTTTTTCCTTGCCGGCACTTTGGCCGTGATCGACCGGGCATTTGCCGGCTTCAGCTTCAAATGTGTTTTCAGCCATGAATTCTCTCCACTACCTGCGCTCGCAAAGGACTAGCGCGCGCTTGCGACGCTTATATGGAATGGTTCCAATAAGGTCTAATCGTATTGCCGGGTGTCGTCGATAAGCATAGGTTATCGACAAGGATTGGAACGATTATCACCTTGCGGCAGCTGCGTTATTTGACCTCCTTGGCCCGGCACCGCCATTTCGGCCGGGCGGCGCAGGATTGCGCCGTCAGCCAGCCGGCTTTGTCGATGCAGATCAGGGAGTTGGAGCGGGAAATCGGCGCCGAACTGGTCGAGCGCCGGCCGGGCGATATTACGCTGACTGATACGGGCCTCGACGTCGCCCGGCGGGCTGAGCAGATCCTGGCCTCGACGCGCGACCTCGTCGACTTCGCCCGCCATCGCGATGTGCTGAGCGGGCCGCTCAAGCTCGGCATCATTCCGACCCTGGCGCCTTACATTTTGCCGCGCGTGCTGCCGTTGCTGCAGACGCAGTATCCGCTGCTGCGGCTGGAAGTGCGCGAGACACTGACGAAGCAATTGCTCGATGAGCTAAGCGGCGGCGATCTCGATTGCGTCATGCTGGCGCTGCCGGCGGAAGGCGCCGATGTCGAGACGCTGCCACTGTTCAACGATGCGTTTTTGCTCGCGGTGCCGGCTGACGATGTTCTGCCGGCGCATGCGAAGGTGGGCATGGCCGATGTCGATCAGCGGCGCTTGATCCTGCTCGAGGAAGGTCATTGCCTGCGCGATCAGGCTCTGGCGTTTTGCGCCACCAAGCGGCGCGATCAACCGGCGGGCTTGGGCGCGACATCACTGACAACGGTGATGCAAATGGTGGCGAATGGCTATGGCGTCACTCTGGTGCCGGAAGTCGCGATCGATGCCGAGCTGCGTGATGAGCGCGTCAAGCTGTTGCGGTTTGCCGCGCCTGAGCCGGGACGCAGTGTGGGCCTTGCATGGCGACGCACATCGCCACGCGGCGGTGATTTCGCCGCGTTAGGTGCGGTGGTGAAAGAGGCGTTGGGGCGGTGATGCTTGCTTCCTTACCCTCCCCTGGAGGGGGAGGGTCGATCATTTGAGCGTGAGCGAAAATGATCGGGGTGGGGTGAATTTCGGGCGTGCGGGTTTCACCCCACCCCGCTCACTTCGTTCACGACCCTCCCCCTTCAGGGGAGGGTGAAGAGAAGCGCTACACATCAATCTCGCGCTTCAGCTTCTTCACATCCTCCAGGCAATAATAGCCGGACAAACGCGTTACCACCTTGGCGCGGATCCATTCATTCATGATCCGGCTGACATTCTCGCGCGCGATGCCGGCCATGGCGGCGAGGTCGGTCTGGCTGAGCTTCTGGCGAATGACGATGCGGCCGGCGCCGACATCATTGCCGAAAGCATGCGCAAGATCGAGCAAGGCGCGCGCGACGCGGCCCTTGAGCGGCAGGAAGCTTCCCGCAGCAACGATCTGATCGGTATCGCGCAAGCGCGCTGCCATAACGGTGAGCAGATATTTGTAAACCTGCGGCTCGGCGGCGGCGAATTTCTCGAACGCAGCGCGGCTGAGAAACTTCAGCTTGCAGTCGCGTAACGCCGTCACCGAGGCCGAGCGCGACAGGCCATCGATGATGGCGAGATCGCCGACGATCGAGCCGGGACCGAGAATGGCAAGGATGCGTTCGGCGCCGCTGGCCGACGCGATGCTGACTTTCAGCAGGCCTTCATCAACGCGATAAAGCCCGTCGCCGGGATCGCCGGCCATGAACAGCACTTCGTCGGCGGAGAGATTGCGCGGCGTCGCGCCGGCCATCAGGCCTGACGCCATGCGGCTCGGCAGATCGGATAACAGATTGGTGCCGGCGGGCCGCGCTGCTGTCATGGCCGGCAGATTAGCAGAAAAGTTCGGCGGTTCGCGAAGGCGCGGCAAGATGTTTTATTTAGCTCAATGCGATTTTAACGGTGATCGGCGCCAGCGGATCGATGCCGTTGAGCGGCTGCGGATGATGGCGCACCAGATTGACGGCAAAGGCGGTCGTCGCCAGCACGAAGAAGGTGAAGCTGATCAGAATAGTGCTCCGCACGATATCGCTCCCTTTTCCCTGACCGGGCGCCGCACCGATTGCCGGGCGGCTGCCATGGTTAACAATCTATGAGGGGGCGCCGTCCGGCGCTGTGACCGGGGTCACAAAACGCTGCATTTCCAGGCCCGCTCGCCTTCCCAAAAAAAAACGGCCCGCAAGCGGGCCGCATCGAGTTGGGGAGGTTCTGAAAGAGTGAGGGGCCTCTTGGGGGAGAGGCCCCTCGGGGCAGGGCTTCCTTGGGGAAAGAAGCCCTACGGGGTTCAAATGGCGTTCAGGCTCGCTGTCGTCGAAGCCTGCAGCACCGGACCGCGGCCCGGGGCGCGCAGTGGCGCACGCACCGGGATCGGGGCCATGACCTGGGCGGGGACGGCCGAGGCGGTGCTGTCGACACCGCCGGCATAGGGTCTGACCACATTGGTCACGAGGGTCGCCACCGCGAGGCAAAGGGTGAAAATCGCGAGAATGATGGTCTTCGGCATTTGTCGTCCCTCCTGGTTCGCGGGTGGAAAAGCTCGTTCCCGATGATTGGACACTAGGCCGCCGGACGAGGGCGGGCTGTGATCGGGGTCACAGAAAGGCGGGTTTTTGGGTATCGTTGGGGCATGCCGAGGAGTGAGCCAATGACCCAGTTCGCTGAGACGCCAACCCTGCGCATTGCCTATGAGGACGGTGGGCCAAAGGACGGGCCGCCGGTGCTGTTGCTGCACGGCTGGCCGGACGATCCGCGGACTTATGACGCCGTCGCGCCGGCGCTGCAGCAGGCCGGCTTCCGCACCGTCGTGCCGTACCTGCGTGGCTTCGGGCCGACCACGTTTCATCCGGCGGAGACGGTGCGCTCCGGCGAATATGTGGTGATGGCGCAGGACGCGCTCGATTTCGCCGATGCGCTCGGCCTCAAGACATTCTCGGTGGTCGGTCACGACTGGGGTGCGCGCATCGCCTATGTGCTGGCCGCAGTGTGCCCGGAGCGCGTGCCGCGCATCGCCGCCCTGTCGGTCGGCTGGGCGCCGGGCGAACTGGCGACGCCGGCGCTCGAGCAGGTGCGGCTGTATTGGTACCAGTGGTTCATGGCGACGGAGCGCGGCCGGGAAACTGTGCGCAGCGATCCGAAGGCCTTCGCCCGCATCATGTGGGAAACCTGGGCGCCGCAAGGCTGGTTCAGCGACGCGGAGTTCGACGCGACGGCGAAGTCATTCGAGAATGAAGACTGGCCGGGGATCACGCTGCACTCTTACACGGTGCGTTGGGGCGAGACGGCGAAGGACCCGCGCTATGCAGACTTGGATCGCCGCGCAATGTCAGCCCAATCGATCTCGGTGCCGACCTTGATGATCCAGGGCGGCGCCGATGGGGTCACCATTCCGCCGACGACGGAAGGCAAGGACAAGTTATTCACCGGCGGATATCGGCGTGTGGTGATCGATGGCGTCGGGCATTTTCCGACGCGGGAAAATCCCGAGGCGGTCAACAAGCTGCTGCTGGAATTTCTCAAAGCATAACGAGAAATAAAAAAAGGGCGGCCACATCGGCCGCCCTTTTCAATTCATACTGCGTGAAGACTATTCCGCCGCCGGCTGGGCATCGCCCGCCGCCTGCTTGCCTTCGAGATCTTCGCCGGTGGTCTGGTCGACAACCTTCATCGACAAACGCACTTTGCCGCGATCGTCCATGCCCAGGAGTTTGACCTTGACCTTGTCGCCTTCCTTGACGACGTCGGTGACCTTGTTCACGCGGCCGGCCGAGAGCTGGCTGATGTGCACGAGGCCGTCCTTGGCGCCGAAGAAGTTGACGAAAGCGCCGAAGTCCATGGTCTTGACCACGGTGCCGTCATAGATCGTACCGACTTCCGGATCGTTGGTGATCGACTTGATCCACTTGATCGCGGCCTTGATCGACTCGCCATCGCTCGACGCAACCTTCACCGAACCGTCGTCCTCGATGTTGATCTTGGCGCCGGTCTTTTCGACGATCTCGCGGATCACCTTGCCGCCGGTGCCGATCACTTCACGGATCTTGTCGGTCGGGATCTTGAACATCTCGATGCGCGGGGCGTGTTCACCGAGTTCGGCGCGCGCCGTGGTGAGTGCCTTCGACATTTCGCCGAGGATGTGCAGACGGCCGTCCTTGGCCTGGCCAAGCGCAACCTTCATGATCTCTTCGGTGATGCCGGCGATCTTGATGTCCATCTGCAGCGAGGTAATGCCTTCCTCGGTGCCGGCGACCTTGAAGTCCATGTCGCCGAGATGATCTTCGTCGCCGAGGATGTCGGACAGAACCGCATAGCGCTCACCTTCGAGGATGAGGCCCATGGCGATGCCGGCGGTGGCGCGCTTCATCGGCACGCCCGCATCCATCAGCGCCAGCGAGGC
>JAURVZ010000093.1 GCA_030655215.1 Pseudolabrys sp. | reverse complement strand
AGCAGCGCCTGCGGGTCGATGACCACACCATTGCCGATGACCGACAACTTGCCGCCGCGCACGACGCCGGACGGCAGCAGCGACAGTTTGTAGACCGCCTCGCCGATGACCAGCGTATGCCCGGCATTATGACCGCCCTGGAAACGGACGACCACATCGGCCTGCTCCGACAGCCAGTCAACGATCTTGCCTTTGCCCTCGTCGCCCCACTGGGAGCCGACAACCACCACGTTCGCCATAACGTAAAGTTCCTGCGCCAGTTTATGGACTCTGGCGCCGGGGGTCCGGGCAGGTCCACCTTCCGTTAAAGGAAGGAGGCGTTCGAGGCAAGGCCAAGCGGCTCGCCCGATGGCGCCAATAACAGCTTTAATATCAACAACTTCCAGCCGAGATTAGCGCGGCGCTGGGGACAGAATGACGCTTCTGTCCTTTGGCCAGCGCACCTGCCAGCCAAGCTTGATCTCCCGAGTCTCGCCGGGCGCTGCCTCAAAGGCCCATTCCAGTACGCCGCGGCGGTCGCGCAGGTCACGCGCCGTCGGCGGTGTCGTCACCGGCAGCGTCGTGACGGTGATGTCTTCGCTCTCGCTGACCGGGATTTGGTCTTCAAGGCTGACCTTGATCGGGAAGTCATGGCCGTTGCGGACGGTCGTCTTGAATTCGCGCTCGTCGATCTTCGATGAGCCGATGATCCCGGCAGTGCTCTCTGTCTTGCGCACGACCGTGCGCGCGATCTTGACCTTGTCATCGGCACCGAAGCCGAGGCGCACCGTCTCATCCTTCGGCGTCAGCCTCATCGGCGAGCGGCCGACAAAGATCCCGTCACGATAGATCGAGACATTGCCCGGCAGCAGTGGCGCTTCTTCTGCATTCTTGAAACCGGCTTCGAGAAACGCGGTCTCGTCCAGCGCCGGTACCGCACGCACGATCAACTCCGGCGCAAGCTGAGTGCTGGAGACGCGGAAGCTCTTCGCGCCCTGCTGCGCCGGCAGTGAGATGCGGCCGGGAATGCGAAAGACGACCTGGAAGCCGGATGCCTCCACCACCGCTTCCTGCTCGACCGCCGGCGCGGGCGCGGCGACGCCTTCGCTCTTGGCGCGTGCTGTCGGTGCAGCAGCGGCAATGGCGTCGCGCTGCAGTTCGGCGAGCGGACGCGGCGCCGGATATTGCGCGATCAATGGCCGCAATTCCGGCGCGGTGCCGCCAGAGGCGGTGCGCACGGTGGAGACAGCGAGCGCGACGTCGTTCCAGTCCTCGCCGGTTGACTGGCTGATCTCGGCGCGGCGGATCAATTCAAGCGAAGGCTTTTTGGTCTTGCTGCCGGTGTCGAGCCGCGCATCATAGAGCGGTGTCCAGCGCGCGCCGCGCACGGCATAGGTCACGCGCAAGGTTGTTGACGCAGCGGCGGTGGCATTGAGATCGATGCGTAGCTCTAATTTGCGCGGCGGCGTGGCCCGCCGTTCGGCCTCCAAGCCGGTGAGCGTGCGGTCGATGTCGCGCTGTTTAACTTTCGCCTCGCGCACGGCGTTGTCTGCAGCGGCGACTTCTTCGGCAATGGCGGAAAAGGCCGAACGCCATTCGCTCAGAGGCCGCGCCTCGCCCTTGTCGCCAATGCCGGCCGGCGCGCTTTCCGCAAAGCGTTCAGCGAATTTGCGCCGTGCATTGGCAGCGGCAATGGCGCCATCGAGCGCGGCACGCTGGTCACGCAAGGCCTCGATGCGCTGGTCGATCTCGGGCAGGTTGGTCGGCGGTAAGGGCCGCGGCGTGCGGATGTCGATCGCGCCAATGGTCAGCTTCGCACCGCCCTCGCCTTCGACGCGCAGCGACGACGGATCGATCGACAAAGGCAGGTCGCGCGTCAGCAACGTATTGTCGCCGGCCGGCAGGTTCGCCGTGATGATACGGGTGACCGTGGCGCCGTCGGGATAGACGGTGACATTGTCGATGCGCGACGTTGCTTCGATATCGGTGGCCCTTGCGATGCCAGACAGCACGGCGAAGGCACAGAGCGTGAGAGCGGCAACACGGCGCATCGAATTCCTCCCGAATGAATGCTCGGGGGAAGCATGATGGCAATTCGGGTTTCCATAAGGCGGCAAAGCGGCGGAAATTGTGGTGGCCGCTTTAAGCGTCGTTTAGATCGCGCGAGCGCGCCGGATGTTTGACATTAAGGACAACGATTTCGTCGGCGGCCT
This sequence comes from Pseudolabrys sp., assembly GCA_030655215.1. Classification (GTDB taxonomy): domain Bacteria; phylum Pseudomonadota; class Alphaproteobacteria; order Rhizobiales; family Xanthobacteraceae; genus Pseudolabrys. The sequence continues at coordinate 75,311 of JAURVZ010000093.1, read as the reverse complement.
CATCGGCCAGATAATAGATCAAATAGCGGTAGCGCTGTGTCACGAACTTTCGCACGGGAGGAATGCTTTGCGGCCGCCCTGCATGAGGAAACAGAAGCAAGGTCTGGAGGCCTTCATAAATTGCGGAGCGCACCCGCAGTCCCGCCTCTGGGCTTCGGTCTGAAAAATAATTACCGATATCTAGGATGTCTTAAGTGGCACGCGGTGTGAACCGCAGTTTCATTTATCGAAGCTGCGAAATGCGGCCTCAACTTGGGCATCGCTTGAGAATTCACGTCGCTGAGCCTGAGCCAAACTCGCGAGGACGTCCGCCAGATGCGCCGGGTCGATGTCCTCGGCCGCAGACTCAGTCCCGGCAAGCGAAAGCATAGCTCTCGCAATCTCATCCTGGTTCTCGGGCGGCAGCAAACGCACCGCCTCGAGCGCTTTTTGGAGCAGCTTTGTCATGCTGCAAAGATAAGCCGTTCTGGCCCGAAAATGAAGCCCCTAAAAATGCAGCAACTTCGCGCTTTGCACCTGCGGCAGGGCGCGGACGCGCTCGAGGACATCGGCCGGCATGTCACCGTCGATCTCTATCAGCGCCACGGCGTTGGCGCCGGGAGCCTCGCGGCCGACATGGAAGGTGGCGATATTGATGCCCGCCTCGCCCAAGGTGCCCGAGAACTTGCCGATGAAGCCCGGCTTGTCGAGATTGGTAATGTAGACCATTGACGGCGCGAACTCGGCATCCATGCGGATGCCCTTGATGTTGACGATACGCGGACGGCCGTCGGCGAACACGGTGCCGGATACCGAACGCGTCTGGTTCTCCGTCACCACGGTGACGGTGATCAGGCTGTCGAAGTCACCCGACATCGCACGCGTGGTTTCCTCGACAACAACGCCACGTTCCTTGGCCAGCTCCGGCGCGGACACAAAATTGACCTCGCCGAGCATCGGCCGCAGCAGGCCGGTCAATGCCGCGGAGGTCAGCGCCTTGATCTTCATCTCGGCAACCTGGCCCTCATAGGTGATCGTCACCTTGCTGAGGCCGCTCTCGGTGAGCTGGCCGGCGAAGGAGCCGAGCTTCTCGGCGAGCGTCACGAAGGGCTTGAGCTTCGGCGCTTCTTCCGCCGTGATCGACGGGAAGTTCAGCGCGTTGGTGATGGCGCCGGTCAAGAGATAGTCCGACATCTGCTCGGCAACCTGCAGCGCGACGTTTTCCTGCGCTTCTGTCGTCGACGCGCCGAGATGCGGCGTGCAGATGACATTGGGATGGCCGAACAGCACGTTCTTGGTCGCCGGCTCCTCGACGAACACGTCGAAGGCGGCGCCGGCAACATGCTTCGAATTCAGCGCATCGGCGAGCGCCTGCTCATCGACCAGACCGCCGCGCGCGCAATTGATGATGCGCACGCCCTTCTTCATCTTGGCGATCGCCGCGGCATCAATGACGTTACGGGTCTTGTCAGTCAGCGGCGTGTGCAAAGTGATGAAATCAGCGCGCTTGAGGAGATCGTCAAGTTCGACCTTCTCGACGCCGATATCCTTGGCGCGCTCCGGCGACAGGAACGGGTCGAAGGCAATCACTTTCATGCGCAGGCCGAGCGCGCGGTCGGCAACGATCGAACCGATATTGCCGCAGCCGATGACGCCGAGCGTCTTGGCGGTGATTTCGACGCCCATGAAGCGGTTCTTTTCCCACTTGCCGGCTTGTGTCGACGCATCGGCCGCGGGGATTTCACGTGCCAGCGCCAGCATCAGGGTGATGGCGTGTTCGGCGGTGGTGATCGAATTGCCGAACGGCGTGTTCATCACGATGATGCCCTTGGCGGTCGCCGCGGGAATTTCAACGTTATCGACACCAATGCCGGCGCGGCCGATCACCTTGAGGCGCGTGGCCTTCTCAATGATCTTGGCGGTCGCCTTGGTCGCCGAGCGAATAGCAAGGCCATCGTATTTGCCGATGATTTCGGCGAGCTTTTCCTTGTCCTTGCCGAGGTTCGGCTGGAAATCGACGTCGATGCCGCGATCCTTGAAGATCTGAACGGCGGCGTCGGACAGGGCGTCGGAGATGAGTACGCGGGGAGCGGCCATGATGTGAATCCAGTTCGGTTTTTTATCGCCGTCATCGTCCGCGAAGGCGGACGATCCAGCGTTTCATTTGAATTAAGGGCTGGATTCCGGGTTCGCGCCTTTGGCGCGCCCCGGAATGACGATGTTTACGCCGCCTTGGGCAGCGCGGCCTTGGCTTCAGCGAAGGCCCAATCGAGCCAGGGCGTCAGCGCCTCGACATCGCTGGTTTCAACCGTACAGCCGCACCAGATGCGAAGGCCCGGCGGCGCATCGCGGTAGTAAGCGATGTCGAAGGCAACGCCTTCCTTCTCGAGCAGCCCGGCAAGATTCTTGGCGAAAGCGGCCTGTGCATCACCGGCAAGCGCGGTCACAGCCGGATCGGTGACGACGAGACATACCGACGTATTCGAGCGCGTCGCTTCAACCTTAGCGAGATGGCCGACCCACGGCGTCTTTGCGGCCCATTGAGACAGCACTTTCGCATTGGCATCCGAGCGCGCGACGGTGGCATCGAGACCGCCGACCGACTTCGCCCAGTTCAGCGTGTCGAGATAATCCTCAACGCACAGCATGGACGGCGTGTTGATGGTCTCGCCGATGAAGATGCCTTCGTTGAGCTTGCCGCCCTTGGTCATGCGGAAGATCTTCGGCAGCGGCCAGGCCGGCTTGTAGGTCTCGAGACGTTCCACAGCGCGCGGCGAAAGGATCAGCATGCCGTGTGCGCCTTCGCCGCCCAGCGCCTTTTGCCAGGAGAAGGTGACGACATCGAGCTTCGCCCAGTCGAGCCGCTGCGCGAAGGCCGCGGAGGTGGCGTCGCAAATGGTCAGGCCTTCACGGTCGGCGGCGATCCAGTCGCCGTTCGGCACGCGCACACCGGAGGTGGTGCCGTTCCAGGTGAAAACAACGTCGGTCTTGAAATCGACCTTGCCGAGATCGGGAAGTTCGCCATACGGCGCCTTCAGCACCGTGACGTCTTTCAGCTTGAGCTGCTTTTCAACGTCGGTGACCCAGCCTTCGCCGAAGGATTCCCATGTCAGCATGGTGACGGGACGTGCGCCAAGCATTGACCACAGCGCCATTTCGACGGCGCCGGTATCGGAAGCGGGCACGATGCCGATCTTGTAACCGGCGGGAACGCCGAGAATCTCACCGGTCAGATCGATGGCGCGCTTGAGCTTCGCCTTGCCGATCTTGGCGCGATGAGAGCGGCCGAGGGCCGCATCTGTGAGGGCTTGGAGTGACCAGCCGGGGCGCTTGGCGCAGGGGCCGGACGAAAAATGCGGGTTCTCCGGCCGCACGCCGGGCTTCGTCGTCGTCATATGGCTATCCTTCCAGATAGAAAGCCTCTCGTTGGGGAGAGGTGTCCCACTGGCGGGAATAGTCGAACGAACGGTGCCGGTCAACAGCGACGTTGCCGGTATTTGGAATAAGGGCGTCGCAATTTCGCGCACGCCCCTGAATGACAACGAGATTGCTAGAAGCGCATACCGAGACCAACGCGGCCGGTATTGATGCTTGTGCGGATGCCGTTGACCCGCGCGAAGCCGACATATTCCCATTCGCCGCGCAGGAACAGGTTCGGCAGCAGCGCGATATCCATGCCAAGACCGGCGGCAACACCACCGACGATAGCGTTGTCCTTGGCGTCCGTCGCAGTGATCGGTCCGTACACGTAGGGGAGCGCCGGTGCCGGCGGTGTTTCTGCGCTGGTGACAGTCGACCTCGTCGAATAGTTGAAGCGACCGACGGCGCCACCGACGAAAGCGTAAGGCAAGAACTGGCCCATCACGTATCCGGCACGGACGCGCATCGTTGCATAGTCGACCAGTTTCACCGACGACCGTGCATCGATCGTAACAATATGGCCGACGCCGTCCGAAGTCGTCACGCCGCGCGTCAGCGTGTCGCTGGCGTCTGCATTAGCCGATGACATCCGGTTATACGCCGCGTCGAAACCGAGGACGATATCTTGCATCTGATAGCTGTAGCCGATGAAGGCGCCGTAGCTCCTGCTGTTGGTAATGTTGTGCGGCAGCGCGGCCCAACTTGACGGCCGCGCCTCCTGCTCAAGCGTGCTTTCGCGCAGAATGTAGGCGACCTGTTGGCCCGTGCCACCGCCGAAATCGGTGTCCATGGTCGACAGCCCAAAGTGTCCGCCGAAGTTGATGCCATCCCAGCGCACCGGCGCTTCCGTGGTGAATGAACCGCGCAAGCTTTCTTGCGGCCAGTCCGCGGCCAGCGCCCTGCCCTGCGGCAGCGCCAGCGACAGCGCGGCCGCTGTCAGAGCGGCGGAGACCTTTGCGCCACGGCGCTTGCTAACGCATCGACGGGTAATCATCGAAACTCCAACGCAGGCCAACCCGCACCTCATGCGCGGCAATCTGTTTCAACGTCATGCTGCCGAGCGCATCGCTGCCGGTCGTGACGTCGCCTAAATTGATGTAGCGGTAGCCGAGATCGACCATCGTGTTCGGCGAGATGGCGTAAGCAATGCCCGCCATGCCGGCCCAGGCGAAATTCCACTTGGTGCGGTCGGTGCCGCCGGCGAAGGGTGGCAGCGTGCTCGACGTATAATCGGAAATACCGACGCGCGCAGTACCGGCACCGGCGCCGATATACGGCGTGGCGCGATACCAGGTGCCGAGATCGAGATAGCCGTTGAACAGGAAGCTGGCGGCCGACACCTTGGCTGAGGTGCCGGGCGTGCCCTCGTATTTCATCGGCGTGCCGATATCGATGGTGAAATCCGTGCGCAGCCAATCGGTCTTGATGCCAGCGCCGAGGCCGGCGGCAACGCTGTTGCCGAGCTTCTGATCCGATGGTGCGACAAATCCCAGGGCCGGCTCCGCACCATTGGTGCGGCCGATGCGATACGCAATATCGCCACGCAGGTACCAGCCACTGTTGACTTCGATCTGCTTGATTGTGCGAGTCGGCGCTGGGAGCGGCATCGACGTGTTGGGCATGTCGGCGGCAAACGCGCCGGCCGATACGACGAACACCGCACCGCCGATGACCGAGAACCGCAACAGACTCATGACCAAATCCTCACTACGCACATCATCATACCGGCAACAGGTTAAGCGGCGTTTAACCACGTTCTTTCACCATACTCGCCGCGCGATTAACTAAATCGCGCGGCGGATAGTAGGTGTGGTGTCAGCCTTTGCTGCGCAGCGGCGGCTGCACGAAGACCGGCGGCGGCGGCTGATACGCCGGCGGCTGGTAGACGGGCGCCTGATACACCGGCGCCTGATACGGCGGCGGCGCGTAGCTCTGCTGCGAATACGAATCGAAGGCGTCGAGGTTGAAGCGCACGCCGAGCCGCACGTCATGCGAGGTCAGCTTGTCGAAGGTCGAACCCGCCAAGGTCTGCGAGCCGTCGTAAGAGACGATCGAGCCAGTCTCCGCCTTGCCCAGGTCAAGATAGCGGTATGACAGTTCGACGGCGAAGTTCTTCGACACTTTGTAGGCGAGGCCCGCATGCAGCGCCCAAGCGAAATTCCATTTCGATCTTTCGTCGGCAAACGACACGCCGGTGAACCCCGGAGTACCGCCGCAAGCGTGACACTGATCCTTGAAGCTGCTGATCGTGTTGCGCGACATGCCGACGCCGGCGCCGACGAAGGGCGTCACCTTGTTCCAGGTACCGAGATCGACATAACCGTTGAGCAAAAACAGCCATTCCGACTTGCTGCCAGAATATTCGTCGGTCGAGGGCGAAGGCGTGGTCGCGTATATTTCGTGGCCGTGGAAGTTGGCGCGGCCGCGATATTCGCCGGTCACGTCAAAGCGCGCCCAGTCGTTGAAGTAGTAACCAATGCCGAGACCGAGGGTCGGGGCCGCATCGAAACCGAAGTTCGACGACAGAATCGGCGGCGCCGAGGTCGGATTGGTTAGCTTGTTGACCTTTTGATTGCTGAAGCCGATGTCGCCGCGCAGGTACCAGCTCGAGAACTCCTCAACCACCACCGGCGCCGGTGTGTAACAAGGAATGGCGCCGTAAGGCGCGCGGCCCGAAGCGATGAGCGCTGCGTCGTAGCAAGGTTGTGGTTGCGGATAATCGGCCGCCTGCGCCGCTCCTGCTGTGAGAGCTAACGTTGCGACCACGATCGCAGAATTCAAACGCGTAATCATACCGGCATCCCTCGCAAAGCTTCCGTTGCACGCCGAAGCAACGGGTGACTAAGCGTGGACGATGCCAGCAAATCCTTAAGTGGCTCTTAACCCTGTTTTTTAACGACGATTTTTAACGAATGATTTTGCACAAGGCTTCGTGATGAAGGTACTCGCGGGTTTCTTTTTAAGGAAGAGTTTACCAATGTGATGCGCGGCGCCGCTGACCGGCGCGAACGGCAAGGCTATCTGCCCGCTTGTATCGGGTCACTTGACCTTGCGGATCCAGTCATAGCTGACGAGACGCTCGGCCAGCTCGATCAAGGCGCTGCGCGCGACGGGATCCTCGATCGCCAGGAAGGCTTGCGCCAGGCGCATCGCCTCTTTCACCCGCACATCGGGGCTGATCTTGGCGCGCGCAACGCCGGACTTGCTGCCAAGGGCAGGCAGCACCTTCTCTGCAGCCACACGCTTCTTGATAGCCAGTTCAACGACATTGTGGCCGTGCTTGCGAGGTGTTTTGTTCGACGGCTTCATGCGCTTTGGGCTCGAGGTCGTTCGACTGGCGAACCCCGTGCCGCACCACCGGCACCGGAGCAACTCACCGTCGAAGATCGCCCGCTCATGCCCGGAAGTCATTAGCGGGGTTATAGCGTTTTGTAAGGTTTCATCTCATAATCCTGTGATGGAACTACGCCACCTGCGGTACTTCGCTGCTGTCGCCGAGGAGCTGCATTTCGGCCGCGCCGCTGCGCGCCTGAATATTGCGGCGCCAACGCTCAGTCATCAGATCGGCGCGCTGGAGACTCAGCTCGGCGCGCAATTGTTTACCCGGCGCACCAAAAGCGCCGTGGCGCTCACCCAACTCGGCACCCGCTTCCTGGTCGAGGCCTATGCCACGCTCAAGCAGGCGGCGCATGCCGAACTGATCGGACAGCGCGCCGCGCGCGGCGATCTCGGCACGATCGCGATTGGCTACATGTTCTCGGCCGGCTGCAGTGGACTGATCTCGTCGGTGGTAATGGAGTTTCGCAAGAAACATCCCGGCGTCACCGCGCAGTTGCGGCGAACGCTGACCATTGAACAGTTCAAGGCATTGACCGAAGGCTCAGTCGATGTCGGCTTCACCATGCTGCCGCAACGTTTCCCGGCCGGCCTCGCCGGCTTTGTCGTCGATGCGCAACCGTTCTGGCTGGCGCTCCCGGCAAAGCATGCGCTCGCCGCGCGCAAGCAGATTCCGCCGGCGATGCTGATCGATGAACCTTTCGTGGCTGTGTCGCTGGAAATGGAAATCGGTTTCGGCGGCGGCAATATCGCCGCGATCAGCCCGCTCGAAATGCCGCTGAATATCGTCGAGCGCGTGCCGGACATTTTCTCGGTAATGACACTGGTTGCCGCCGGCGTCGGCCTTAGCGTCGTGTCGGAGCCGCTGACGAACATCAAGATGCCGGGGCTGGTGTTTCGCAAGGTCGCCGGTGTAACGCGCAAGGCGGAGACCTCGGTGGTCTACCGCACCAATGAAAGCTCGCCCGTGGTACGGGCCTTCATTGATTTCCTGCGGACGCGCAGCCGGGCGCAGAAGAACTGAGCTGGCGCTTCAACAGCGCAAAAATTTCGCGCCAATCTTCTTCCGCCGCTGCTGCATCGTGAATGTCGCGATCCGGCAGCGAATAGCCGTGCTGCGCGCTCGTATGCAGACGGTGATGATAGGTGGCCTCGGCGCTGTCGAACGCGCCCGCCAAGGCCGCAAGCAATTCCGGCGCGCTGAAACGATCATGTTCGGCATGGCCGCAATAGACTTCACCACGCATGCGCGACGCCAATTTGTGCGGTGAGTCGCCGGCGTCGGTCACCAGGAACACGCCATGCAGGCTGGCGGTGGCGTGGAAGCGCTCCGGAAATTCCTGCGCGGCGAGAAAGGCAATGCGGCCACCGAGACAAAACCCGACAACGCCGGCAGGCCCGGCCTTGGCCGCCGGTTCGCCGCGCATGAAGTCGAGCAGCGCGCCGATATCGGTGCGCACCATGGCGCGATCAATGCCGCGGCCGAGCGCCTGCATGGCGCTTTGCTGTTCAATCGGCAGCGTGTCGAACGACACCATCTTGCCGTCGGCGTTGAGGCGCTCGTAGCGGGCCTTGCCGGCGCGATAGAAAAGATTGGGCACGACACAATAATGGCCTTGCGCCGCCACCTTGCGCGCCAGCGCAAACAATTCCTCGCGCAAGCCCCAAATATCCATCAGCAACACGACCAGTGGAAACGGGCCGCCGCCGTCCGGGTGAACGGCATAGGCGTCCATGGTTCCAGCGGGCGTCGGAATGTCGATGGACCGGCCGTTCATTGAGCCGCGGGGCGCGCGCCGCTGACGATCGGCTTCCACATGACGCGGTCGGCAATGACCTGATCGCGCAGCCGTTCCGGTGAACCGCCGAGTACGCGCACGCCGGCCTTGGCAAAGGCAGCGCGCGTCTCGGTCTTGTCCAGATAGGCGTTGATCGCGGCATTCATTCTGTTGACGATGCCGCGCGGCACGCCTGCCGGCGCAAAGATCGCGATCCATGTTTCGCATTGCATCGGCACGCCGCTTTCCTTCAGCGTCGGCACGTCGGGCAAGGCCGCGACGCGCTCGCTGCTGCCGACCGCGAGTATTTTCACAGCGCCGGCGCCCGGACCATAAGCCGGTGTGCCAATGTCGATTTGGCCGCCGAGCAGATCGGTGACAACGGCCGCGGCGCCGCGATAGGCAATGAGGTTGCCATCGACGCGTATTTTACGGGCGAGCATGGCGCCGCAATATTCGCCCATCGTGCCGACGCCGGGATGACCGATGCTGATGCGGTTGTCATTGCGCTTCGCGTAAGCCACGAGGTCGGCGATGGTGTTCAAGCCGAGATTTGGATTGGCAAGAATGGCGTTCGGCGTATCGCCAAGCATGATCACCGGGACGAAGTCGCGGTCAGTGTCGAAGCCAGGTTCGGGCGCCATCATCGGCCGGAACACGATCGGTCCGATTGCTGTGACCAGGAAGGTGTAGCCATCGGCCGTCGCCCGGGCGACGCTTTGCGCGCCGACGACGCCGCCACCGCCTTGCTTGTTCTCGACGACGAAGTTCTGGCCGAGCTGTTCGGTGAGGTTCTGCGCCACCGAACGGGTGACGAAATCCATCACGCCGCCGCTTGCGAATGAAAGAACGATGTTGACCTGACGTGCCGGCCAGCCATCGGCAACCGCCGCGCGCGGTGCACAAGCCAGAATCGTCACGGCCAAGATGATGATGATGATGATGAACTGACGCGACGCGCGCATGCCGTGAACTCCGGCGGGCTTCCTTAAGGTCAGAAGTGTCGCGCTAATTGTGCCGTCGATCAACAAGCGAACGGGCCACGGCGCAATTGCCGCGGCCCGTTATCAAGGTTGCCCACAGTGGGGCGCTAGTCTTCGAGCTTGCCCATGTGCTTCTGCGCGTAGAGCTGCACGCCGATCTGGTTGACGACGGCGAGCTGGGTCTCGAGGAAGTCGATGTGGCCTTCCTCGTCCTTCATCAGCTGTTCGAACAGGTTCTTGGACGGATAATCCTTCACCGAGTCGCAGTAGCTGGCGGCTTCCTGGTACAGCGCGCGGGCGCCGACTTCGGCGGCCAGGTCGCAATCGAGGATTTCCTTGACGTTCTGGCCGATGTGCAACGGGTCGAGAACCTGCAAGTTCGGGAAGCCGTCGAGGAAGATGATGCGGTCGATGAACTTGTCAGCGTGCTGCATTTCCTCGATCGATTCCTTGCGCCACTGCTTGGCAAGTTCGAGGTAGCCCCAGTCATGCAGCAGGCGGAAGTGCAGCCAATACTGGCTGACGGCGGTCAATTCGCTGCGCAGGCCCTTGTTCAGGTAATCGATTACCTTTGGGTCGCCTTTCATAGGGAAGCTCCTCATTACGCACGGCGTCGGCCCTGCATTGTGGAGCTTCTTTAGCATAGTTCTAAACTGAGTAAAGCGCCGGACTGCTCTATTCCGCAGTTTCGTTCGTGGCGGCAGGCGCCGCGTGACAGGCGCCGCAACCGACCGGACAACCGGCGCCGGCCAGCGCCTCATCCATGATTTTGCGGATAGAACGGGCACAACGGCCGCATTGGGCGCTACAGCCGAGACAGCCATAAACCTGCCCGGTCGTGCGCGGCGCCGAATTGGCGCAAGCGGTACGGACCTGGTGATCGGTAATCACATTGCAGGAGCAGACGATCATCAGAGCCCGGCGGGTCGAACGGTTGCAGATCGCACTAACCCGATTTGCGTACCGGCTCTGTGGCTTGGAGTCAAAGAGAAACGCTCTTTAAAATAGTTCTAAACTATTGAACTATAAGGGTTTTTGCCCCTCGCCCGACGCATTTGCCGCGTGCAACTATTAAATCCGAATAGCTGGAAGGGGTTAGGCGAGCGGCACGATACCGCCCTCACCCTTGCGGATCGACCAGCCGGGTCAACAGGTCGCGGACTGTTGCCGCTTCGCGTTCGCTGAAATGCTGACCGACGGTCTCCGAAATCGCCTTGGCGTAGATCGGCCACATGCGCCGCCGGATCGTGCGGCCGCTGGCTGTGATCGCAACGTTCTGGCCGCGGCCATCGGACTCGCACGCCCGCCGCTCGACATAGCCTTTCTCCTCCAGCCGGTCGATCAGCCGCGAGATATTAGACTGCGCGATCAGCATGCGGCGCTCGATATCAAAGGGCCTGAGACCTTCCTCCGGCGCCCGGTCGAGCTCCCACAAGACATCGTACCAGGCGTGCGGCGGCAGCCCTGCCTCCCTGAAAGCGCGCTCGACCTTGAGCACGGCAGCTTGCTGGGCCCGCACCAGCGCGATCCAGGCATCGACGACGGTTTCACTCGGTTTCTGGGTCATCGCTCCTTACTACATCCGCATGCGCACGCATTCAACTTGACAACTCCATGCGCACGCATTTAAATCCATGCGACTGCATCTATATGGGTGAGGCGCGCGTATGGCTCAGGACTCCGGAAGATCGCAAAACCAGCGGCGCTGCCTTTACATCGAGTCCTCGCCGCGCAAAGCCCGATCGGCATCGACCACAGCAGCCGGCGTATTTCTGGCCGAACTCAGCGGCCTATATCCGGAAGTTCTGATCGACAGGCTGGATCTCTGGAATGCCGACCTTCCCGATTTCACCGGCGCCGCGATCGAGGCCAAATATGCCAAGCTTGCCGGCCTTCCCCAGTCCGACGCGCAGCAAGCCGCGTGGCAGCAGATCGGCCAATTCGTCGCGCAACTGAAATCGGCGGATGCCATCGTCGTGTCAACGCCGATGTGGAATTTCGGGATACCCTACAAACTCAAACACTGGATCGACTTGATCACGCAGCCCGGCCTGACCTTCACGTTTGATCCAGTCGCAGGCTATTCGCCGCTACTCGATACCAAACCGACGCTGGTTATTCTGTCGAGCGCTGGCGACTACACCAACGGACCGAGCCGCGGACGGCCCGACCTCGCGACGCCCTATCTCAACGCCGCCCTCAAGTTCATCGGTTTGGGCGACATTTCATTCGTCCCAGTTGGTCCGACAGTCGGCACGACGAAGGAAGTCGCCACAGGCAGAGTGACAGCGGAGCGTTCCCTCCTCGCACTGGCAGGCTCATTCATGGGAGCGGCCCGATGAGCACCACGCAAGGCTGGGTCTACCTTATCATCTCGGGCGTCATCGATGTCGCCTGGGCGCTCTGCATGAAGAAAGCCGATGGATTTTCGAACCCGAGCTGGTCCGTCCTGTCCCTCGGGCTGCTCGCGGCCTTCGTGTACTTGCTGACAAAGGCGCTGCAGGTGCTGCCTGTGGGAACGGCCTACGCCGTATGGACGGGCATCGGGGCGGCCGGCACCGTCATGGCCGGCATCGTCCTGTTCTCGGAGCCGGCGACGCCAATGCGCATGATCTTCATTGCAATCGTTGTGGCCGGCATCATCGGCCTCCAAACAACCGCATAAGAAGCTTAAGCCGCCGCCTTGGTCAGCGCATTGATCACATCAAACACACAGGCGCTGGGTTATCGGCGCAGCAACGCTGGCCCGACGCGCCAGCTTGCCGAAAAGCGCCGGACATGTGCGTCGCACACGTCCGGCTGACTTATCTACTTTTTGGAAGCGGCTGCCGCCTTGATCACATCGGCCACGGCCTGCGGCTTCGACAGGAATATGGCGTGGCTTCCGTCAAGCTCGGTCACTTTGGCCTTGGCGCGGGCATACATTGACCGCTGCAAGTCCGGATTGATCATCCGGTCTGCCGTTGTGACGATTGCGTAGCTGGGCTTGGACTTCCAGGCTGGCGCGCCCATCGGAGTGCCCCAGATCTTACCATTGATGGGCATCTGCGAGATTGCCATGAACTCAGCCATCGGCAAGGGCAGGTCAGCGGCGAAATCCGCCGGGAAGTCTCCCGCATTGACCAGAAGATAGCCGTCAGCGGTAGGCTTGATGCTGTGGGCCGCCGGTGGCGTCCCGGCCGACATCTTTCCCAGAACTTCGGCGGAATCAGGTGCGAAGGCGGCCACATAGACGAGGCTGGCGACATTCGCGTGGTTGCCGGCCTCGGTGATGACAGCGCCGCCATAGCTGTGACCGACCAGAACCGCGGGGCCGCTCTGCATATTGAGAATGCGAGTTGTGGCCGCGACATCTTCCGCGATAGAGGTCATGGGTTGCTGAACGATACTGACCTTGAAGCCGTCGGCACGCAGGATGTCGGCCACCGGCTTCCAGCCCGAACCATCGGCGAACGCGCCGTGGACAAGAACGACGTTACGGACTGGATCGGCAGCGACTGCCGACGCGGTTGCTCCGAGCAAGGCAATGATCGAGGCGGCGGCCAGGGTTTTCGAATTGGTCATGACAGGTCTCCGGCATCCTGCGGTCTCACCGCCAGGATGCATATGGTTTGTTGGGGTTTCGGGTCGACCTGCAGGTGATAGCCCTGGATACGACGTGAACTGAAGCGATAGCTCGTCACTGTCAAAGTGAATAGAATTCAACGCAAGGACATCCATGGGCATCGGACGTATCGATCTGAACCTGATCAAAATTTTTAATGCCGTCTTCGAGGACCGCAACCTGCTTCGGGCCGGCAAACGGCTGAACATCAGTCCCTCTGCCGTTAGTCATGCACTCTCGCGACTCCGTGAGGTCGTGGGCGATGAGCTTTTCATACGGACAGCGCATGGCATGGGGCCGACGGCACGGGCGACCGCGATGGCCCATGACCTGCGCGCTTCGGTTCACACGATCATGTCGACTCTCGGAGTCGAGCCGTTCGACGCCATGACGTCGACCCGGTGTTTCGTCATCGCGGCCAACGATCACTTGACCGCGGTCATCTCGCAAAAGCTGAGTGTGTCGATGATGGCTGAATCTCCTTTCATGGATATTGTCATACGCCCGTCGACCCGGCTCGATCTGGCGGAACAGATCGATTTAGGCAGGATTGATCTCGCACTGGGTCGATTTGCGCAGGTCCCTTCACGCTTCGCCTCACGGACATTGCTGGTCGATGAGGACGTTATCCTGATGCGCAAGGGCCACCCGGCGTCGCGAAGAAAGCTGAATCTTGATGACCTGGCCCACTACCCTCTCATCACTGTCTCGGTCGGCGGGCAGGAAGAAGGCGCGGTGGACGGCTTCATCCTCGAGAGGGGATTGGCCCGGCAATCAGAGAATTTCGACCGGCGTGCCCTGGAAGAAGCTCTGTCGTCCATTGGTGCGACGCCGCGCTACCGGATGACGATGTCACATTCGTTCGCCATCCCGAACCTGCTCCACAACACTGACATGCTGTCAGTTATGCCGTCGTCGCTTGCAGGAGAGATGGTCTCCGGCGGCTCGTTCGTAACGCGCCCGACGCCTTATGCGGTCCAGCCTTCGACCTACAGCGCGGTCTGGCATGGCCGAAACGACCATGACCCGGCTCAAGCATGGTTGCGCGGGTGTGTCGTCAAAGCGTCTAGTAGCCCGGGTGAAGCGAAGCGTAACCCGGGAAGATCGTGAGACCGGCCCCGGGTTTCGCTTCGCTCACCCGGGCTACAGATACCTATGCCGCCGCCTTGGTCAGCGCGTCGATGACGTCATCGACCGCCTGTTCGACAACCGCCTTGTCGTCGCCTTCGCCCATGACGCGGATGACAGGTTCGGTGCCTGATGGCCGCACCAGCAAACGGCCGCCCTGCCCGAGCTTCTTCTCGGCGCTGGCGATGGCCGTGATGACAGACGAATTTTCCATCGGCTTGCCGGCTTTGTAGCGCACGTTCTTCAGGATCTGCGGCAGCGGCTCGAAGCGATGGCACAGCTCCGACACCGGCTTGTTGTGGCGCTTGACCACGGCCAGCATCTGCAATGCGGCAACCAGGCCATCGCCGGTCGTCGAATAATCCGAGAGAATAATGTGGCCGGACTGCTCGCCGCCGACATTGTAACCGCCGGCACGCATGCGCTCGAGCACATAACGGTCGCCGACCGGCGTGCGCACCAGATCAATGCCGATACCGCCGAGATAACGCTCAAGCCCGAGATTGGACATCACGGTGGCGACAACGCCGGGCTTTGAGAGCCTGCCATCGGCCTGCCAGCTTTCGGCGATGACGGCGAGCAACTGGTCGCCGTCGACCACCTTGCCGTTCTCGTCGATGATCATGACGCGGTCGGCATCCCCATCAAGCGCGATGCCGATATCGGCGCGCATCTCGCGCACCTTCTTCGAAATCGCAGCCAGATCGGTCGAGCCGCAATCCTTGTTGATGTTGAAGCCGTTCGGATCATCGCCAATGGCAATCACGTCGGCGCCCAGTTCCCACAACGCGCCGGGCGCAACCTTGTAGGCGGCGCCGTTGGCGCAATCGATGACCACACGCAGGCCGGCAAGATCGATGTCGCGCGGCAAAGTGCGCTTGGCGAATTCTATGTAACGGTCCTGCACGCCATCGATACGCTTGGCGCGGCCGAGTTGATCGCCCTTGGCCAGTTGATTGCTGAGATCTCCGTCGAGCAAGTCTTCGATCTGACGCTCGACATCATCCGACAGCTTGAAGCCATCCGGGCCGAACAGCTTGATGCCATTGTCGTCATACGGATTGTGCGAGGCGGAAATCATCACGCCAATGTCAGCGCGCATCGAGCGCACCAGCATGCCGACGCCGGGCGTCGGGATCGGGCCGGTCAAAAGCACATCCATGCCGACCGAGGTGAAGCCGGCGACCATGGCGGTTTCAATCATATAGCCGGACAGGCGCGTGTCCTTGCCGATCAGCACGCGGTGACGATGATCGCCATTGCGGAAAATGATACCCGCGGCCTGGCCCACCTTGAGCGCCAGTTCCGGGGTAATGACCTTGTTGGCAAGCCCGCGAATACCGTCGGTGCCGAAATAACGACGAACCATGAAATCCCCTGAACGCTAACGCCGAATTCTAAGAGCCCCTAAAGGACTGCCGGTGAGCGGGCAAGTGCCAGCCCGGGCGCCACTTATAGGCGGCCAATGGCGGCAGTTTAGCTCAAAAATTATGAGTAATCATTACTAACTGGGGTTAATCGACTGCCAACGAGCCGCGTTTCCTGCCGCGCATACCGGGGATTTCGCGGTTTCCCACCCTGTGCTACCGGATGCCGACAATGTTCGACAAGAAAATGCCCAAGGGCTCTTAACGATGAAGAACGTCGCCTGCATCGATGACCTGCGCAGCATCGCCAAGGGCAAAGTACCGCGCGCCTTTTTCGACTACGCCGATTCCGGCTCCTATAGCGAGCAGACCTTGCGCCGCAACCGCGCCGACCTTGAGGCGATCACCTTGCGCCAGCGCGTGCTGGTCGATGTCTCGGAGCGCAGCCTGACGACCACCGTGCTCGGCAAGACTTTGGCGGCGCCGTTGATCCTGGCGCCGATTGGCCTGCTCGGCATGCAGCATGGCGACGGCGAAATTCTCGCTGCGCGCGCCGCGAACGATGCCGGCATTCCGTGGACCTTGTCAACCATGTCGATCTGCTCGATCGAGCATGTGGCGGAGGCGACGGGCAAGCCGTTCTGGTTTCAGCTCTACGTCATTCGCGACCGCGGCTTCTCGCGCCAGTTGATGGACCGCGCCATGGCCGCCAAGGTCGACACCTTGGTGCTGACCGTCGACCTCCAGGTGCTCGGCCAGCGGCATAAGGATGTGCGCAACGGCATGACCGTGCCGCCGGACTTCCGCATCAAGAATGTCATCGACATCGCCACCAAGCCGGCCTGGGCGTGGAGCGTGCTGAAGGGCAAGAGCAAGACCTTCGGCAATATTTCCGGTCATGTGCCGGGCATGGAAAACGTCAACTCTCTGTCGAAGTGGACGGCGGACCAGTTCGATCCGGCGCTGAACTGGAACGACATTGAATGGATCCGCAAATACTGGCCGGGCAAGCTGGTCATCAAGGGTATTCTCGACGTCGATGACGCCCGGACCGCGGTGAGCATGGGCGCCGATGCGCTGGTGGTATCGAACCATGGCGGACGGCAGCTTGACGGTACGTCATCATCCATCGCCATGCTGCCGCGCGTTGTTGATGCCGTCGGCAGCGACACCGAGATCTTGTTCGACGGCGGCATTCGCACCGGCTCGGACATGGTGCGCGCTTTGGCGCTCGGGGCGCGGGCCTGCATGGTCGGGAGGCCTTATGTCTGGGGACTTGGCGCGGGCGGCCAGGCCGGTGTTGCCAAGGCGATCGACATTCTCAAGAACGAACTCAGTGTGACGATGGCGCTGACCGGTGTCGGCAATATTGCGAACATTGATGGCCGGGTGATTGAAGGCAAATAAGTCATGGCCAACAAACCCACGCCGCTCACCATCGCCGACTTCCCGCACTTCACCGGCATCACCACGCGGTGGAACGACAACGACGCCTACGGCCACATCAACAACGTGGTCTATTACGAGTTCTTCGACACCGCGCTGAACATGTACCTGCTCGCGAACGGCGCGCTCGACATCGCCAAGGGCGAGGTGATCGGCCTGATGGTCGAGACGCATTGCAATTACTTCTCGGCTATCGCCTACCCGGACAAGATCCGCGCCGGATTGCGCGTCAAACGGCAAGGCACGTCGGGCGTCACCTATGAGATCGGCATTTTCCGCAATGACGAGACCACCGCCTCGGCGCAAGGCCACGCCGTGCATGTCTATGTCGATCGCGCCACCAACAGACCGGTACCGTTGCCGGACATCCTGAAGGCGGCGCTGGCCAAGATCACGCGCTAACTACCGCCACCCCATGCCCGGCGCGACGTGCTTGAGGATCGCCTCGATCACATGCGCGTTGTAATCGACGCCGAGCTGGTTCGGCACCGTCAGCAACAGCGTATCCGCCTCGGCGATCGCCTCATCCTTCTTCAGCTGCTCGATCAACTTGTCCGGCTCGGCCGTATAACTCCGCCCGAAAATCGCCCGCTCGGCGCCGCCGAGATAACCGATCTGGTCATCGCTCTCGCCGCCATCGCCGAATGTGTGCCGATCCTGCGCATTGACCAATGCAAAGATGCTGCGCGACACCGAGACACGCGGCGTGCGCGTGTGGCCCGCTTCCTTCCATGCCTCGCGATAGAGCCGGATCTGCTCGGCCTGCTGCACGCTGAACGGCTTGCCGCTCTCGTCGATCTTCAAGGTCGATGATTGCAAATTCATGCCGAGCTTGGCCGCCCATTGCGCCGTCGCATTGGTCGCCGCGCCCCACCAGATGCGCTCGCGCAAGCCTTCCGAGTAAGGCTCGAGCCGCAGCAAGCCCGGAGGATTGGGAAACATCGGCGACGGGTTCGGCTTGGCAAAGCCCTGCCCGCGCAGCACATCGAGAAACACTTCGGTGTGCGCGCGCGCCATGTCGGCGTCGGTTTGGCCCTCGGGCGGCACGTAGCCGAAGTGGCGATAGCCATCGATCACCTGCTCCGGCGAGCCGCGCGACAGACCGAGCTGCAAGCGGCCGCGCGAGATCAGATCGGCGCTGCCTGCATCCTCCGCCATGTACAAAGGGTTCTCGTAGCGCATGTCGATGACAGCTGTGCCGAGCTCGATCTTCGAGGTGCGCGCAGCCGCAGCAGCGAGCAACGGAAACGGCGAGCCGAGCTGGCGCGCGAAGTGATGCACGCGGTAATAGGCGCCGTCGAGGCCGAGCTCTTCCGCCGCAACGGCAAGCTCGATCGATTGCAACAGCGCGTCAGAGGCCGAGCGCACCTGCGAATGCGGCGACGGGGTCCAGTGGCCGAAGGAGAGGAAACCGAGATTTTTCATGGAGGCTATATGGGGGCGGCGGCGCGGCCTGTCCAATAGGCACAGGTTTGACACTGCCTTTTTGTCATCCCCGCGCAGGCGGGGATCCAGCGCTCACTTTAATTGCTGGGTCCTCCGCCTTTGCGGAGGACGACGGTTACGGGCGTGATTCATCGCCCGCATTCTTTATCGGCCCCGGGCAGGCCGCATTCCAAAAGTGCCTTCCGTCTTCTGCCGCCCTCAAACGAGGGCGCGCGGAACGCCGGGGTCACGACGACCCCGCAGCCCTGTGTATGATGAGTTAGAAATACACAGGTTAGTCACCACGAAGTTGCCGATTGCCTGGCGCTCCGCGCGCGGTGTTTGAGGTTTGCTCCGCAACGCCCCCGGTGGACCTATAACTTTCAGGCCCCCTTCCTTGTCGGCTAGGGCGCCTACCCACCGCTTTTGGGCCTCCGGCTATGTGGCGGGGCGTTTCCGGCTTCGACCTTCTGAGTCGAGACCTTGACGCCGCAGGCCACGCGACCTTCGGCCCCCGTGACGCACTGCGGGTGCGCCGGGACGATGCGGCTTGGACCGCTGACCGGGTGTTCGCGTCGCATCTCCAACGCCCCGACCAGCCACCGCTCCCCGCCCCAGCATCTGACGACGCCGATCAAACGCCCCTCGTTAGATGGGGCGGGATGGATGATGTATAGTCCTATTTATAGGATCGCGTCAATAGCAATTTTGGATTTAAGTCCAAAGTTATTTCCCTGTCATTGCCGGGCTTGACCCGGCAATCCATGACCGGCGCAAGGCGTTGAAAGGCTTACGGAAGTCTGCGGACGGCGCACTCGCACGCGGACACCGAGACATAACGGCGGCTTATGCGCGTCAACGGCGGGCTATGCGCGGCATGAGAACGCGCGGGACGCCCTGCCCTTCTTCACCCCCCCCGCATGTGGGGAGGGGCAGAGCAAGCTCGCAGGGGACAGCGAGTCCGAAATTTTGTTCGATTATACCGCAACAGGTTCTCGGTCCGCCTAGCCCAATTCTGTGGAATCGGCACATCATAGCTTGTCTCACCGCGGGTGCCCCGCTTACGTGACCTGTCACCAGTGCGCCCAAGGGCGAGGGTTTAGCAATGCCTAGCGTCTTCTTCTCGTATTCGCACGCCGATGAAGCATTGCGTGATCAGCTTGAAAAACAACTTTCCCTCCTAAAACGTCAGGGAATAATCGAAGTTTGGCACGACCGCCGTATTAGCGCTGGACAGGATTTCGGCCAAGAAATCGATCGTCATGTTGAAACCGACGATATTATTCTCCTCCTCGTCAGCGCAGATTTCATCGACTCCGACTACTGCTACAACAATGAAATGGCACGTGCGATGGAGCGGCACGAAACCGGCGAAGCGGTTGTCATTCCCGTCATCATGCGCGCCTGCGAGTGGCATGGTGCGCCGTTCGGAAAGCTGAATGCCACACCGCCGGACGGACGGCCCGTCACGCAGTATCCCGACCGCGATCAAGCATTACTGGAAGTTGCCCAAGCTGTCCGCGCAGCGGCCGAAACCTTGCGCTCGCGCAATAGTAAGACCACAAATCAAACGATTTCGTTGCCGAAACTCAAACAGGCAACGATCGCTCAAGGAGGCGGGCCGCGCTCCAGCAATCTGCGTATTGCCAAGCAGTTTAGCGAACGCGACCACGACGCATTCAAGATCGACAGTTTCGAATTCATGGCGAAGTTTTTCGAAAACTCGCTAGTCGAATTGTCGGAACGCAATCCAGGAATTGAAGGCAGATTTCGTCGAATTGACGCCAACCGCTTTTCCGTAAGAATTTACAAGCATGGAAAATCCGTTGGGCAATGCACAGTATTCTTGGGCGAACATTTCGCGGCGGGTATCGCTTATTCGTCCTCTGAGACGCTCGAGAGCAATGCTTACAATGAATTATTAAGTGTGGATGCAGACGAACACGCTATGTACTTGCGCCCGCTGGGCATGGCGTCAATGCGAACTGGCAATGATTACTCTAAGCTTTCACAGGAAGGCGCCGCCGAACTGTATTGGTCTTTGCTAATCGAACGGCTGCAGGATAGGTGATGACATGCTCTCTCCTAACGAATTTACGGTAGGGCACCTCGGCGCTGCCACGAGCGGCCTCACGCTGATACTCCCGCGCGGACAGTATGATCAAACGATACTAGTTACGCAGTCTTACGGGCCTCCCTATGCAATCTTCCTTCGAGAGGAGAGCTTTGAAGGATTTGAATGCACTGGTAATGACGCATGGGGTGGCATCATAATTCCTAATGTCAGTATCGAGATGGATGAGACGTCCATCTTCGATCCTCAACTTCTGACCGCTCCTCTAGGAACCTTGGTGCGAAGAAGCACCAAGCTTGAAATAGTGACCCAGGCCACGGGCAGATTTCGCCAAGCAGTGAAGACGCCGCTCATCGTTGGTCTTGATGCATGTCCCGAGAGTATGGCCGCCGGATTCAGAAGATGGGCGGTCTACATTGGAGATGGCAAAACGAAGCGCGAGTTGATACGCGTCGACCTCACCAACCAATCCGATGGCTCTAAAGCACGATAGAAATTAGGCACTACCCAAAGCTTCCAACGCCTTCATCAATGATACCGCTGCTTCCAGCGGAAGTTTAGTGAAGTGCTGATCCTGCAGTGATCGAGCCGACAACAGGCGGTTAGTGATTTCAAGAGCTGTGTCGGTCACATTCCGAAGCTCTTCGGGCTTGACTGAAGCAATCGCAAAAGCGTCGTCATACGAAATGTGCGCGCTTCGATGAGCAAATGCATTATGTCTTAAGATCGTAATTTTTTCAGCGATAGGCGTTGCTTGTTCCAAGAGGCTTTCTACGATTTCTGCTTCGGGCGCGCCTAATTGTCCTGAGGCCTTCACGTCGCGAATTAAGGGCAAAAGACTAATTGTACCCTTTCTCTTGTCGAACACGCCTGCCATGTAAATTACATAGGTTAGGAGATATGCATGAGGCGTAAAGCGGAAGAACTCGTTATATTTTCGCATAGTGTCGATAATCGCGGGCCGAGTTTCATTGCCCTCGAAGTAAAACCATAAATCCAGAAACAATCGTGCACGCACGATATGCTGGCCGATGCGATTCAGACGTTGATCCAATGGAAGTGGTTGCACTGACGCAGAATATCCGATTCGTACGCCGCGCTGGACAGGCCAACCCTGAATGAGTTGAAGTCGTGGATGCCCGGGTCAAGCCCGGGCATGACGGCGGAGAGTGTGGCGCGCACAACAACCAGCCCCTCACCCGCCGCGCTTTGCGCGGCACCCTCTCCCCGTAAACGGGGCGAGGGAAAGAAGCGGCTTTGCGTCGCGCCGACACTGACTCGCTTACTAGCGTGCTTGACCTCACCCCCGGCGCAATTGCGCCGGACCCTCCCCTTTCAGGGGAGGGATAAGAAGAAGCGCGCGCTTCTTTCCCTCTCAACCACCCCCACCCCGTCCGCCTTCGCCAAGGCTTCGGCGGACGACCCTCCCCACAAGGGGGAGGGTGAGAAGAGAAGCGCGCCGCAAGTGAAGCCGTCTATTCCTCCTTAAACCCATACCCGATCTCGTTCCCCTTCGATCCATAATACTTGAACGGCAGAAACTTACCCGTCATGCCGAGCTTGACGCGGTCGCCCTTCGGGTCGGCCTGCCGCGTGATGTCGCAATCGAAGTCGATCGCCGACATGATGCCGTCGCCGAACTCTTCCTCGATCAGGCATTTCAGCGCCGGCCCGTTGACAAGGATCAGTTCGTACAGACGGTAGATCAGCGGATCGGTCGGCGGCATCGGCGTCGCCGTGCCGCGCATCGGCACTTCATTGATCATCGCCTGCTCGGCTTTTGAAAGCCCGAACAAAGCGGCGGCCTTGGCCGCCTGCGGCCTAGTCAATTTGTGCTGGCCGAGAATGGCGCCGGTGACGAGGATCGGCGACATGCCGCCGATCTCCTCGCAGATATATTTCCAGGTCCAGCCCTTCTCGCGCTTGATGTCGAGCAGCTTCTCGGTGAGGTCGGCGCGCTTCATCGGCTTGCTCCTTGTGCGGTGTTGGTGTCGCCTGCAAACGAAGCAAGTTTTGCGCCATCCAAGGCTAGAGGCCGGCGAGCACCTGATGGATCTGCGACACGACCGCGGCGCCCTCGCCGATCGCGGCGCCGACGCGCTTCGTCGAATTGGCGCGCACATCGCCAATGGCGAAGACGCCGGGCATCGTCGTCTCCAGCGGATGCGGCGTGCGCGTGACATCGCCGACGGAGAAGGCGTTGAGGCCGGTGCAGATGAAGCCCTTCGCGTCGGTGTCGACGCAGCCCTTCAGCCATTCGGCATTCGGCTCGGCGCCGATGAACAAGAACAGATGGCGCAGCGGCAGCACTTTCTCAACGCCGCTCTTGTGGTCGCGGAAGGTCGCCGATGAGAGGCCGGTGACATCGCCGCCGAGCGCGACGATTTCCTTGCCGATATGCACGGTGACATTGGGCAGCGCATGGATGCGGTCGATGAGATAGCGTGACATCGTGTCATCGAGCTTGCGCCGCGCGATGAGATGCAGGTGCTTCACCTTCGGCGCGAGATAGACCACCGCCTGGCCCGCGGAATTGCCGCCGCCGATCAGCGCGACCTCCTCGCCTTCGCAGAGCTTGGCTTCGATCGGCGAGGCCCAATAGGACACGCCGTTATTGTCGAAGTCGGCGAGGTTGTGAATGTCCGGCCTGCGGTAGCGCGCGCCGGAAGCGACGATGACGGTGCGCGCCAGCACCGGATGTTCGGCGTCCTCAATGTCGATGCGGAACGGGCCGTGTGCGCTGCCTTTCGGGCAATGCGCGACGCCGCCGCAATCGAGCTTGGAGACCAGCAGCGGAATGGCGATCTCGGCGCCGAATTTCTGCGCCTGATTGAAGGCGCGGCCGGCCAGCGCCATGCCGGAAATGCCGGTCGGGAAGCCGAGATAATTCTCGATGCGCGCCGAGGCGCCGGCTTGTCCGCCGAAAGCGCGTTGATCGAGCACGATCATCGACAGGCCTTCCGACGCGCCATAGACGGCAGCGGCAAGGCCGGCGGGCCCCGCGCCGACCACGGCGACGTCATAGATCTTGCCGGGTTCGAGTTCGGGCGTGATGCCGAGACAGGCGCCGGCTTCCGCATCGGTCGGGCGCTTGAGGATGGTGCCGTTCGGGCAGATCATCAGCGGCAATTCATCCTCGGCGACGCCGAAGCGCTGCACCGCGGCGCGCGCTTCTTCATCGGCTTCGACATCGAGCACCGAATAAGGATAGCCGTTGCGCGCGAGGAAGCCCTGCAGGCGCAACAAGTCCGGCGCATTCGGATGGCCAATCAGCAGCGAGCCGGAGCCGCCTTCGGCGATCAGCGCGACGCGGCGCAGGATGAAGGCGCGCATCATGATCTCGCCGAGTTCGGCCGAGCCGACCATCAGCGCGCGGATATGCGCGGCATCGAAGGGCAGCGCGGTGAGGCCTTTCGGTCCGGCGCGGCCGGCGGCAATGGTGCCGTGACCGGAGAGCTGGCTGACTTCGCCGGAGAATTGCCCGGGCGTGTGCGAGACGACCGAGGCTTCGCGGTGCAGGCCATCGCGGCGGATGACTTCGAGGTCGCCGTCGAGCACCAGCCAGGACGGCGCATTGCGCTCGCCGACGTCATAGACCTGCGCGCCGGGGGCGAAGGTCACCGCCTCGCCGCTGGCGAAGCGCTTGGCTGTGGCGATCGACACGGCGTCGAGCACCGGAAACATCTGGTCGAAACGCTCTTCGTACAGGCTCATTCCAGTCTCCGGTCGGCGGCGCGGTTCCCATAAGCTGGGCAAGCGGGCATGCGATTGCAAGCGCCGGGACTTACGACGTTTGTCGGATTCGCGCGTGAAATGCGGAGGGTCTCAGGCGTGCTTGGCCGGCGCCAGCAGATCGGCCTCGACCAGCGCACGCAACTCCGGCGTCACTTGCGGCGTGACGCCGAACCACAGGCTGAAGCCGCGCACCGCCTGGTGCAGCAACATGCCGAGACCATCCGCCGTGCGCAATCCGCGCTGGCGCGCGGCGGCGAGCAGGCCGGTCTCGAGCGGCGCATAGACCAGATCGGCGACCACCAGCGACGGCATCGAACGCAGGTTCACTTCGAGCGGCGGCTGCCCGACCATGCCGAGCGACGTGCAATTGACCAGAAGACCTGCGCCGCCCAAGAGGCCGGTGATCTCGTTCCAGCCAACGGGGTGAACGCGCGGGCCGAACGCCTTGCGCAAGCCCTCGGCGCGCGCCAGCGTGCGGTTGACGACATAGACGCGTTTCACGTCACGCTGCAGCAAGCCATAGACAACAGCACGCGCGCCACCGCCCGCGCCCAGCACCATGGCGCTCTCAATGCCGCGATCCCAGCCGGGGGCGGCGGCATCGAGATTGCCGATGAAGCCTTCGACGTCGGTGTTGGTCGAGTGCATCTTGTCGCCTTTGAAGTAAAGGCAATTGGCGGCGCCAACGTTCTTCGCGCGCTCATCGGGCAGCGAATTCTCAAGTGCGACTTGTTTGTGCGGCACGGTGACATTGGCGCCGATATAGCCGTTCTCGCGCAGATGCGTGATGAAGTCGACGAACTTCTCCGGCGGCACCGCTTCCTTGCGATACTCGGCATCGATGTTGTGCTGCTTCATCCAGTAATTATGGATTAGCGGCGAGCGCGAATGCCCTGCCGGCCAACCGAGGACGCAGACTGCCTTACGCTCGCTCATGATTCCGCTACCACTGTGTTGCGCAATGTACCGATTTCGGGAACGTCGATCTCAATCGTGTCGCCGGGCTTCAGCCATGTTGGCGGATCCGTGCGCGGCGAGATTTTGACCGGCGTGCCGGTGACGATGATGTCGCCGGGTTTCAGCGTCATAAAGGTGCTGACATAGGCAATCAAGTCGGCAAACGACTTGATCATGCTGGCGGTCGTGTCGTCCTGCGTGACTTCGCCGTTGACCCGGACCGTGATGCGCAGCGGTTTGCTGAGGTCGATTTCGTCGGCCGTCACCAGCCAGGGGCCGATGCTGCCGGAGCGGTCCCAGTTCTTGCCCTGTGTGACGTTGAACTTGCCGTGCTTGATCCAGTCGCGGATCGTGCCTTCATTACATAGTGTGACGCCGGCGATGTGATCGAGCGCGTCGCCGCTGGCGATACGGCGGCCGGTCTTGCCGATGACAATGGCGATCTCGCCTTCGTAATCGAGCTGCTCCGATTCAGGCGGCAGCACGATCGGCTGCAAATGGCCGCTGAGCGAACCCGGTGCGCGATAGAACATGCTCGGATAGCGCGGAACATCCTGGTCGCCGTAATCGGCGTTACGGTTGGTGTAGTTGATGCCGATGCACAGGATCTTTTCCGGCGTCAGCACCGGCGCCAGCCATTCCACCTCGGCGGCCTTGAAATCGGCGCGCACGCCGCGCACCGCGGCGCGGGCAATGTCGAGGCCGTCATGGCTCAACAGCTCGAGCACACTGTTGAACTGCGGCGCCAGCCGGGTCTTCAGGTCGACAACGCCGAGCGTGCCGCCTTCGCCGACAACAGCGCCGAAGCTGTCCCGGCCACGCACCTTATAGCTCGCCAGTTTCATTGAATTCCCGGACTTTTCTTAAATTCTGCGCACCGACGATGTATTCCCCGGCTGGCAGGCCGTCAACAATGCCGGGCGCCCCCGCCGGCAGTAGACTTGACCCCGGCGCTCATGTCTTTCTTATGGTGCAAAGCAAGCAAACGGCGGGTGCCATGAAGTCCATTTTTATCGACTGCAACGAACAGCTCAGCAAAGTGTGGCAGCGGGTCATCCGTCCCGACGATCCGGAGATCGTCGTCAACACCACGCCGTTCAAGCGCGAGGATGTCGGCCAGGTGCTCGGCGACTACGAGATCGCGATCGACGATCACTCCTACATGCCGACCAACATCATCAAGACCTGCAAGAGCCTCAAGCACATCGTGTTCCTCGGCACCGGCGCGGCGAGCTACATGAATATCGACGAGCTCAAGGAGCTCGGCATCAAGTTGCACACGATCAAGGGCTATGGCGACACCGCGGTGGCCGAGCACACGATGGCGCTGCTGCTCGCATCGGCGCGCGGCGTTGCCCGCATGGACGCCGAAGTGCGCGCCGGCACCTGGGCGCCGCAAGGCGGCACACAGCTTTTCGGCAAGACGCTCGGCCTGATCGGCCTCGGCGGCATTGGCGGCGAAGTCGCGCGCATGGCGCAAGGTTTTGGCATGAAGGTGATTGCCTATAACCGCACGCAGCGCGCTGACTCGCCCGTGCCGCTGGTCGATCTCGACACGCTGCTGGCGCAGTCCGATGTCATCTCGCTGCATCTGACGCTCGGCGATGAAACGCGCGGCTTCGTCACGCCGGAGCGTATCGCCAAGATGAAGCCGGGCGTGATCCTGATCAACACGGCGCGCGGCGCGCTGGTTGATGAAGCAGCTTTGGTCGCCGCGCTGAACAGCGGCCACATCCGCCATGCCGGCCTCGACGTGTTCCACTCTGAGCCGCTGAAGGCCGACAATGCCGTGGCGCAACTGCCGAATGTGACGCTGACCTCGCATGCGGCGTTCCGCACGCCGGAAGCGTCGGAGACATTGCTGCGCCGCGCCATCGACATCGTGAAAAAGATCGAAGGCTAGCCCTTCTTCTCCCCTCCCCCCGAGCGAAGCGAGAGTGGGGAGGGGTCGGGGGTGGGGGCCGTTCTTGAAAGCCCCCCACCCCGCTTCGCATTGCTGCGCATTGCGAAGCGACCCTCCCCACCGCTTCGCGGGGGGAGGGAAAAGAAAGTAGCTCATACCCCACCGTGACCGCACCGCGAGGTGCGAACGCATTGACGCGCGCTGCATCTCAGTCAGAATAAGAAAAAAGATAATCTGGGGGGATGCGTGAAGCCGGCACCGTTTGCCTACAAGAAGCCGCGTACGCTCGACGAGGCGATTGCGCTGTTGGGCGAGAACCCGGACGCGCGCATCCTCGCCGGTGGGCAGAGCCTGATGGCGACGCTGAACATGCGGCTGTCGGCGCCCAGCCTGCTCATCGACATTAACGGCATCGAGGGACTCGGCGAGATCGCGCTGAAAGACGGTGCGCAAAACGGTGTGATTGAGATCGGCGCGCTGGCGCGGCATGTGCAGGCCGAACGCTCGGAGACAATTGCCACGCACGCGCCGTTGATTGCGTGCGCCATGCCGACCATAGCCCATCCGGCCATTCGCACGCGCGGCACGTTGGGCGGCTCGATTGCTTTCGCCGATCCGGCGGCGGAACTGCCGGCCTGCCTGCTGGCGCTTGATGGCGAAGTCGATGCGCAAGGGCCGAAGGGCAAGCGAACGATCAAGGCCGGCGATTATTTCCAGGGTCTCTATGAAACAGCGCTTGGGCCACAGGAGATTTTGACGGCCATTCGCCTGCCCGCTGCGAACAAAGACACGCGCGTCGGCTTTGCCGAACTGGCGCGGCGGCATGGCGACTACGCTATTGTCGGGCTGGCTGCTTCGGCGCGCGCCGACGGCAAAGGGCTCAAAGATGTGCGGCTGGCTTATTTCGGTGTCGGCGCGACGCCGCTGCGTCCGTTGAAATCCGAAGCGGCTCTGTCACGCGGCGATATCGATGCGGCTGTGGCGGCGCTCGACCTGGATCCGCATGACGACATCCAGGCGACGGCTGCGGTGAAGAAGCATCTCGCCGGCGTGTTGCTGCGCCGCGTTGCCGCGCAATTGATGGAGCAACGGGCATAATGGAAATGGACATCACCCTCACCGTCAATGGCGAGCGCATTGCCGAGCGGGTCGAGGCGCGCCAATCGCTGGTCGATTTCGTTCGCGACGATCTTGGCCTCACCGGCAGCCATATCGGCTGTGAGCATGGCGTCTGCGGCGCCTGCACCATGCGCGTCGATGGCGAGATCGTGCGCGGCTGCTTGATGCTGGCGGTGCAGTGTGACGGCAGCGTTGTCGAGACGATTGAAGGATTGTCCGATTCCGGTGAGCTGGCCGACCTTCAGGCCGCTTTCGAACAGCGCAATGCCTTGCAGTGCGGTTATTGCACGCCCGGCATGCTGACCGCGGCGCAGGAGCTGCTGAAGGCCGGCACGGTGCCGAGCCGCGAGGAAATCCGCGAGCACATTTCGGGGAATTACTGCCGGTGCACGGGGTATCACGCGATCGTTGATGCCATCGAATCCGTTGCCAAGGCGAGAATGGGAGCAGGCACATGACCCTCTCCGTTCGTCCCCGCGAAAGCGGGGACCCAGTTCTTCATGCATCGGGACGAATGGCGCTCACCGCAGAGGCCACGATGAAGAGCGTGCCCTTCCTCCCTGGGTCCCCGCTTTCGCGGGGACGAACGGATGATGGTGCCGGAGCGGTTCGATGAAAATCACCGCCGACACGCCCTCCGCCCTCACCGCGCTGGACCGGCCGAATTCCTACATCGGCCGCGCGGTGCCGCGGCCAAACCTGCAACGGTTGATGCAAGGCCGCGGCCAGTATGTCAGCGACGTAACACTGCCGCGCATGACGCATGTTGCGTTCCTGCGCTCGCCGCATGCGCATGCCCGCATCGTCTCGATCAACACTGAGGCGGCAAAGAAGTCGCCCGGCGTTGTCGCCGTCGTCACCGGCGCTGAACTCGCCAAGGTGATGACGCCCTGGGTCGGCGTGCTGACCCATCTCAAGGGCATCAAGTCGGCGCCGCAATATCCGATCGCCGTCGACCGCGCCTGCTGGCAGGGCGAAGCGGTTTGCGCCGTGGTCGCGCGCACGCGGGCGCAGGCTGAGGATGCCTGCGAGCTGATCGACATTGTTTATGAAGAGCTGCCAGCGGTGACCGATCCGGAAACCGCACTCGATCCCGCAACGCCGGTGATCCACGAAGCGCTCGACGACAACCTCTGCTTTGAACGCAAGCTCGATGTCGGCGACGTCGACAAGGCTTTTGCCAATTCCGACGCGGTTGTCGAAGCGACGTTCGTCTGCGGCCGCCATACCGGCGTCTGCACCGAAGGCCGCGCCATCATTGCCGACTGGAATGCCAGCGAACAGCGCATGACGGTCTATCAGGCGACGCAGGCGCCGCACATGATGCAGGACCTGTTCGCCAAGCATCTCGATATCGAGGCGGGACAGGTGCGCGTGCTGACCAAGGATGTCGGCGGCTCCTTCGGCATCAAGGTGCACACCTATGCCGACGAGATGGCGACGGTGGCTTTGTCGAAGCTGCTGAAGCGGCCGGTGAAGTTTGTCGCCGACCGCATCGAGAGTTTCGTCACCGATATTCACGCGCGCGATCACCGCATCAAAGGCAAGATAGGCGTCACCAAGGACGGCGTCATCACCGCCTTCGAGATCGACGATCTCACCGGCATCGGCCCCTACTCTGTCTATCCGCGCACATCCGGCATCGAGGCCAACCAGGTCGTCAACCTGACCGGCGGGCCGTATAACTGCCCGAACTACCGCGCGCAGGCGCGCGTCGTGTTCCAGAATAAAAATGTGATGTGCCAGTACCGCGCCGTCGGTCATCCGATTGCGGTTGCGGTGACAGAAGGACTTGTTGAACTCGCCGCGGCCAAGATCGGCATGGACCCGCTGGAAATCCGCCGCCGCAATCTGTTTGCCGATGACAGCTATCCGGCGCAAACGGCCTCCGGCCTCAAGCTTGAACTGCTGTCGCATCACGCCGCATTGGCGCAGCTCGACACGATGATCAATTATGCGGGCCTGCGCACTGAGCAGAAGGCCCTGCGCGAGAAAGGCATTTATCGCGGCATCGGCTTTGCCAGCTTCATCGAGGTGACCAATCCTTCCGCCGCTTTCTACGGCGTCGGCGGCGCGCGCATTACGTCGCAGGATGGCGCGACGGTGAAGCTCGATGCGCAAGGCGCGATCACCATTCACTCCGGCGTCACAGAGCAGGGCCAGGGCGCCGAGGCGGTGCTGGCGCAATGCGTCGCCTCGTCCTTCGGCGTGTCGATGGACCGTGTCCGCGTCGTCACCGGCGACACCGACAACACGCCTTATGGCGGCGGCACCTGGGCCTCGCGCGCCGCCGGCATTGGCGGCGAAGCGGCATGGCAGGCCGGCAAGGCGCTGCGCGGCAATGTGCTGGCTGTGGCCGGCGCCATGCTGCAAGCCAAGCCGGACGAGCTCGACATTCGCGATGGGCTTGTTGTCGACAAGGTCACCGGCGCCGAACGGCTGACGCTCGCGGAGCTGGCGCGCGTTGCTTACTTCCGGCCGGACACTTTGCCGCCCGGCTTTCAGGCCGAGCTGATGGCGACGCGGCATTACGTGCCGCGCGCCTGGCCGTTCGCTTTCACCAACGGCATTCAGGCGAGCTATCTCGAAGTCGACACCGACACCGGCTTCGTCAAGTTGCTGCGGCACTGGTGCGTCGAGGATTGCGGCACCATCATCAATCCGCAGCTGGTCAATGAGCAGATCCGCGGCGGTGTCGTGCAGGGCATCGGCGCGGTCTTGTTCGAACAATGCCTCTATGACGAGCGCGGGCAAATGCTGAACGGCAACATGGCCGATTACCTGGTGCCGATGGCCGTGGAGATGCCGGACATCGATTGCGGCCATGTCGTCTCGCCGACGGCCGATAGCGAGCTCGGCGCCAAGGGCGCGGGCGAAGCCGGCACCGCCGGCGCGCCGGCCTGCATCATGAATGCGATCAACGATGCGCTGCGCCCGCTCGGTGCAACGCCGCTCACCGACATGCCGTTCACGCCCGGCAAGATTTTGAAGGCGCTCGGTAAAGTATAAGCACTGGGAAGGTCTGACGTATGAACATCAAAGTGGGCCGGGAGGCCGTTGCCGAAGCCTCGAAGACGCTCTCGAACTGGGGCCGCTGGGGCAAGGACGACCAGATCGGCACGCTCAACCACATCACGCCGGAAAACATTGTCGATGCCGCGAAGTTGGTGCGCACCGGCAAGGTGTTCGCGCTCGGCCTGCCGCTCGATGCCAACGGACCGCAGAATGGATTGTTCGGCGGCCGCTTCAATCCGATCCACCAGATGCTGGCGACCGGGACCGATGCGCTGGCCGGCCGTCAGGACTGGAACAATCTGCGCTACGCCGACGACACGATCATGCTGTGCGTGCAAGGCGCGACGCATTGGGATGCGCTCGGCCACATCTTCTATGAGGACAAGGCCTATAACGGTTTTGACGCCAAGCTGATCGACGCGCGCGGCCTCGGCGTGCTCGGCATTGAGCATTCGAAGGACAAGATGGTCGGCCGCGGCGTGCTGCTCGACATCCCGCGGATGCGCGGCCTCGACTGGCTGCCGGACGGCTACGGCATTTCCAACGACGAACTCGACCAATGCGCCAAGCAGCAGAATGTCGAGATCCGCCCCGGCGATTTCGTCATCGTCCGCACCGGCCATATGGAGCGCTGCATCAGTGAAGGCCAGTGGGGCGGCTATGCCGGCGGCGATGCGCCGGGCGTCAAATTCGAGAATTGCTATTGGTGCCAGGACAAGAAGATCGCCGCGATCTGCACCGACACGTGGGGCGTCGAGGTGCGGCCGAACGAAACCACCGGTCCGGATCAGCCAAACCAGCCGTGGCACTGGGTCGTCATCCCGGCCATGGGCCTGTGCATGGGCGAGATGTTCTTCCTGAAGGACCTCGCGGCGGATTGCGCCGAGGATGGCGTCTATGAATTTTTCTTCTGCGGCGCGCCGCTGATCATCCCCGGCGGTACCGGGTCACCGCTCAACCCGCAGGCGATCAAATGATCGCATAGCGATCATCCCGGACGGCGAAGCCGATCCGGGATCTCGCAAACCATTGAGCTGGCGGCGGCGATCTGCGAAGGACTGCGGAGACAGTTCACGAACAGGAGAGCCTGATGGCCCGTTATCTCAAGCGCGGAATGGATGCCGGCGCGATCAAAGCCGCCGATACCAAAGTGCGCGAAACGGTCGAGAGCATTCTCGCCCAGGTCGAGGCGCACAAGGACCAGGCCATTCGCGACCTGTCGAAGCAGTTTGATAAATGGGAGCCGGAAAGCTTCCGCCTGTCGCCGCAGGATATCGAAAAGGCGATCGCGCAAGTGTCGAAGCGCGATCTCGAGGACATCAAGTTTGCGCAGGCGCAGGTGCGCAACTTCGCGCAAAAACAGCGCGATAGCATGCAGGACATCGAGGTCGAGACCCTGCCCGGCGTCGTGCTCGGCCACAAACATATCCCGGTCAATGCCGTCGGCTGCTATGTGCCCGGCGGGCGCTATCCGATGATCGCCTCGGCGCATATGTCGGTGGTGACGGCGAAAGTCGCCGGCGTGAAGCGCGTCATCGCCTGCGCGCCGCCGTTCAAGGGCGGGCCGCACCCGGCCATCGTTGCCGCCATGCATTTCGGCGGCGCCGATGAAATCTATGTGCTCGGCGGCGTGCAGGCTGTCGCCGCCATGGCGCTTGGCACCGAGACCATTGCGCCGGTCGATATGATCGTCGGCCCGGGCAACGCCTATGTCGCCGAAGCCAAGCGGCAGCTGTTCGGCCGCATCGGCATCGATCTGCTCGCCGGCCCGACCGAGACACTGGTGATCGCCGATGACAGCGTCGATGGCGAAATCTGCGCCACCGATCTGCTTGGACAAGCCGAGCATGGCCCGAACTCGCCGGCGGTGCTGCTGACCAATTCGGAAAAGCTGGCGCGCGACACGATGGCCGAAGTCGAGCGCCTGCTCACCATCCTGCCGACGGCCGAGACCGCGCGGCAGGCCTGGGAAGAATGCGGCGAGGTCATCGTCTGCGACAGCTATGAGGAACTGGTGACGGAAGCCGACCGCATTGCCTCCGAGCATGTGCAGGTGATGACGCGCGATCCTGACTTCTTTCTGAAAAACATGAGCAACTACGGCGCCCTGTTCCTTGGGCCGCGCACCAATGTCGCTTTCGGCGACAAGGTGATCGGCACCAATCTCACTTTGCCGACCAAGAAGAATGCGCGTTTCACCGGCGGCCTGTGGGTCGGCAAGTTCCTCAAGACATGCACCTATCAGAAAGTGCTGACCGATGAAGCCTCGGCCATGATCGGCGAATATTGCTCACGGCTGTGCACGCTGGAAGGTTTCACCGGCCATGCCGAGCAGGCCAACATCCGCGTGCGCCGCTACGGCGGGCGTAATGTGCCGTATGGGGAAGCGGCGGAGTGAGCGTTGAACTGACGAAGACACCGTCGTTTCGTCTCGACGGCAAGCGCGCGCTGGTCACAGGCGCCGGGCGCGGCATTGGCTTGGCCGCCGCGTCAGCGCTCGCCGACGCCGGCGCGCATGTGACGTTGGCGGCGCGCACCGCAAGTGAGATCGAGGAAGCGGCGCAGGCCATTCGCGCCCGTGGCCAGCAGGCCGATGCATTAGTGCTTGATGTCACTGACATCGATGCGGTGCGCACGGCCTTGGCAGCGCGCCCGCCCTATCAGGTGCTGGTCAACAATGCCGGCACGAACCGGCCGGCGCCGCTGATCGACGTCAAGGTCGAGGACTTCGACGCCATCATGGGGCTCAATGTCCGCGCCGCTTTCTTCGTGGCGCAAGCTGTCGCCAAGCGATTAATCGACGACAAGCTGCCCGGCTCTATCATCAACATCTCGTCGCAAATGGGCCATGTCGGCGCTGCGCGGCGCACGGTTTATTGCGCGTCAAAGCACGCGATGGAAGGCTTCACCAAGGCGATGGCCATTGAGCTCGCGCCGCACAACATTCGCGTCAACACGCTGGGGCCGACCTTCCTTGAGACGCCGATGACCAGGCCGTTCTTCGAGAACAAGGCGTTCCGCGACGAGGTGCTGGCCAAGATCAAGCTCGGCCGTCTCGGCCAGCTAGAAGACCTCACCGGCGCCATCGTTTATCTCGCCAGTGGCGCGTCGTCGCTGATGACCGGTTCGGCGATGGTTCTGGATGGCGGCTGGACGGCGGATTGATCGCCGCTACTTGATCCCCGCATTCACCTTCGGCATCACCTTCTCCGCCATCAACACCATGGAGCGGCGGCCGAGCGCGACATCCTTCCAGTCCTTGCCGGCATAAAGCAGCGTGCCGAAATCGCCGACCGTCTCGCGATACTTCAGCAACTCGTCGGCCACCTTGTCCGGCGTGCCATAGGTGATGAGCTGGTCGCAAACATAATCGAGCGTCACTTCATCGTCCGGCTGCTCGCGGTGCGATTTGAACAGCTCGATGCGGCCGTTCATCTTAAGCTTAGTGTAAAGCTGGCTGTAGTAATAACGATACGGCCCGTTCGGATCGGTGGCGTAGGCCTTCGCGGTCTTCTCGTCATCGGCAACGAAGATCGAACGCGCGACGCGCCAGTTGTCGGCCAGCGCCGGACGGCCGACACGTTCGCAGCCTTCGACATATTTCGGCCAGTGGCTCTTGACCCATTGCGGCATCAGGAAGTTCGCCGAGATCGGCTCCCAGCCGCGCGCCGCGGCTTCTGTCACACCCTTGGAAAACGGCGCAACCGCGGTGACGACGATCGGCGGATGCGGCCGCTGCAACGGCTTGCCGATGAAGCCCTGCCCCAGTTCCGGCAGAAACTGACGCTCGACGCTGACGTTCCAATACTTGCCCTTGAGATTATACGGCGGCTCGCCTTCCCAGATCGCCAGCACCTGATTGATCGCTTCGAGAAACATCTCGTTGCGGTTGTTGTCGAGATTGCCGAACACTTCGGCGTCCGACAGCAAGCCGCCCGGGCTGATGCCGAAGATGAAACGGCCATCGAGCATATGATCGAGCATGGCGATCTGCGACGCCACGGCGGCCGGATGCGTGTTCGGCATGTTGATGGTGCCGGTGCCGAGTTTGATCTGCTTGGTGGCATGCGCGAGGCTGGCGATGAAGATGGCGCAGGACGTAATGTTCTCGGCGCGATCGGTGACATGCTCGCCGCAATAGGCTTCCGTGAAGCCGAGCTCGTCGGCGAGGATGAAAGCCTCGCGATCCTCGCGCAGCGATTGCCGCCAGCCCTTGGCCAGCGGATGAATGGGCATGGTGAAGAAGCCGAGTTTCATCGCTTGTTGCGTCCTTGACTTGTTTTTCACAGGGCCAAATTCAGCACTTATATCGTGCGTAGCGTAAGGCACGATCACCTGTTAGGGCTACCGAAAAATACGGGCCTATTTCGAGGAGCGGCTAAGTGACTCGTTTGCTGATCAAAGGCGGATCGATTGTCTCGATGGATCCGGCGATCAAGGATCTGCCGCAAGGTGATGTGCTGGTTGAGAACGGCCGCATCGCGGCGATTGCGCCGTCACTGAAAGCCGACAATGCCGAGATCATCGATGCGGCGAACATGATCGTGCTGCCCGGCCTGATCAACGCGCATGTGCACACCTGGCAGAGCGCGCTGCGCGGCGTTGCCGGCGATTGGACCGTCGGAAAATACATGCAGGCGATGCATGCCGGCCTCGCCACTTTGTTCCGCCCCGAGGATGTGCGGATCGCCAATCTGATGGGCGCGCTGAATGCGCTGAACAGCGGCACGACAACCATCGTCGACTGGTGCCACGTCAACCGCACGCCGGAGCACACCGACGCTGCGATCGAAGGCCTCGATGCCTCGGGCGCGCGCGCATTGTTCCTGCACGGCTCGCCAAAGCCGGACCCGAAGCCCGGCGAAAAGCATTACAGCGAAGTGCCGATGCCGCGCGGCGAAATCGAGCGCTTGCGCAAGGGCCGCTTCGCCAGCACCGACGGGCTGCTGACGCTCGGCCTAGCCATTCTCGGGCCTAATTATTCGGTACGCGAGGTGACACTCTCCGACATTCTGCTGGCGCGCGAATTCGGCATGATCGTCAGCATGCATGTCGGCGGCGGCATCGTCATGCAGCCGGATGGCTTTGCCCGGCTGATCGCCGATGGTCATGTCGGTCCGCATGTCAACATCGTGCATGGCAATGACATGAACTATGACCTCGTCCGCGCGCTGGCCGATAAAGGTGTGCAGTTCACCGCCACCGCCGAGATCGAATTGCAAATGGGCTATGGCCATCCGCTCACTGGCGTATTGCAGACCTGCGGCGCGCCGCTGTCGATCGGCACCGATGTCGAGCCGGCCTCGCGCGGCGACATGTTCTCAGCCATGCGCACGACGTTGCAGCATGAGCGCTTCCGCAAGACGATCGAGATTTTCAACGAGACCGGCAGCCGGCCGCTGGAGATGCCGGTCAGCACGCGGCAGGCGCTGGAATGGGCGACCATCAACGGCGCGCGCATGGCCGGCCTGGACTCGCAGATCGGTTCGCTGACGCCGGGCAAGCAGGCCGACATCGTGCTGATGCGCGCCGATGACCTTGCCATGTTCCCGGTGACCGATCCGGTCGCGTCCGTGGTGATGCAAGGCGGCGTCGCCAATGTCGACACCGTGCTGGTCGCCGGCCGCATCGTGAAGCGCAATGGCAAGCTGCTTTACAACGGACTGGCGGAGAAGAAGGAAGCGTTGCGGCAATCCGGCGAACATATCCTCACCGCGTTTGGCTTGCTGCCGCGCAAGGCGGCGTAGTTCCGTCATGGCCGGGCTTGTCCCGGCCATCCACGTCTTTATTGTTTTATTGAAGCAAGACGTGGATGCCCGGCACAAGGCCGGGCATGACGGCTCAAGTTACTTCTTCTTTCGCCCCGACCAGTAGACCGACAGGCGCGCGCCGTCGCCATCGCCCTGCCCGTTCGCCGAGGCATCGTCGAAGCCGGCGAGCGCCGCCTTGGCCGTGATCATGTCGGCGCCGGCTGCCGTGCCGGCATCGATCATGGTACGCAAATCCTTGCGCGCATTGTCGATGGTGAAAGTCGTCGGCCCGGGATCGCGGCCGTCGAGCATGGCGACGATCATGTCGGCGCGCGTCTTCAAGCCATTATTGGCGCCGCTGCTCTCGACGAAAATATCCATGATGCGTTTGGAGTCGAGGCCGGCCTGCCGCGCCAGCGCGAAGGCTTCGCCATAGGCTTGCCACGCCACCATCAGCGGCAGATTGATAGCCAGCTTCATCGCCGAGCCGGCGCCAACCGGACCGCAATGTTCCACCTTGCGGCAGAGCTGTTCGAGGACCGGCCGTGCACGTTCGGCGTCGGCTGGTTCGCCACCCATCAGGCCAAGCAACTTGCCCTGCCGCGCCGGACCGGTGGAACCGCCGACCGGGCACTCGACAAAGGCGGCGCCCTTGGCGCGCACTTTCTCGGCAAGATCGGTTTCGATCTTCGGCGCCACTGTGCTCATCTCGATGAGCAGCTTGCCTTTCACATCGCCAAACAAGAGACCGTTCGGGCCGTTGTACACCGCGTCGATCGCCGCGCCATCGGTGAGAATGGTCAGCACAATGTCCGATGCATCGGCCAAAGCCGCCGGAGATGTCGCCAACTTGGCGCCCGCTGCAACGAGCGGTTTTGTTTTCTCGGCATTGCGATTCCACACTGTGAGCTGATGCCCGGTGTCCAGAAGCCGCGCCGCGATGTTGGCGCCCATGGCGCCCAAGCCCGCTAAACCGATTTGCATGGTGTCTCCACTCGACAGGCGCGGCAGCGCGCCATAAACAGATGCAAACACGAAGCCTTGCTTTGGAGCAACGGTGCAGAGGGAGAATAGTGCGATGGCGAAGAAGAAAAAAGGCACGGTCGGCGTCATCGGCCTCGGCATCATGGGCGGATCTTTTGCCCGCAACCTGGTGAAGTCCGGCTGGCAGGTGATCGGCTATGACGTCAGCGCCGCAGCGCGACGCGCAGCGCAGGCCGCCGGTGTCGAGATCGCCGAGAGCCCGGCCGATGTCGCTTCCAAAGTGCCGACGGTGCTGACCAGCCTGCCGAAGCCGCAGGCGCTGATGGATGTGGCGAAGCAGATCGCCGCGGCAAAGCTGAAGAACAAGCTCATTGTCGAGATGAGCACCTTCACCATTGCCGACAAGGAAAAGGCGCTGAAAGTTTTCAGCAAGGCCGGGCATA
Organism: Pseudolabrys sp.; assembly: GCA_030655215.1. Lineage (GTDB taxonomy): Bacteria > Pseudomonadota > Alphaproteobacteria > Rhizobiales > Xanthobacteraceae > Pseudolabrys. The sequence continues at coordinate 36,865 of JAURVZ010000093.1, read as the reverse complement.
CGATGCTCGACACGCCGGTCAGCGGCACCGGCGCGCAGGCGCGCAATGCCGACCTCGTCTTCTACGCCAGCGGCGACACGAAACTGATCAAGAAACTGAAGCCGATGTTCGAGGCCTTCGGCCGCAGGGTTTATGACGTCGGCGCCTTCGGCAATGGCAGCAAGATGAAATATGTCGCCAATCTGCTGGTGGCGATCAACAACGTTGCCTCGGCTGAAGCCATGGTGTTTGGCATGAAGGCCGGCCTGCCGCCGCAGGCGATCTTCGATCTGGTGCGCGATGGCGCAGGCAATTCACGCGTGTTTGAACTGCGCGCACCGATGATGGTGAAGGGCAATTACGACGACGTCACCATGAAGATCGATGTCTGGGACAAGGACATGCAGGTGATCGGCGCCTACGCCAAGCAGATCAAGGTGCCGACGCCGATGTTCGACGCCTCGAAGCCGGTCTACATCAAGGCGATGAAGCAAGGCCTGGGCGCCAAGGACACCGCCGCGGTCTGCGCTGTGCTGGAAAAGCAGGCCAAGCTAAAGCGCGGCAAACGGGCCTAAAAGAAGCCGAGCGATTCAACGCCGGTGCCGCAGGCGAAGGAATGCCGGACCTTGCGCGACGGCACGTCGATGACATGGATCGTGCCGTCGAACTGACAGCCGACGAACAGGTCATCGCCGCGGAAGGCCATGTCCATAGCGCCCTTGCCGACCGGGATTGTCGTCTGGTTGGCGAGATCGCCGTCGAACAAGGTCACCGTGCTGGCGGCGAGGCTGCTGACCGCGAGCACTTTGTGGTCCTCGCGGAAACGCGCGATCTGCGCCGGTTTCGGCACATTCTCCAGCGCGATGGTGCGCGTCACCTCACCCTTGACGGTGTCGATCACGAACAAATTGGGCTGGTCATCGTCGACGGCGATGAGGGTCCTGCCGTCGGCGCTGATGGTGATGCCGCCGAGCGCGCGCGGCGTCTTGATCTTGCCGAGCAGTTTGCGGTTGGGCAGGTCGATCACCGAGATATCGGCGTCCTCCTCGTTCTCGGTGTAGAGCCGCTGGCCATCCTGTGAAATGATCAGCCGGTGGCCATTGGTTGAACCGAAGCCGATGGCGTCGATCATCGTATTGCTGGCCGGGTCGATGGCCGCGATCACGCCGCTGTTCTCGCAGGTGACGTAGATCAGTCCGTCCGGCGCCAGTTTCAATGTATGCGGCGAGACATAAGGGTGCAGGTCGATATCGCCGATATGCTTGCGACTCTTCAGGTCGATCAGGGCAATGACGCGACCGGGGTTCGGGTTCTTGCCGTGAATGCCGTCGCCATAGATCGGCACATAGGCAAGGCCGCGCTCCGGCAGCACCAGCAATTCATGCACCGTGCGCGGGAAGCTATCGAGCGTCACTTCGGTGACATAGGTGTCGGGATTGAGGAACAGCACCTTGCCGCCCATCTTGTCGACTGCAATCATTCCGTGCGCAGTGCTCGCCTTGCTCATCGTGCAGATCGTCCTTGCTTAAAAACGTGGCATCGCATTGTGCCTTCTGCCTGCGAAAAGATCGATAGCCAGAGTAATCAAATCTATCGCACACTGCATCAGACGAACGCGTGTACAATTTCCGATCGTCGAATTATAGAAAACCGGAACGCACTCACAGCAAAGGCAAGCGACATGGCGGCACTCTGGAACAAATATGCCAACACGGCAGCGCGCAAGCACGGCAAGCCGGGCCGCGACCAGCGCCCGACATCAATCACCATCGACGCGCATACGCACATTGCCATTCCGCGGGCCGGCGCTTTCATCAAGCCGCATCTTGATGTGTCGACCATTCCCCTCGCCAATTTCTCGAATGACGAGACCCGCGCGATCAATTCCAAGCAGGAAGGCGACATCCGCGAATGCATGGTCAGCTATGACCAGCGCTTCAAGATCATGGACGAGATGGGCGTCGACGTGCAGCTGGTGATGCCGCCACCGCCGCAGCTCTATCATTCGGTCGCGCTGGAATATGCCGTGCCGGCCGCGCGCATGATCAATGAAGGCGTCGCCGAATTCGTCTCTAAACATCCGGATCGCTTCATCCCGATGGGCACCGTGCCGATGCAGGATGGCGTTGAGGCGGCCAAAGAGCTTGAGCATGTGATGAAGACGCTCAAGTTCAAGGGCGTCGAGATCCTGACCAATGTTCACGGCAAGGAATTGTCGGATCCGGCTTTCGCGCCGTTCTGGAAAAAGGCGGAAGAACTCGGCGCGCTGGTCGCCATTCATCCGAACGGCTTCACCGAAGGCCAGCGGCTGTCGCGCTTCTATTTCAACAATGTCGTCGGCAATCCGTTCGAGACGACATTGGCGCTGCACTATCTGATCTTCGACGGCGTGCTGGAGCGCCATCCTGACTTGAAGATCTTCGCCATGCATGGCGGCGGCTATCTCGGCGGCTATTCCGGCCGCATCGATCACGCCTGGGGCGCGCGCTCGGATTCAAATGCAGGCCTGCCCAAGCCACCGACCGAGTATTTGAAGAAGGTCTACGTCGACAACATCGTGTTCACGCCGCATCAGCTCGCCGCGCTGATTGAAGTGTTCGGCGTCGAGAAGATCATCATGGGCACGGACTATCCGTTCGACATGCTGGAATACGACCCGATCGGCCATATCAACTCGGTCGAGGGTCTCGATGACGCGACCCGCGCTGCTCTGTGCGGCGGCAATGCCAAGAAGCTGCTGGGCCTCTAGGCGTAAAGAAAGTCCAACGTCGCGGTCTCGACAATGACCGCGGCGTCGGACGAATGTTTGCCGGCGCGCGCCGCTTCCGCTTCGGTCTGGCTGGCTTGCAAAAACGCGCCGAGATGGCGCGCCCATTCGATGATGCGGCCGTTTTCTGGCAGACGCGCCGCCTCGAACGCTTTCAGCGCGCTTTCGACATCGCTGGTCGCCTGTAGCGCCGCGACCAGAGCTGCGGCATCGTCGGACGCCTTCGACACACCGGCGCCGACATGCGGCCGCGCGACAAACGCCGCATCGCCAACAATCGCGACGCGTCCGAAAGCCATGCGCTGCGACAATAGATCGTAGATCGGCTGCAGCAACGGCTCCTCGATCAGCCGCACGACGGCGCGGAATTGCGGCGCCAGCAGCCGCTCGGCCGAAGCACGCATCTCGGCAATGGCCTCGCGCCGGATCAGGTGCGGCGGAATCGATAGCGCGTGCGTCTTGCCGCTGTCGTCGGTCAGCAGCCAGGGCAGCTTGCTGTGCTCGTCGGCGGGGCGATACCAGATGACATTGGTGCGGCGGCGGCCCACCCGCAGATCGTTGTCAGGCCCGGCCACCGGATAACTGAGGAATTGCTCGCCGGGCGGCAGGCCGAAGGCCATGCTGTCGAAGACGGCCGCGTGCGTCTCCGGCGGAAATGCCTCCTCCGCAATCAGCGCCCGCCATGCCGTATAGCCGGCATAAAGCGGCGCCACGTCGGGCAGGAATTGCTGGCGCACGGTCGAGCGAATGCCGTCGGCACCGATGAGCAAATCCGCCCCGGCAGTTTCGCCATCGGAAAAATGCGCGTGCACCGCCCGCGCATCCTGCGTCACCTTGGCCAGCGCCTTGCCGCGATGATAGCGCTCCGGCGGGAAACCATCGCGCAGCAGCCGGTAAACGCGCTCCCACGCCGTCGCGATCTGCGGACACTCGATCTCGCGGGTGACGCGGCCCTGCACATCGATGATCTGCCGCCGCGCGAAATGAACACCGAGGTCCTCGGTGGCGAGGCCCAGCCCACGCAGCCGCTTGATCAGCTCCGGTTGGGCAATGATGCCGGCGCCGCGTCCGGACAGTTCGCCTTCGACGCGTTCGTAAATATCGACGTCCCACCCGGCGCGGCGCAACTGCAACGCACTAAGCAGCCCGCTCATTGAACCGCCAATGACGATGGCGCGCCTGCCCTGCGATGCTGCCAAGGAATCCACCAATCTTTCCGTCCGCTTCTGTTTCGGCTATATTGGCATCAAACAGGCATTGGAGGAATTCTTATGGCGCTCACCATGCTCGACAAGTCGGCCGAGAAAAAAGACACGTCGCAATGGGCGCCGGATATCGCCGCCGAGTTCGCGCGCGAAGCCGCCAACCCCAACCCTTGCGTCGGCTCGACGTTGCTGTCGGAAAACGAACGCACCCGCGTCTGGATCATCCGTCTCGCGCCCGGCGAGCGCATCGGCTTCCATCGTCACGTGCTGGATTATTTCTGGACCGCTGTGTCCGGCGGCCGCGGCCGTCAGCATGTGCATGACGGCACCACGGTTGAGTACACCTATGTGCCCGGCGAGACGCGCCACGAGACTTACGGCAAGGATCAGTTCAAAGTGCACGACCTGCAAAATCTCGGCGATCAGGAGATGGTGTTCATGACTGTCGAGTTCAAAGACAGCGCCAACGCGCCGATGCCGTTGCCGGAGGGCGTCCGCCCACAGGCCGCCGCTTAAGCGTAGTGTTCGCCCACTGACGACAAGCGCACGACGCGTTTTGCCGCGCCGGGGAAATCCCCAGTGCGGCATCAACAGGCTAGCCAAGCCGCTGTGCTTCCTGCACAGTGCGCGCTGGACGACAATAAAAAGTAAGTTTTCGGAGGGGGAAATGCTGTCCAATCGGACCGGTCAGTCGGCCATGCTGAGGCATGGTTGCGTCGCGCGCCCAGCGCCTTCCTGCTTCGCCTGAGGCCGGCATGGAATTCGACCTTCTGATCAATGCCATCATCGCCGGGCTTATGCTCGGCGGCTTCTATGCTGCGGTGACGGCGGGCATCTCGATATCGTTCGGTATGCTCGACATCGTCAACATCGCGCATCCGGGCTTCATCATCCTTGGCTCGTACATTGCGTACATCGTCAACGTACACTTCGGCGTCGATCCGATCCTGATCGCGATCATTGCCCTGCCCGCCTTCTATGCACTCGGCACCGTGATCTATCAGATCTACTACCAGTCGTTCGAAAAGCACGGCCAGGACTCGCTGCGCGGCCTCGCTTTCTTCTTCGGGTTACTCTTCGTAACTGAAGTGGGGCTCAACCTGGTGTTCGGCGTCGACTATCGCTCGGTCGACGTGCCCTATATCGGCGGCAGTCTCACCCTGGGACCGATGGAATTCCCGGTCCGCATGTTGGTGCCCTGCCTGGTGTCGATTGCGATGTTCGGCGGCCTGATCCTGTTCATGTCACGCACCTTCATCGGCCGCGCCGTCATGGCGGTGTCGCAGGACCCGCAAGCGCTGCAGCTCATGGCGGTCGATCCCATCAAGATCAAGCGCATCGCCTTCTCGATATCGATCGCCACCGCCTCCATGGCCGGCGCCTTCCTCATCATCATCCAGCCGGTGATCCCGTCGGCCGGCCGCGAATATATCGGCCGCGTCTTCGCCATTTGCGTGCTCGGCGGCCTTGGCAGCCTGCCCGGCACGTTGGTCGCGGCACTGCTGATCGGCGTCATCGAAAGCATCACCGCGACGTTCTACGGCCCGTCCTGGGCGCCGGCCGTGTCGTTCGGCCTGCTTCTGCTCACTTTGGCCGTGCGGCCCTCCGGATTGTTTGGACGCTAGATGCGCACACCAGCCTTCATCCTCGTTCTGACAGCCGTCGCCGCGGCGCTTTATTTCACGTTCAACTTCGTCGGCAACGACTATCTGTTCTTCGCCGGCTACGTCGTGCTGCAATACATCGTGCTGGCCACCGCCTGGAATATCCTCGGCGGCTATTGCGGCTATGTGAATTTCGGCTCTGCCGGCTTCTTCGCCATTGGCGTCTACACGACCATCTTTTTCTACACGGTTGGCCAGAAGATCGACACGCTGATGCCGGATTGGCTGATTGCGCCGATGAAGCTCATCTTCCCGCTGCCATTGCCGGTGTTGATCGTGCTGGCAGGCCTGGTCGCCGGCATTGTCGGCCTCGGCATGGGCTATCTGACCTTGCGGCTGCGCGGCGTGTTCTTCGCCATTGCCACGCTGGCGCTGACGGTCGTGATGGAGACCTTCATCGTCAACTGGTCCTTTGTCGGCGGCTCGCGCGGCGCCTATGTCATTCCGCCGAACGAAGTGCCGATCTTCGGCAACTACATCCATTTCCTGTTTGCCTTGATGTTGCTGCTGGTGGTCATCGCGCTGACCAGCGCGCGGCTGATCGAGCGCTCCTGGCTCGGCGTCGGCTTCGCCACTATCCGCGACGATGAACTGGCGGCGGAAGCCTCCGGCGTGCCGACACTGCGGCTCAAGCTCGTTGCCACCGTCGTCTCCGGCGCGCTGATGGGCATGGCCGGCGCGCCCTTCCCCTATTACATCGGCTATGTCGAGCCTGCCTCGGCCTTCAACCTGTCCTACGCCGTAAACTCCATCGCCATGCCGATGATCGGCGGCACGACGTCATGGGTCGGCCCTCTGGTCGGCGCGCTGTTGCTCGGCACGCTGCAACAGGTGGCGACGGTGACCATATCCTCGGCGGTCAATCTGCTCATCGTTGGCCTGCTGCTGATCTTCTTCGTCATCATCGCGCCGCGCGGCATTGTCGGCCTGTATCAAGACTGGTTTGGCAAGTCGCGTAAGGGAGCGAAGCCATGACCGACATTCACACGGCGGCTCCGTTGCTGGAAATCGAGCAGCTCGGCAAGCGCTTCGGCGGCTTCGTCGCGCTCGATGGCGTTAACCTGTCAGTGCCGCGCGGCCAGCGCCTCGGCCTGATCGGCCCGAACGGCTCGGGCAAGAGCACCTTGGTCAATTGCATCTGCGGCGCTCTGCAAAACGAAACCGGCAGCATCACTTTCGACGGCATCAAGGTCGACGGCATGGTGGCGCACCAGCGCACCCGGCAGGGCCTGGCGCGCAGCTTCCAGCTGCCACGTCCGTTCCGCAGCATGACCGTCGCCGAAAATATCCGCGTGCCGCTGCTTTATACTGTCAACGCCCGGCCCGGCACGCATCTGTCGCAGAGCGAGCTCGACGACCGCTGCATGGAATTGCTCAAGCTGGTGACGCTCGACGCCAAGGCCCGCAAGTACACCACCGACCTGACGCAGGTCGAAATGCGCAAGCTGGAACTGGCGCGCGCCATGGCGGCTGAGCCGAAGCTCCTGATCGCCGACGAGTCGATGGCTGGCCTGTCGCATTCCGAGGTCGAGGACATCGTCGCGCTGCTGATCCGCATGAACGAGCGCGGCGTGACGATCATCATGATCGAACACATCATGCGCGCAGTGATGACATTCTCGCAGCGGCTGGTCGTGCTGGTCTCCGGCAAAAAGATCGCCGATGGCGAACCCGCCGACGTGATCCAGAACAAGGAAGTGGTGGGAGCCTATCTTGGCCAATAGCACCAACAGCATCACCGTCGACGGCATCGACGCCGCCTATGGCGCGGTGCGCGTTCTGGAGAATGTGTCGCTGCGCGTCGGCAGCGGCGAGACCGTCGTGCTGCTCGGCACCAATGGCAACGGCAAGAGCACCTTGATGAAGTGCATCATGGGCTGGGTGCGGCCGACCAAGGGCAAGGTGATCGCCGAAATCGATGGCGAGAAGCACGACCTTGCCGGCCTGACCACCGAGCAGATTGTCGATCTCGGCATTGCGCTGGTGCCGGAAGGCCGCCGCCTGTTTCCGCGCCAGACGGTTGAAGAGAACTTGCTGCTGGGCGCCAGCCGCCCGAAGGCGCGAGCGCATATCAAGACCAATCTCGACTTCTGCTTCGAGACCTTCCCGCGCCTGGCCGAGCGCAAGGGCCAGCTCGCCGGCTCGATGAGCGGCGGCGAGCAGCAGATGCTGGCTTTGGCGCGGGCGCTGATGCTCAATCCGCGCATCCTGCTGGTCGATGAGCCCTCAGTCGGCCTGTCGCCGCTGCTGGTCGCCCGCACCATCGACGCCATCGGCCAGCTCAAGACGCATTTCAACCTGACGGTGCTGATGGCCGAGCAGAACTTCACCCAGGCTTTGCGCATCGCCGACCGCGGTTATGTCATCGTTCATGGCAAGATCGAGTTCGAGGGCAACTCGGCGGATGAGTTGAACAATAACGATCTGATCCGGCAGTTTTATCTGGGGATGTAGGCCCCTTGCCCCGGACGCGGTGCAGCACGAAGTGCTGCCCCGCAGATCCGGGGCCCCGCTTGTTTCTCAAGTAATCGGGATCCCGGGTCTGCAGCGCACCGTTCGTTGCACTCACGCTGCGCCGCGCCCGGGACACGAAAAAAAACGCCGCGGGTTGCCCCGCGGCGTTTCAGTCTCACAGTCCGGAATGCGATTACTTGATCGCCTTCTCGTAAGGATAGATCACCTTCCCGGTCTCCAACTTCGACGGCTCAAGCACAACCTGCGTCTTCATGCCGGTCCAGGCATCAAGGCCGGCATCGGCCGGGATGTCGACATACTGCACCGTGAACATGTTGCCTTCGGCCCACTCACCCTTGTCGCCGAACTTGATCGGGCCCATGACGGTCTCGAACTTGTCGTTCTTGAGCGCAGCGACGACCTTGTCGTCCTCGACGCTCTTGGCCGACTTGATTGCGTCGCCGAGCACCTGCATCTGGGCATAGCCCCAGCCGCCGAGATAGTAGCCGAGCGGATCAACGCCGGCCGCCTTGGCCTTCGACTGATATTCGTCGAAGAACGCCTTGGTGCCTTTGTACATCTGCTTCTCATCCGGCACCCATGTCTCGTAATTGACGATGCCGTTCATCTTGTTCTTCAGCTTGTCCTTGAAGAACGTCGCCTGCAGGCCGACCATCGCGCCGCCGAACATTTTCGGCTTCAGGCCGATTTCATTGGCCGCCAGCACAAGGCCGACCGAGTCGAGCGGGTAGGCGCAGGCAACGACGAGATCCGGCTCAAGCGCCTTGATCGCGCGCACGATCGGCGCGAAATCGGTTGTCTTCGGCGGCGGCGGGTAGGCCTTGTCGTAAACGATGTTGAAGCCGTGCTTCTTGGCATTGCTGCGCGCGCCTTCGCAGGCATTCTGCGCGAATTCGGCGTCGGCGAAAGTAAGAGCGACGGTCTTCGGCTTCGGGTTCTGCGCCGCGGCGATGTCGAAGAAGCCCTTGGTGAACGAGCCCTTGGTGTCCTGGCCGGTTGGGATGATCGAGAAGTACTTCGGATACCTGAACTTGTCGTTGATATCGAGACCGAACAGGGTCACGAAAGCCTTGCCCTTCCGAACGACGACAGGCATGGCCGGCGCGATCTGGTTGCTGGCATAGCCGGAGACGACGAGATCGACTTTGTCGACGTCGAGCAGCTTGGTGTAGATGCCCGGGACTTCCGACGGATCGCTCTTGTCGTCGTAATATTTCAGCTCAACCTGACGGCCGAGCAGACCGCCGGCCTTGTTGACGTTGTCCTTCCAGATTTCCATGCCGAGCAAGGCTTGCTTGCCGTTCGGCGACAGGCCGCCGGTGAGCGACTGGCTGAAGCCGATCGTGATCGGTCCGGTTTGCGCCTGCGCGCCGGACACGGCGAACATCGTGCCGGTGACGAGAGCGAGACCGGCCCCCGCAATCCGCGCCAACGCACGCGACTTGAGACTTTGCATCATCGTGTTTCCTCCCAGAGTGGTTCTTGATTTTTGATTAGGTGGCCAATCATGCCAGCGCTTGCGCCGATGGTCTACCCATGCGTGCAAGCGTTTCGACGAAATCCCGCGCCGGTGACGGTGGGCAATGGTGGGACGCGCAACTATTTTTGGCGGCGCTCAATTGCTGCAGTGCACGATCAGGCGACCCTCGGCCATGTCAGGACGCGGCCGAGACGGATGAACGGAAGTTCGACAAGGCGATAACAGATCCAGCTCACCAGAAGGCAGACGAGTGTCGTCACCGACGCGTCGAAATTGGTTAGCATGGCGGCGCCGACCAGCGGGTGCAAAAGATAAACCGAATAAGAAATGCGGCCGAGCCCGCTCAGCAGGCTTACGCGCGGCAGGCCGAAGCGAATAACCGTCCACACCGCTGAAAAGGCCGCCAGCGCCACCACAGCGAACGCCGGGCCGAGCTCACGCATGAAGCAGGACGCCGCGACACAGACCACGATATTGGCCAACAGCAGCCACTCTGGCAGGCGGCCGGCGCGCCAGGCGCCGATCTGCAGGCCGATAAAGCAGAACGACAGGTAGAACGGCGCGACGATCGGTCCCCAGATCAGCCAGACGATCGCGAAGAGTGCGGGAATAACCGAGACCACTGTCCACGATAACAGAATGAGCGGCGCCAGAACGTAGAAGGCGACCTCAATATATAAGGTCCAGTAGACCACCGACATCCAGTTTGATTTTGACGCGATGAAAAATGCATTTTGCAGCGCGATCTGGACCGACCAGGGACCGAGAAGGAAGGCCGCCACAATCGACAGCCAATACATTGGCAGGATGCGAAAGGTGCGGCGCTGCACATAGGTGCGGGGATCGTAGGTGCTGTAGATCAAGAATCCGGACAGAAAGAAAAATAGGATGACGCCGGCGCTGCCGGCCAATTCCGGCCCTCCCCACAAATGGTCATAGACAACGAGGCCGACCGCAACGCCACGCACGGCGTCCAGGCTGTCCAACCTCTGCATGTGTTGCGGTGCTGCGGGAGCCTTCGCGCGCGCGAGGAATGCCGGAAGCGTCATGAAGGCCATAGGCACAGGATAGAGCTTCGCTTTATAAGAGCAATCTGTTTGATGTCCGTCTGTGAACGAAGGGAAAATCATGGCGCGTCAGCTTGTCGATATCTCGATCCCGCTTGAGAACACGCCCTATGCCGACCCGCCGGGATACGGCCCCGTCATCGAGTATCTCGACCACGAGGCGACCGCGCCGGACATTCTCAAATTCTTCCCCGGCCTGAAGAAGGAAGACCTGCCTGCCGGCGAAGGCTGGGGATTCGAATGGGTCAAGCTGTCGACGCATTGCACCACGCATCTCGACGCGCCCTATCACTTCGCCTCGACCATGGATGGCGGCAAGCGCGCGCTGACCATCGACGAAGTGCCGCTTGATTGGTGTTTGCAGCCCGGCGTTAAACTCGACTTCCGCCACTTCGCTGACGGCTATGTCGCCACCGCCGCCGATGTCGAAGCCGAGCTGAAGCGCATCGGCCACACGCTTTCACCGCTTGAAATCGTGCTGGTGAATACCAGCGCCGGTGCGGCCTACGGCCAGCCGGATTACGTCTCGAGAGGCTGCGGCATGGGCCGCGAAGCGACGCTGTATCTTACCGAGCGCGGCGTGCGCGTCACCGGCACCGATGGCTGGAGCTGGGACGCACCCTTCATCCACACGATGAAGAAATATGCCGAGACCAAGGACGCCTCGATCATCTGGGAAGGTCACCGCGCCGGCCGCGAGATCGGCTATTGCCATATCGAGAAGCTGCACAATCTCGAAAGCCTGCCGGCCACGGGCTTCACGGTCAGCTGCTTCCCGGTGAAAGTGAAAGGCGGCTCGGCCGGATGGACGCGCGCAGTGGCGATTATAGGCTAGAGCGTTTCCTTGCGCGCATGCAGTGCCATCGCCGTCAGCGCCACGCCGCCGAACACCATGTTGATGCCGACAAGCAGGCCGAGCGCCCATACCGCGGTGCTCGGCAGGCCGGCGATCAACATGACGCTGAGCACCAGATCGACAAGGCCGCTGATCAGCATCCAGCCCCACTGGCCGGACAGGTCGCGGCGGTGATCAAGCGCGAACATCAGCGAGGCGATGCCTTCGATGATGAAGAAAGCGATCAGCACCACCGTCAGCGACAGCGCGCCGGCGATCGGCTGCGCCAGCAAATATCCGCCCGCCAACACAGCGAGCGCGGCCGAGGCCAGCGACCACCAGAAACCCGGCGCGCCGCGCATCCAGAAGGTCGTGAACAGTCCGATGATGCCGCTGATCAGAAACAGCCAGCCGAACACCAGGGTGGCCGCCAGGGTCGCGGCTGCCGGGATAATAATGGCGATGAGGCCCAGCACGAGCAGCAACAAGCCTTCGGCCAGATACAGCTTCCAGTGCTGATGCAGCGCCTTGACGACGGCCGTCTCCATCTTCGCCATGTCAGGCTGATCGGCAGGCGTGTGCGTCGGCAGGTCGGTCGGCATGGTCGATGGCTCCGTCGGTCAGGGACGGGCCATTATAGCGGGAATTGCCGCAGGGACGGCAACTCCCCTTTCGTAGGCGCTGTTAGCTGACGAAGTCGGCGCATTTCTGCACCTCGCCCTGCCCGCCCCACGGCATCACCGGCACCGATGATGTGGAATTCTTCGGCGAGCCTTCGATGATGCGGTCGCTGTAGACCATGTAGACCAGCACGTTGCGCTTGACGTCGCAGCCGCGCACGATCTGCATCTTCTTGAAGAACAGCGAGCGGCGCTGGCGGAAGACATCCTCACCCTGCTCGAACTTCTGCTTGAACTTGATCGGGCCGATCTGCCGGCAGGACAGCGAAATGTCCGACACCTCCTCGGCGACACCGATCCAGCCCTTGAAGCCGCCGCGCTCCGGCACGGTGAAGTGACAGGCAACGCCTTCAACCTGCGGATCGTCTAGGCCGTAAGTGGCGAGCTTGTCGTTCGGCGTCAGCCATTTGAAGACGGTCGATTTCTTGAAAATGCTGTCCGGCTCATCGGCGGCGTGCGCCGGGATAGCGCTGAACGCAACGAGTGCGGCGATGACCAGAGCAAAAAATGAGCGCAAAAGGGCCTCCTGGGCGGCGAGCAGTTCCCGAACACATAGGAACTGCCGGCCGGCTTGAAAGGTCCGCGCGCGCAAGAATTCGGATGAAAAATCTCGTCATGCCCGGCCTTGTGCCGGGCATCCACGTCTTGCCAATTTGAAGAGAGAAAGACGTGGATGGCCGGGTCAAGCCCGGCCACGACGCGGCGGGGTTAAGCCCAGAGCCGCTCTTTTTCCATGCCTGTATACAGATCAGCGACGAATTCGCCGTAGCCGTTGAACTTCAGGGTCGGCTTGCGGTCGCCGGTGCCGATGATTTCCTCGGTCGCCTGGCTCCAACGCGGATGCGGCACTTCCGGATTGACGTTGGCCCAGAAGCCGTACTCGGTCTTCTGCAGTTTCTCCCACATGCCGACCGGCTGCTTGTCCACGAAGCTGAAGCGCACGATCGACTTGATCGACTTGAAGCCGTACTTCCACGGCACCGCCAGCCGCAACGGCGCGCCGTGTTGCTTCAGCATCGGATGGCCATAGGCGCCGGTGGCGATGAAAGCGAGATCGTTGGTCGCCTCCGCAATGGTCAGGCCTTCGACATAAGGCCACGGATACCAGGACTGGCGCAGGCCGGGCGCGACCTTCGGGTTGTTGAAGGTTTCCATGTGCAGGTATTTGGCCGAGCCGAGCGGCTTCGCCATCTCGACCAGCTTCGACAGCGGGAAGCCGGTCCAGGCGATCGCCATGCTCCAGGCTTCGACACAGCGGTGGCGATAGGTGCGCTCCTCGATGCCGATCTTGCGGATCAGTTCGTCGGCGCCGATCTCGAACGGCTTCTCGACCATGCCGTCGATCTTCACCATCCACGGGCGGATCGGCAGCTTCTGCGCCTGCTCGGCGACATCCTTGGTCGAATTGAATTCGTAGAAATTGTTGTAAGCAGCGTTGACCTTCTCGTCGGTGATCGGCCGGTCGAGCGGATATTTGGTGTTGAGCTTGGCCGGATAAAGGTCGGCGTTCGGGTCCGGCAGGTTGGCGGCATCGCTGGCGCGCTGCGCATAGGCGGCCCCTGGTGCGAGGGCCAAGGCGCTGGCGCCGCCGATCAGCAGGCTGCGGCGGCTGAACGCCAGATGCTCGGGCGTGAGCTGGCTTTCGGGGATTTCCCAGCCGCGGCGGCGAATAATGTTCATCGGTGCGTTTCCCTCGAATTGGCCCGTCTCGTTATTATACGAGGTACGGCGGCAAGGGGATCACTGGCAAATCACGCTTCTGTTCCCCTCCCCCCGCGAGCACTTGCGAGTGGTGGGGAGGGTTAGGGGTGGGGGGAAATCCTGCAGCAGTTAAGCCCCCCACCCTGATGCCCGTCGCTTAACGCGACGAGCATCTTCCGCCCAACCGCTTCGCGGGGGGAGGGTGAAGAAAGCGCGTCACTCCGCAGCCCTCCTCGCCGCGACGATCTGGTCCGCCGTGCGCCCGGTCAGCTCGGCCATATGGTCGAACTTGAAGGTGAACGAACCGACCCCCGCCGTCGCCGAGCGCACCTCGATGATCAGGTCGCCGATCTCGGCTTCCGCCATTTGCGCCCGCACTGTGTCCCAGCCATCCCAATATTCGCGGGTGTCAAAGCCGAGAATATGCCCGCGCCGGCCGGACAGTATGGCGTTGATCTTCGCGGTCGCATCATTCGGGCAGACGATCTCGACCAGATGGATCGGCTCGAGCAAGACCGGCTGGCACTGCGGCAGGCCTTCATTGAGCGCCATGCGCCCGGCAATGCGGAACGCCATGTCGGACGAATCGACCGTGTGATACGAGCCGTCGGTCAAAGCCACCGCGACGTCGGAAACCGGGAATCCAAGCGGCCCGTGCTGAAGCGCATCGCGCACACCCTCCTCTACCGCCGGAATGTAATTGCGCGGCACAACACCGCCGGTGATCTTGTCCTCGAACTTGAAGCCAGACGAGCGCGGCAGGGGCCTGATCTCGACCACAACATCGCCGAAGGCGCCATGCCCACCAGATTGTTTCTTGTGCCGGCCGCGAATGCTGATCGGCTTGCGGATGGTTTCGCGATAGCCAACCGTCGGCGGCCGCGTCAGCACCGGCACGGCAAAGCGTTCGGCCAGCCGCTCGGTGGCGACGCGCAGATGCATCTCGCCCTGCCCCCACATCACCACTTCATGGCTTTCGGCATTGTGGTCGACGCGCAGCGACGGATCCTCGTCGGTCAGCTTGTTGAAGGCCTGGCCGAGCTTGACGTCGTCCTTGCGCTCTTTGGCCTGCACGGCAATCGCCAGCACCGGCGGATAAGGCGCGATCTTGACCATCGCGGCGCGCGCCTGCCGCCCGGACGACAAGGTGTCGCCGGTCTTGCTCAGTTCGAGCTTGCCGAAGGCAACCGTATCGCCGGTTTTCGCCGGACCGCGCTTGACGAAGTTGCCGCCCATCACCGTGAATACGCCTGAGACACGCCCGCCATCCGAGGTCGGCGTCAGGAACGTGGTGCCGTCGCCGGCCTCGCCGGTCAGCACGCGCGCCACCGACATCTTGCCGCCATGCGGCGTGTGGAATGTCTTGAGCACCAAAGCGACGGCGTCATAGCCGGCCTTGATGCCGAGCCGTTGCGCGGTGTCGGCAATGGTCGGCGCTTCGTGGCGCAACGCTTTCAGCAGCCGCAACACGCCGTTCGATCGCGTCGCCGCGCCCAGCAACACGGGCACGACAACACGCTCGCGCAATTCCTTGGCGAGATCGTCGAACACCCGGTCGCGCGGCGGCTCCATGTCATTGAGCAATTGCTCGAGCAGCGCGTCGTCGTGATCGGCGAGCGTCTCCAGCATGGTGAAGCGCGCTTCCTTTTCGCGGTCGCGGTTTTCACCGTCGAGTTCGATCACTTCGGACGCGGCGTGCTCCTTGTAGACATGCGCGCGTTCCAGCGCGAGATCGACGAAGCCGGAGACAATCGTGCCGTTCCAGATCGGAATCTGCCGCAGCAACAACGGCACGCGCGAGGCCGGCTGCAACAGCTTGATCGTCTCGCGAACGCGCTTGTCGGCCTTGTCGATCTTGTTGAGAAACAGAAAATGCGGAATGTTCTGCTCTTCGAGCTCGCGCAGAATGAGCTGCAGCTGCGGTATCTTCTTCTCATCCGCCTCGCAGACGACGACCGCGGCATCGACCGCCGGCAGCACGCTGCGCATGTCGTGAACGAATTCGACCGAGCCGGGACAGTCGATAAAGGTGTAGCTGTCGCCCATGAAGTCGGTCGTGGCGAAGGAAGCCTCGACGCTCATCTTGTGATCGCGGGCTTGCCTGCAAGCATCGCCGACTGTGCTGCCGGTCTCAACCGTGCCCTGGCGCTGAACGGCGCCGGTACGCGCGAGGATTGCCTCGAGCAGCGTTGTCTTGCCGCTCTGGAAGGGGCCCACCAATGCGATGCACCGGGGACCCTTTGAACTTATTGCCGCTGTCTTCTTCTCGGGACTCTTGCCGTTCTGTCCCATTTTCACATCCTCCCATTTCGGCCGGGAGTTGGACCAATGCTACCCGGCCCGTCAGGGTATCGTCTCAGGCAATCCGGGACGGTGCAAGGGCCAAGGTATGTGCGTGCGCTGCGGTATTATGCAAAACTTGAATTCAATAAAGCGTTCGGTATCGGGCAACCTGCGCGTTGACGCACAAAAAAGTCACGCGCATGCGCGTGACTGATTATTGCAGACGAACTCTAGCTGCGCGCGTTGCGGCCGAGCAGCAGGCCAACCACGGCCGTCGCCGCCACGGTCAGCAGAAGGCTCTGGGTCGAGCCATTGCGAACGCTGCTGGTTGCGGCATCGAGCGTCTGCCGTCCGATTTCCCGCGCCTTGGCTTCCACGGACGAACCAACATCGGCTTTGAAGTTCGACGCCAATGTCGTGACCGCGTTTTGCGATTGCCGCAAAGCCTCGCGCGCATCGGCCCTGATTTTTGCCAGATCCGGCGGCGTCAGTTCATCTCGCGACGAATTGGCACGAACCGCCATGATCGTGAACATGATGGCCGACAAGAACAGCGCCGTGCCGCCCGCTGCAGCTAGGCCCATCAGCGGACCATGCGTGAGGGAGACCCAGTAATAGAGCGCGTACAAACCAATGACGACAGCCGCCATCATGAAGAACAGGCCGACGACAGCCAGCGCTGCCATCACGCCGGCGCCGACGACTTGCGACTTCACTTCGGTTTTGACTTCATAGATCACGCGATCTTTGTAGTCCTCGGCGAGGCCAACCAGCCGCGACGCTTGGCCTTTCAGCGCCCTGTCGAGTGCTGTTTGAACCGCTCCGAACATTAAGCGCGGCCTCCGCGCGACAACATGCCGATGACAACGCCGACCACCAAAGTGGCGCCGATCGTGCCGAGCGGATTGGCGCGGGCGCGGTTTTCCAGCTCGGAAGCGAAGGTCTTGGCCTGATCCTGCGCGCTGTTCACGGCGCTCTGAGCGCTGCTGACAGCGCTGTTGGCGAAGTCCGTGGCCTGCGCGGCGACGGTCGAGCCGATGCCCTGCGCGGTCTTGTAGGCTTCGTTGCCGGCGCCGGCGGCGAGCTTGGTCAAGGTCTGCTGGATCGAGACCATATCGGCCTTCAGATTCTGCATGTCGATGGCCAGATCGTTGGTCGCATCCTGGGCCTTGTCGGCGATTTTCTCGGCGCCCTTGTTGAACTGGCTGGTGACGTTGTCTTTCACATTGTTCGCCTGGGCGGTCGCCGTCGTGTTCATCGCTTCGTCTCCGTCGGAATGGGGATGTGTTCTCCCCGCGCCAACGGGAGCGCAACGGTAAAGTTCCTCTGTTTCGAAATTAAAAGCCGGCAACGCGTGTGCGCTGCCGGCTTTTAAATTTGACGTACGGTAACGGACTTAGTGACTATTTCAAATTGCCGCAAAAGCGCTGAATGCGCGTGCAGGCATCTTCCAGGTCCGACGTCTTGGTCGCGTAGGAAATGCGGAAGGCCGGGCCAAGGCCGAAGGCCGTGCCCTGCACCACCGCGACGCCTTCGGCTTCCAGCAACTCCGTCACAAAGTCTTCGTCTGTGGCGATCTTCTTGCCGTTCGGCGCCGTCTTGCCGATCGTGCCGGCGCAGGACGGATACACATAGAAGGCGCCTTCCGGCGTCGGGCACTTCAGGCCGTTCGCCTGGTTGAGCATCGAAACGACGAGATCGCGGCGTTCCTTGAAGATGACGTTATGCTTGGCGATGAAGTCCTGCGGACCGTTCAGCGCCTCGACCGCCGCCCATTGCGACACCGCCGCCGGGTTCGACGTCGACTGCGATTGGATCATCGCCATTGCCTTGATCAGCGGCTCCGGGCCGCCGGCATAGCCGATGCGCCAGCCGGTCATGCAATAGGCCTTGGACGTGCCGTTGATGGTCAGCGTGCGCGGATAGAGCGCCGGCTCGACCTGGGCCGGCGTGGCGAATTTAAAGTCGTCATAGGTCAGGTGCTCGTACATGTCGTCGGTCATGCAATAGACATGCGGGTGCCGCATCAGCACGTCGGTCAGCGCCTTGAGTTCGGCATGGGTATAGGCCGCGCCGGTCGGGTTGGACGGCGAGTTGAGCAGCAGCCACTTGGTCTTCGGCGTGATCGCTTTTTCGAGCTGCTCGGCAGTCAGCTTGAAGCCGCTCTCCATCGTGCAGACGACTTCCACCGGCGTACCGCCGGCGAGGTAGACCATGTCCGGATAGCTGACCCAATACGGCGCCGGGATGATGACCTCGTCGCCCGGGTTCAGGGTCGCGATGAAGGCGTTGTACAGCACCTGCTTGCCGCCGGTGCCGACGATGATCTGCGACGGCTTGTAGTCGAGTTCGTTCTCGCGCTTGAACTTCTTCGACACCGCGTCCTTGAGTTCGGCAATGCCGTCAACCGCGGTGTACTTCGAAGCACGGCCGGTCTCGATCGCCTTGATCGCGGCCTGCTTGATGTTGTCCGGCGTGTCGAAATCCGGCTCGCCGGCGCCCAGGCCAATGACATTACGGCCGGCGGCTTTGAGCGCGCGCGCTTTGTCGGTCACCGCGATGGTCGGCGACGGCTTGATGCGCTTGAGGCTGTCCGCGATAAAGGCCATTGAGGGCTCCAAATTTCAGGCGAAAAGGGCAAGATCTGAGGTCGTTTTGAGTGCTGTAAAGGCCCGGTTGGGCAACAGCAAGTCGTAAAGATTGATGCATAGATCAACCTTGTTGATGGCATAACTGTCCTTTAAGCGGCCTTTGTTAGAGCCCTTCCAGATGGCCGGATTTATTGACCTTTTACGCACTGGCGCCTGGCTGACCCGCGAGCGGGTCCGGCTGGTGGCAGCCCTTGTTCTGGCTGCATTCCTGATCGGTGCCGTGATCCTGCTGTTCGGGGCTCAGGGCCTGAGCGACAGTTCGGGCCGCCCGCTCGGCACCGATTTCTCCAGCTTTTACGCCGCCGGCACGCTGGTGCATGACGGGCTGGCCGCGCAGGCGTTCGACCGGGTGGCCCATTTCGCCCGCGAGAGGGCCATCTTCGGCCCCGAGGCGCGCTATTACGCCTTCCAGTATCCGCCGGTCTTCCTGCTGGTCGCGGCGGCAATGGCGCTGCTGCCCTATTTGCTGTCGCTGGCGGTGTGGCAGGCGGCGACGTTTGTTTTCTATCTCCTGACCGTTCGAGCCATTTTGAAAATGTCGTCATGGCCGGGCTTGTCCCGGCCATCCACGACTTTCTTAGAAAACGAAAAGCAAGACGTGGATGCCCGGGACAAGCCCGGGCATGACGGGGAAAGAGTGTCGGCGGCGCCGGACAGGCTCTGGCTCCTGCTCGCCATCGCCTTCCCGGCCGTCTTCATCAATCTCGGCCACGGCCAGAACGGCTTCCTCACCGTCGCGCTGTTCGGCGGCGCGCTGGCGCTGCTCGACCGCAGGCCAATTATCGCCGGCATGCTGATCGGCCTGATGATCTACAAGCCGCAATTCGGCCTGATGATCCCGCTGGTGCTGCTGGCGACCGGACGCTGGCGCGTCATTTTCTCGGCCACCGCGACCATCGCCGCGCTGCTGCTTTTCACCTTCATCGCCCTCGGCCCCGACGTTTGGCCCTCCTTCCGCGACTCCATGACCATCACCCGCGTCGTGCTGCTCGAGGAAGGCGACATCGGCTGGTTCAAGATCCAGAGCGTATTTTCCTGGGTGCGGCTGTGGGGCGGCCCGGTCGGGCTCGCCTATGCCGTCCAGGGTATTGTCACGCTGGCCGTCGCCGCCGCCCTGGTCTGGTTCTGGCGCAGCGACGCGCGCTATCCGCTGAAAGCCGCGGCGCTGCTGATCGGCACGTTGCTGGCGACGCCGTTCTGTCTCGACTACGACCTGATGCTGCTGGCGCCGGCGATCGCCTTTCTCGGCATTGACGGCCTGCGTCATGGCTTCTGCTATTGGCACAAGACCGTCATGGCCCTGCTGTGGCTGGTGCCGCTGGTCTCACGCTCGATCCCGGAAATCATCACCATCCCGGTCGCGACGCCGCTGATGCTGGCCGCTTTCGTTTTCGTGTTGCAGCGCGCCATAAGTGAAAGCCGCGGTAGCGCACCCGCGCCAACCGGCGTAAATTAGCGGGCGAACCAAGAGCCGGGAAACGGCCGCCACCTCATATCAGGGAGCGTGCGCCATGAAGCTTTCCGCCGAACAGGTCACAGACTTCGACCAGCAAGGCTACGTGTTCTTCCCCAATTGCTTCTCGGAAGAAGAAATCGCGCTGCTGCGCACCGAGGCCGACAACATTTTGCGGCTCGACCGCGAGGAAGTCTGGCGCGAGAAATCCGGTGCGCCGCGCACCGCCTTCGCCGCGCATAAATTCAACCAGGTGTTCGAGGTCATGTCGCGCCATCCGCGGCTGGTCGAACCCTTGATGCAGCTGTTCGGCGAAAGCGTTTACGTCCATCAGTTCAAGCTGAATGCCAAGGCCGCCTTCGAAGGCGATGTCTGGCAATGGCATCAGGACTACGGCACATGGGCGCGCGACGACGGCATGCCGGAGCCGCGCGCCATGAACATCGCCATCTTCCTTGACGATGTTCTGCCGATCAACGGCGCGCTGATGATCATTCCAAAGAGTCACAAGCAGGGCGTGTTCGCCGCCGGTCATGACGTCACCACGACATCCTATCCGCTATGGACGCTCGACAAAGAAACCGTGACACGGCTGGCGGAGGAAGCGGCCGGTCCGGATGGCGTTGGCATTATTGCACCGACCGGCAAGGCCGGATCTGTGCTGATGTTTCACGGCAATCTGGTGCATGCCTCACCGCCGAACATCACGCCCTATCCGCGCAAGATCGTCTATCTGACGCTCTGCGCGGTCTCCAACCACATCACCAAATTCACCCGGCCGGAATTCATCGCGCATCGCGATTTCACGCCCATCGTACCGGTCGCCGACGATGCACTGGTTGAGTATGCCCGCGCCCATCGCGTCGCGGCCGAGTAGACAGCGTAACGGCAGAATAAAATTTTCGATTATGCGGCGGCGTCAGCACGCGGACTCCGCCGCATGACGCTTATGAGAAACATCTTTAAGAAAACTGTCGCGCCCCGGCCATGATCTCGCCGGACTTTGACTGCCCTATCCGCCGCGTTAGACTAAGCGGCGAAGGATGTCTCGGAATGTACACGCTCTATTCGATGCAACGATCGGGCAACAGCTACAAGGTCCGCCTGGCCCTTGCGCGGCTCGGCGTGCCTTATAACCGCGTTGAGATCGACATCCTGCAAGGCGAGAGCCGCACGCCGGAATTCACGGCCATGAATCCGAGCGGCCAGGTGCCGCTGCTTGAAGTCGCGCCCGGCCGCCATCTCGCCGAATCAAACGCCATTCTCTGGTACGTCGCCGGCGGTACGACCTTGGCGCCGGAAAGCCGCATCGAGCGCGCCGAGGCGATGCAGTGGATGTTCTTCGAACAGCACAGCCTCGAGCCGAATATCGGCGCCGCCTATTTCTGGCTCTGCCTCGTGAAGGGCGGCCGTGACCTGCAAGGCCATGCGCTCGAAGGCTGGATGGAAAATGGCTATCGCGCGCTTGGCGTCATGGAGCAGCACCTGTCGAAGCACGACTACTTCGTTGACCACCGCTTCACCATCGCCGACATCGCGCTCTACGCCTACACGCATCTCGCCCATCAATGCGACTTCGACCTCGGCCGCTATCCGGCGGTCCGCGCCTGGCTGGCGCGGATTGAGAGCGAAGCCGGCTATGTGCCGATGGACTGGGTGCCGCAGATGGCGGCGGCGGAATAGCGGCTCAAACCGGGCTTTAACGGCGCTTGGTAAGTGGCTGATTAACCTTTCATTAACCATGTTTGCCCCGAAAACGCCGCTGTTCCTTTGCCGGGCCGCCGCAATCGGGCCGAACCAAAGTCTGTTTCCGACGTTACGACTCACAACATGAAGTGAGTGAGATTGGTCACAGGCACAGTCATGAGCAGCAATTTAGAGAGTTCAGGTTTCGCCTCCCCCGTCGACCGCGCGCTTGTCAGCGAGCGGCGCGGACGCGTGCTAACCGAGCTGTTCGCCATTTGCGGCTTGGTCGTGTCGATCATCATTGCCGCCACCGTGGTTTCCGTCGGCGTGGCGCGCGCCAGCATCGTTGATGGCGTAATCGACAATGAAGGCGGTCTGTTCGCCGTCGCTCTCTTGCTCGGCATTCTGTTCATCGGCATCGGCGGCTTCTCGCTGCTGCCGCCGCGCGAGAAACAACCCCGGCATTAAGCCGCAGTCCCGGCTGTTGTGATCCTCCCCTTGCGGCGGCACGATGCCGGCATGAAAATTCTCATCACAACAAGCGCTATCCTGCTCTCGGTTATCACCGCGAGCGCGCAGCAGACGTATCCATCCTCCGCCGGCCCGCTGAAGATCGACACGGTGGCCAAGGGCCTGTCCTATCCGTGGGGCGTGGCCTTCCTGCCCGACGGGCAAATGCTGGTCACCGAACGGCCGGGCCGCATGCGCGTCGTCGCCAAGGACGGCACAGTGTCAGAAGCGATCAGCGGCGTGCCGCGCGTGTTCGCGTCCGGCCAAGGCGGTTTGCTCGATGTCATCATCGATCGCAACTTCGCGAGCAACCGCACGATCTATTTCAGCTACGCCGAACCGGTTGAAGGTGGCGGCCGCACCGCGCTGGCGCGCGCGCAGCTCGACAGCGGCGCCAAGCCCGCGCTGTCCGCCGTCAAGGTCATCTATCGTCAGGAAGGCTCGATCTCGCGCGGCAACCATTTCGCCGGCCGCATCGTGCAGGCCGCCGATGGCAATCTGTTCGTCACCAATGGCGATCACTTCAGCGGCCGCGACAAGGCGCAGACGCTCGACAACGATCTTGGCAAGATCGTTCGCATCACGCCGGATGGCGATGCGCCGAAGGACAATCCCTTTGTCGGCAAGAGCGGCGCGCGGCCGGAAATCTGGTCATATGGCCACCGCAATCCGCAAGGCCTCGCCATCAATCCGGCAGACGGCAAATTGTGGGAGCAGGAGCACGGCGCCCAGGGCGGCGATGAGGTCAACCTCGTCCAGCCGGGCAAGAACTATGGCTGGCCGTTGGTCAGCTTCGGCGTTAATTACGACGGCAGCAAAATCGGCACCGGCAAATCGGAAGGTCCGGGGCTTGAACAGCCGTTGTGGCACTGGACGCCGTCGATCGCGCCGTCCGGCATGACGTTCTATACCGGCGATCTGTTTCCGGCGTGGAAGGGCAGCCTGTTCAACGGTGCGCTGAAATTCCAGTTGCTGTCGCGCCTTGAAGTCAAAGGCGACAAGGTCGTCAAAGAAGAACGCCTGCTGCAAGGTTTGCAGGAGCGCATACGCGACGTTCGTCAGGGCCCCGACGGCGCGCTTTATCTGCTCACCGACGACAATGCCGGCCGCATCCTGCGCGTCAGCCCGGCGAAGTGATCCGTTGTCATCCCCGCGACACCTTTCGTCATCATCCGCGTAGGCGGATGATCCAGCTCTTTACTCTTCATCAGTAAGGGCTGGATCCCCGCCTGCGCGGGGATGACGGGAAAATGCGGATGATGACCGAAGCGGCTACAACTTATGAAACACAAAAAACGCGCCGGCCGCGATCAGCATGAAGCCGAAGCCCTGGCTCCAGGTCAGCGCTTCCTTCAGATAGAACGTCGAGAACAAGGCGAAGATCACCAGCGTGATCACTTCCTGCATCGTCTTCAATTGCGCTGCTGAATAGACGTCGCTGCCGAAACGATTGGCCGGCACCGCCAGACAGTATTCGACGAAGGCCAGGCCCCAGCTGATGAAGATGACGCTGAGCAGCGGCACCTCTTTGTATTTCAGGTGCCAGTACCAGGCAGCAGTCATGAACAGGTTGGAGCCGAGCAAAAGCAGGATCGGCGTCAGGTACGGCGACAGAACGACGGGCATGGGAATCTCTGGCTTTTAAGGTTGCAGCTGAATCCCTCTTACCGGCATCGTTCCGGCCTGACCACACCCGGCGGTTGATCATTTTTCGCCGCAAATTCCGCACAGCATCCCGGTTCCGCGTGATAGTTTGGCCTGCCGCCTTGCCGGGTCCGGAGCGTGATGATGAAGCCGAACAAGGTCCTGACAGCCGCCCTGCTCGCCGCCGCGGCCTTCGTATTGCCGGCCCACGGACAGACCGCTCCAAAAGCAGCGGCGCAAGCCGCGCCCTACAAGCCGGTCACGATCACACTGCCGGTCGACATGGCCGACGCCACCTTCACCACTTTGCGCAATCAGCTCGCCGAAGCGGCGCGCAAGCGCGATGCGCAGGCCGTGGCTCGTCTCGTCGTCGGCGGCGGCTTCTTCTGGGAGCGCGACAGGACCGACGCCGCCAGCAAGCGCCGCTCCGGCTACGAGAACCTCGCCGCGGCGCTCGGCCTCAGCAGCAAGGATAGCGTCGGCTGGGACATGCTCATGGGCTTCGCCGATGATTCCAGCGCCTCCGCCTCGCCGCGGCACAAAGGCGCCGTCTGCGCCCCGGCCGAGCCCGGCTATGACGTCGCCGCCTTCGACAAGATGCTGAAGGCCACCGCAACCAGCGCCGGCGATTGGGGCTATGCGGTGAAGAACAATATCGACGTGCGCACGGCGCCGGGAAACAGCACGCCGGTCATCGACAAACTGGGCCTGCAATTCGTCCGCGTCCTGCCGGAAGCCAAGGCGGTCTCGCCCGTTTTCCAGCGCATCGTCACACCGGCCGGCAAGACCGGCTACGTCTCGATCGACGTCATCGCGCCGTTCGGCGGTGACCAGATTTGTTACGTCAAGGACGCCAGCGGCTGGAAAGTCGGCGGCTATATCGGCGCCGGCGAACCGCAGTAAGCATGACCGCGCCGAACCCACCCCGCGCCGTCACCTGCGCCTCCTGCGGCGTCGGCTTCGCCTGCACCACCGATGCGGAATGCTGGTGCGTCGCCGAGCCCTACCGGCTGCGCATGACAGACATCGACGCGCAGCGTGACTGCTTGTGCCCGCAATGTTTGCGGCGTGTGGCGCAGGCGCAACAGAGTGCCATTGTCCCGACAAGAAGCGGCACTAGCTGAGCCGCATCATGTTCAAGTTCTTCGAAAGATTGCTGGCAATCACCGCGATCCCTGAGCAGCCGGTGCCGCCGGTTGGCCTGGTCGCGTTCTATTGGCATTTCGCCAGCCAGGCCAAGCGCCTGTTTATCGGCCTGTTCGTCATCGGCTTTATTGTCGCCCTGCTCGACATCACCATTCCGGTGTTCATCGGCAAGGTCGTCACTTTGGTCACCAACACGAAGCCGGACACGTTGTGGGCTGAGGCCTGGCCGATGCTGCTCGGCATGGCGGCGGTGATGCTGGTGCTGCGCCCGGCTGCCTTCGTCACCCAGCATCTGCTGATGAACCAGGCGATCGCCGCCAATGTCTCGAACCGCATCCGCTGGCAGAACCACTGGCATGTGGTGCGGCAGTCCTTTGCCTTCTTCCAGAATGACTTCGCCGGCCGCATCGCCACGCGCGTCATGCAAACCGGCCCGGCGATCCGCGAGAGTCTGGTCGCGCTGCTGACCGCCGTCTGGTTCATTATGGTCTACGGCACGTCGACGCTGATCCTGCTGGCCCAGGCCGACTTTTGGCTGGCGCTGCCGGTGACGCTCTGGTTCGCCGCCTATATCGGCATGCTGCGCTATTTCGTGCCGCGCATGCGCGACTCGTCGAAGGTCATGTCGGAAACGCGCTCGATGCTGACCGGCCGCGTTGTCGACACTTACACCAACATCCTCACCGTCAAGCTCTTCGCCCGCGCCAAGGAGGAAGAGGCCTATGTGCGCGACGCCATCGACCAGCACAGCGGCCGCTTCCATGCCTCGCTGCGGCTGAACACGCTGTTCGCATTCAGCTTGATCACGCTGAATGCGCTGCTGATCACCGGCACCGGCGCGATGGCCATTGTGCTGTGGCAGAACGGCAATATCAGCGTCGGCACCGTCGCCATGGCGCTGCCGATGACGACGCAGATCGTCTCTGCCTCGGGCTGGGTCGCCTGGCAGGTCACCGGCATCTTTGAAAATGTCGGCGTCGTGCAGGAAGGCATGATGACCATCGCCCGGCCGCATACATTGATCGACAAGCCGGATGCGCCGGAGCTTGTTGTCACGCGCGGCGAAGTCACGTTCGACAATCTGCGCTTCGGTTATGGCCGCGACAGCGGACTGATTGACGGGCTGAACCTCGCCATCAAACCGGGCGAGAAGATTGGCCTGATCGGCCGCTCCGGCGCCGGCAAGTCGACGCTCGTCAATCTGCTGCTGCGCTTCTTCGATGTCGAAGGCGGCCGCATTCTGATCGACGGCCAGAACATTGCCGACGTGACGCAGGAATCGCTGCGCACGCAGATTTCCGTGGTGACGCAAGACACGTCGCTGCTGCATCGCTCGATCCGCGACAATATCCGTTATGGCCGGCCGAACGCGACCGACGCCGAGATCGTGCAGGCGGCGCAAATGGCGCATGCGCATGACTTCATCCTCGAGCTCGAAGATCAACTCGGCCGCAAGGGCTATGACGCCCATGTCGGCGAGCGCGGCGTCAAATTGTCCGGCGGCCAGCGCCAGCGCATCGCCATCTCGCGTGTCATTCTGAAAGACGCGCCGATCCTGGTGCTCGATGAGGCCACCTCGGCGCTCGACAGCGAGGTCGAGGTGGCGATCCAGTCCAGTCTCGGCGCCTTGATGCAGGGCAAGACCGTTATCGCCATCGCTCACCGGCTCTCCACCATCGCCATGATGGACCGGCTGGTGATCATGGACCGCGGCACCATTGTCGAGCAGGGCACGCATGACAGCCTGCTGCGCGCCGGTGGCGCTTACGCGGCGCTGTGGCGGCACCAGTCCGGCGGATTCATTGTCGAGGATCAACAGGCGGCGGAATAATCCTTTCGTCATCGCGCCTGTTTGTGCATATCTGTTCTCCTCCGGCACCCTTCCGCGGCCGGCCGGACCCTTTCCGTCATGCTGCGCAAGACCCTCGATTTTCTGCCCGGGCTCTTGCTCTGCGCCGCCATCACCATCGTTGCGCTGGTGCTGCAGGCGATCGAGGTCCACTACGCCGGCGAGCCCTATCTGGAAGCACTGGTGGCGGCGATCCTGATCGGCGTCGCCATTCGCACCTTCTGGAAGCCCGGCGCTGCCTTCGAGCCCGGCATTCACTTCAGCGGCAAGGTGCTGCTTGAAATCGCCATCGTCTTGCTCGGCTTTTCGCTGAACGCAACAGCGGTCGCCGAGCTTGGCGGCTTTCTGCTCGGCGGCATTGCCATCACCGTCGTGCTGGCGCTGTTCATGAGCTATTCCATCGGCCGCGCTTTCGGCCTGCCGCAGCGCATGGCCATTCTCGTCGCTTGCGGCAATTCGATCTGCGGCAACTCGGCCATTGCCGCCGTCGCGCCGGTGATCGGCGCCGACAGCAAAGATGTCGCTTCCTCCATTGCCTTCACCGCGGTGCTCGGCGTTGTTGTCGTGCTGACGCTGCCTCTGCTGGTGCCGCTGCTGCATCTTACCGTGACGCAATATGGCGTGCTGGCCGGCCTCACTGTTTATGCGGTGCCGCAGGTGCTGGCCGCGACCTTGCCGATAGGCGCGCTGGCCAACCAGATCGGCACCGTGGTCAAGCTGGTGCGCGTGCTGATGCTCGGCCCGGTCGTGTTCGGCCTGTCACTGTTTGCCGCCCGGTTGCGGCAGACGTCATGTACGGCAAGCCGCAAGCTGCCGCTCAGCGAACTGGTGCCGTGGTTCATCATCGGCTTTCTGCTGGCGGCGCTGGCGCGCTCCTTGGGCCTCGTACCCTTGGCTGCGATCAAGCCGATCATTGTTGTAGCCGGCCTGCTGACCACTGTGTCGATGGCCGCGCTCGGCCTTGGCGTCGATATCCGTGTCGTCGCCCGCGCCGGCTTGCGCGTCACCGCGGCGGTGACGGTGTCGCTGATCGTGCTGGCCTTGATCAGTCTGGCGCTGATCCACGCCGTTGGCATTCAATAGGCCGCTCTGTACAGTCGGCGAACAACAAGAAACAAAACGAGGAAACGATGATCACCGAAATCGCCCAGTTCGAGATCAAGCCCGGCATGGAAAAGGATTTCGAGGCCGGTGTCGCCAAGGCCGCGCCCTTATTCCAGCGCGCCAAAGGCTGCCGCAGCATGAAGCTGATGAACACGACCGAACGGCCGTCGTTCTATCGCCTGCTGGTCGAATGGGACACGTTGGAAAACCACACGGTCGACTTCCGCGGCTCGGCCGATTTCCAGGAATGGCGCAAGCTGGTCGGCCATTGCTTCGCCGCGCCGCCGCTCGCCGAACACATGGACGTTGCGGTCAGGGGTTTCTAGCCCTCCGTGCCCCGGACGCGGCGCAGCACAAACGAAGTGCCGTGATGCGCCGCAGATCCGGGGCCCAGCTTACTTGAACATCCATATTGACAACATATTGTCATTCTGACAATCTAACACCATGCCCGAAACCATCGTTCCCCTGATCATCGCCGATATCTATGAACTGGCCGGCAGCCTGCGTCAGAACGGCGAAACCATTGCCGCCGCCGTTGGCCAGACCCAGGCGCGCTGGCAGGTCATGAGCGCGGCTTCCGGCGGCCGCTACACGGTGCCGCAGATTGCCCGCCGCCTCGGCGTCTCCCGGCAGAACGTGCAGCGCATTGCCGATCTGCTGGTCGAAGACGGCTCGGCCACCTTCGACGACAATCCCGACCATCGCGGCTCGCCTTATCTCACGCTCAGCAAAGCCGGCACCGCGACTTTGGCGAAACTCAGCAAAGCCGCCGCCGGCTATCACGCCACACTCGCGGATAAAATGAGCGCCGCCGAGATCGCCGCGCTGCATCGCGGCCTGCGCAAACTGATCGCCGCCGTCAACTCAAACTGAAAGGACAAGACCGTGGATACGCGTATCATTGCCGAATGCATGCAATTGAGTTTTGCCAACACGCCCTTCCCGCAAGTTTTGCAGAAGCTGGCGGGCGCCGGCGTGCAGGCCTACACCGCCGACCTCATCTCCTTGCGCAGCACCTATTACGATGAGAATGGCGCCGCCTTCGACGAGAAGCTGCCACTAGCGGAAGCGCCGCCGATCGCCAGCCGCTTCGACGCCGACAGCGTTGCCAACACCATGCGCACAATCCAGCGCGGCGAGATCGGTTACGTCGAATTCCTGCAACGCGTGATGAATGCCGGCTGCGCCAGCTACCGCGTCTTTCTCAACGGCGGCAAGGTGATCTATTTCGGCCGCGACGGCGACGCGCTGACCGAGCCCTTCCCGGCGCTGCGCCAATAACGAAAGCGCCGCAGCGGGTCTCTCCGCTGCGGCGCCAGTCGCGGTCGTTACATCGCCGGGAGGATAGCGATGTCCTTGACCGTGCCGGAAACGCCGGTGATCTTCGCGGCTTCGGTCGCCTTGCCGGTGGCAAGATCGACGCTGTACAAAGTGCCGCCCGACATCAGCCAAGCATCGTTCTTGGTGCCGTCCGACCAGATGTCGAAGGCTACGGTGTCGGCCTTCATGCCGAGCTTGCCGACAGCGCTCAGGATGCCGTCATTCGGCGGCGCCTGCTTGACCAGCGCGCCAATCGTGCCGTCGATGTTGAACAGCGTCGTTTCCTTCGTGCCCTTCACCGAATTGGTGTAGGCGCCGGCCACGACATTCGGCTTCTCGCCTTTGTGCATGTCGGCATCGGCGTATTTGTGGTTGCCGTCCTTGGTCACCTTGCCGTCATCGACATTGGCGCGCAGGCTGGTGCCATCGGCGCCCATGATGCGCAGGCGATCGGCAACCGGGTTGAAGTCGATGGTCGCGACGGTGCCCTTGGCGAGCATGGTCTCAAGCGTCGACTTCTTGGTGGCCTTGCCGTCCATGGCAATGGTAACGACCGAGCCGTCATCGATCACGCCGTACAGCATGCCGTCGGCCGGGCGCACGTCGATGCCGATGATGGCGCCGGAAATGCCGGTGACCTTCGTGGTCTTGGTCACGGCCTTCTTGTCGGTATCGACAATGGCGATCGTGTCATTGCCGACAAGCGCGGCAACCTGAGCGGCATTGGCGGCACCGGCAAAGCCGAGAACGGCTACGGTGGCGAGGAGAATCGAGCGGAATTTCATGGTGTTAGCTCCCTGTCTACATGGCGACCCGGGCGGGTCGTTATAGTCAGGACTCAGGCACACCCCCGTTTGGATGCAGCCTGCGGCAAAATATCCAAAATAAATCTGTAGTGCCTGCATCCCCTGCCCGCGCCCCGCAGTATAGAGAGCATGAGACACGCCATTCCTCTGCCAGCCGGCGACGTCTGGTTCCTTTTTTATCGAGCAGAAGTTCCCTTGGTAGAAACCGACCTCCTCGACAGCCAACTCGCCGCCGCGCTCAACCGCTGCGCCACCGGCGATCGCACGGCCTTGCGTGTCATCTATGATGCCGAAGCCGGCCGCATGATCGGCGTCGCCATGCGCATCCTGAAGCGCCGCGATCTGGCCGAGGAGGCCGCGCACGATGCCTTCATACGCATCTGGCGCGGCGCCCGCGGCTTTGATGCTTCGCGCGGCACGGCGCGCAGTTGGATCTTCGCCATTGTCCGCAACCGCGCGCTCACCATCCTGCGCGCCGAAGGCCGCTTTGAATCGGATGACGGCGAGGAACGCCTCGAGCCCGACTTCCTCACCGCGGTCGATCGCCTGCCGGAGAACAGCGCCCTGCGCCGTTGCCTCGAAGCGCTCGACATCAAGCATCGCAGCGCCGTCGTCTATTCATATGTGTTCGGCCTGAGCCATGGCGAACTGGCCGGCAAGATGAGCGTGCCGCTCGGCACCGCCAAGAGCTGGACCCGCCGCGGCCTCTTGTCCCTGCAGGAGTGCATGGGATGACACAGCAGGAACGTGAAACACTGATTGCCGATTTCGTCTTGGGCACTCTCGATGGCGCGGCGCTGATCGAAGCCGAGCGTCTGATGCTGACCGACGCCGCCTTTGCCCGCGATGTCGAGCAATGGCGCGTGCGCCTCGCCGACTTCGACCGCACCGCTGAGGTTATGACGCCACCGGAAAGCCTGTGGTCCACCATCGAGCGCGACATCGCGCGGCCAGTTGCCTCATCAACATCGCCCGGCCTCTTCGCCGGCCTGTGGAACAGTCTGCCGGCCTGGCGCGCCATTGGTCTTGCCGCGGCGGCCACCGCTGTCGCACTCACAGTCGGTCTCGGCTTCGCCATGCGCGAGGCGCAACGCACACCGCAAATGATCGCCATTCTGGTCGATGGCGACAAAGCCGGCGCCATCGTTCACGTCTTCAATGATGGCCGCGCCACCTTGCTGCCGCTCGCCGACATGCCGATCCCGGCTGACCGCTCCTTGCAGGTCTGGACTCTGCCGAGCCGCGAACGCGGACCCGTCTCCGTCGGCCTGATGGAGCAGGCGCGCACTCTGGCGCTGTCGCTGAAAGATGTCCCCGCGCCCGGCGCCAACCAGTTGTTCGAAATCACGATCGAACCGAAGGGCGGCTCGCCGACCGGACGGCCGACCGGCCCGATCCTGTTCAAGGGCCTCACGGCGCCGACGATATAACGCTCTCTTCCTTCACCTCCCCCCTTGAGGGGGAGGTCGACCGTCGAAGCCGTTAGGCGAAGACGGTCGGGAGGGGGGTAAAAGCAAACACCGAATATGTAACACCCCCCTCCCCAACCCTCTCCCGCAGGGGGGGAGGGAGAAGAAAGCAAGGGCGCGTGGAACGAATTAGTTCACCCTCGTCACCGTCATCACCTTCTTCTCTGTCTTGCGCATGATGTGACCCATCAGTTGCGCTTCGGTCACCGAACGGTCGTCGATCTTGCGCGTCATGCCGCCCTCGACCGTGATCACCGCTTCCGATTGAAGATCGAACCTTACGTCCTTCATCTGCGCCATGATCTCGGGCGTGATCTGTTTGTTGCCCGAGGCGGCGACCAGCTTCTCAGTCATGGCCAAGGTCACCGTCTTCAGCGACTCCTTGTCGAAGGCCTGCTTGCGGATGTAGCGCACCTTGCCGGCCGCATTGTCGAACGACTCGATGCGTGTCTCCAGCGCCGATTTGACCGAGGCGCCGAAAGGAGTCGGCACCGCATTGTCTTCGCGTTTGACAGCGCCGGGCACGATGCCGGTCGTCTGGCCCGCCGCGAGCGGCGTCATGTCTTCCATATAGACTTCCGGCGCGCGCGCTGAGTCGACATCAAGGAAGACGGTCAGCATCTGACGGAGAAACCCGGCCAACTGCGGTTTGTCCGCGAAACCCTTGGCCAGGCTATCGACCACTTTATTGACGCTGACCTTCACTTCGTCGAAATTGTCGACCGCGACCGGCTTGCCCGACGCATTGATGCGACCCCGCACCACGACGCCCTTCATGGCCGAAAACGCCGTTTGCGCCATTTCGCGCGCCGGCGCATTGCCCTCGATCTTGAAATCGCGCATCGCATAGGTGACGCGATAGCCCACCGGCAACTTCTCTTCGACGGTGAACTCACTCGTCATTGTGATCTTCTGGTTCACTGTCTGGCTGCCGGGCTTGATCTCCTCGCCGTCCGTCACCGACACCACAGACCAGCGGCTGCCGACCTCCGGCGCATAGGGCACTTCGCTATAGCTCTGCGCCTGCGCAGCGTTAGGAATGAGGAAGTGGAAGCAAAGAGCCGCAACGGCCAAAGCGGGCCCGTTCAACCGGATCATGTCGCCCTCCAAAAATGTCCGCGCCATCGGCGCGGCGGCATAGTGTATCAAACCCATGACAGGATGAAATTGCCAACACGCAATGTTGAGAACGCCGCCGCGGACTGGCGCGCCCGCGCCGGAATGCGATAAGTTCCGGCCAAGGGGGACGAAATCATGATGGCTGCTATCTTCGCTGCTTTGCTGCTGGCGTTTGTCGCCGGATGGTTCGGGCGCGCCACCATTGCCGTCGGCCTGGTGCTGGTTTGCTTCTTCCTGTCGATCGGTCTGTTTCTGTTTGAAGTCTATAGCCCGCAAACCGGTTTCCGCATGCCGTGGCTGCAAACCGAACACAGCGCGCCAACCGGCGTCGCGCGGAGCTGAGCCATGAACAGAACGCTCGGCCTGATCAATCACATCTATCTGCTGCTCGCCATGCTGGTCATCGCCGGCATTCTCACCGCGGCCATGGTGCTGCAATATGCCAATGGCGAGATCCCCTGCCCGCTCTGCCTGTTGCAGCGCGTCGCCATGTTCGGCGTCTGCTTCGGCATCATGCTGAATTTGCGCGAAGGCGACTCGGCGCGCATTACAGGACTGAGCCTGCTGTTTGCGATCTTCCTGCTGGTGCTGTCAGTGCGGCAGACCTTGCTCGACATCTATCCACGGCCCGGCCACGAATATATCGGCACCGCGATCTTCGGCCTGCATATGCCGGTCTGGTCGGTGCTTATCGCGCTGGCGCTGCTAACTGCCTATGCGCTGAAGCTCGCTGCCTTCGGCGACTCCGTGCGGCGCCTGCCGGTTGCTGCATTTCCGGCGCTGAAGACGATTGCCGCAGCGGCGTCGATCTACGTACTGGCGCTCTGCGCGATCAATCTTGGCTCGGTGATCGTGCAGTGCGGCCTCGATCAGTGCCACACGATGAGCTACAAGCTGCTGGAGAAGGCGAAGTAGCCTTTCACCCCGCCGCCGCGACACGCCGGTTCGACTCCAGCTCGGCATAATGCTCGCGCTTGGCCTGCAACATCGCCAGATCGGCGCGCTTAACCACCGCTTCGAGACGCTCGCCCGGCTGACTGGTGGCAATGCCCATGGACAGACTAAGCGGCAGGTCGGTGTAGAACTCGTTGTTGATGCCGACGAGATCGAGGATCACCTTCATCAGCGCCTCGCCTTCCGCCTGCTCGACGCCCGGCAGGATCAGTGCGAATTCATCGCCGCCGATGCGGGCCGCGCGCGCCGGCTTGTCGACGATGGAATTCAACACTTCACCGGCGCGGCGCAGCAGCGAGTCGCCGGCGGCGTGGCCGAGGTCGTCATTCGCCGCCTTCAAGCCGTTGAGATCGGCCATGATGATCGAGACCGGACCCTTGCTCTTGCGCTCGAGGCGATTGAGTTCATCGGCAAAGAACGAGCGGTTGCTCAGCTTGGTCAGCGCGTCGTGACTGCCGAGATATTCGAGATAGGCTTCCGCCTTCTTGCGCGCGGTGATGTCGGTCAGCGCGATCTGCACCAGCGACCAGTCATTCTCGTGCTGCGGAAACACCGAGAACTGCAGCAGCAGGTTCAGCTTGGTGCCATCGAGCGTGTAGTTCACCACTTCGCGCTGCTGGAACAGCTTGCCGTCCCACAAATCGATCAGTTGCTCGCGGAAGCACGGCTCCATCTCGTCGCGCATCACATTCGGCAGATTGCCGAGCAAGGTTTCCTTGTCCGGCGCGCCGAACAGGTCGAGCGTGTGCTTGTTGACGTCGATGATGCGGATTTCGCTGATGCAGCGATGCACGAACTCCTCGTGCACATCGGTGAAGACGCGCAGATCGGTGATGCCCTGCAGGCGGATCTCGTCGATCAATCTCTTGACGCCGGAGAAGTCCTCGACCCAGAGCGACACCGGCGAGTGCTCGAAAAGGCCGCGCGCCTGGCTCTCGCTGCCGACAAGACGGCGGCGCGCTTCCTCACGGTCGGTGAGATCCTCGATGGCGAGCAGCACGCGCGACCAGTCATGCTCGAAGCCGGGCAGGACCGTCGCCTTGAGATGAATGTCGAGGCGCGCGCCGGCCAGCGTGTAGTTCACCGTGTTGCTGGCGAATTCGGTCTGGCCTTCCCAGAGCTGGACGAACTCGTCGATCAAGGTCGGCAACATGTCGTCGCGGAACACCTTGTCGAGATTGCCGACCAGATGGTCGAAGTCCCTGGCGGCGAAAAGGCTGAGCGTCTTCTGGTTGACCTGCAGCACGCGGATGCGGCTGGCGCATTCGCGCACGCGGCCCGGATCGGCGATCAGATGCTCGCGCAGCGAGGTCACGCCGGCCCGGCGCCAACCATCGAACAGCGCCTTCAGCCCGCTGAAATCCTCCATCCACAGCGACACCGGCGCCAGTTCGAAAATGCCGCCGCTGGTCTGGGAAGCGGCAGGCGGGATGGTCGGACGGGCTTCGGTCATCAATTCACACATCGATTTTGCGATTTGGGCAGGGTCTTCTATCGGGCTTCGGTATGATCATGCCATGCCGATTGTGAGTAATTCCCTTACGCCGGCACCACCAAGGGCGGCCGCAAATGGGAACCGGGCGCGGCCTTCCATCGCCCTGCGACTCCACCCATATTCGCGGTATGTCCTTGCCCCCGAAGAAGCCTAAAGACCCCGCCCGCCCCACCCGGGCCAAGGCCTCGCGCCCGGCCGATGCCGAAGTGCCGCAGGCGCTCGCCGATATTCTCAATCCCGGCATCAACAAGGGCACCGCCGGCATGGGTTCCGGCACCGGGATTCAGCCGCCCCCCGACAATTCCTTTGACCGCCGCCGCGATTTCTCCGCCGCGCACACCGCGCGCAAGACGAAATCGGTGCCTTTGCCGCCCGGCTTGGGTGAATCCCCGCAGGCCGACTTCACCGGCGCGCCAGTCACCGGGCTCGACCCGGCTCTGGCCAATGAACTCGGTCTCGGTGACGGCGCCGACGACCCGGATGCGACCGAAGCCGCCCGCGAACAGTCAGTAAAGGACGCCCTCGTCGCCCGCGCCGGCGGCGATCCCAAGTTCCGGCTGCCGCGCGCCGATTTGCCGACCGGCCCCGGCGGCCTGTCGTCCATGGGCGTCGCCGCCACCGCCGAGGCCTTGGAAAAACTGCTGCGCGAAGGCCGCGACGAATTCCGCAACGAGGCCGAGACCGGCCATGTCTGGACACCGCATCGTCCGCCGCGCCCGGAGAAATCCGAAGGCGGCCGGAAATTCGTCATCAAGTCGGACTTCGAGCCGAAGGGCGACCAGCCGGTCGCCATTGCCGAACTGGTCGAAGGCGTCAAACGCAATGACCGCACACAGGTCCTGTTGGGCGTCACGGGTTCCGGCAAAACCTTCACCATGGCCAAGGTGATCGAGGCGACGCAGCGCCCGGCCATTATTCTTGCGCCGAACAAGACGCTCGCCGCGCAGCTCTATGGCGAGTTCAAGTCGTTCTTCCCCGACAACGCCGTCGAATATTTCGTGTCCTATTACGATTACTACCAGCCGGAAGCCTACGTCCCGCGCACCGACACCTATATCGAGAAGGAATCCTCGATCAACGAACAGATCGACCGCATGCGCCATTCGGCGACGCGGTCGCTGCTCGAACGCGACGATGTCATCATCGTCGCGTCGGTGTCGTGCATTTACGGCATCGGCTCGGTCGAAACCTATTCGGCGATGACCTTTACGCTGAAGCAGCGCGGCGCCATCAGCCAGCGCCAGCTCATGGCCGATCTGGTCGCGCTGCAATACAAGCGCACGCAGGCCGACTTCTTCCGCGGTTCGTTCCGCGTGCGCGGCGACACGATCGAAATATTCCCGGCGCATTATGAAGACCGCGCCTGGCGCGTCTCGCTGTTCGGCGACGAGATCGAAAGCATCCACGAATTCGATCCGCTCACCGGGCAGAAGACCGAC
The DNA here is from genome assembly GCA_030655215.1 of Pseudolabrys sp. Lineage (GTDB taxonomy): Bacteria > Pseudomonadota > Alphaproteobacteria > Rhizobiales > Xanthobacteraceae > Pseudolabrys. Next base: position 81 of record JAURVZ010000093.1, on the reverse strand, counting down.
GAGCTGGAATTCGTCAAGGTCTACGCCAATTCGCACTATGTCACGCCGCGCCCGACGCTGATCCAGGCGATGAACTCGATC
>JAURVZ010000092.1 GCA_030655215.1 Pseudolabrys sp. | reverse complement strand
GACACGACATTGCCGATCACGGTGTACTGGCCATTGAGGAACGAGGCCTCGCCGATGACGATAAAGAACTGCGAATTGGCCGAGTTCGGCGCGCCGCCGCGGGCCATGCCGACAACGCCGCGCGCGTAAGGCGTCTGGGTGAATTCGGCATTCAGGTTCGGATATTTCGAGCCGCCAGTGCCGTTGAAGTTCTTGCCGTCGCCGGTTTGCGCCATGAAGCCGTCCATGACGCGGTGCCACGGCACATTGTCGTAGAAGCCGTCGCGGGCGAGCTGCTTGAGGCGCTCGGCGTGCTGCGGCGCAATGTCGGGGCGCAGCTTGATGATGATGCGGCCCTTGGTAGTGTCGATGACCAGCGCGTTCTGCGGGTCAGTGCCGGCCGGCAGTTTCGGCGCTTGCGCCAAAGCCGGCGCGGCGACTACAGCCGTCAGGGCGAGCGCGAGGGCAAACTTAACAAGGCGGTTCATGACATCTCCCGGAAATTAAGCTTTGGCCGAAAAGCGCTTCTTCAGGCGCCCGACAACGGACGGCGGCACGAACGCCGACACGTCGCCGCCCATGGCCGCGATCTGCCGGACCAATGTGGCCGTGATCGGGCGCACCGCCGGGGATGCCGGCAGAAACACCGTTTGTACCTGCGGCACCATAGTCTCGTTCATGCCGGCCATTTGCATTTCGTAGTCGAAATCGGTGCCGTCGCGTAAACCCCGGATCAGGACATGGGCGCCGGCCTTTTTGGCCGCCTCGACGACAAGGTTGTCGAAGGTAATGCAGGTGATCTCGCACCCGGCCTCGCGGCCGAGCGGCACGCAGGTCTCTTCCAGCATGGCCAGCCGCTCCCCGGTCGGAAACAGCGGCGCCTTGCCGGGATGGACGCCGATCGCCAGCACCAGCCTGTCGGCCAGCCGCACGGCGTGGCGCACCACATCGATGTGGCCGTTGGTGACGGGGTCAAAAGACCCCGCATAAAGGGCGATCTTGGTACCGGCCTTGGGCATAAGCGGGGTCTAGCCCGCCGTTTTGCCGCCCGCAAGGCCGCCGCTGGACAGCTGCGGGGATTGTCAAGCCGGTTTGAACTTTTCGGCCTCTCGCCCGTTACCGAGGCGAACCTTCTGTGAAGAATTTGAACCTTTCGCCAGACGGGCGCGACTGATGGTCGTGCTCATCAAGGAACGGAATAGCCATGCTCAAAGCCCTGTCAGCCATTCTCTCCGCCGCCGCCGTAGCCGCCGTGTTTACGGTTGCCTCTATGCCTGGCGCCACTGTGGATGCCGGTCCGCTGCCGGAAAAGGCGCAGGCCACCTTGAAATCCTGCGTCGAGCGCCCCTGGCCTTATCTCAACTGCGTTGGCACCGAGATGGGCAACAAGAAAATCCGGCTGATCACGACTGAGCGCCTCGCTTCAAACTAATTCGCGCGCCGTCGCATAAATTGCCTCAATTATTGTTAGCCTTCGGGAGCATTCTCCCGGAGGCTTTTTCATGCCCTTTTCTTTGCGGTTCTGGCTTGTCGCTCTCGTATTGTTGATCGTGCCCGTCCCTGCCCTCGCCCAGATCGCGCCGAGCGCCGCCGAGATCGCGGCCTATCGCGGCCTGCATGCCGCAGCCGCCAAAGGCGACACCGGCGAAATTGAGAAGCTTGTGAAAGCCGGCGCACCGCTGGAGGCCCGCGATGGCCATCAACGCACGCCGCTGCATGTCGCCGCCCATCTCAAGCGCAACGAGGCAGCGGTGCTGCTGATGAAACTGGGCGCAGACGCCAATGCGCTCGATGCGCAGAAATACGACATCGTCACCATCGCTGCTGTCGCCGACGATGTGCCGATGCTCAAGATCGCTCTGGCCGGCGGATGCAAAGCGAGCAACGTCACCAGCCCGTGGGACGGCACCGCCCTGATCGCCGCCGCGCATCTTGGCCATGATGAAGTCGTGCGGGTGCTGATCTCGTCGAAAGCGCCGCTCGATCATGTCAACACACTGCACTGGACCGCGTTGATCGAGTCGATCGTGCTCGGCAATGGCGGCAAGCGCCACACCGCAAGCCTTGAGGCCCTGGTGAAGGCCGGCGCCAATCTCACCCTCGCCGATCGCGAAGGCAACACGCCGCTCAAGCTTGCGCGCGGCCGTGGGTACACGGACATGGTGGCGATCCTGGAGAAAGCCGGCGCGCGCTGATCAGGCGGCGGTCATCGCTTTGGCCGGCGCCTGCGGCATCGGCTCGTCGTCGAAAATATCGGCATCGCGCCATTGATTGCGGCCGAGCCGCTTGGCGCGATAGCAGGCGCCGTCGGCGGCGCGCAGCACCATGTCCGGCGAGTCGCCATGCCGGCGATGCGCCACACCGACACTCACCGTGACGGCGATGGAATGCGCCGCGCCGCGCACCGGCAATTGGCCGATTTTCAGCACCAACTCGTTGGCCAGCCTGTCGGCCAGCGTAGCGTCGAGATCCTCGACGAGCACAGCGAATTCCTCGCCGCCAATACGCGCGGCGAACTTGACGCCGGTGCCTGTCGCGCCCGCAACAACCTGCTGAATGGATTGCGCCACGGAGCGCAGCACGCGGTCGCCGGTGTCGTGACCGTAATTGTCGTTGACCGCCTTGAAGTGATCGACGTCAATCATCATCAGCGAGATGGGTCCGTCCTCGGCAAAGACTTCGCCGGCCTTCTCGAAGAAGGCGCGGCGGTTCGGCAATTCGGTCAGGCCGTCGATGCGCAGCAGGGCCTCTAACTCGACCTTGGCCAGCCGTATCCGGTCCGACATGATCACCAGCGGGAATGCAGCCGCCGGCGCCAGGATCAGGGTGAACACCGTGGCAATTGTGTAATGCAGCAAGGCATCGTCAAAGCCCGTCAAGACCAGCACGCCGATCAGCAGCACGTAAGATGCCGCCATCAGTGCCAGCGTAATCAGGATCACGCGACCGAGAGCATTTGAGATTTCGCCGCGAGTCATGGCCGAAGGGATTGCCAGTTTGCCGCGCAGTGCGGTTGTGAAACACACCTCCGCATACACGCAAAATCGCAGCGAATGCCTTCGTGAATGCCGCCAGTTTTAATCGGATTGTCGGTGAATTTTACCGGGGCTAACCGGGCCGCCTCGCCAGCGACAGCCAGACGCCGCCGCCGATCAAGGCGACACCGCAAATACGGCCCAGCCATTTGGCGCTGGCGCGCTTGAGGAAGAAAGCGCGGCCGGCGCCGGCGATGATTGCCCAGCCGGCATCGGTGAAGGTCGCGAGGATTATTGCGACCGAGCACATGACGAAGAGTTGAAAGCCCGCCGGCAATGTCGGATCGATGAACTGCGGCAGGAACGCCGTGAAGAAGGCAATCGTTTTCGGGTTCGAGATTGCCGCCAGGAAGCCGCGGCGGAAATAGACGTGGCCGGCGGGCTCAACCGCCGCCGGCGCATCGCTGGCGTGCCGCCAGGCCTGGACGCCGAGCCAGATGAGATAAGCCGCACCGATCCAGCGCAGCCATTCAAAGATGATCGCCGCGTGCTGCATGACCAGGCTAAGGCCGAGCGCGATGGCACCGACGAGGATGGCATTTCCGACCGTGCTGCCGGCGACCGTGAGCAGCCCTGCCCGCGCGCCGCGCGTCGCGCCGGTGGCAATCACCAAGGTGACGATCGGCCCGGGCGTGAGGACGAGAATGAGGGTGATGAGCAGGAAGGCGGTGAAGAGCTGGTAGTTCATGGTGAGCAATCTGATCCCGCCGTAGCGCTACACTATCACTTGGAAAATGCGGAGCCAAGCTCTTGAATACTCTGCGCCAAAAGATTGGCCATTTCCTTCCAAGCACTCATGTCCTCGGCCGGCCTTTCCCACGTTGAACGGTAATCAGTATCACCTTTGTTCGCATCAGATTCCAATATCCGTAAAACAACTGGCGACCCCTGAGAGGCTTGATATATTCCGAACGTACGGCGAATAAGCCGTTCGCCAATGGCCTTCTTTGTGCCGACGATAGCGTCCACGTTCTGAATGCTAATATAGGAATCGATCGTCCCCGATCCGCTAACGTCTTTTATACGAAACTGCTTCTGATCGACATGCGAAAGGCGGCACGCCAATCGAAGGACCCCTTCGAGTATATCGCTGGCTTTGCGGCGATCCATTTCTAAATCCTGATGCCACGGCTAGGTGTGGCTATTTCGGGGCACTTTCCCGTCGTAGATCATACTTTACTCCGCCGCCTCATCCTCGCTCAGCCGCTCCACCGACACAACATGCTCGTCTTCAGCGGTATCCAAAACAATGACGCCCTGCGTCGAGCGGCCGGCGATGCGGATGCCCGCCGATGTCGTGCGGATAAGCTTGCCGGCATCGGTGACCAGCATGACCTGGTCGTCTTCCTCGATCGGGAAGGACGCGACCAGCCGGCCGATCTTCGGCTTAAGCTGGAACGTGCCGCCCTTCTTTTCCCAGATATCCATGGCGACAATGCCTTTGCCGCCGCGGCCGGTGATCCGGTATTCGTAAGACGAGGTGCGCTTGCCATAGCCGCGCTCGGACAGAGTCAGCACGAACTGCTCGGCTTCCGACAGTTCGACATAGCGCTGCTCGCCGAGTTCGATATTGGCGATGTCGCCGCCCTCGGCCTCCATCGTCTCCTCGATATCGGCCGGCACGCCGGCGTCTTCCACTTCGGCGCCGGTGCCGCGGCGAATGGCGCTGGCCCGCTTCAGGTAAGCGGCGCGCTCGTCCGACGACACGTCGATATGGCGCAGAATGGTCATCGAAATCAGGCGGTCGTCATTGTCGAGTGCAATGCCGCGCACACCCATTGAGGTGCGGCCGGTAAAGACGCGCACTTCCGGCACGGCGAAGCGGATGCACTGGCCGCCCGACGACGTTAGCAGCACGTCGTCCTTCTCGGTGCAGATTTGCACACCGACAATGCCCTCGCCGTCAGTCAACTTCATGGCAATGATGCCGGAGCGGCGCACATCGACGAAGTCGGACAGCTTGTTGCGCCGGACGGTGCCCTTGGTCGACGCGAACATGACGTCGAGATTGGCCCAGGACGATTCATCCTCCGGCAGCGGCATGATGGAGGTGATGGTCTCGCCGGTTTCGAGCGGCAGGATGTTGATCATCGCCTTGCCTTTGGCCTGCGGCGCGGCCAGCGGCAAACGCCAGACCTTTTCCTTATAGACCTGGCCACGCGACGAGAAGAACAGCACCGGCGTATGGGTCGAGGCGACGAACAGCCGCGAGACGAAATCCTCATCGCGCGTCTGCATGCCGGAGCGGCCTTTGCCGCCGCGCTTCTGCGCGCGATAGGTCGAGAGCGGCACGCGCTTGACGTAACCGAGATGCGAGACAGTAACGACCATCTCTTCGCGCTGAATCAGGTCTTCGTCTTCCAGATCGCCGATCGCTTCGGTGATCTCGGTGCGGCGCGGCGTGGCGAACTGCGTCTTCATCGACAGCAGGTCGTCTTTGATGATGGTCTGGATGCGCACGCGTGAACGCAGGATATCGAGATAGTCGGCGATTTCGGCGGCGAGCTTGTCCAGTTCGGCGGAGATTTCATCGCGGCCGAGAGCGGTCAGGCGCTGCAAGCGCAGATCGAGAATGGCCTGTGCCTGTTCAAGCGACAGCCGCGTATTGCCTTCCGGCGAAACCTTGTGGCGCGGATCGTCGATCAACAGCACCATGTTGATCATGTCCTTGGCCGGCCAGTCGCGCGCCATCAAGGCCTCGCGCGCTTCACGGGCATCTGCCGAGGCACGGATCAGCCTGATGACTTCGTCAATATTGGCAACCGCAATGGCAAGGCCGACCAACACATGGGCGCGGTCGCGCGCCTTATTCAGCAGGAACTTGGTGCGGCGGGACACGACCTCTTCGCGGAACGCGACGAAGGCGTTGAGCATGTCCTTGAGCTTCATCACCATCGGGCGGCCGCCATCGAGCGCCACGGTGTTGACGCCGAAGCTCGTCTGCAGCGGCGTAAAGCGGTAAAGCTGGTTCAGCACGACATCGCGCTCGGCATCGCGCTTGAGCTCGATGACGACGCGGTAGCCGTCGCGGTCGGATTCATCGCGCAGGTCGGAAATACCTTCGATCTTCTTGTCGCGCACCAGCTCGGCGATGCGTTCGACCATCGTCGCCTTGTTCACCTGATACGGAATTTCCGAGATGATGATCGCTTCGCGCTCCTTGCGGAGCGTCTCGAAAGCGACCTTGCCGCGCATGACGACGGAGCCACGTCCGGTGTGATAGGCGCTGTAAATGCCGGAGCGGCCGAGAATGATGCCGCCGGTCGGGAAATCGGGACCGGGGATGATCTGGATTAAATCGTCGGTCGTGATCCCCGGATTGTCGATGACCGCGATGGTCGCGTCGATCACTTCGCCGAGGTTATGCGGCGGGATATTGGTCGCCATGCCGACGGCAATGCCGCCGGCGCCATTGACCAGCAAATTCGGGAAGCGCGCCGGCAGAACGACCGGCTCTTTCTCGCTGCCGTCGTAGTTCTCCTGGAAATTGACGGTGTCCTTGTCGATGTCGTCGATGAGCGCCATCGCCGATTTCGCCATGCGCGACTCGGTGTAACGCATCGCCGCCGCCGGATCGCCGTCAACCGAGCCGAAATTGCCCTGCCCGTCGACCAACATCAGGCGCATCGAGAAATCCTGCGCCATGCGCACTAAGGCGTCATAGATCGACTGGTCGCCGTGCGGATGATATTTGCCCATCACGTCGCCGACGATGCGCGCCGACTTGACGTATTTCTTGTCCGGCGTATGGCCCTGCTCGTGCATCGAATAGAGGATGCGGCGATGTACCGGCTTCAAACCGTCGCGCACATCGGGCAGCGCGCGCGACACGATTACGCTCATCGCGTAATCGAGATACGACCGCTTCATCTCTTCGGTGATTGAGACAGGGCGCACGTCGGTGGGCTGGTCGCCCCCCGATTTGGGTGTTTCGGTGTCGGACAAAAGTGGCGTTCCTGCAGGGCTGAAGAATCTCGATTTTTCTAGCTGATTCAGGGCCCCGGCGCCAACAATAAACACGCCGGAAACGCGCTATTTTCCTGTTATTTTTCAATTACTTATTGGAGCCGAAACAGGTGCCTTGCGGCTTACCGCAAAGCCTCGCGTAAAGCTGTCACAATCGGTCACCCGTCTGACGCTCGCGAATGCTAGGGTCCGGCCGTCAACCGGAGCGACGACATCCATGCCGATCGAGTTTGTCGTGTCCGCGCTGGTCACGTTGCTGGTCGTCGTCGACCCGATCGGGCTGGTGCCGTCCTTCATTGCCATCACCCAAGGCCTGCCGCCGAAGTCGCGTCGCAGCGTCGCGCTGCGCGCCTGCTTCATTGCGTTCCTGATCCTTGCCGGCGCCACTCTGGCCGGTGACTGGCTGTTGCGCATGCTGTCGATCGGCCTGCCCGCCTTCCGCATCGCCGGCGGCCTGCTGCTGTTTTCGATTGCCTCGGAAATGGTGTTCGGCGTGCGCGTCGAGCGTCAGACCGAAACCGCCGAGAATGCCGTCGAAGAGCACGTCAGCAACATCGCCGCCTTCCCGCTCGCCATTCCGCTGATGGCCGGGCCCGGCGCCATCACGGCCTGCGTGCTGCTGGCCAGCCGAAGTGGCGGCGATCCGCTGCATCTCGGCCTGCTGCTCGGCGTCATCGTGCTGGTGATGGCTTTGTGCTTCACCGCCTTTGAAACCGCCAACCGCATCGCCCGGTTTCTCGGCACCACGGCGACCTCGGTCGCCTCGCGCATTCTGGGCGTGCTGCTCGCCGCGCTTGCGGTGCAGTTCGTCATTGACGGCGTCAAGGTGGCCATGGCGGGTTGAGACGACGCAGCGGAACCGCCAGCTGCGCAAATCATCGCGCGGCACCATGACACCTCCTGCGGAGCCGGCCGCGTCCCTATATGAGAGACCATGCTTTACCTTGAACTTGCCATCGTCGCCGTCCTGATCGTCATCAACGGCCTTCTGGCTATGTCCGAACTGGCCATCGTGTCGTCCCGCCCAAGCCGGCTCAAGGCGATGATTGACCGCAATGTCTATGGCTCGCGCCGCGCTCTGGCGCTGGCGTCCGATCCCGGGCGGTTTCTCTCGACGGTGCAGATCGGCATTACCCTGGTCGGGGTCGTCTCCGGCGCGGTGTCCGGCGCGACACTCGGCCTGCGCCTGACCGACACTCTGCTCGAGCTTGGCCTGCCGCCCGCCTTTGCCGAACCGGCCGGCATCGGCATCGTTGTCGCGCTGATCACCTATGCCTCGCTCATTGCCGGCGAACTGGTGCCGAAGCAGATCGCGCTGCGCAATCCGGAAAAGGTCGCGACCATGGTCGCGCCGGCGATGACCGTCCTTGCGCTTGTGTCCAAGCCGGTCGTCTGGCTGCTCGACTTCTCCGGCCGCGCGCTGTTGCGCTTGCTGCGCCAGGATGCGCCATCCGAAAGCGGCGTTTCCGACGAGGAAATCAAGACCATCATCGCCGAAGCCGAAACCGCCGGCGTCATCGAGCCCGGCGAACGCAAACTGATTTCAGGCGTGATGCGGCTCGGTGACCGCAGTGTCAGCGGCGTCATGACGCCGCGCACAGATGTGCACTGGATCGATCTCACCGCCTCCGACAAGGCGATCCGGCAGACGCTGAAAAATGCGCAGCATTCGCGCCTGCCCGCCGGTGAAACCGTCGATAATTTGATCGGCGTTGTGCAGACGCGCGATCTGCTCGCCGCCGCCTTGGCGCGCAAACCTCTCGATATTCGTCAGCACATCCGCGAAGCGCCGGTCGTGCATGACACGGCCGATGCGCTGGCCGTGCTGGCGACATTGCGCGATGCCGAAGTGCCGATGGCGCTCGTGCATGACGAGTACGGCCATTTCGAAGGCATCATCACGCCGGCCGACATGCTGGAAGCGATCGCCGGCGTCTTCCGCGCCGACACCGATACGGACGAGCCGGAGGCGTTCCGCCGCGCCGATGGCTCATGGCTGCTGGCCGGCTCCCTGCCCGCCGATGAAATGGCCGAACATCTCGCCGTCACGCTGCCGGAGCAGCAGGACTACGACACGGTTGCCGGCTTCATTCTCGCCTATATGGGCCATCTGCCGGCCTGCGGCGAAATCGTCACCGCGCATGGCTGGCGTTTTGAGGTGGTCGATCTCGACGGCCGCCGCATTGACAAGGTGCTGGCGTCGCGCCTGCCGCCGACCCGCCGCGAGCGGGTCACGCCACCGCCGAAGGCGCCGTTAAAACCGGCGTAACGACGCTAGAACGGAATCTCGTCGTCCATGTCGTCGCGCTTGCCGGCGCTGGCCATGGCCGGCTTACGGGCCGGCGCACCGCCGCCGCTGACGCCGCGCGAGCCGAAGTCGCCGTTGCTACCGCCGTATTCCGCGCCGTCATCAGACGGACCGGCACCTGCGCCGCCGCCGCTACGCCCATCGAGCATGGTCAGCGTCGAGTTGAAGCCCTGCAGCACGACTTCGGTCGAGTATTTGTCGTGGCCGTCCTTGTCGGTCCATTTGCGGGTCTGCAGGGCGCCTTCAAGATAAACCTTGGCGCCCTTCTTCAGATACTGCTCGATGACCTTGCAGAGGCCTTCGTTGAACACGACGACGCGGTGCCACTCGGTCTTTTCCTTGCGCTCGCCGGTCGTCTTGTCGCGCCAGGTCTCCGATGTCGCAACGCTGAGATTGGCGATCGGACGGCCATCTTGCGTGCGGCGGATTTCCGGATCCTTGCCGAGATTGCCGATCAAAATCACTTTGTTGACGCTACCCGCCATGATGCTCTCCAAAAGGCCATAAGACGATGTGGCGCGGCACAAGAAAGCCGCGGGCCGGTCGCCGGTCAGTGGGCGCCCGCTGCTGAGGCGCCCCTATCGATATTTCGCCACCCTAGACCCGGGGGCCACCGCAGCAAGCACGTTCGCCGTTAATCCACAGGCGTACCGCCAGCCGCGCAGCAATGAGTTCTTGATTTGTTCTAGTTGATGCGAGCCCACTCGTCAAGGCTGTCGGACCGGCCTGAACCCGGCAATTTCCTCGGCGATCGCCCGTTGCCGGTCTTCCAGCCAGCAATACATTCGCAATCCGCTGGACAGCAGCAGGAGCAGCGCCGGACGGCTGCATGGCGAATCAAGCCCGGCGACCAGGCTCTGCTGCTCGCGCAAATGCACGACAGCGTGGTCCAGCCCCTTCTCGATCTCGACCAACTCAGAAATGTACGACTGCATTGCCGCCTGTTCCCAGGTAGCAGAATACAGCCGAGCGTCAGCACGGCGCTAAAAAGACCGGATCAACGTTAAGGACGGGCAACATTGGACAGTATTTTGGCTGCGGCATAACCGGAAGAAACCTTGCCCCTGACGACCGGTTCCCACCTACCCTCGTCACGATTTCGTGAGAGAAAGTTCCGTATCTGGGGGTAATTACTTTATGTGTATCCGTGACTTAGAAGTCACAGCCAAAATCTCAGAATGGGGTAAAAGAGAGGCACGGCGGGCGACCGCTATGGATACAGTCAACTTACAATTCCCAAGAAGAAATACCTCGGAGGTTCAATATGCGAATTCTTACAGCACTCGGCGCAGCCCTGCTTGGCATGGGCATCGTCTCGTCGGCTTCGGCCGCGGATCTTCCGCGTCGTGAAGCCATGCCGACCAAGGCCGTCCCGTACGTCTCGATGTACAACTGGACTGGCTTCTACGCCGGCGTGAACGCTGGCTACGGCTGGACCGACGGCTTCGGCGATGCCGATGGCTTCGTTGGCGGCGGTCAGATCGGCTACAACTGGCAGGCCGCTGGCAGCCCGTTCGTGTTCGGCATCGAAGCCGACTTCCAGGGTGCCGACCTCTCCAGCTCGGTCACTGGCGCCGGCTTCACAGCCACCGCCCGTTCGAACGCCTTCGGCACCGTGCGCGGCCGTATCGGCTACGCTTGGGACCGTGCGATGATCTACGCCACCGGCGGCTGGGCTTACACCCGCACCGAACTCAGCATCACTGCTCCGGGCTTTGCAGCCTCGAACAACGAGTGGAGCTCGGGTTACGCGCTCGGCGGCGGCATCGAGTGGGCAGCCTGGGATCGTTGGACCGTCAAGGCCGAATATCTCTACATTCACTCGGGCGATGTCAGCGTCACCGCTGGCCCGTTCACGGCCTCCGGCGATTACAGCACCAACCTCGTCCGCGCCGGCCTGAACTACCGCTTCTAAGCGATCAGGCTTTCACGGCTGAACTAATGAGGGGCCGGCGCATTGCGCCGGCCCCTTTCTTTTGCGCGGTTAAACATAGTTAGTTTTCATTAACCATTCGATTTTAACACTGAGATCGGGGTCGTGATGCGATTCTGACGAGGTGCGCCTCAGCGTGCGTGGCTTTTCAAAAACCGACTGACTCTTAAACACATCATCCTGAACAGGTGGGGATACTCAATGCGACTTAATACAGCGATTGCCGCGCTTTTGGTTCTCGGCGCTACCGGCACTGTTGCTTCGGCAGCTGACATGCCGCGCCCGTCGTACTCGAAGGCTCCGGCCTATGTTGCTCCGGCCTATTACGACTGGACCGGCTTCTACATCGGCGCCAACGCCGGCTACGGCTGGGCTCCGAACTTCGCGACCGATGCCAAGGGCTTCGTCGGCGGCGGCCAACTCGGCTACAACTGGCAGGCCGGCAGCCTGGTGTTCGGCCTTGAAGGCGACATCCAGTACACCTCGCTGAAGAGCGATGCGACCGGCCCGGGCTTCAGCGTGTCCGGCAAGATCCCGGCCTTCGCCACCGCGCGTGGCCGTCTCGGCTACGCCTTCGACCGCGTCATGGTCTACGGCACTGGCGGCTGGGCTTACACCAAGACCGATCTCAGCCTGACCGTTGGCGGCGCCACCGTCTCCGACAACAAGTGGAGCTCCGGCTACGCTCTCGGCGGCGGCGTCGAATGGGCTGTCTGGGACCGTTGGAGCGTCAAGGCGGAATACCTTTACATCCACTCCGGCGACGTCAACCTGACGCTGGCCGGCGTGACCACCGGCGGCAGCTACAATCTCAACGTTGCCCGCGCTGGCCTGAACTACCGCTTCTAAATCGAAGCCGAATTGAATGCTGAAAGGGCCGGCTTCATCGCCGGCCCTTTTTCTATGGGCGGCCACGCCATTTTTCAAATTTCAGAAAAGTTTCAGAACGCGTTCAGGCCGCTGTCAGGACTTTGACGCCCGCCTCTGGAATCATTCCGGTGGCCGTCCGTTGATTTCTACGACCAAAGCACGGGACGGCGGGGGCCGTGCCGTTGCTGGCAATGAACAGACGTATTCCGCGTTTTAACGCATCCGCTTGCCGTGCGCCGCGCATGCGCGCCTGGCGCGCCGCCCTGCTGGCATCGTCGATGCTGACATTGGCCGCCCTGCCCGCCGCCGCGCAGGACGCGACGTGGCTCGCCAATCCGGGCTCGGGCGACATCAACACCGGCAGCAACTGGGACACCGGCACTGTGCCGACCGGCACGGCCTTTTTCGGCTCATCGACCACGACGGCGCTGACCCTCAATACTCCCAGCGCCACCTTCGGCGGCTTGACCTTCAATGCAGGGGCATCGAACTACACAATCACCGCCGCCTACCCCACATGGTGGGAATTTGTCGGCGCCGGCATCGTCGTCAACGGCGGCAGCGTAGCCATCACAAACGGCCACGTGTTGATTTTCTACAACGCCAGCACGGCCGGCAGCGCCACCATCACCAACACCGGCAATCTATACTTCTACAGTAGCAGCAGCGCCGGCAGCGCCACCATTACCAACCACTACAGTCTGGGTTTCGGGAACAGCAGCACGGCGGGCAGCGCCACCATCATCAACAATTACGGCCTGGGTTTCACAGAAACCGCCACGGCCGCCAACGCAACCATCACCAACAATGCCGGCCGATCAACGGTTTTCAGCAACGCCAGTACAGCCGGCAGCGCTGCTATCACCAATAACGGCAGTTGGTTTTTCAGGGACTCCAGCAGCGCGGGCAGCGCGTCAATCGCCAACAACGGCACATTGACGATCTATCACGAAGCCACCTCGGGCGACGCCGTCATTACGAACAACAACAACGCCACGACCGTGTTTCAGGGCGCCAGCAACGCGGGCAACGCGCGCCTGATCAACAACGGCGCCAGTGCCGCCTTTGATTTTTCTACGAGTATCGGCCCGAACTTCAACAACAAGCTCAGTGCCGGCTCGATCGCAGGCAACGGGACGTTCAATCTCGGCGCCAACGAACTGACGGTCGGCGGCAACAACTTCTCCACGGTGGTCAGCGGCCTTCTCTCAGGCACCGGCGGCTCGCTGGTGAAGACCGGCACCGGCACGATGACGCTGTCCGGAACCAACACCTACGACGGTGGCACCACCGTCACCGGCGGGCTGATCGCCTTCGCCAATGGCGGCAATCTCGGCAGCGGCAACATCACGCTCAATGGCGGCGGCCTGCGATGGGCGAGCGGCAACACCACGGACATTTCCGGACGACTCAACCCCATTGGCGCGAACGGCGCAACGTTCGACACCAATGACAATGACGTCACCTTCGCAACAACGCTGACCGGCAGCGGCGGTCTGACCAAAGAAGGCGGCGGCGCGCTGACGCTGACTGGCGCCAATACTTATACCGGCGCGACGAGAATAGAAGGCGGCACACTTACAATTTCAGGCCATATTGACTCAGGCACGATCTACAACGGTTCGTATTTGAATCTGCGGGGCAACGGCACCGTCGGCAATGCCGCCATCTACAATCCCGGCGCCTTCTCCGCCACCGATAACAGCTCGCTCGGCAACGCCACCATCGTCAACCATGGCGTCCTGTCCCTGGACAACAACGCTTCGGCCGGCAACGCAACCATTTCGAACGATGTTTACTATCTCAATTTCTACGGCAACAGCACGGCCGCGAACGCGACGATCATCAACCGCGCCGTCATGCAAATGGTGAGTAACGCGTCCGCCGGCAACGCGCATGTCACGAATACAGGCTTTGGCCAGATATTTGTCTATAATCTCACCACTTTGGCCGACTCGACATTCTTCAACAGCGGCCAGATCACGTTAAGCGATAACGGCAATTTAGGGCACCATCCCACGGCCGGCAACGCCGCCATCACCAACTACGCGTTCGGCACGATCACATTCGGCAGCGGCAGCACCGCGGCCAACGCCACCATCGCCAATTCCGGAACCGTCTCGTTTGTGAGCGGCGGATACGGTGGCGGCACGGCCGGCAATGCGCAGCTCATTAATAACACCCCCGCCGCTGTCTTCGATTTCTCCGCCAGTACGGGTCCAAACAGCGACAGCAAGGTCAGCGCTGGTTCGATTGCCGGCAACGGCAGATTCAACCTCGGCGCAAATGAGCTGACCGTTGGCGCCAACAATTTATCGACCAATGTCATTGGCGTGATCGCCGATGGCGGCGCCAGCGGCGGCACTGGCGCGTCATTGATCAAGACCGGCACCGGCACCATGACGCTGTCCGGCATCAACACCTATTCCGGCGCAACAACGGTGAACGGCGGCGCGCTCGTGGTGAACGGGTCGATCGCGGCTTCAAGCAGCCTGACGATGACCAGTGGCACGACACTTGGCGGCACCGGCACGGTGGGCGCAACGACCATCAATGCCGGCGGCACGCTGGCGCCCGGCAACTCCATCGGCACGTTGTCGGTGCACGGCAGCCTGACCTTCAACAATGGCAGCTCCTATGCCGTCGAAATCTCGCCGACCGCCGCCGACCGCACCAATGTCACTGGCACGGCGACGCTCACTGGCGCGACAGTGGACGCCGTGGCCCTGCCCGGCAGCTTCCGCGGCCGAACCTACACCATCCTCAATGCCACTGGCGGGCTCGGCGGCACACAATTCGCTGGCCTGAACGTCAGCGGCAGCAGCATTGCTCCAGGCGCGCGCAATCCGCACCTGACGTATGATGCGAACAATGTTCTCCTGGTGCTCGACCCAAGCACCATCCAGCTTCCCGCCGGGACGAGCGGCAATCAGACCGGCGTCGCAGGAGCGATCAACACATTCGTCGAGAGCGGCGGGGCGCCGCCGGCCACCTTCGATGCGCTGCTCAACATGACCGACGCGCAACTCATCAATGCGCTCGGCCAGGCCTCCGGCCAGCCCGGCGCATCGACTGCGCAAGCCGGCATCGGCGGCGCGGGGCAATTCGCTAACGCCATTATCGATGGCGCGTTCAGTGATAGCGGGCCCGATGGCGCGATTGGATACGCGGCGGAACGCAGCGTCTCGCGTGAGGCGAACGACGCCTACGCCGCGGTGACGCCGCGCGACCGCGTCGCGACGTTCGACGCGCGCTGGAATGTCTGGGCCTCCGTCTATGGCGGCAACAGCCGCGTCGCCGGCGATGCGACCGCGGGCACCAGCACGACGACGAGCCGCATCTTCGGCACGGCCGTGGGCGCTACCTATCGCGCCACGCCGAACACTCAAGCAGGTTTTGCCCTCGGTGGCGCCGGCACCCATTTCGATCTCGATGGCGGCTTCGGCGGCGGCAAGGCCGATGTGTTCAACGCGGCTGTTTATGCCAGGCACAATTTTGGCGCGGCTTATGTCGCCGGACTGCTCGGCTACTCCTGGCAGGACACGACGACCGACCGCACCGTGACGATCGCCGGCACCGATCAGCTGCGCGCCACCTTCAAGGCACAGGCGTTGACGGCGCGGCTTGAAAGCGGCTGGCGCTATGCGACACCGGCGGTCGGCATCACGCCCTATGCGGCGCTGCAATCGACCGCCTTCTATCTGCCGTCCTATGGCGAGACCGTCGTGTCCGGCACAGGCACCTTCGCCCTGAACTATGCGTCGCAGACCGTCACAGCGACGCGCGGCGAAGTCGGCGCCAAATTCGATAAGGCCATGCTGGTGCAGAACGGCGTGTTCACGCTGAAAGCGAAAGCAGCCTGGGCGAAAGACTGGAATACGGATCGTGCCGCCACCGCGACATTCCGGGCCCTGCCTGGCGC
Source organism: Pseudolabrys sp. (assembly GCA_030655215.1). Lineage (GTDB taxonomy): Bacteria > Pseudomonadota > Alphaproteobacteria > Rhizobiales > Xanthobacteraceae > Pseudolabrys. The sequence continues at coordinate 16,551 of JAURVZ010000092.1, read as the reverse complement.
GACTTTCAACGTGAACGGCGCGCAGCCTTCCGCCAATGCAGCCCTGCTGTCGCTCGGCGCCGAGATGAAGTGGCACAATGGCTGGTCACTGGCCGGCTCGTTCGATGGCGAGTTTTCACAGACGACAGCCGCTTACGCCGGCAAGGGCAGCGTCAAATACGCATGGTGAAGGCGGACGTTGACGGCCACCGCGCCGCGCAGCGGCGCACTGCCCGACCGCTGTCTTCAAGAATAATTTCCTTTGCGGAGATTCTTCGGTCTCCCGGAATGGGAAACAGCAGGATGTTCCATCCAACTTCGAACGAAACTTGGAATCGTCTCAAGCCTCAGCCCTGAGCAATAGTTGCGCAACGCAATCACTCAAGGGCCGCGCATGTCACACGATCACGATGAATCGAAATCCCTGTCGCTTTCGCGGCGGCGCCTGTTGCAGGCCTCCGCCGCTCTGTCGCTGACCGCGCTCGCCACACCGGCCTTTGCGCAAGCCGAGAAGGCGCCGCCGAAGCAGATCAGGATCGCTTATCAGCGCGGCGGCCTTCTCGTCATCGCCCAGCAGCAGAAGGTGCTGGAGAAATTCTTCGAGCCGCGCGGCATTGAAGTTGTCTGGAAAGTGTTTCCGTTCAGCAATCCGGCGCTCGAGGCGCTCAATGTCGGCAGCATGGATTTCTCCTCTTCCGGCAACACACCGATCATCTTCGCGCAGGCCGGCGGCTTCGACGTGCAATACGCCGCCGCGCAGCAGTCCGGCGATAATGGCGAAGGCATTGTCGTTCTGCCCGGCTCCGGCATCAACAGCGTGGCTGATCTGAAGGGCAAACGCGTTGCTGTCGCCAACGGCACCAGCGCGCACTACTTCCTCGTTGCCGCGCTGGAAAAGGCCGGGCTGAAATACACCGATGTGACGCCGGTATTGCTCGCGCCGTCGGACGCGCCTTTGGCGCTGTCGCGCGGCGATGTCAGCGCCTGGTCGGTGTGGGACCCTTATCTGGCGCTCGCCGAAAAGAAGTTGAACGGCAAGGTGATTGCCGCGCTTGGCAGCGAGATCAAATCGAACAATTTCCTGATCACGCGGCGCGGCTTTGCCGCCGATCATCCGGAAACGCTGAAGCAGTTCCTGACGCAGCTCGGCACCATCGGCACCTGGGCGCAGACGCACCGCAACGAGATCGCGACGCAGCTCGCTGAGATCACCGGCATCGATGTCGAGATCCAGCGCGTTGCCGCCGAGCGCGCCAACTATACGATCAAGCCGGTGACCGACGACGTCATCAAGCAGCAGCAGGCGGTCGCCGACCAGTTCTTCGGTCTTGGCATCATTGCCAAGAAAATCGATGTCCGCGCCGCCGTCTGGAATGCGCAGGCATGACGCGGCGCATCGGCGTCGCCGAGCTGCACCGGCAACTGACGATCAACCGCGAAGTCGCGCTGCTCGATGTCCGCGAGGAGTTCGACTATGCGCAAGGTCACATCTTGCTGGCGACCTTGCTGCCGCTCAGCCAGTTGGAATTGCGCATCGCGGCTTTGGTGCCGCGCCGCGCAACGCCGGTCGTGCTGGTTGATCGCGGTGACGCGCAACTGACCGAGCGCGCCTCTGTGCGGCTCGGCGAGCTTGGCTATAACGATGTTGCTATTCTCAAAGGTGGCACTGCCGCCTGGCGCGCCGCCGGGCATCAGCTGTTCACGACCACACATGTGCTGGCCAAAACCTTCGGCGGCATTGCCGAGCGCAATTACCAGACGCCGCGCATCACCGCTGCGGAATTGAAACAGCGTATCGATGCCGGCGGCGACGTCGCCATTTTCGACGCGCGCACCTATGCCGAATTCCAGGCCGGCAGCCTCCCCGGTGCGCAAAGCTGCCCGCTCGCCGAACTGGTCGACCGCGTGCCGGACGCCGTGCCATCGCGCAACACGCTGATTGTCGTCAATTGCGCCAGCCGCACCCGCGGCATTGTCGGCGCGCAGTCGCTGCTCAATCTCGGCTTGCATAATGACATTGCCGTTCTGGAGAACGGCGTCATGGCCTGGTCGCTGGCCGGCGGCGAGGTTGTTGCTGCCTCGGGGCGCGTCGCGCCCGCGCCTGACCTGAGTTCGCTCAACGACCGCCGCCGCGCTGCGACGCAATTAGCCGACCGCTATGCCGTGCCGCTGATCGACCGCGCCGGGCTGCGCCGTCTCGAGAACGATCAGGCGCGCTCGCTCTATGTGTTCGATGTCCGCACGCCGGAAGCCTATGAAGCCGGCCACTGGCGCGACGCCCGTTCGGCGCCCGGCGGCCAGCTTGTTATGACGGTGCTTCAGTTTATCGGCACGCACCGCTCGCGTGTTGTGCTGCTCGACGGCGGCGAGGCTTTGCGCGCGGTCAACACGGCGATCTGGCTGAAGCAGATCGGCCGCCACGATGTCTATGTGCTGGCCGAGCCACCGCCGCGCGACGAGGTTGTCAGCGGCCCGGCGCCCTCCGCCGCCATCGGTCTGCCGGACGATATTGAATGGATCGAGCCGGAAGCCGCCTCGGCTTTGTTGAAGTCCGGTGAGGCCGCGATCATCGATGTCGATAACAGCCTTGCCTATCGCGAGGCACATATCCCCGGCGCACGTTTTGCCATTCGTGCGCGGCTGCCGGCCGGCCTTGAGAACATCGCCCAGACCACCTTGATCCTGACCTCGGCTGACGGCCAACTGGCCGCGTTGGCCGCTGCCGACCTCCGCACAAGCGGCCGGCGCGTCGTTGCTTTGCGCGGTGGCACGTCGGCGTGGAGAGCAGCCTGGCTGCCTGTTGAAAGCGGCAACGGCCACGCTCTGCACCCGTTCGAGGACATCTGGCATTCGCCCATGCGCGAGACCGAACGCAAGGCCGAGGCCTATGCGCAGTATCTCGCATGGGAAATTTCACTGGCCGATCAAGTTGGCCATGACGACACGGTCGCGTTTGCCCTACCGTTTGGCCATCGCGAGCCCAAGGTGGCGTCAGCCTAAGCTTCCAAACCCGTCATCCTGAGGTGCGAGCGTGCAAAGCACGCGAGCCTCGAAGGATGACGGTTTAGTGCAAGTTCACCGGGTTATCCCCACGCCCGCAATGCCCCCGCCCGCAGGGCTGGAAAAACACCCGCGTTCTTATTACGTTCTAATCTGTTAATGATGCGGCCGGACACTATATGTCGCCGGCGGCTGCGTTCTTGTTTGTCGCCTTTTTGCGTGGTGTTCCGCTGTCCCGACTCCCTAAAGTTCCGCGAAAGTCCGCTATGACCGACATGAGCAGCAAACGGGCGCACGACGCCCGCCACATCACGATTCGCGGCGCCCGCGAGCACAACCTCAAGAATGTCGACGTCACCATCCCGCGCGACAGCCTGGTGGTGTTCACCGGCCTGTCCGGTTCCGGCAAATCGTCTCTCGCCTTCGACACGATCTATGCCGAGGGCCAGCGTCGCTACGTCGAATCGCTGTCGGCCTATGCCCGCCAGTTCCTTGAAATGATGCAGAAGCCGGACGTCGACCAGATCGATGGCCTGTCGCCGGCCATTTCCATCGAACAGAAGACGACGTCGAAGAACCCGCGCTCGACCGTCGGCACTGTCACCGAGATCTATGACTACATGCGCCTGCTCTGGGCGCGCGTCGGCATTCCCTATTCGCCGGCGACCGGCCTGCCGATCGAAAGCCAGACCGTCAGCCAGATGGTCGACCGCGTTCTCGCGCTACCGGATGGCACCCGCATCTATGTGCTGGCGCCGGTCGTGCGCGGCCGCAAGGGCGAGTACAAGAAGGAACTCGCCGACTACATGCGCAAGGGCTATCAGCGCGTGAAGATCGACGGCGAGTTCTACGAGATCGCCGACGTCAAGCCGCTCGACAAGAAGTTCACCCACGACATCGACGTTGTCGTCGACCGCCTCGTGGTGAAATCCGATATCGGCACGCGCCTCGCCGACTCTTTCGAGCAGTGCCTCAAGCTCGCCGACGGCCTGGCTATTGTCGAGATCGCCGACTCCAAGGCGACCGGCGCCACCGCCAATCGCGGCCGCAATGCCAATGCCGAGCGCATCATGTTCTCGGAGAAGTTCGCCTGCCCGGTTTCCGGCTTTACCCTGCCGGAAATCGAACCACGGCTGTTCTCGTTCAACAATCCCTTCGGCGCCTGTCCGGCTTGCGGCGGCCTCGGCGTCGAGCAGCATATCGATGCCGACCTGATCATCCCGGACCGCGAGACGACGCTGAAGAAAGGCGCCATCGCGCCGTGGGCCAAGTCGTCGTCGCCCTATTACGTCCAGACCCTGACCGCGCTCGGCAAGCATTACCGCTTCACGCTCGGCACCAAGTGGAAAGACCTCGGCAAAAAGACGCAGGAAGCCATCCTCTATGGCTCCGGCGACGACGAGATCAAGTTCGTCTATGATGACGGCATGCGCGGCTATTCGACCAAGAAGCCGTTCGAAGGCGTGATCACCAATCTCGAGCGCCGCTTCAAGGAAACCGAATCCGAATGGGCGCGCGAGGATCTGCAGAAGTATTTCACCGATGTGCCCTGCGCCGAGTGCAAGGGCGCGCGGCTGAAGCCTGAGGCCTTGTCGGTCAAGATTGCCGGCAAGACGATTGCCGACATTTCGCAACTGTCGATCCGCAATGCCGGCGACTGGGCGACCACGCTGCCCAAGGACCTCACCTCCAAGCAGAACGAAATCGCCACGCGCATCCTCAAGGAGATCCGCGAGCGTTTGAAATTCCTGGTCGATGTCGGGCTCGATTACCTGACGCTGGCCCGCGCCTCCGGCACCTTGTCCGGCGGCGAAAGTCAGCGCATCCGCCTCGCCTCGCAGATCGGCTCCGGCCTGACCGGCGTTCTGTATGTGCTCGACGAGCCGAGTATCGGCCTGCACCAGCGCGACAATGAACGCCTGCTCGTCACCCTGAAAAGGCTGCGCGATCTCGGCAACACCGTCATCGTCGTCGAGCATGACGAGGACGCGATCAAGACCGCTGATTATGTGCTCGATATCGGCCCCGGCGCCGGCATTCACGGCGGCAATATCATCGCCGAAGGCACGATCGACGACATCATCGCCGCGCCCGCCTCATGGACCGGCAAATATCTCTCCGGCGAATTGAATGTCCCGGTGCCGGAGCGCCGCGCCGTCAACAAGCGCCGCACCATCAAGGTGATTAATGCGCGCGGCAACAATCTCAAGAACGTCAGCGCCGAAATTCCGCTCGGCCTGTTCACCGCCGTCACCGGCGTCTCCGGCGGCGGCAAGTCGACGCTGCTGATCGACACTTTGTACAATTCGATTGCACGCAAGCTGAACAATGCGTCGCTGGCGCCGGCGCCGCATGACCGCATCGAGGGCCTCGAGCATATCGACAAGATCATCGACATTGACCAGTCGCCGATCGGCCGCACGCCGCGCTCGAACCCGGCGACCTATACCGGCGCCTTCACGCCGATTCGTGAATGGTTCTCGGCGCTGCCGGAATCGAAGGCACGCGGCTATGAGCCGGGCCGCTTCTCGTTCAACGTCAAAGGCGGCCGCTGCGAAGCCTGCCAGGGCGACGGCGTCATCAAGATCGAGATGCACTTCCTGCCCGACGTCTATGTCACCTGCGATGTCTGCAAGGGCAAGCGCTATAACCGCGAAACACTGGAAGTGCTGTTCAAGGGCAAGTCGATCGCCGACGTGCTCGACATGACCGTGGAAGAGGCGCTTGAATTCTTCAAGGCGGTGCCGCGCGTGCGCGACGTGCTGGCGCTGCTGCACCGTGTCGGCCTCGATTACATTCATGTCGGCCAGCAGGCCAATACATTGTCCGGCGGCGAAGCGCAGCGCATCAAGCTGGCCAAGGAATTGTCGAAGCGCGCCACCGGCCGCACCTTGTACATTCTTGACGAGCCGACGACCGGCCTGCATTTCCATGACGTCGCCAAGCTGCTCGAAGTGCTGCATGAGCTGGTCGAGACCGGCAATACGGTGGTGGTCATCGAGCACAATCTCGAAGTCATCAAGACCGCGGATTATGTGATCGACCTCGGCCCCGAAGGCGGCGACGGCGGCGGCGAGATCGTCGCCCAAGGCACGCCCGAAGACGTGGTCAAGGAGCCGCGCAGTTATACCGGGCGGTTCCTGAAGCCGGTGCTGGCAAGGAAGCCGGCCGGCCCGAAGAAGAAGGGCCAGAAGGCGGCGGAGTAGTTGCCTTTACCCCCCTCACAGGGAGTGCTGCCGATGATCGTTCGCACCATCGCCGTTCTTTTCGGTGTCGTTGCGCTGAGCGCCAGCGCCCTCGCCTTCGAAGGTACATACGACGCCAGCGATCGCGGCATGGAGCAAGGCGCCGTCATCACCAAGGCGCGTGACGGCACCTACAAGGTCAATGTCAGCGTCGGCGCCCGTGGCTGCATGGGTGAGTTCGACGGCATCGGCAAGGTCGAAGGCAAGACGCTCATCGTGCGCAAGCCCGACAAGACCGACACCTGCAAGCTCACCCTCACGCAAGCCGGCAAGACCTTGTCGGTCAAGGAAGACCGCTGCCTGACGTGGCACGGCGCGAGTTGTCAGTTTGAGGGGACGTTGCGGAAACAGTAAGATCGGCGGCGGCGGTGCTGCGACTTAGCGGACCGACTTGTCGCTCCGAAGCCGCGACAGCGGCGAAGGCGGACGAAGAAGGGCTAAAGCCAGCGGAGTAGACTTATTTCCATTTATCAAGGTAAGCGTTCCCGACAAACTTCGTCACGCCGCAACAGACTGCCGAGCAGGCTCCGAGTAATGTATTCCAGCCTACGGTCGGCCAGCCGTCACCAATCTCATCAATAAATACCCCAAAAGAACTCGAAAAAAGCGATAGAGTGCCGACCGCGATTACGCCCCAGCCAACAAAGATAATCCAGAGTTCAGAATTGTCGGTTGGTGACAGGCGTAAGATTTTTCGAGCAGGTACTGAAACGCTAAAATTCATAAGGATCGCGAAACAAAGCATAACCAAGAGAACGCCAAGATACTGTGACTTGATTTTCAGTCGATCGCTGATCATGTAATTGGGTCGCCACGCCTCTCCGAGTCGCATTAGATGCGTGACGATTGCCTGCTTCGTCTCTTGCCAATTCGTCTGCCCATGCCAAACCATAAACACAATATTTCGCGGCAACCTACGCTCGCAACCTTTGATTAAAGTCAGACATTTGATTAATGCGTCGGCTGCGGACTGGTAAAACAGTCCAACGGGAAGCGCTCCAACCCCCGTTCCCAAGGCCGGAACCACAAGGGTGTTGATGTCGCTCATCGCAGGTTTATTAAAGAGGTCAAGTAGTGATCCATGTATCGCGTTTTGAATGCACTTAGTGTATTCACTCGCGGTGTGTTGGACTACAGTATCAGCATCGCTCTTACAGTTTGGCACGCCTGCTACAGCCGTCCACGCGACGACAATTGCATTGGCAACATATTTGAAATTTTGAAACTTCCTAGAATACGGGCCTATGCAATCTTCAATGTGAGCGGTGCCTGTAGAAATATGATTTTTAGATTCACTTATTCCACAACCGTTGCCTATCAATTTGCTAATTCCCCCGTTATTGCGAAGCCTTTCATCGGCTGAGCTAACAACTATCGATGGGTTCGCTAATATTTTTTTCCACGTTGTCTCTGGCCGGATTGTCTCCGCCTCAAATGTTCCTTCGGCCAGCGATATTTTTAAGTCGCGTCCGCCGCTGAGAGAAAGCGTTTCGATCTCACCTTGAGCACCCGGCAATACAGATCCGGCTGGCGCTAGTTGGTCCAAAACAGCGCCAATGTCGTTTATGCTAGGATTGTTTCGTCCCCCAACGGTGAATGCTGAAGTGGAGGATACTTTTGCGATGCTCAGGAATAATATTAGGCTCAATGCAGCGAGAACGAATATAATCGCGGCCTGCGGTAATTGTGAGCTTCGAGAATCCATATGCTTCTCACAGAGATAGACCACCATAGGTAGCATACGAGTACGCCGCAACCGTTCAAGACTAGTTTACTCGTTTTCAGAACAAATATTCGCAAGGACCCCACCCATGCCCGTCACCTCCAAATCCCTCGTTGACGCCGCCAATGCCGTCGTCCCGAAAATCTCCGGCGCGGACGCCATCGCCATGGTCGAAAAGGGCGACGCCGTTCTGATCGACATTCGTGACTCCGCCGAGCTCGCCACGACCGGCAAGGCGCACGGCTCCGTGCACATCCCGCGCGGCTCGATGGAGTTCAAGGCCGACCTCTCCTCGCCGACCGCCGAGAAGTCGCTCGCCTTCGACAAGCCGGTCATCCTGCACTGCGCCTCGGGCGGCCGCGCCGCGCTCGCCGGCAAGCTGCTCAAGGAAATGGGCTACTCAACAGTCTACAATCTCGGCGGCTTCAAGGATTGGGTCGAGGCCGGCGGCAAGGTCGACAAATAACGCCGCGCGCGCGTTATACTTTGGGCGAGCCCACCCTCGTCTTCTGCGCTGCTTCGCCGCCGCATCAATATCTTGAGCGGCGGCGGCGAAGGCCGCATGATGCGTCACGAAACACGCATCGAGATTGCCATGACCACACTCACTCTCATCACCGGCCGCCAGGTCGCCGCGGCGCGCGCCTTGAGCGGCATCAGCCTGGCTGACCTGGCCAGCGCCTGCGGCCTGACCGCCGACTACGTCGCCCTCATCGAGAATGATGACGGCGCCTGGCGCACAGCGGAAGACGCCGCGCATGTGCTGCGTGCCTTCGACAAATTCGGCGTTGTCTTCGTGCCGGAAAGCGATGGCTTGGGCGCCGGCGTGCGGCTGAAATTCACCCGCGCCGACACGCGCCAGCTCGGCCGCCTCGAAGGCGAAGGCGGCCGCGTCGCCGACGACGATGTGCCGTAACGCGCGTAAGCCACGGCAATCGCAAGCCTTTCGCCTCTTATAAAATAATCCTATTTTCCGATTGACCTGCGCCCAGCATAAGAATATTTTTATTCCTGCCCGCCTCTCATGAGGGGACGCGAACCGGTTGCTCCGGCTCGTGGGGAGCGGGACGGTGTCCGCGGATGTGGCCTCAGCAGGGCTGCATTCCCGGGCGGTGCCGGGGCTCCACCCGGGGGCACTATGACCCCCTGCCGGGAGCCGGCTGATGGCGTGAGCGGCCCCATCATCGGGGCAAGCTCTGGCTGAAAGCGTGGCCCGGCGGCCGCGAGAGCACCGGACGGCGCGCCGAGAGGCGCCCCGCATCCCGTATGGATGCGGGCTCTACCCTGGCTGCGCGCTTCTCGGTGCGCCGTCCCCCTCTTCTTTTTCGAAGAGGGCCACTCCCCAAAGCTCGGGCGCTGTCGCGCTGCGAGAACATTCCCGCATACCCAAAACACATCAAACCAAAACGCATCACAGGAGATCAGCATGAGCAAGGAAGACCGCGCCCGCCTGTTCGCCGACATCAAGCGCACGCAGCAGAAAATCGTCAGCGCCGCCGAGGCCATCGTCGATACGATCGGCGCCGCGCCGCCCGCGCAACCGCACACCCGCATCGAGACCGTGCGCCGCGTCACCGCCGAACTGATCGGCACATGGCAACTGTGCGACCGCAGCGCCTGCCGCCGCGCCCGTCACTGCCGCGGCGAGCCCATGCATTGCCTGCGTCACACGGCGCCATTGTTCCCGCCCGGCGTGCTCGCCGGCCTCGTCGGCAAGCGCCGCCGCCCGCGCCGTTCGCGCGCGTTGCCCCGGATCCGTGATATGATCCCGTGATGATCGGTCGCGACACGGTCGGATCACGAACATAAGAGCGGCCGGGAGACAGGCGTGGCGAAAAAAGACACCGAGGCCAATGGCCGTTTGGCCGCGCTCAAGGCATTTCTGCGCGGCCTGTACGAGGCCGACACCCCCGCCGGCTACCGGTTTCGCTATTTCCTGCTCGCCTTCGACATCGGCACGCTGTTTTTCATTGTCGGCACGACCTTCATCAACCGCAACGACATTGTCGAATTCTTCGATGTCGTCATCGGCGTTTTCATCCTCGCCGATTTCGCCAGCCGCATTTTCATCAGCCGCCACCGCCTGCGCGACTTGGCGCATTTCTCGACCTTGGCGGACATCGCCGCCATCGGCTCGTTCCTGGCGCCCGTCGTCGGCGAAAGCTTCGGCTTCCTGCGCGCGCTGCGCACCATCCGCATGCTGCGCACCTACCATCTGCTGCGGCAGTTGCGCGCCGACAGCGTTTACTTCCGCCGCCACGAGGAGATTATCCTCGCCGTCAGCAATCTCGCCGTCTTCATCTTCGTGATGACCGGCGTCATCTACGAGACACAGCACTACGGCAATCCGCAGATCGTCAATTACGCCGACGCGCTGTATTTCACCGTCACTGCGCTGACCACGACCGGCTTCGGCGACATCACGCTGCCGGGCACGCTCGGCCGCATGATCACCGTGGTCATCATGATTTTCGGCGTCACGCTATTCTTCAATCTGGCGCGCGCCTTGATCAGCCCTTTGAAGGTGCGCTTCTCCTGTCCCGATTGCGGCCTGCAGCGGCACGACATCGACGCCGTGCACTGCAAGGCCTGCGGCAAACTGCTGAACATTCCGGACGACGGACAGAGCTGATGAGCGACACACGCATCAACGATATTGCCACTGAGGCGTTGGCCGCTCTCGCCGCGCACACACCGCTGGCGCCGTTCTCAGGCCGCGGCCTGACGCTGGCGGACGCCTCGCGCGTGACGCCCTTGTTGCGCGCGGCTTTCGAGGCGCGCGGCGAAGATATCCTCGGCCGCAAGATCGGCTTCACCAACCGCAGCATCTGGGATCAATACGGCGTGCATGCGCCGATCTGGGGCTACATAACCAGCGCCACCACGCATGATTTGTCTGCGATGCCGTCGCTGTCTGCGCGCGACTTCAGCGAGCCGCGGCTTGAGCCGGAGATCATGTTCGGCCTCAAGGCTGCGCCCACTGCGGACATGGACGACGACGCGCTGATGGCCTGCATCGACTGGCTGGCGCTCGGCTTTGAAGTCGTGCAATCGCCGTTCCCGGACTGGCAGTTCAAACCGGCCGACACGGTCGCGGTCAATGCGCTGCATGGCGCGCTGCTGATCGGTGAGCGTCACGCCTTCGCGCCGCGCGCCGCCGACTGGCAGCGCGAACTGGCCAGCTTCACCGCGACCTTGTCCTGCGACGGCAAAGTGATCGACGTCGGCGGCGGCGCTGCCGTGCTCGATAGCCCGCTGCTCGCCTTGCGCCATCTTCTCGGCATGCTCGCCAATGATCCACATAACCCGCCGCTCGCCGTCGGCGAGATCATTTCGACCGGCACCTTGACCAAGGCGATGCCGGTCAAGGCTGGCGAGACATGGCGAATCGATGCGATCGGCATCCCGCTGCCGTCGGCAGCGCTGCGCTTTGTGTAAACGCAACGCGACACTCACGGCTGCCCCTTCACGCGTGTGTGACGATGCAGCGCAATAATCAGTATTGTTTTACCGCACGACCAATCACGTCGACAAAATTTGTGGTCGGTGCCGGACATTGGCCTGCGTCCAAATATCGCTGCAAAAAATTCGCAGCGAATTTACAATTTTTGTTTGCGTGTGAGTCATGGATTTGCAACGTTAAATTATACAGAAGGGACGGTGTGAATGCTCTTGCTGTTTCCTGGCGAAAACGCTGCGCGAGATACCTTGCGGTTTGCCGAGGAGATAGCGGGTTACGGCCTTTGGCAGGTCGACTTCATGACCGGTCAGATGACCTGCTCGCCCAATACATATCGTCTGCTGGGCTTGACGCAGGCCGGTTCAGAGCGCGGCGACACCGGCAACCCGCTAAGTTTCAACACCTTCGAAAAAGTCGCGCATCCCGACGACCTGCCATTGATCTCGGAAGTTCAGCACATCCTTGCCGAGGGCATGTCGATCGACCGGCAGTTCCGCGTCGTGCATCCGAACGGCCGCGTCCGCGTCATGGCTATTCATGGCGAAGCGCTGGTCGGCCGCGACGGCCGGCCAGAACGTGTCGTCGGCGTGCTCATGGACATTAGCCGCCACGTCGAGCCGGTGATGACCTCGCAACTCAACACGATGCGCGTTCGGGAACTGATGACAGCGCTCGGCGGCGCGATCTGGACCGGACGTCCCGACGGCTTTTACACGGACTATCTGTTGCGCGATTCCAAGGGCGCATTGCCGGCGCAGTTTCCCGGCAACAACTGGCACAACGCTGTGCATCCCGATGACATCGACCGGGTGGTGCGTAATTGGAAGAAGGCGGAGCGCGACAAGACGATCTTCACCAGCGAACACCGCACCCGTGGCGCCGACGGCAAATATGTCTGGCGGCGCGGTTATTCGACTCCGATTCTCGCGGACGATGGATCGATTCGCGAATGGTTCGGCATCTCGGTAACGATTCCCGAATATGCCGTGGCGGCCAACAGGGCGAATGTGCCCCTGACCGGGGCGCAGATTCGCGCCGCCCGCGGCATCCTCAACTGGTCAGTCCGCGACCTCGCCAGCCGCACCGGATTGTCTGTCGGCGTCGTGCGCCGTCTGGAGGAAACCGACGACAACAGTAAAAATGCGCCGGAGCCGGTCAACTTGATCAAAGATGCCTTGTCAGCCGGCGGCGTTGAATTTTTCTTGCTGCCCGGTGGCGAGGCCGGCGTTTACCCGGCGAACAAATCAAACAGACTCAAGATCGTTGTACAAAATCGCGACCGGAAAATAAATTCTGCGTTTTGAATGACGCTGTGAAAGAAAATAGTACCCCCGCATAGGTACGCCGCTGATGCAGGAGCCAATTTGGCGCTTTTACCTTTTGCATCCCGCAAAACTTGCTGTCCCCATCGCAAATTTCATCGATCGGATGTGCACTGCAGCAATTTCTGCGCGTTGCGGGCAATTCTACAATCTTTCGTGTTTTGCGATTTCCAATCATGAAGGCGGCCATCAAAAACGAGAGACCGACTGGAGACGTTATGAATTCCGCGATTGTGAAACGCTCTGTTGTTGTGAGGGGTAAGAAAACCAGCGTCAGTCTTGAGGATACGTTCTGGCTCGCTTTCAAGGAAATCGCCGCGCAGCGCCGCATGGCCATCGCCGAGATGCTCGATACGATTTCCAACGATTGCGACACTGCCAATTTGTCATCCGCCGTGCGCCAGTATGTGATGCATCACTACTACGTCGCTGCGCAGGGCGGTGGCCGTACGATCGCTTGCGAAGACCAGCGCCAGCCATCCTCGGCCAGCAACCAGCAGTAAGGCTTTGGGCGCGCAAATGCGCCCGTCTTGCCCTTTGTGGTTGCGCGCGCTTTTATCCGTTCATGAGCAATAATGTTCGCAACAACGCGCGAGCCCATCGGTTTGAGCTGCCGGTGGAAGGCCACACCGCTTTCTCAGAATACAGGCTGAGCGGCGGCGTCTACACCGTCATGCACACCGAGGTTCCGAAAGAGCTCGGCGGCAAGGGCATCGGCTCGCAACTGGCCGCCGGCCTGCTCGATCTCATCCGCGCCGAGGGCGCGAAAGTGAAGCCGCTGTGCCCCTTCGTGCGCGGCTATATCGAAAAACACCCCGACTATGCTGATCTTTTGGCGTGACAACTAACGCAATCTTTACCCTTCGGTAAGACATTGGGCCGGGCATCTACCCCCGGAGTTCGCGTTGGATTTCACCGCCGGCATTTCATTCTTCTTCGGCCAGATCGGGAAACTGCTGTTCTCGCTCGGCTCGCATTTTTCGCTGACCTCGCTCGGCGCGGCGCTGGTGCTCGCCACATCGTTCTTCGTCTGGCAACGCGTGAAGCGCGGCCGCAAATTGCGCTGGCGCACGATATGGCGTGCGCTGTTTCCGCGGCACATTGTCGAAGCCAAATCGAACCAGGCCGATATCGGCTATTTATTCTTCAACGTCTTTGTCTTCGGCGTCGTCTTCGGCTGGGCGGTGTTGTCCTATCAGTCGATCTCGAACGGCATCATCAGTGGCCTCGTAACGCTGTTCGGTCCTGTGCAGCCGACGACTCTGCCATCCTATGTGCCGAACATCGTCGTCACCTTGATGCTGTTTCTGTCTTACGAGCTCGGTTACTGGTTCAACCATTGGCTCAGCCACAAAGTGCCGGTGCTGTGGGAATTCCACAAAGTGCATCACAGCGCCAAGGTGCTGACGCCGCTGACCAACTTCCGTGTCCACCCGGTCTATACTTGGGTGTTCGCAAACATCATCGCCTTCTCGGCCGCGGTCGCCAATGGCCTCGGCAATTACATGTTCGGCGAGACCGCGTATCAATACGCCCTGTCGGACACCAACATCATCCTCGTCGTCTTCATCCACACCTACGTCCACCTGCAGCATTCCCATCTCTGGATCGCCTTCCGCGGCGCGCTCGGCCGCATCTTCGTGTCACCGGCGCATCATCAGGTGCATCACTCCGACAACCCGAAGCACTTCGACAAAAATTTCGGCAGTTGCCTGGCGCTGTGGGACTGGATGTTTGGTACGCTCTATGTGCCGGCGAAGGAGCGCGAGAAGCTGACCTTCGGCTTCGCCGACGATCCGGACGCTCATACGGTCAAGGGCGAGCTGATCAACCCGCTGATCAAGGCGGCCGCACACTTCAAGTCACCGTTACCCAAGCAGGAACTACCGCATATTCCTGTTGCGGAGCGCAACCGGGCCTAGTTTAAACGGGGCATGGAAAAGCGCACCGTTACCGTCAACGACAAGATGCAGAAGGGCTACCGCTACGAGCTGACCGCGGCGGTCGGGCGGTCGTTCGATCCCGAGTTCAAGCCGCAATTGACGCCGGCGGAGATGCTCAAGCTCGGCATTTTCGGCGGCAAGTACATGACCGACTGCGCCAAGGAATTCCCGGAGAGCTGGTTCAAACATGCCAAGCTCGCCAAGGGCAAGCGCGACAATTCGCTGAACTTCTTCAACATCGATGCCAGCAACCCGCTGTCGGAGTGGCGCCGCAAGGGCTGGATCTATGACGACGATCCGCGCGGCTGGTTTCAGTGGTATTGCCGCTACTACATGGGCCGCCGCCTTCCTGTTGAAGACAAGCGCCAGATCGGCCGCTGGAAGGCAATACGCCGCCACATCCGCCAGATCGAGATCAATTGCGAGACCGGCAATCTGCTCTGCCGGCCGCGTCAGCGCCAGGCGCTGCTGCACTGGGCCTATGACAGCCGCAAATTTTAGGCGGCGGGTGCGGTACGCACCCGCGCCGGACGGCTGTTGAAACGCGCGCGCACGGCGTCGACAGCGGCGACGACAAGCCCGGCCGCCAGCACCTGCCAGCCCGGCCTGATCTCGACATCGAAGTCGAACACCGAGTCCAGCACGCGGAGCGGCGACACATTGAAGGTCAGGCCGATGCCGATCGCCTCGCCGGCGAAGGTCAGCAGCGAGACGACGACCGCGAGCACAAGCAACTTCAGCGTCGACAGCTCGCCACCACCCTGCCTCCAAGCCAGCAGGCGATAACCCATGAGCCATGTGAGCAGACCGGCGGCAAACACCGGCACCGTGACATTGGCCTTGGTCTGCTGGAAGTAATGGACCAGCGCGAGCAGCGCGATCACATAGATTACCTGATGCAGGCGCCGCCAATTCATGCCGCCGAGGCGGCGCACCCAGCCATCCGTCGATGTCAGCGTCAGCACGGCGAGACCAAGCCAGGCGATGCCGCCAATGATGAGATAAAGCCGCGTCGTCAATTCGCTGAAGATTTTGGCGACGTCATAGCGCTGGTCGGCGACATAGAGCGCGACGTGAGCAAAGGCATAGATGAATGTAGCGACGCCAATCATGCGCCGCACATCGATCAGATTGCCATAGCGCGCCACACGGCGAAACGGTGTCACGGCCAGTGACAGGCCAAGGAACACCAGCGCCCAAAACCCGGCGCGATGGATGAGATCGTTGAGCGGCCGCGCGCCGCCGCTAATGTCGGCGTAATCGACCAGGGCCTTGGCGACCGGAAACAGCAACAGCGCCAGCGTGCCGACGCGCAACGGCGACAGACGGCCGCGCCGGTCGCGCCAGATTTGCCAGGACTGGAAATTCATGGTTGCAGCCATTGTTGCGGGGCGCCGAATGCGTCAACGCCCGTAGCACAAAGACCAATGGGCCGCAGCGCACAGTTCGGCGGCACCTAAAAACTCTTCGTGATACGGCTAGACCCGCGGCATGGGCCGGCCGCCCTTGGTCTTCGACGGCACCTTCACCCAGGCTTCGCCATCGAGGACGACGTCTTCGCCGACCGAGCAGATGCAGGAGAGACGCGCGCGGAATTTCTCCGGCAGCAGTTCGGCAACCTCGACCTTGACGTTGACCGTGTCGCCGATCTTGACCGGCGCGCGGAAATTCAGCGACTGCGAAATATAGATGGCGCCGGGACCCGGCAGCCTTGTGCCAAGCACCGCGGAGATGAGGCTTGCCGTGTACAGGCCGTGCGCAATGCGCGTGCCGAACGGCGTCTTGGCGGCGAAATGCTCGGAAAGATGGATCGGGTTGCGATCGCCGGTGACTTCGGCAAAGCCAACCACGTCGGATGACGCAACGGTCTTGGCCAGGT
>JAURVZ010000090.1 GCA_030655215.1 Pseudolabrys sp. | reverse complement strand
TTGTCGCCGAAGTAATGATACAGCATGCGCTTGTTGACGCCGGCGCGCTCGGCAATGGCGTCAACGCGGGCGCCGGTCAGGCCCTTGGCGGTGATCTCGGCCGTGGCGGCACGCAGGATCGCGGCGCGCGTACGCTCGGGATCGCGCGTCAGGCTGACAGCGCGCGCCTTCACTTTGGATTTTGGCAGACTGCCTTCCATCGTCCCCTCGCCGCCCCTGTTTAGCTTAAGGGGCGGCGGAGTCCTAGACCGTTGCAGCGACGCGCCCTTGCGCAACGATCTTCTTCAGCTCCGGCAGGCACGAACCGCAATTGGTGCCGGCGCGCAGCGCCTTGCCGATCTCGACAACATTGCCGGCGCTGCCATCAGCCAGCGCGGTACGAATGACATTGAGGCCAACACCGAAGCAGGCGCACACGACCGGACCCGGATCGGCAAGGCCATCGGTCGATTTGCCGGACAGCACGGCGCGGCGCTGCGCCTCGCCCATATGTTCGGATTCAAACAGAAGCTTGACCGCGTCCCACTGCGGAGCGGCGTCTGCCGGGCCGATGAACAGACAACCGACGAGCCTGCCCTCGGCGAAAGCTGCCATCCGATAGCTGCCGCGCAGCTCGTCGGCATATTCCGCGATTTCCGCGCCGCCGAACAAAGCGGCCGCGCGTTCGCGCCATATTGACGGCGCGTCATTGGTGGCGAGCAGCATGCCTTCGCCGCCGGCGATCACAGCGCGCGCCCACCAGGTTTCCTTTGGCAGCGACAGACGCCCGCGCGACAGGGCAAAGCCGCGATACTGAAATTCGGCCGGCGCAATGGAGGCCGGCGTCGCCTTGGCTTCCGGCTGGCCGGAGAAAGGATCGATTGCCGGCGACACCAGTTCGCCAATACGGCCGGACGATGCGGTCTCGCCACTCCAATGAATTGGCGCAAACACAGAGCCGCGCATCTGGCCTTCGGTAACAATGACCTTGAGCACGCAGGCGCCATGCGGTGTCGTCACGCGGGCAAAGCCGCCGTGATGCAGGCCCATATTCGCTGCATCAGCGGGATGAACTTCGACGAAGGGCTCCGGCAAATGCGCGCCGAGGCGCGGGCTCAAACCGGTGCGCGTCATCGTGTGCCACTGATCACGAATGCGGCCCGTATTCAGGCGCAGCGGGAAATCAACGGACACTTCCGCCTGTGGCTTCGGCCGCTCCGGCGCGATCATCTTCGCCTTGCCGTCGGGCGTGTAAAACCGACCCTCAGCGAAGAAACGCTTCTCTGCTTTCGGCTCGCCCGCGCGCGCTGGCCATTGCACCGGATCAAGCGCATTGAAAGCGTCGTCATCCAGCGCAGCCAACGCACCGATGTCGAAGTCGCGCGTGCCGGCATTCTCGAACGCCGACAGTTCGGCATGTTCGCGGAAGATGTCGGCCGGCGAATTGAACCGGAATGCGTCCGCATAACCCATGCGCTGCGCCACTTGCGTTACCATCCACCAATCCGGCTTGGCTTCGCCGGGCAAAGCCAAGAACGGCCTTTGCCGCGAAATGCGCCGCTCGGAATTGGTGACAGTGCCGTCCTTCTCGCCCCAGGCGGCGGCCGGCAGCAGCACATGCGCGTTGGCCGTGATCGTGTCATTGCTGGCGACATTGTCGGAAATCACCAGCAGGTCGAGCTTGGCGAGCGCGGCGCGCACGAAGCCGGCGCGCGGCAATGACACCGCCGGATTGGTCGCCATGATCCACAGCGCCTTGATCTCGCCGCGGTCAATGGCGTCGAACATCTGCACAGCCTTGAGGCCCTCGCGCTGCGCCACGCTTTTCGCATTCCAGAAGCGGCCAACCTTGTCGATGTCGCCGGGCGTGAAATTCATATGCGCGGCAAGCTGATTGGCAAGGCCGCCGACTTCACGCCCGCCCATCGCATTCGGCTGGCCAGTCAGCGAGAACGGCCCCATGCCGGCCTTGCCGATGCGGCCGGTGGCGAGATGACAATTGATGATCGTCGTCACCTTGTCGGTGCCCTGCGCCGACTGGTTCACGCCTTGCGAATAACAAGTGACGGTCTTTTCCGTCGCGGTGAACATTGCGAAGAAACGCGCGACATCGGCGGGCGCGAGACCCGTCGCCGACGCCGTCGCCATCACATCCGGCGCGATCTCGCGCGCCCGCACCAAAGCATCCGGCAGGCCGGTCGTGTGCGCGTCTATATACTCGTAGTTCATCGCCAGATTGTCGGCGAGGTGCACCAGAAGGCCGCAGAACAGAGCCGTATCCATGCCCGGCGCGACGGGGAGAAACAGATCGGCCTCCTCCGCCGTCGCGGTGCGGCGCGGATCGATGACGATGAGCTTGGCACCGCGTTCGCGCTTGTTGGCAATCATGCGCTGATACAGAACCGGATGACACCAGGCCGCATTGGAGCCGACGAGGATGATGAGATCGGCTTCGTCGAGATCGGCATAGGTACCGGGCACGGTATCGGCGCCGAACGCGCGGCGATGACCGGCCACCGATGACGCCATGCACAGCCGCGAATTGGTGTCGACATTGCTCGAGCCGATGAAGCCTTTCATCAGCTTGTTGGCGACGTAATAGTCTTCGGTCAGCAACTGCCCGGACAGATAGAACGCCACCGAGTCGGGGCCGTGCTCCGCGATGGTCTTGGCGAAGCCATCGGCGACGGCGTCCAACGCTCTATCCCAACTCGACACGTTGCCGCTTATCATCGGCTGCAACAGCCGTGTGCCCAAGCCCAACGTCTCACCGAGCGCCGAGCCCTTCGAGCACAGCCTTCCGAAATTCGCGGGATGTTCGGAATCTCCGGCAATAATCGCGCCGCCGCGGCCATCCGGCCTGGCCAATACGCCGCAGCCGACGCCGCAATAAGGACACGTCGTGCGCACGGCAGGTGGATGCTGCGCCGGCGCATTCATCAGTACACGTCCAGCTGATAACGGCCTTTTTTCTTCAGGTCGGAAACAAAAAGGCTCGCCTCTTCCGGCGTGCGCGCGCCGTGCTGCGCAACGATATCGACCAAAGCCAGCTCGACATCCTTGGCCATGCGCTTGGCATCGCCACAGACATAGACATGCGCGCCATCGGCCAGCCAGGACCAGACATCGCGGCCGGTCTCGCGCATGCGGTCTTGCACATAGATCTTCTGGTCGCTGTCGCGCGACCAGGCGAGCGACAGCCGCGTCAGATGGCCGGCGGTCTTCATGCCCTTCAGTTCATCCTCGTAATAGAAATCGAAAGCCGAGCGCTGATGGCCATAAAACAACCAGTTGCGGCCCGGCGCTTGTGCCGCCTGACGATCATGCAAAAACGCCCGGAACGGCGCGACGCCAGTGCCGGGACCGACCATGATGATCGGCACATTCGGATCGGCAGGAAGACCGAAGGCATGCGCCTTCTGCACATAGGCGCGCAACGTGTGGCCGGGCTCGATGCGGTCGGCCAGCATAGTCGAGCACACGCCGTGACGATGCCGGTCGCCGATCTTGTAGCGCACCGTATCGACCGTCAGCGTGACGCGGTTGGCATCCGGCTTCGGCGATGACGAGATCGAGTAAAGCCGCGGCTGCAACGGATCGAGCGCCTCGATGAAGGCTTCCGGATCGGGACGGATGCCGGAGAATTTCTCGATCGCCGCCAGCACGTCGAGCGTTGCGGCATCGCCATCCGGATCCTCGCCGGTCGACAGCGCGCGCGCCTTCTGCCGCCGCTCGCCGCCGGGGATGTAGGAGAACAGCTGAAACAGCATGTCTGGCGCCGGCGACAGCGACACGCCGTCGATCAGCACCTCACGCAAGGTGCGCTCGCCGATGGGGAAATCCGCCGGCGCGCCGAGCGCCTTGATCACCGCATCGGCCAATTCGGGATGGTTCGCCGGAAACAGGCCGAAGGCATCGCCGGCTTCATAGGCAATGCCGGAGCCGGTGAGATCGAACTCGACATGCCAGGTCTGCTTCTCCGAGCCGGGCTTGTTCAGCAACGTGCGCGACAGCACTTTCACGGTCGACGGATTGTCGCGCGATGTGCCCGGGCTTCCTGCCAATGCCACCACCGCTGCCGCAGACGGCGCCGCAACTTTCACTTCCGTCTTCGGCGCACTCTTTAGTTCTTCGGCCAGCGCCTTGACCATGCGTGCGGTTTCCTTGCCGCCGGGCACGCACAGGTTCAACCGCTCCTCGGCGCCGGAGGCAATGGCGCCGGAGTAATTCTTGCAGTCATAGCCGCACTGGCCGCAGTCCTGCTGCGCCATGGCCGCCATCATCTTCCAGCGCAGCGGCTTGTCCTCGGCCAGCTTCATGCGCTCGCCAATCGGCAACGTCTGGTCGTGCCACGGCGCGCCGCCGTCATCTTCTTCAGCAGGAGCGCCGGGCGGGCCGTTGAGCAACGCCGCCGCCTGATCGCCGGTCAGCGCGGTGACGCCGGAGTTATCGAGCGAGATTAGCCCAGCGAAGAAGCCGTTCAGCCAGGTGCGCTGCTCCTCGGAGAACGGCGCTGTCTCCGGCACAAGCGACGGGATCGGCGCGGGGACGTTCTTGGTCATTCCGCCGCCTCCCCCGCAAAGATTTGCTTGAGGGCATCGAGCTCATGCCGCCGCGAAAAGGTGACGAAGGTTTCATCCTGCGCCGCGCGATGCGACATGTAGCCCTTCAGCATGCGCTCGATGGTGCGCGGCAGGTCAGGCACCTTGACGTCGCGATAGAGATCGCGCGCGATACCGGCCTCGGTGCCGAAGCCGCCGCCGACCAGAATGTGAAAGCCTTCGACCGGATCGGCCTCTTCGCCGACATCAACCTTGCAGGCGATGAGGCCGATGTCGCCGATGTAGTGTTGCGCGCAGGAATGGTGACAGCCGGTGAGATGAATGTTGACCGGGCTATCGAGCGCGACGCGCGGCTCGCACCAGGCGGCGATCTTCTCGGCGTTTTCCTTGGTCTGCGCCGCGCCAAAGCGGCAGCCGGTCGCGCCGGTGCAGGCAATCAACCCGGCGCGCAGCGGCGAAGCTTGCGTCGTCAAGCCAATCGATTCAATCGCCGCCACCGCCAGCGTCACCTTGTCGTCAGCGACGCCGGAGATCAAAAGATTCTGCCACACGGTGAGGCGGATATCGCCATCGCCAAGATCCTGCGCGACCTTGGCGAGCCCGCGCATCTGGTCCGTGGTCATGCGCGCCGTCGGAAACACAACGCCGATCCAGTTCAGCCCGGTCTGCTTTTGCGGATGCACGCCAATATGCGCCAGGCGATCATAGTGCGGCCGCGGCGCAATGGCCTCGGCCGGCACCTTGACCAGAGCGCGGCCGAGCTTCTCTTCGACATGCGCGAGGAATTTCTCGAAGCCCCAGGCATCGAGTACATATTTCAGCCGCGATTTGTTGCGGTCGGTGCGGTCGCCATGCTCGATGTAAACGCGCACGATTGCATCCGCGATTTGAGTTGCTTCTTCCGGCCTGACGATGACGCCGGTGTCACGAGCGAAATCGCGATGGCCGGTAATGCCGCCGAGCGCCAGGCGGAACCAGATACCCGGCTCGGCGCCAAAACCGTCCTTCACTTCGACGGCCTGGAAGCCGATATCATTGGTGTCTTCCAGCACCGGAATGCGTCCGGCGCCGTCAAAGCCGACATTGAACTTGCGCGGCAGGCCATACAGTGCGCGCTCATTCAGGATGTGATTGTGCCATTCGCGCGCATAAGGCCGCGTGTCGAGCAGTTCCTGCGGATCGACGCCGGCGGTCGGCGTGCCGGTGACATTGCGGATATTGTCGGCGCCGCTACCGCGCGACGCGAGGCCGAGATCGAGAATGCCTTCGACCACATTGACGCCGTTCTTCGGCTCGATCTCGCGGATCTGTAGGTTGGCGCGCGTGGTGACATGCGCATAAGGCCCGGCATATTTGTCGGTGAGATCGGCCAGCCCGGCGAACTGCCAATGCGTCAGGATGCCATTGGCAATGCGCAGCCGGCACATATAAGAGGTCTGCGTCGGCGCGACGTAGAACAGACCATAATAGCGCCAGCGGAAATTATCGGCAGGCTTTGGCGGCTCGTTGTCGCGCGCCTGCTGCTTGAGACGACCGTAAGCGTCGAACGGATGCTGCTCGCGCTTGACCTTCTCCTGGTCGGCGAGCTTGCCGCCTGCGGCAATAATGCGATCCTGCGCCTTGATGTGGATGGCATCCGGCCCGGTCGGCTCGCCACTGCCCTGCCCGGCTGTGGGCAACGTGCCGCGCGCAGCACGCGCCGCGCTGAGGCCGGAGGCGAAGCCTTCGAGATAGCGTTTCTGGTCCGGGGTGAAGTCGCTGGACATTACGCCGCCAGAGTCTTCGGCGCGGCGCGTTCGGCCAGAGCGCGGCCGAACATCAGGTCGTCGCGCATGGCGTCAATCGACGCGCCGGAGCGGATCAGTTCGAGGTACCAGAGGCCGTCGGCCGTATCGCCGAACAGCACCGCGCCAGCGAGCTTGCCGTCGGCGATGACCAGCTTCTTGTAGGCCCCGAGGCCGGGGTCGCTGAGCACAATCTGCTCGGTTCCGGCGGCGCCGATGAAATCACCAGCGGAGAAAACGCTGACGCCGGAGACTTTCAGATTGGTGGCGAGCACACTGCCGTCGTAGCGTGCATCGCCGCCGCACAGATGCGAGGCCAGTACGCGGGCCTGTTCATAGGCGGGTTCCACCAGGCCGTAACAGATACCCTGGTGCTCGGCGCATTCGCCAATGGCGTAGATGCCGGCCTTGCCGGTCTGCATATGGTCGTCGACCACAATGCCACGCCCGACCTCGAGCCCGGCGCCTTGCGCCAGATCAGCATTGGCGCGAATGCCTGCTGCGACGACGACGAGATCGCCAGCAATTTCGCGACCGTCTTTCAGCACGACCGCTTGCGCACGTTGCGCGCCTTTTATCGACGCGGTCTCGGCATTGAGATGGACCGTGATGCCCTTGGCCTCGACTGCGGCCTTCAGCAAATCCGAGCCGCGCGCATCGAGTTGCCGCTCCATCAGCCGGTCCATCAGATGAATGACGGACACCTTCAGCCCGGCCTTGGCCAACCCATAAGCGGCCTCAAGTCCGAGCAGCCCGCCGCCGATCACCACCGCCTTGCGATTGCGCAACGCGGCCTTCTCGATGGAATCGACATCGCCGATATCGCGGAAGGTCAGCACGCCTGGCAGATCCATGCCCGGCACGTTGAGGCGGATCGGCTTTGAGCCGGTGGCCAGCACCAGTTTGTTGAATGGCAGCGTGCCGCCATTGGCCAGCTTGATGCGGCGGACATTGGCGTCGATCGATACAGCGCGCTGGCCATAGATCAGCGTGACGCCCCGGTCGCGATACCAATCAGCCGCTTTCAACTCGACATCGCCGCGCGACACTTCGCGCGCCAGCACTGACGACAGCAGCACGCGATTATAAGCGAGCCGCGGCTCCTCGCCGATCACGGCAATGGCGTAACGGCCGAGTGCGCGCTGGCTGAGTTCTTCAACCAGCCGCATCGTGGCCATGCCATTGCCGATGATGACGAGCTGTTCGCTCATGCTGCTTCCACAAACCGATGCCGCTCGTACAGGAACTCGAGCACGCGCTGGCGGCACTTCAGGAACGCAGGGTCTGTCACCAGTTCAAGCCGCTTGCGCGGCCGCGCGATCGGCACAGTGAGCACCTCACCGATCTGCGCCGCCGGACCATTGGTCATCATGATGATGCGGTCTGACAACAGCACGGCTTCGTCGACATCATGCGTGATCATCATCACCGTATTGCCGAGCTTCTGGTGCAGGCCCATGACGGTGTCCTGCAAATGCGCGCGGGTCAGCGCGTCCAGCGCGCCGAACGGCTCATCGAGCAGCAGGATCTTCGGCTCCATCGCCAGTGCGCGGGCAAGGCCGACGCGCTGCTTCATGCCGCCGGAGATTTCCGACGGCCGTTTGTCCTTGGCATGCGTCATCTGCGTCAGGTTGAGATTGTGCAGCGTCCACGCATCGCGTTCGGCGCGCGACTTCTTTCCGCCGAACACCTTGTCGACCGCCAGCCGCACATTGTCGTAAACGGTCAGCCACGGCAGCAGGCTGTGGTTCTGGAAAACGACAGCGCGGTCCGGACCCGGCTCATCGACATGCTTGCCTTCAAGAATGACGCCGCCGGTCGTCGCATCGGTTAGCCCGGCGACAATGTTGAGCAAAGTCGACTTGCCGCAACCGGAATGGCCGATGATCGAGACATACTCGCCCTTCTCGATATCGAGCGTAATGTCCTTTAGCACGCAGGTTTCAGTGCTGCCGCGGGTGTAGATTTTGTCGACGTGATCGATCTTGCAATAGGAGGTCATGGGGGTCTGTCCTCAGTTTGCTGACGTGCCGCGGGTGACGATGGAAGCGACGCCGGCAACGATGCGGTCGAGCACGAAGCCGACGATGCCGATGTAGGCGAGCGCGATGAAGATGTCGGGCAGCCGCGATGAATTCCAGGCGTCCCAGATGAAGAAGCCGATGCCGACACCGCCGGTCAGCATTTCAGCGGCGACGATGGCGAGCCATGACAGGCCGATGCCGATGCGCAGGCCGGTGAAGATATACGGCGCCGCGGACGGGATCATGATTTTCCAGAAGAACTCAAAGTGGTTCAGCCGCAGCACCGCTGCAACGTTGCGGTAGTCCTGCGGAATATTGCGGATGCCGACGGCGGTGTTGATGATGATCGGCCAGACCGAGGTGATGAAGATGACGAAGATCGCCGAGGGCTGGCTGTCGCGGAACGCGGCCAGCGAAATCGGCAACCAGGCCAAGGGCGAGATCGTGCGCAGCACCTGGAAGATCGGATCCAGGCCGCGCATCGCCCAGACCGACTGGCCGATCAAAGTGCCGAGCGCGATGCCGAACACAGCCGCCAGGCCGTAACCGATGGCGACGCGCTGCAGCGACACCAGAACGCGCCAGCCAAGCCCGATGTCCTGCGGGCCGGCGACGAAGAACGGATCGACGATGAGGTCATAAGCCTCGGTCCAGATCTTGGTCGGCGTTGGCAATGTGGCGCCGGGCCGCATGCAGAGCAGTTGCCACGCGGTGAGCAGCAGGATCGTCATGATCAGTGGCGGCAGCACCGCCGAGACGACTTTTACAAATGTCGCCCGGAGCCGCGTGTTCATCGCCGTTTGCCGCAATGGCAGCGGCACGATCTTCGCCACCGCCGATGTCGGGGCCGAGGGAATGCTGGCCGAGATGTCGGATTTGGCCACTGGCATATTCATCGCGTGAATGCTCCGGTTGAACGTCAATGAACGGCCGCCCGCGAACGGGCGGCCGTAAGGCGTCTAGACTTCGACGCGCTTGATCGAGAGGCTCTTGAGATAAGCGGACGGGTTTTCCGGGTCGAAGACCTTGCCGTCGAAGAAGGTCTCCTTGCCGCGCGATGACGACGCCGGCACATCGGCCGCCGCAACGGACAGGCCCTTGGCCGCATCGCGCCACAGGTCTTCGCGATTCACCTTGTCGACCATCGCCTTGACATCGGTCGCGCCTTCGAACTTGCCCCAGCGAATGTCTTCGGTGACGAACCAGGAGTCATGGCTCTTGTACGGATAGGACGCGTGGTCCTGCCAGAACTTCATGAACTGCTGGGTGCCCTTCTCGACGCGGCCATTGCCGTAATTGATGTCGCCTTTGGCGCGGCCGATGATGTCGGCGACGGGCACGTTGAACCATTGCCGCTTGCCGACGATCTCCGACATTTCCTGCCGGTTCTCCGGCTTGTCACACCATTGCTGCGCTTCCATCACCGCCATCAGGATGGCCTTGGCAGCATTCGGATTCTTGTCGACCCAGTCGGCGCGCATGCCGAGCGCCTTTTCCGGATGCTTCGCCCAGATCTCGCCGGTCGAACAGGCCGAGAAGCCGATGCCCTGGTTGACGAGTTGCTCGCCCCACGGCTCGCCGACGCAGAAGGCGTCCATGTTGCCGACCTTCATGTTGGCGACCATCTGCGGCGGCGGCACAACGATGGTCGAGACGTCCTTGTCGGGATCGATGCCGGCAGCGGCCAGCCAATAGCGGATCCACAGATCATGCGTGCCGCCCGGGAAGGTCATGGCGACGTTGACCTTCTTGCCGTCGTCGATCTTCTTGGCGAAGGCCGCCTTCAACGGCGAAGCGTCAGCGGTGACCTTGAGGTCCTTGTATTCGTTGGCGACCGAGATCGCCTGCGCATCGAGATTGAGCCGCGCCAGGATGTACATCGGCGTCGGCACGTTGTTCTGCGTCACCTTGCCGGCCGAGATCAGGTACGGCATCGGCGTCAGGATATGCGCGCCATCAATGCCATTGGCGGCGCCGCCGAGCACCATGTTGTCGCGCGTCGCGCCCCAGGAGGCCTGCTTGGACACTTCGACGTCCGGCATGCCGTGCTTGGCGAAGATGCCCTTCTCCTTGGCGATCACCAAAGGCGAAGCGTCCATCAGGGCGATGTAGCCGAGCACAGCCTTGGTGGTTTCCGGGCCGGCGGCTTCAGCGACGTGCAGGCCGAACGGGAATTGGGTGCCGATGGCGCTCATCAGCGCCGCAGTGCCGGCGCCGGCCTTGAGAAGCGACCGGCGGCTGATGCCGGATCCTGATTTCTTGGTCGTCATTGGAAGGTTCACCCCTGTTTTCAAAAGCCCGGTCTTCGCGTCACGTGAGCCACAAAAAAAAGCCGCAGTCCCGAGACGCGCAGAAATGCGTTCCTCCTCGAGATGCGGCGTTGCTATGTGGCCCGTCATTGGACCGATGCGCTGCCCTGAGGCCTCGCGTCTTAGACCTTCTCTATACAAGCGCCGTGCCAAGTCGGGCGGCACTGTAAGAGGCAAATGAATTCAGCAGGTTATGGGAAATTGCGGGCGCTCGGCGTAAACGCCAAAGGCGCCGTCTGTGCTCACATCAACCGCAGCCTGCGCATTTGGTGTGCAGTGCAACAGGTTCAGCGCACCACCGAGAGCTTGGGTTTGCCGGGCTTGTTTCGGCGCCAGGACGCCAGATGTCCCGCGATATCTGCCGGGTCGAAAGGCATGCCAATGAAGCCGCCAATACCATCGCCCGGTTCGCCGGGCCCGACCGGCGGCGAGGTGCCCACGGCGGCGTCGTAAAGATCGGGACGGAAGCTTGCTTGCGCCAGCGCCAGCGATTCATCCGACAAAGGCGCCTGCCCCCAGCGCACGATCTGCGCGTAGATCCACGCCGCCTGCACCGGATCGGGACGCGCCGCGCCGTTGCGGCCGATCATCAGATAGCGATCGGTGGCGCGCACGGTGCCATCGACAGCAACTTTCAAATTGCCGGTCAGCGCCCGCGCGGCGATTTCAGCAGTGACATCGAGCCGATTGGCGATGGCATCGGCAACAGCGGTCAGATTTTCCGGCGTCTCGACGAAAGCCGCCGCAGCAGCCAAGGCACGGATCAACGCAGCTAAGGTTTCGGGATTCTCGCCGGCCCACTTTTCGCGGACGGCGAAGACTTTCTCGGTGACGCGCGACTGAATCTCGCAACCGAAATGCAGGATGCGGCCAATGCCGGCATCCACCGCCACCGAATTCCACGGTGCGCCGACGCAGAAGCCATCGACATGGCCGTTGGTCAGGCTCTCCACCATGTAAGGCGGCGGCAACACGACGAGCCGCACGTCCTCATCGGGATCGATGCCGCCGGCCGCCATCCAGTAGCGCAGCTGGTAATTGTGATGCGAGAACGGAAACGTCATGCCGAAATTCAGTGGCTCGGCATTGCGCGATTTGCGGTCTTCAACGACGCGCGCCAAGGCCAAGGCGGAGACATGCGGATCGGTGATATCGCCCTCGGCGCGACTTTCTAAGGCCGCGAACAAACGCGGCGACACCGTAATGGCGTTGCCATTCAGCCCCAAACTAAAGGGCGCAATGATCGGCACGCGGACATGGCCGATGCCGAGGCTGGACGCCACCGCCACCGGCGCCAGCAGATGCGCCGCGTCGAAAAGCCCGATATTCAGCTTATCGCGGACATTCGACCACGACACTTCGCGCACCAGCTCGACGTCGAGATTTTGCGCCGCCATGAAGCCGAGATCGACGGCGACGATCAGCGCCGCGGCATCGACCAGCGGAATGTAACCAATGCGAAGTTTCCCTGCGGTCATTTGAAAAGCTCCGCTGCGGTCAGCACGGATTGCGCGATGTCGACGATCTTCTTGTTCTCGTTCATGGCGGTCTTGCGCAACAGCGCATAGGCCTCCTCTTCCGAATATTTCTTGGCCTTCATCAGCACGCCCTTGGCGCGATCGATGACCTTGCGCTCGTCAAGCGCGTCCTTGGCCTGATCGAGTTCTGTCTGCAGCCGGTGAAACGCATTGAAGCGCGAGATGCACAGATCAAGAATGCTGGTGATGCGTTCTTTCTTCAGCCCGCCAACGATGTAGGCCGACACGCCGGCATCGACCGCCGCCTGGATCGAGGCGGTGTCGCTCTGGTCGACGAACATCGCGACGGGGCGTTTCACCGCGCGGCTCATCTGGAACATCTGCTCGAGCATGTCGCGCGACGGACTTTCCAGATCGATCAGGATGACATCCGGATCGATGGCGTAAATGCGCACCAGCAGATTATGCGTCTCGGCGATGCGCTGCACTTGCGTGAAGCCGGCCTCGCGCAGGCCATCCTCGAGAATGGCGGCGCGGATCGGGCTTTCGTCGACAATGACGATCTTAAGCGAGGAATCGCGTTGCCCGCCCTGCGGCTGTGAGCCGGGGCTTGCTGAAACCGATCCCTTACGCGACTCGACCAAACCCAGTTCTCCGGTACATTCAGGGCGTTCTGCCCACTTTTCATGCAAGACCCATTCCAGTTGAGGCGTCCCGGCGGTATGAAGGCGCTCCTGTTCATGTTCCGGGATTGCGCTTGATCCGTCCCCTCACTGACATTCATGATGAGTACGACGTGGTGGTGGCCGGCGCCGGTGCGGGCGGCATGGCGGCGGCGTTGTATGCCGCGATCGCCGGCCAAAGGGTGCTGCTGATCGAGCACACCGAATACCTCGGCGGGACCACGGCGCTATCGGCCGGCTCTGTGTGGGCACCGAACACGCGGCATGCGGAGGGGTCAGGCGACACGCCGAACAAAGCGCCGCTGTTTCTTGACAATGTCGTCGGCAATTATGCGCGGCCTGCTTTGCGTCGGGCGTTTCTCGATAGCGCCCCGGACGCCATTGCCGCGCTGGAAGACAATAGCGACGTCAAATTCCGCGCCTATCCAATGCATCCCGATTATGTGCAGGAGGTCGACGGCGCGAGCTTGCGCGGCCGCGCCCTGGAGGCATTGCCTTTCGATGGCCGCGAGCTTGGTAAAGCCTTCGCCCTGCTGCGCCCGCCAATCCCGGAGTTCACCATTCTCGGCGGCATGATGGTCAGCCGCGTGGATATCGATCATTTGCTGAAGCTGACCAAATCGGCCTCATCATTTGTGCACGCCGTCAAGTTACTGGCGCGCCATGCAAGAGACCGGCTGCGTCATCCGCGCGGGACGCGGCTGGTGATGGGCAATGCGCTGGTCGGGCGCTTCGTCAAATCGCTGCTTGATCGCAATGTCGACATTGTCATGAACACATCGGTGACGGCGCTTCAACGGAGCAACGGCGCGGTTGTTGGCGTCACGCTTAAGTGCGGCGATGTCGTCCGCGATATCGGCGCATTGAAGGCCGTCATTCTCGCCGGCGGTGGCTTCATCCAGCATACTGCACGGCGCGAAGCCATGCTGGCCAAGCCCGTGCCAGCGTTCTCGCCATCCGCACCCGGCAGCACGGGCGAATTGCAGGATCTGGCCTTGGCGCTCGGCGCCCGCTTCAGCGAAGGCACTCTCGATAATACGTTCTGGGCGCCGGTGTCACTGCGCCAGCGCGCCGATGGCTCGACCGCGGTGTTTCCGCATTTCGTCTTCGACCGCTCCAAGCCCGGCACGGTTTGCGTCAATTCAAGCGGCAAACGCTTCGTCAATGAATCGACCAGTTACCATTTGTTCGCGCGCGCCATGTTCGACGCGCACAAACGCAGTCCGAGCATTCCGGCATTTCTCATCGCCGATGCAGTGGCGCTCAAGCGTTACGGCCTCGGCATGGTCCGCCCCGGCGGCTATGGGTTGAAGCCGTTCTTGGCCGACGGCTATCTGGTGAAGGACGCGACGTTGCGCGGGCTGGCCGGGCAGCTCGGCATCGACGCTAATAATCTGGAACACACCGTCGCGGCGATGAATGGCTACGCGAAAACCGGCGTCGATCCTGAATTCAACCGCGGCAGCACCGCCTATCACCGCAATGCGGGCGATCCGGCGGTGACGCCGAACCCGAATCTCGGGCCGATCGACACTGCGCCATTTTATGCCATCCGCCTGGTGCCCGGCGATATCGGCGCCGCCAGTGGCCTCGTGACCAGCGAAGACGCGCAGGTGCTCGGCCATAACGACGTGCCGATTGCGCGGCTTTATGCCTGCGGCGCCGACATGCAGTCGGTCATGGGCGGCACCTATCCCGGGCCCGGCATCACGCTCGGCCCTGCCATCACATTCGCCTGGCGTGCCATACGCCACGCTCTCAAGGGCTGACGACCAATGACTTTGTTTCAGGAACCGAAGATCGACTGCCATACGCATGTGTTCGATCCGGCGCGTTTTCCTTACGACCCGGCCATTCCGTACAAGCCGTCCGGCCAGGAGATCGGCACCGCAGCGCAGTTGCGTCAGGTGATGAAGACCTATGGCGTCAGCCATTCGCTCATGGTGCAGCCGAACTCCGGCTATGGCGGCGACAACAGCGCCATGCTCGATGCCATCGCCAATGACAAGGATCGGCTCAAGGGCATCGCCATCATCCCGTTCGACGCCAGTGTTGACGACCTGCGCGAGCTGAAAGCGCAAGGCATCATCGGCGCCGCGTTCAATCCGACCTTCCACGGCAATGATTATTACAAGGCCGCCGAACCGCTTATCCGCAAGCTGACCGACCTGGACATGTTCATGCAGATCCAGAGCGAACATGACCAGTTGCTGATGTATGTGCCGTGGATCGAGAGCATTCCGGTCAAGGTATTGATCGACCATCTCGGCCGGCCGACCCCGTCCGCCGGCCTTGGCCAGCCCGGATTTGCGGCCCTGCTGGAGCTGGCCAGGACGCGGCGGGTCAGCGTCAAACTATCCGGCTACTCCAAATTCTCGCAACGAGCCTACCCGTTCGAGGACTGCTGGCCGTTCGTACGGGCGGTTCTCGACGCCTTTACCCCGGAAAACTGCCTGTGGGCGTCGGATTGGCCCTTTCTGCGGGCGCCGGAGCGCCAGGACTACGGACCGTTGGTCGAGCTGGCCGGGCACCTGGTGCCGAACCTTCATGACCGTAGGGCGTTGTTTCAGACAACACCCAAACGACTGTTCGGCTTTGCGTAACCCGCCAGACGGGTCAGTCTTTCTCTTTTATGAGGGTTTTGTGAATTTATGTTGCGTCGCACTATTTTTGATGGTGCAATGCAAACAGTGGAAATAGTCGAAAGGTTATACGGCTATGACGACGGTGAAATGCCTCAAACGCCAAGCGGCGACTTGCGCCTCGCTGGCGAACCAGACTGACGACGAAGAAAGTCGTGAGCGCTATCTCCGGCTTGAACAGCTCTACCTGACCTTAGCCGAATCCGAAGAGCCGCCCGCCATGCAGGCCGGCCCCTATTCCAGCGAATCCGCCGCCAGCCACCGCTTCAACTAAGCCACCTGCCCTTAAGCGGCAGATGACTTCGCCGCATCGATTGCGCTCCAGACGCGCGACGGCGTGATCGGCATGTCGAGATGCTTGACGCCGACGGGACGCAGGGCATTCAGCACTGCATTCATGCAAGCTGGCATCGAACCTGTCGTGCCGGCCTCGCCGACGCCTTTGACGCCGAGCGGATTGTTCGGCGTCGGGCAAACGACGTTGGTCAGGTTGACCTCGGGAATAAGATGCGCGCGCGGCATGCAATAATCCATGAAGCTGCCGGTGATCAACTGACCGTCCGTCTCATCATATTGGCAGTTCTCGCCGAACACTTGGCCCGCGCCCTGCACGATGCCGCCTGAAATCTGGCCGTTGGCGAGCACCTGATTAAGAACATTGCCGATGTCGTCGGTCGCCGTGTAGCGCACCACATCGACCTTGCCGGTGTCGGCATCGATCTCTACCTCGACGACATGCGCGCCGCTCGGGAATGCGAGCGACACGCCATAGGCGGCGATCGTATCGAGCGGGTTCGGCACCATCATGCAGCTCTTCTCGACGACCTTGCTCATCGTCATCGTGCGGTCAGTGCCGGCAATGGTGAACACGCCGTTGGAAAATTCGATATCGCCCGGGCTCGCTTCCAGTTCATCGGCGGCGATCTTCTTCGCCTTGTCGATGATCATGTCCGACGCGATCTTGTAGGAACTGCCCTGCGAGAAGGCCGAGCGCGAACCAATGGCCGCGTGACCGACAAGATGCGGGCCATCCGGATCGCCAGCCTTCAGCGAGACCTTCCCGCTGTCGATGCCGAGCCAGCCCGCGAGCAACTGCGGGAACACCGTTTCATGTCCCTGCCCGCTCGGGCCGGCAACGCTGTACAGCGTAACGCCGCCATCCTTCTCGAACACGACCGCGACCTCGTCCTTCTTCATGCCACCGCCGCCCGACGGCTCGATGAAAACGGCGGAGCCGATGCCGCGCAGCTTGCCGTTCTTGCGCGACTCGCGCCGGCGCTTGGCAAAGCCCTTCCAGTCGCACTCCTCTTTGACCTTGGCGACCAGCGCATGGAAATCGGCGCTGTCGAACATGGCCCCGGTCAAGGTCTTGTAGGGAAACTGCGATTTCTTGAGCATGTTGCGGCGGCGCAGCTCGAACGGATCCATGTCGAGTTTGGCGGCGGCTTCATCGACCAGACGCTCGATGATGTAATTCGCTTCCGGACGTCCGGCGCCGCGATAAGCATTGGTCGGCGCGGTGTTGGTCATCACCTGACGATGCCGGCCATAGAACGCCTCGACGCTATACGCGCCGGCGGCGATGACGCGGCCGTTGTTCGAATTGGTGAAGACGCCGGCATGCGCCAGATAGGCGCCCGAGTCGCACAGCCATTCAGTGCGAATGGCAAGGAACTTGCCGTTCGCATCGTAGGCGAGTTCGCCGCGCAGCGAGATGGCGCGGCCGTGATTGTCGGTGAGGAAATCTTCCGAGCGCGTCGACAGCCACTTGATCGGCCGCTTGAGCTTCTTCGTCAGATACATCAGCACTGGATATTCCGGGAACGGCGCCGTGCGCGCGCCGAAAGCGCCGCCGACATCGAGCATCGGCACGCGGATTTTCTCATGCGGAATGCCGGTCATCATCGACAGTTCATGGCCGAAAGACGGACCACCCTGATTGGGGCTGATGAATTCGTAAATGTCCTTGGCTTCGTCGTAGGAAACCAGCGCGCTGCGGATTTCCATCGGCGTCGGCGCGACGCGCGGGCTTTCCGCATCCAGCGTTACGGTACCGGCGGCGCGGGCGAACAGGTCAGCGACGGCTTTCTCGTCGCCATATTCGTAATCGAAAACCAGATTGCCCGGGATGTTGTCGTGCAGATTGACGGTGCCTTTCATGGCGCGCGCCGGTCCGATCAAGACCTCCAGCTCTTCATACTCAACTTCGATGAGATCGGCGGCGTCACGTGCCTGTGCCGCGGTTTCCGCGACAACGATGGCGACTTCCTCGCCGGCGAAGCGCACCTTGTCGAGCGCCAGCGGCGGACGCACCGGCGTCGCGACCGTCATGCCGCCACGGCCCGGCGGCGGCTGCAATGGCGGCAGCGTGGTGTAACCTTCCTGTGCGATGTCCTTGCCGGTGACGATGGCGATGACGCCGGGGCTGGCCTTCGCCGCCTCAATGTCGATCGCCTTGATCAGCGCATGCGCACGATCGGAGCGGCGGAAAATGGCGTGCGCCTGGCCGGGCAGATTGCGGTCGTTGGTGTATGAGCCCTGCCCGGTGATGAAGCGCTTGTCTTCGCGGCGGCCGCTGTACTTCGAATCCGATTCCGACATTTTCTTCCCTGCGCTTTTGGGGTGACCAATGCCGGATGTGCCGCGCTAAACCGGCGGAAGCACCGCCGTCGCCTCGATCTCGACCTTGGCCCCGTCTTCAATCAGGCCGGCCACCACAATCGCGGACATGGCCGGAAAGTGCCGGCCAATGACGCGGCGATAGGCTGCCCCGATTTCCTTCTGCCGAGACATATACTCGGGTTTGTCGGTCAAATACCACGTCAATCGCGTGATGTGCGAGGGCTCGCCGCCGGCCGCGGCTAAAACCTGGACGATGTTGGACAGCGCCTGTTCAACCTGCGCGACAAAGTCGGAACTCACCAGCTTGGCGTCGGCCGACCAGCCGATCTGGCCGGCAATGTAGACCTGACGGCCCTCGGCGACGACGCCGTTGGCGTAGCCTTTCGGCGCCGCCCAGGATTCCGGCTGAACAACGTGAATATGATTTTTCATGGCTATGCCTATGGCTGGCGCAAGCGGAAGCGCTGGATCTTGCCGGTCTGCGTCTTCGGCAGAGCCTCGACGAAATGCACGGCGCGGGGATATTTGTACGGCGCGATGACTGCCTTGACGTGGTCCTGCAGCATCTTGGCGCAGGCCTCGTCAGCGGCGACGTTCGCGCGCAGCACGATGAAGGCGGCGACGATCTCGCCACGGTCCGGATCGGTGGCGCCGACCACGGCGCACTCGGCGACATCGGCATGCGACAGCAGCGCGGCTTCGACTTCGGGCCCGGCGATGTTGTAGCCAGCGGAGACAATCATATCGTCGGCGCGGGCGACGAAATGGAAATAGCCGTCCGCGTCCTGCATGAAAGTGTCGCCGGTCAGATTCCAGCCGTCCTTGACGTATTCTTTCTGCCGTTTGTCGGCGAGATAGCGGCAGCCGGTCGGGCCGCGCACGGCCAGGCGGCCGATCTCGCCGCGCGGCGCTTCATTCATGTTCTTGTCGACGATTTTGCCGACGTAACCGCCAACCGGCTTGCCGGTCGCGCCACCGCGCGCATCGCCGATGCGGTTGGTGATGAAGATGTGAAGCATCTCGGTCGAGCCGATGCCATCGAGGATCGGCGTACCAGTCTTGCGCGTCCATTCCTCGAAGACCGGCGCCGGCAGCGTTTCGCCGGCCGACACCGCAATGCGCAGCGACGACAGATCGGCGCCCTTGTCCATCGCGGCCATCATGGCGCGATAGGCGGTCGGCGCGGTGAAGCAGATCGTCGCCTTATAATTCTCGATGATCTGGATCATGTTCGGCGGCGAGGCGCTCTCAAGCAATGTCGCCGTAGCGCCGAAGCGCAGCGGAAAAATCGCAAGACCACCGAGGCCGAAGGTGAAAGCCAGCGGCGGCGAGCCGACGAAAACATCGTTCTCGGTGACATTGAGCACTTCACGGGCATAGCCATCGGCGATCATCAACAGATCGCGATGGAAATGCATGGTCGCTTTCGGCTCGCCGGTCGTCCCCGACGTAAAGCCGAGCAATGCGACATCGTCGCGGCCTGTCTTCACGGCGTCGAACTTGACCGGCTTGTCGAGCGCGATGCGATCGAGCTCGGCATCGTGGTTCGACGTGCCGTCGAAATTGACCACCTGCTTGAGGAACTTGCTGGTCTTGGCGCAGGCGATCAGTTCATCGGCAATGCGGCTGTCGCACAGAGCCAAGGTGATCTCGGCCTTGTCGATGATCTTTCCGAGTTCGCCGGCGCGCAGCATCGGCATCGTGTTGACGACGACAGCGCCGGCCTTCGTTGCCGCCAGCCACGCCGCCACCAGCGCCGGATTGTTACCGGAGCGAATTAACACGCGATTTCCGGGCTTTACGCCGTAATTATCGACCAGCGCATTGGCCAGCCGGTTGGTCCAGTCTGACAACTCCTTGTAGGTGCGGCGGCGGCCATTGCCGATCAGCGCCGTACGGTCGCCGAAACCTTTCTCAACCAGGCGGTCGGTCAGTTCGACCGCGGCGTTGAGATAATCCGGATACTGGAATTCCGGCCGGTCGAGCAGCATTTCCGGCCACTGGTCGAAGGGCGGCAAATTATCGCGCGTGAAGGTGTCGGTGTGCGCGGTTGGACTAAGTTTGGATGTCATTGTCATTCTACTGCTCCGCGGCCCCGGCAAGGACTGAACGAGCGATTACAATCTTCTGCACATCGGACGCGCCCTCGTAGATGCGCAGCGCCCGGATTTCACGATAGAGCGTCTCGACCGGATGACCGGAGCGGACGCCATCACCGCCGTGAATTTGCACGGCAGTATCGATGACCCGCTGCGCCGCTTCGGTGGCGTGCAGCTTGGCCATTGCCGCTTCGCGCGTGACGCGCGCCGCGCCCTGATCCTTGGTCCAGGCGGCGCGGTAAACCAGCAGCGCCGCGGCATCGATATCGAGCGCCATATCGGCGATGTGGCCCTGCACCATTTGCAGGTCGCCGAGCGGCGCGCCGAACAGGTTGCGCGTCGCGGCGCGCTTCAATGTTTCGTCGAGCGCGCGGCGGGCAAAGCCGAGCGCGGCAGCGCCGACCGTGGTGCGGAAGACATCGAGCGTCGCCATCGCGATCTTGAAGCCGTCGCCGGCCTTGCCGATCAGCGCGTCGGCGGGCACGCGACAGTTCTTGAAGGTGAGACGTGCCAGCGGATGCTGCGCGATGACCTCGATGCGCTCGGTGATCGACAGACCCGGGTTTGAACCTTCGACGATGAAGGCCGACAGGCCGCGCGCGCCGGGCGCTTCGCCGGTGCGGGCGAAGACGACATAAAGATCGGCAATGCCGCCGTTCGAGATCCAGTACTTCTCACCGTCGAGGACGTAACCGTCGCCATCCTTGCGTGCGGCCGTCGTGATATTGGCAACATCGGAGCCGGACGCGGCTTCCGACAGCGCGAAGGCGGCAATCGCCTTGCCGGCGCGGGTTTTCGTCAGCCATTCGGAGCGCTGCGCTGGTGTGCCGAACAGCGAGATCGGCCCGGCGCCGAGGCCCTGCATGGCGAAGGCGAAGTCAGCGAGACCGGAATGACGGCCAAGGATTTCCCGGGTCAGCGCCAGCGAGCGCACATCGATCTTCTCGGCGTCAGTGTCGCCCGGCGCGGTGTGTTGAAGGAACCCGGCATCGCCGAGTTGCGCCACCAGTTTGCGGCACGCGGCATCGACATCGTGATGATCGACCGACTTCAAATTATCGCCCGCCCATGCCTCAAGCTTCGCCGCCAGCACGCGATGGCGCGGCTCGAAGAACGGCCAGTCGAGGAAGGTCTTGTCCGGCATCGATCAGTCTCCCGCGAAGTCGGGTTTCGACTTGGACACGAAGCCATCATAAGCGCGGCGGAAATCCTGCGTCTGCATGCAGATCGCCTGCGCCTGCGCTTCGGCTTCGATCGCCATGTCGATCGACATTGACCATTCCTGCGCCAGCATGGTCTTTGTCATCATGTGCGCGAAGGTCGGGCCATCGGCGAGTTGATGCGCCAGCTTGAGCGCCTCAGCATCCAGCGCTGCGGCATCGACGAGCTTGTTGTAGAAGCCCCAGCGCTCGCCCTCGTCCGCCGACATTGAGCGGCCGGTGTAAAGCAATTCGGAGGCGCGGCCCTGGCCGATGACACGCGGCAGCATGGCGCAAGCGCCCATATCGCAACCGGCAAGGCCGACACGCGTGAACAGAAACGCCGCTTTTGCCGCCGGCGTGGCGATACGCATGTCGCTGAACAAGGCGATCATCGCGCCGGCGCCGACGCACACGCCGTCGATGGCCGCGATGATCGGCTGCGGACAGGCACGCATCGCCTTCACCAGATCGCCGGTCATGCGCGTGAAGGCGAGCAGACCCTTCATGTCCTTGTCGAACAGCGGGCCGATAATGTCATGCACGTCGCCGCCGGAGCAGAAGTTGCCGCCGTTCGAGCCGAACACCACCGCCTTGATGTCGTCGGCATAGACAAGGTCGCGGAACGTGTCGCGCAACTCGGCGTACGAGTCGAACGTCATCGGATTTTTGCGCTCGGGGCGCTGCAGCGTGATGACGGCAACCTTGCCATCGACGCGCCAGTTGAAATGCTTGGGCTTGAAATTTGTCATGCCAGTCATTGTTTTTCTCCGCGGCGGTCTGCCGCCAGCGCTCCCAGAATGTCGATAAGGTCTTCGGTTTTTGCGGTGTCGAATTCGGCCAGCAATTCGTCAACCCAGCTTTCATGCGCCTTGGCGACGATGGCGAACTGCGATGCGCCTTTCGGCGTAAGCCGGACGATGTAGGATCGCCGGTCGGTCGCCGGCGCCTGACGCAGCACGATCTTGTCAGCGGCAAGACGATCGATGATGCCGGTGACATTGCCGTTCGACACCATCAACAGACGCGACAGCTCGGTCATATTCATGCCGTCACTGTTGCGGGCCAGCGCGGCCATGACGTCGAACTGCGGCAGCGTGATCGCGAATTCCTTGCGCAGGCGTTCGCGCAACTCGACCTCGATGCCGCGCGCGGCGCGCAACAGGCGGATCCACAGGCGCAGCCGCTGCTTGCTCAAAGGGCGCGCGGGGACAATCTCGCGCTTTTTGCTGGCGACGGTCATAGCGGGCCTCCGGTGACGGCGACCGCCTGGCCGTTGACCGAGGCCGCGCCCGGCGAGCAAAGCCAGAGCACGGTGCTGGCCACTTCCTCCGGCGTGATCAGGCGGCCATGCGCGTTGTCCTTGGCGAGAGCGGCGCGCGAGTCATCGGCGCTGCGCCCGGTCTTGGCGGAGATGTTGGCGGCGGACGCCTCAAGCAGCGGCGTATCGGTGAAGCCCGGGCAGACGGCATTGACGGTGACGCCCTTGGAGGCGAGCTCGATGCTCAAGGCTTTCATCAAGCCGACGACGCCGTGCTTGGCGGCGACGTAAGCGGCGACATAGGCGTAGCCTTTGAGGCCGGCCGTCGACGCGATGAAGACAATGCGGCCGCCCGGCGCGCGCGTGACATCGGCGAGCGCGGCGCTGACGGTGAGAAAGCTGCCGGTCAGATTGACGTCAATCGCCTCCTGCCAGGCCTTGAGACCGATCTTCGCCACGGGCGCGCTCGATGCGGCCCCGGCATTGGCGATGACGATATCGATCGGCCCGTGCGCAGCTTGCGCGGCTTGCACCATGGCGGCGCAGTCTGTTTCCCTGGTGATGTCGGCGACGATGGCCTTGGCGTCCGGCAATTCCTTCGCCATCGCATCGAGCGGCGCTTGCCGCCGTCCGGCGAGCGACAGCTTGGCGCCCTCTTTGCTGAACGCACGCGCGATGGCCGCACCGATGCCAGTGCCGCCGCCGGTAATCAGAACGTGCTTGCCAGTAAGCGCGCCCATCACACCTTCCCCGTCAGCACATCGGGACGCGACTTGAGGCGATGCATCTGATCGCGGCCCGGCCAATACGGCTTCGGCCAGGTCGTGCCCTGATAATGCGCGTCGGCGCCGGCATGCAGCGTCCAGTATGGATTGGCGAGATGCGGCCGCGCGAGGCAAACGAGATCGGCGCGGCCGGCCATCAATATCGAATTGACGTGGTCGGGTTCGTAGATATTGCCGACGGCGAGCGTGGCGACACCGGCCTCGTTGCGGATGCGATCCGAGAACGGCGTCTGGAACATGCGGCCATAGACAGGCTTGGCGTCCAGCGAGGTCTGGCCGGCAGAGACGTCGATGAGATCGACGCCGGCCTCGCGCAGCATTTGCGAAATCTCGACAGCTTCCTGCGGCGTCACGCCGCCATCGCCGACCCAGTCATTGGCCGAAATGCGCACCGAGATCGGCTTGTCATCCGGCCAGACCTTGCGCACGGCATGAAACACTTCGAGCGGAAAGCGCATGCGGTTCTCTAAGCTGCCGCCATAGTCATCGGTGCGCTTGTTGGTCAGCGGCGTGATGAAGGCCGACATCAGGTAGCCGTGCGCGTAATGCAACTCGAGCCAGTCGAAGCCGGCGCGGTTGCCCGCCTCAGTGGCGCGGACGAACTGGTCGCGCACCTCGTCCATATCCTGGCGCGTCAGCGCGCGCGGCGTCTGATTGTTCGGGCTCCACGGCACATCCGACGCCGAGACAATCGGCCAGTTGCCGGAGGTCAACGGCGCATCGGATTCTTCCCAACCAAGCTGGGTTGATCCCTTGGCACCGGAATGACCGAGTTGCAGCGCGATCTTGGCGTCGGTCTCGGCGTGGATGAAATCAACAATGCGCTTCCACGCCTTTTCCTGCTCGTCATTATAAAGCCCAGTGCAGCCCGGCGTGATGCGCCCTTCCGGCGAGACGCAGGTCATCTCGGTGAACACCAGACCGGCGCCGCCTTTGGCGCGCTCGGCGTAATGCACGAAATGCCAGTCGGTCGGCACGCCATCGACGGCGCGATACTGCGCCATTGGCGAGACGACGACGCGGTTCTTCAGTTCGACGCCACGCACTTTCAACGGCACGAACATGGGCGGCTTGGCCTTCTTCGGCACCTTGCCGGTCGCCTTCTGCTCGAACCACATTTCCGCCGCCGCCAGCCAGTCGCGATCGCGCTCACGCAGATTTTCGTGGCTGATGCGCTGCGAGCGGGTCAGCAGAGAATAATTGAACTGCACCGGATCGAGATTGAGATAGCGCTCGACATCCTCGAACCATTCTGTCGAATTGCGCGCCGAATTCTGCAGGCGCAGCACCTGAAGCCGGCGCTCTTCCTCATAGCGCTTGAAGGCTTCGGCCAATGTCGGTTCGGTATCGACATAATTCGCCAGTGCAATGGCGCTTTCCAGCGCCAGCTTGGAGCCGGAGCCGACCGAGAAATGCGCGGTCGCGGCGGAGTCGCCGAGCAGCACGATATTGCCAGTCGACCAGCGTTCGCACAGAACGCGGTTGAAGTTCAGCCAGGCCGAGCCGCGCAGATGCTTGGCATTCGACATCAAGGCATTGCCGTTCAGGTAAGCGGCGAAGATCTTCTCGCAGGCGCGCAGCGCCTCGTCGCCTTCCATCTTGTCGAAGCCGAGCTTGCGCCATGTGTCCTCCGCGCATTCGACAATGAACGTCGCCGTATCGGCATCGAATTGATAGGCGTGCGCCCAGATCCAGCCGTGCTCGGTTTCTTCAAAGATGAAGGTGAAGGCCTTGTCGAATTTCTGCTTGGTGCCAAGCCAGATATATTTGCAGGCGCGGACATCGATGTCTGGC
The DNA here is from genome assembly GCA_030655215.1 of Pseudolabrys sp. GTDB lineage: Bacteria > Pseudomonadota > Alphaproteobacteria > Rhizobiales > Xanthobacteraceae > Pseudolabrys. The sequence continues at coordinate 2,146 of JAURVZ010000090.1, read as the reverse complement.
TTGAACACATCAGCATGCGCCGCGCGGACGCGCGAATTGACGCCATCAGCGCCGACGATCAGGTCGTAGTCCTTATAGGCCTCGAGCGGCGAGGCTTCCGTCTCGAAGCGCAGATCGACGCCGAGAGCGCGGGCGCGTTCCTGCAAGATGTTCAGCAGCCGCATGCGGCCGATGCCGGAGAAGCCGTGACCGCCGGAGCGCATCACCGCGCCGCGATAATGCACGGCGACATCATCCCAATAGACAAAGCCGTCGCGGATGGCCTGCGCGCTTTCCGGGTCGTTAGCGTCGAGATTGCCGAGCGTGTCCTCGGAGAGCACCACGCCCCAGCCGAACGTATCGTCCGGCTTGTTGCGCTCGATGACGACAACTTCATGCGCCGGGTTGCGCAGCTTCAGCGAGATCGCAAAATAAAGCCCGCCGGGGCCGCCGCCCAGAATAACGGTACGCATCGCCGCACGCATCGGCCGGCTCCATCTCTCGGAGGGTCAGTAGCCAATAGTGTGCGCCGTCGCCGGTATGCTGGCAACATAAATATTTTAGGTTTAAAGTATTTTCCGCCGGTTACCCTGTTCGGAGATCCGGGTTGCCCGGATTTTTCCGCAGTGCGATGACATTAACCAGTGGACGGGCGTAACGCGGGTTCTCGCATGAAGGTCATAATCGTTGGCGGAGGCGTAGGCGGGCTGACCACCGCCCTGATGCTGCACGCCCGCGGCATTGACTGCGAAATTTTTGAGCAGTCCGACGCCATTCGTGAACTCGGCGTCGGCATCAACACCCTGCCGCACGCGATCCGCGAGTTGAAAGAGCTCGGCCTGCTCGAGCGGCTCGACGCCGTCGCCATCCGCACCCACGAATTGTTCTACGCCAACCGCTTCGGCCAGACCGTCTGGCATGAATTGCGCGGAACCGATGCCGGCTTCGACGTGCCGCAGTTCTCGATCCATCGCGGCCGGCTGCAAGGCGTCATCTATCAGGCGGCGCGGGCGCGGCTTGGCGAGGGCAAGATCCACACCGGCCATCGGCTCGGCTCCTTCACGCAGGACGAAGGTGGCGTCACCGCCTATTTCTTCGACCGCGCCGGCAGCCATCTGAAGACGGTGCGCGGCGATGTGCTGATCGGCGCCGATGGCATTCATTCATACGTCCGTGCGACGCTGTTTCCGAACGAAGGCCCTGCCCTCTGGAACGGCACCATGCTGTGGCGCGGCGCCGTTGACTGGCCGCAATTCATGACCGGCCGCTCGATGATCATCGCCGGCGGCATGGAGGCGAAGTTCGTACTCTATCCGATCGCCAATGGCACAGCGCCGGACCGCAAGCTGACCAACTGGGCGGTGATGGCGAAAGTGTCCGAAGGCGGCACGCCGCCGCGCAAGGAAGACTGGTCGCGCCAAGGCCGCTGGGACGATCTGCGGCCCTATGTCGAGAAGTTCAACCTGCCTTATGTCGATGTCTCGCATCTGATCGAGGCGACCGGCGAGTTCTGGGAATATCCCTTGTGCGATCGTGAGCCTCTGCCGCGCTGGTCGCACAGCCGCGTCTCGCTCCTGGGTGACGCCGCGCATCCGATGTATCCGGTTGGCTCGAATGGTGCGTCGCAGGCGATCCTCGATGCGCGTTGTCTCGCGGATAAACTGGCGAGCGCCGACAATCCGATGCATGCGCTGTGGCTGTATGAGCAGGAACGGCTGCCGCTGACGGCGCAGATCGTCAAGATGAACCGCAAAGGCGGGCCGGAAGGTGTCATCGACGTTGTCGAGCAACTGGCGCCGCAGGGCTTTGCCAATATCGACGATGTGCTCAGTCACGAGCAGCGCATGGCGATCGTGCGCGGTTATGCATCGACGGCGGGTTTCGTGCAGAGCCAGGTGAATAGAGGGCGCGTGGCGTAAGGCCGGTCGGCAATCGCAGATTCGATTGTCAAACAGCGGGCGTGATTCATCGCCCGTATTTTTGATCGGCCCCGGGCAGGCCGCCGCTTGATCTCGCATTCCCATCCTCGCCCTCGATAAACGAGGGCGCGCGGAACGCCGGGGTCACAACAACCCCGCAGCTCTGTGCACGTGTGTTTGTAGTGTGCACAGATGTAGTCCCCACGAAGTTGCCGATTGCCTGGCGCTCCGCGCGCGGTGTTTCTTAG